>NZ_AFWE01000199.1 GCF_000222585.1 Vibrio scophthalmi LMG 19158 | reverse complement strand
GCCTCGGCTGGGTTTTTTTGTATTCAGCCATTTCCACTCAACAAAAGATTTCGATGAATTTCACGCTTTTGTTATCAATTTAGCTGAATGATAAAAAAAGCGAATTTTTCTCTAAAGGTTACATTTTCCTCGCCGTTAAAGGACTGAGAGAAATGATATGCGTCAAAGTGAGGTGAGAGACACTGCGGCGCATGCCCCGATGCCAAAGGAGATCAATTATGGCGATCAACGTAAACACGAATGTGTCTGCAATGACAGCACAGCGGTACGTAAACAATGCAACCGACGGGATGCAGAAGTCTATGGAACGCTTGTCGTCAGGTTACAAAATCAACAGCGCGAAAGATGATGCTGCTGGTCTGCAAATTTCAAACCGCTTAACATCTCAAAGCCGTGGTTTGGATATGGCAGTAAAAAATGCCAATGATGGTATTTCGATTGCGCAAACCGCAGAAGGTGCGATGAATGAAACCACCAATATTCTGCAACGTATGCGCGATCTATCATTGCAATCATCAAACGGTTCGAACTCAAGTTCTGAGCGTGTTGCGATCCAAGAAGAAGTGACAGCATTAAACGATGAACTCAATCGTATTGCGGAAACAACTTCCTTTGGTGGTAATAAGCTATTGAATGGACAGTACGGTAGCCAATCTTTTCAGATTGGTTCAAGCTCGGGTGAGGCGGTAAAACTGACCATGAGTGACATGCGTTCAGATACGGCCAACATGGGTGGTAAAACGTACCAAGTGACAGCCGGTAAAACGCCTGATTGGCGAGTACAAGCGGACACCACTGACATCACATTTGATTATTCAGATGCGAACGGTGAAGCGAAGTCATTGACGATCAACGCGAAAGCAGGTGATGATATTGAGCAATTGGCCACTTATATCAATGGTCAAAGCGACGATGTTAAAGCCTCTGTGGGCGAAGATGGTAAAATGCAGTTATTTGCAGCAACAAACCAAGTGAAAGGCGAAGTCACCGTGGGTGGTGCACTGGGCAGTGATCTCGGTTTTGCAGCCGCAAAAGACGTGACAGTCGCTGACGTGGATGTGAGCACAGTGGCAGGATCGCAATTAGCGGTCTCTGTGATTGATAGCGCGCTTAAATCTGTTGATAGCCAACGAGCATCGTTAGGTGCTTTCCAAAACCGTTTTGATCATGCGATCAGCAATTTGGATAACATCAATGAAAACGTAAACGCATCGCGTGGACGTATTCGTGATACTGACTATGCAAAAGAAACAACCCAAATGACCAAGTCGCAGATTTTGCAGCAAGCCAGTACTTCGGTTTTGGCACAAGCGAAGCAGAGCCCAACTGCAGCATTAAGTCTCTTGGGTTAAGGTCAAGCAATACCGAGCTGACTAAGCCAAGCACCTGAAGGTTGATTGGCTTATGAGGTGGAAGGGAGATTGTTATGGAGATACCGTCCTACGCATCGAACATCCAGTCCCATGGCTCACAAAGTGGCACTAAAATTGCTTCAGGATATGATAATTCGCAAGGCACTTCCTCGGCTTCGAAGGCAGTTGTGGCATCAGAAATAAGCCAGTTAACCTCACGCGGAATTGAACAAGCAATGGAAGCGACTCAGTCTCAACTGAAGTTTTCAGAGCAAGAACGTGAGAAAGTAGTGGAACAGATGAATGAGTTCATCTCGACCATTCAAACTGGCTTATCGTTTCGGGTGGATGAAGCGTCCGGACGAGATGTGGTGACCATCTATGAAGAGAGTACTGGTGAAATTATTCGCCAGATACCTGATGAGGAGATGTTAGAAGTTTTGCGGCGTCTTAGAGAACAAACAGCGCGTTATTCGTCAGGGCTGTTGATCGATAAGGTGTAATGTATTTTTGAGGTGATTAGATGAGTTTTGGCCCTGTAGGGATGAATTCTGGCATGGATATCAATGCCATGGTCGGCAAAATTGTTGAGGCGGAGCGTGCACCTAAGCAGCAACGTATTAACAATGAGCAGACCAAAATTGAATCCAGTGTTAGTGCCTACGGCCGACTCAGAGAGTCGCTGGATACGATGAAAAACTTGATGGCGAGTTTTCGCCAAGAAAAGGCGTTTGCGGCAAGAAAGGTTGATACTACTGATGATGCCGTCGTGTCAGCAACCGCCACTACTGAAGCGATCGCAGGCCGTTATGCTGTCGATGTGTTGCAACTTGCTCAAAGCCATAAGATTGCCTCGGATGTTTTTCCAGACGATGCAAAATTTGGTGAGGGCAAGTTGCGTATTTCGCTTGGTAACAAGTCATTCGATGTAGACGTAAAACAGCACTCTAAGCTAAGCGATGTTGTCCGTGGAATTAACGGCAGCAAAAGCAACCCTGGAGTGCGTGCGTCAGTGATCAATGATACCAACGGTCCTCGTTTGATTGTTGCCTCTGATTTATCTGGTCAAGACCATGCGGTCAGCATGAAAGTGGAGACCAACCAACCGAATAACCTTCTGAAGCAGTTAGAGTACAAAACTCTAGAGCAGCGTGTCTCTGATTTAGAAAAAGCACGTGCCACGGCTCAAGAACTGCTGAATCCTTTAACGCCTCAAGAGCAATTGGTCGCCGATCGTATCGCCCAACGCAATATCGATGCGGCAAAGGTTGTCGATAGTGAGATTGCCGATGCAAGCCGACAGGCGGCAACGGTTGTCGACCCTAATGCGGCAAAAGACATCACACCGGTTAACCAAATTTCCGAAAAAGCCATTGCGGCTGCTGCGGGCGCAGGGCAAGCGGCCAACAAATACATCAAACCAGAAGATCGCATCCCAGGGTGGACACCAACTGCATCGGGCACGTTACTCGATTCTTATTGGGAGCCAGAGCCACAGCTAGATGACAAAGCGCGTGAAAAAGCGGGCGATATTCCGGGATGGAGCAATACCGCTTCTGGGACACTGACCGATTCTTATGTCACGCCTAAAGAAGCGCAAGCCGCACTGGATAAGAAACTGGCTGCGGAACAAGCGGTCATTAAGGCTGCGCATCAAGATGAAATCGATCAAATTGATGCGGCGTTGGCGGCGGGTAATATGGATGATGCGCAAGCCAAGCAGGCAAAAATGGAGATGTTACCGCCCGAACAGCGCGATTATTTACAGCGTATCGAGCAAGCTCAACAGGCGTTAAAAGCGGCACAAGGCTCATTTGATACCTACAGCGGTATGAGTCAGGTGCAAGCCGCGCAAGATTCTAAAGTCATGCTTGATGGTGTTGCTCAGCTATCGAGTAACAATAACATCATTGAAAATGCGATTGATGGGGTCGATTTGACTCTTAAAGGTCGCACTCAACCGGGTAAACAAGCTTCGGAAATCGACATTGAGTATGATCGTCAAGGTGTGCGTGAAGATATTGAACAGTTCGTTTCGGCGTATAACCAGTTCTACCAATTGTCGAAAGATCTCGCCACGTTTGATCCAATGACAGGCCAAGCAGGCCCATTAGCGGGTGACAGCATTATCCGCAGCGCAGATTCACGTTTAAAGGCGGTTTTCTCCCAATCGGTCGAGCCTGCACCACAAGATCTAAAGTCACTGACGGAATTTGGCATCACCACGACTCGTCAGGGTTCATTGGAAATAAACTATGAAATGCTTGATCGCCAACTGAACAACAATTTCAATAAATTGGAAGATTTTTTCGGCGGCAATCAGGGATTCGCTAAAAAAGTGGAAGATGCGATCCATGGCTTAACTGGCGTACAGGGTTCGCTGCGAACTCGTGAGCAGAGTCTTGTTGAACGAAACTACCGTTTGCAAGATGATCAAGTGAAACTCGATCGTCGTATGGAAGGCTTACAAGACCGCACTCACGCCAAATTTAGTGCGATGCAAGATTCAACCAGCAATATGCAAGCGCAGTTAGCGGGGATGATGAGTGCACTCAACCGATAATTTCACCGAACAACTTAAGCAGTTAAGTGATATAGATCACATAATAAAGAGTGAGCTTTCAGCCAGTGACATTAACACTGAAGAAATCACTGAGTTGGTCGATAAAAGAGAACAATTGTTGCAGAGACTGCTCTGCACGATAGACGAGTTGCCACAATTATCTCAAACTGAGCAGTGGCAACAAGCAATCAAAGAGACTCAAAATGTGGTGCTGCTGATGCAAAGCAAAACCACATTGATCGGTCAAACATTATATAAGTATCGTCACGGCAATAAGTCCGTGCAGCAATATAAAAAGTTTTTGTAGAAGAGGAATGCTATGCGCGGTTCATTACAGGCTTATAAGAAGGTATCGGTAGATAGCCAGCTCACCGCGGCCTCCCCGCATAAAATCGTTCAGATGCTGATGGCGGGCGCAATTGAGCGCTTGATTCAAGGCAAGGCTGCAATGCAGCAAGGAAATATTCCTGTAAAAGGTGAACGTTTAGGTAAAGCGCTCGACATCATCATTAGTTTACGCAGTTGTTTATCGATGGATGATGGTGGAGATATTGCGCAAAACTTGGATCAACTCTACGAATTTATGATTACGCAGATCACTGCCGCAAATCATAAGAATGACCCTCAACCTTTGGATGATGTGATTGACATTATTCGTGAGATCAAATCGGCGTGGGATCAGATACCAACAGAGTTTCATAACCTAACTGCGCAAGATGTAGGGATGTAATAAAATCATTAAAAAAGGTTAAATTATTTAGATATTTAAAAGAAATAGCCTTGGCTTAATATCACACCTCCTAATTGCTTGGTTGCCTTATTTTTTTTATCAAATAAAATAGAAGCCACTAACTAGCCTAGTGGCTTATTTTATTGCCGAATTTTGTAAATTGATTGTCGTTAATAATTACTCGAACTAAGAGACGCGATTTTCATCAGTTTGGCCGATTCAAGTATTTAATGAAGGCAATCATTCTCATCTATGCAAGGCTTAGCAAAACTACTTGTTATTGAAGACGACGCTCAGGCGCAAACGAATCTAGCTTCTATTTTAGATTTTGTTGGCGAGCCATGCGAAGTTGTCAATGCAGCACAAATTGATACGTTAGACTTTTCAGGCGTTTGGTCTGGTTGCATCATTGGTTCTATTCTTCAACCAGCACACGCAACCAAGCTTAACGAAAAACTGTCTCGCGCCAGTCATATCCCACTTCTGATCGCCAACAAGCAGTTTACGTTTGCCGAGGAGTTGACTAACTATGTTGGTGACCTCGCTTATCCGCTGAATTACCCGCAATTGAGTGAAGCTTTACGCCATTGTAAGGATTTTCTTGGTCGCAAAGGTGTTAACGTTGTTTCTTCTGCACGCAAAAATACGCTCTTTCGTAGCCTAGTTGGTCAGAGCCGTGGCATTAAAGATGTCCGTCACCTGATTGAGCAAGTCTCGTCGACGGAAGCCAATGTCTTGATTCTTGGTGAGTCGGGAACGGGTAAAGAAGTGGTGGCGCGCAATATTCATTATCATTCTTCTCGCCGCGGTGGGCCTTTTGTGCCAATCAACTGTGGTGCGATTCCACCTGATTTGTTGGAAAGTGAGTTATTTGGCCACGAAAAAGGCGCGTTTACAGGTGCGATCACCGCGCGTAAAGGCCGTTTTGAGTTAGCAGAAGGCGGCACGCTATTCCTTGATGAAATTGGCGACATGCCAATGCCAATGCAAGTGAAACTACTGCGTGTGTTGCAAGAGCGCTGTTTTGAGCGAGTGGGTGGCAACAACACTATTCGTGCTGATGTTCGCGTGATTGCCGCAACGCATCGCAATTTAGACATCATGATCAGCGACGAATCTTTCCGAGAAGATCTTTACTACCGAATTAATGTTTTCCCGATTGAAATGCCAGCTTTGCGTGATCGTAAGGAAGACATTCCTTTGTTGTTGCAAGAACTGATGACGCGTATGCAAGCAGAAGGGGCACAACCAATCTGCTTTACGCCACGGGCAATCAACTCCTTAATGGAACATGATTGGCCAGGCAACGTGCGTGAGTTAGCCAATTTAGTCGAACGAATGATCATCCTTTATCCCAACAGTTTGGTCGACGTCAATCACTTGCCAACTAAGTATCGTTATAGTGATATTCCTGAATTTCAGCCAGAATCGAACCCATTGGTTTCGGTTGAAGAGCAAGAGCGTGACGTACTACACAACATCTTCTCTGACGATTTTAGTTTGGATGAGCTCGATGTATTTGCTGATAATGAACACGCACCACAAGCTCTACCGCCAGAAGGATTGAATCTTAAAGAGATGCTGGCAGAGCTTGAGGTTAATATGATCAACCAAGCGCTTGATGCACAAGCCGGTGTGGTGGCACGTGCTGCTGATATGCTGGGTATGCGTCGTACTACCTTGGTTGAGAAGATGCGAAAGTACAATCTTCAACGTTAGTTTTCCGTAGTGTCAAAATAATGGCGTTGCATTAAGTTGTTGAAAATTAAAAACAAATGGCTTGGCGTGTATTTTGCATGTCAGGCCATTGTAGTATTCAAGGCAAAAAAACGGCGTAGGCGCATAACCCATGGACAACCATTTAGGCTCATTAGAAGAACAAGTAGAACGCTATAAACAGGTTTTAGATGTGATGCCTGCGGGAGTTATTCTGCTCGACACTCAAGGTGTGGTGCGTGAAGTAAACCCAGAAGCGGAACGTCTATTGGAAGTGCCATTGGTGGGATATAAATGGTTTGAAGTCATTCAGTGGGCTTTTGCCCCACGTGAAGACGATGGCCATGAGATTTCGTTACGCAATGGACGTAAAGTGCGTTTAGCCATCTCTGCTTCAGCGACGGGACAGCTCATTCTGATTACGGATCTGACCGAGACCCGTTTATTGCAGTCACGCATTAGTGATCTACAGCGCTTATCTTCGTTAGGAAGAATGGTGGCATCCTTGGCACATCAAGTGAGAACACCACTCTCGAGCGCGATGCTTTATGCCTCAAATCTTGCGGCGCCAAATTTACCGCCAGCGACAAAAGATCGCTTTCAAAGCAAGTTAGTTGATCGACTGCAAGACCTTGAAAAACAAGTTAATGATATGCTGTTGTTTGCCAAAGGTGGCGACAACAAGGTTGTGAAAGCATTTACCGTTGCCGAATTGGTGGCGGAATTCTCACCTATGGTCGAAACGGCGTTGAAGAATAACCTCATCGACTATTGCCTAGAAGTAGAAGGCGAAGAGACTCGGCTGTTGGGTAATGCTAATGCAATAGCGTCGGCGCTGAGTAACTTGGTGATGAACGCGATTCAAATTGCGGGCAAAGAGTCACAAATTGATGTCTTTTTCCGTCCGGTAAATAACGAATTAAAGATCTCGGTGCAAGACAGTGGGCCGGGTGTTGCGAAAGAATTGCAGCAAAAAATTATGGAACCTTTCTTTACCACTCGCTCACAAGGTACTGGCCTTGGTTTAGCGGTAGTACAGATGGTTTGTCGCGCGCACGACGGAAAATTGGAACTCATTTCTGAGGAAGGGGATGGAGCATGTTTTACCATGTGCATACCACTGGAAAGTGCTCCCCAACTCGACCAATCAGTCACGACTGGAGAATAACATGGCTCAAAGCAAGGTACTTATCGTAGAAGATGACGAAGGTTTACGCGAAGCACTCGTTGACACCTTAGCGCTTGCTGGCTACGAATGGCTTGAAGCGGACAGTGCGGAAGACGCATTGGTGAAGCTGAAATCGAATGCCGTGGACATTGTTGTGTCTGATGTTCAAATGGCTGGCATGGGCGGTCTTGCGCTGCTACGCAACATCAAGCAACACTGGCCTAATTTACCGGTATTGCTGATGACGGCTTACGCCAATATTGAAGATGCCGTTTCAGCGATGAAAGATGGCGCTATCGATTACATGGCAAAGCCTTTTGCACCAGAAGTTCTGTTGAATATGGTCAGTCGTTATGCCCCCGTCAAATCAGATGATAACGGTGATGCAGTCGTCGCTGATGAGAAAAGTTTGAAGCTACTGGCATTGGCTGACAAAGTCGCTCGTACTGATGCCAACGTCATGGTGCTTGGCCCGAGTGGTTCAGGTAAAGAAGTGATGTCGCGTTACATTCACAATGCCTCATTACGTAAAAATGGCCCATTTGTGGCGATCAACTGCGCCGCGATCCCAGACAATATGCTCGAAGCGACGCTGTTTGGTTACGAGAAAGGTGCCTTTACTGGTGCTGTGCAGGCGTGTCCAGGCAAATTTGAACAAGCGCAAGGCGGTACGATTTTGCTGGATGAAATCAGCGAAATGGATCTGAGCCTACAAGCCAAGTTATTGCGCGTATTGCAAGAGCGCGAAGTGGAACGCTTAGGCGGCCGTAAGAGCATTAAACTGGATGTGCGTGTTTTGGCAACCAGTAACCGAGATCTTAAACAGTACGTTCAAGAAGGGAACTTCCGTGAAGACTTGTATTACCGTCTTAATGTTTTCCCAATTGCGTGGCCTGCCTTGTGTGAACGCAAAGGTGATATTGAGCCACTAGCGCGCCATCTTGTGGAACGTCATTGCCAGAAGTTGGGCATGCCAGTTCCAAGTTTGAGCGAGCAGGCATTGGCTAAACTGCTCTCATACCCTTGGCCGGGCAATGTGCGTGAATTGGATAACGTGGTGCAACGCGCCTTGATCCTGAGTGAAAATAACCATATTGGTGGTGAACATATTTTGCTGGAAGGATTGGATTGGCAAGATGCTACCAGTTTGCAACAAGTGGTGGAAAATGGCTCAGTTGTGATGCCAACCATCAAACCGGTCGCAGAAGTGGACGCTTTCAAAGGTTTATCGACGCCAACGGGTTTGGGCAATGAACTAAGAGACCAGGAATACACCATTATTCTTGAAACTTTAGTTGAGTGCGCTGGACGCCGCAAAGAAATGGCCGACAAGTTAGGCATCAGCCCCCGCACTTTGCGCTACAAGCTCGCAAAAATGCGTGATGCAGGGATTGATATTCCAAACTAACGTGCTATTTTCGTAGGCTTAATAGTGCGTGGCATACTCTTTGCAGCGTCAGTAATACAACGAAGTTGCTTGTCAAAGAATTGACATTAGAGGTAATGATGAGAATTGATGGATTTAACAGCGAAATGCAGGCCATGATGTTGGATGCGGCAAACGCCAAACCGGCAATGACTGGTCAGGCCGTTGGAGCAGATTTTAAAGATCTGCTGACGAATGCCATCAATAACGTCAATAGTCTTTCTAAAACATCCGGCGATCTGCAAACTCGCTTTGATCGCGGTGATGAAAATGTCTCGTTATCTGATGTGATGATCGCTCGAAATAAATCTAGCGTTGCCTTTGAAGCCACTATCCAAGTACGCAATAAACTGGTTGAAGCGTATAAAGAATTAATGAACATGCCAGTGTAATTTAGGTAGCACCCGTGTCTGATCGAAACCAATCAACAGATTTGGCTTTGTCTGAGTCAGCGTCTGACAATGCGATGATTGCGCATGGTGGCGTAGATGGCTCAAGCCAAAACCCGGATCTTGATGAAAAAAGCAGTTCTAAATTTGATTTAGCCGTCGGCGATCTTGACCTTATGCGTCAAGTCGTACTCGTGCTGTCTATTTCTATCTGTGTTGCCTTAATTGTGATGCTGTTTTTCTGGGTGAAAGAGCCGGAACTACGTCCACTTGGCGCCTATGAAACTGAAGAACTGATCCCTGTTCTTGATTATCTCGATTCGCAAAAACAAGATTATACGCTGGAAGGTAACACCGTCATGGTGCCTGTCAGTGAATACAGCGGCCTTAAACTTAACCTCGCACGTGCTGGTTTAAACCAAGCAACCGATGAGGGTGATGACATCTTGCTACAAGATATGGGTTTTGGTGTTTCACAACGTTTGGAGTTGGAGCGCTTAAAGCTCAGTCGTGAGCGCCAATTGTCAAAAGCGATTGAAGAGATGAAGCAAGTGCGTAAAGCGCGCGTGTTGTTGGCGTTGCCAAAGCAGAGTGTCTTTGTGCGTCATAATCAAGAAGCCTCGGCCTCGGTGTTCTTGAATCTCAAATCTGGTAATAACCTCAAACAAGAAGAAGTTGACTCGATCGTTGATATGGTATCCAGTGCTGTTCCTGGCATGAAACCCAATCGTATTACGGTCACTGATCAACATGGTCGCCTGCTAAGTTCTGGCTCACAAGATGAAGCCTCAATGGCTCGTCGTAAAGAGCACGAACTTGAGCGTAAACAAGAATCCGCACTGCGAGAAAAAATCGATTCAGTCTTGATCCCTATTTTAGGTTTTGGCAACTATACCGCGCAGGTGGACATTGAACTCGATTTTAGCGCAGTTGAACAAACCCGTAAGAGCTTTGATCCTAATACGCCGTCGACCCGCAGCGAATATACTCTGGAAGATTACAACAACGGCAGCATGGTTGCCGGTGTCCCTGGTGCTTTGAGCAACCAACCGCCTGCTGATGCCTCGATTCCACAAGATGTGGCGCAGATGAAAGATGGCAGTGTGTTAGGCCAAGGCTCAGTACACAAAGAAGCGACACGTAACTTTGAATTGGATACCACGATCAGTCACGAGCGTCGTCAGACTGGCGTGGTAAATCGACAAACGGTGGCGGTAGCGATCAAAAATCGCCCGGTAGTGAACCCAGAAACAGGCACCACGACTTATCAACCATTGTCAGAGTCTGAGCTTAACTCGATTCGCCAAGTTTTGATTGGTGCGGTTGGCTTTAGCCAAAATCGTGGCGACTTACTTAATGTTTTGAGTATGCAATTTGCTGAGCCTGAAATGGAAAGCATTGTTGATGCGCCAATTTGGGAACATCCAAACTTTAACGATTGGGTTCGTTGGTTTGCCAGCGCGCTGGTGGTGGTGATTGTTGTCTTAGTGCTGGTTCGTCCGGCAATGAAGAAATTGCTTAACCCAGCCGCTGAAGAAGATGATCAACTTTATGGCCCTGACGGCATGCCAATCGGTATTGACGGTGAAACTAGCCTAATTGGTGGTGATCTAGATGGTGGTGAATTGTTTGAGTTTGGCTCTAGCATTGATTTGCCGAACTTGCATAAAGATGAAGACGTATTAAAAGCGGTGCGCGCTCTGGTCGCAAACGAACCAGAGTTGGCTGCGCAAGTAGTGAAGAACTGGATGAAAGATGGCTAACGAAATCGTACCGCAGGAACAAGGTGGGGATATTGCTGAAAACACTATCGACATCTCAACCATTCCTGGTGAAGAGCGAGCAGCAATTTTATTGCTCAGCCTAAATGAAGAAGATGCTGCAGGCATTATTCGTCACCTTGAACCGAAGCAAGTGCAACGCGTGGGTAGCGCGATGGCGCGCGCGGCGGATCTGAGCCAAGATAAAGTTGGTGCGGTGCACCGTGCATTCTTGGAAGATATCCAGAAGTACACCAACATTGGTATGGGCAGCGAAGACTTTATGCGCAACACCTTGATTGCGGCATTGGGTCAAGATAAAGCCAATAACCTTGTTGACCAAATTTTGTTGGGCACCGGTTCTAAAGGCCTCGATTCATTGAAATGGATGGACCCACGTCAAGTGGCGAGCATCATTATCAACGAGCACCCACAGATTCAAACTATTGTCTTATCGTACCTCGATCCCGATCAGTCTGCGGAAATCTTGTCGCAGTTTGCAGAACGTGACCGTTTAGACTTGATGATGCGTATTGCTAACCTTGAAGAAGTTCAACCATCGGCACTAGCGGAATTGAACGAAATCATGGAGAAACAGTTTGCAGGTCAAGCGGGCGCTCAAGCAGCCAAGATTGGCGGCCTGAAGGCGGCGGCAGAGATCATGAACTACATGGACAACAACGTCGAAGGCGTCTTGATGGAGCAAATCCGCGACCAAGACGAAGATATGGCAACGCAAATCCAAGATTTGATGTTTGTGTTCGAAAACCTTATCGAAGTCGACGACCAAGGTATTCAGAAATTGCTGCGTGACGTACCGCAAGATGTTCTGCAAAGAGCACTTAAAGGTGCCGATGATGGTCTACGTGATAAGATCTTCAAGAACATGTCTAAGCGTGCCGCTGAGATGATGCGTGATGATCTCGAAGCGATGCCTCCGATTAAAGTCTCTGACGTTGAATCCGCACAGAAAGAAGTGCTGGCGATTGCTCGTCGTATGGCTGATGCCGGTGAGCTTATGCTGTCTGGCGGCGCGGACGAATTCCTCTAATTATTTGCTGTTACAGGTAAACGAACATGTCTGGTGAGAGAAAACGTGGCTTTTTACGCCTCGATGACGATCAACAAGTAGAGAAACCGCAGAAATGGGGTTTGCCTGACTACACTTCTGAAAATCGCTCGCAAGCACGCGAAACCGCGATGAATTACGATCCGGGTTGGATGCCAAGCTTTAGTGAGCCTGAAGTTGATGTTCCTGCTGAATTGACCGATGAAGAGATCGAACTGATTAAGCAACAGGCGTATCAGGAAGGGTTACATCAAGGCCAAGAAGCGGGCTTTAAACAAGGTTACGATAAAGGCAAAGAGCAAGGGCTGGAAGAAGGTCATCAAGAAGGTCTTGAATCGGGTAAAATCGAAGGCGTTGCGGCAGGCCAAGAATTTATTCAACAGCAAGTTCAAACGTTCGTGAATCTTGCAAACCAATTTGCTCAGCCACTCGAGCTAATGAACGCTCAAGTCGAGAAACAGCTGGTTGATATGGTGCTAACCTTGGTGAAAGAAGTGGTGCATGTTGAAGTGCAAACTAACCCACAAGTGGTTCTTGATACCATCAAGCAATCGGTTGAAGCTCTGCCTGTCTCTGGCCATGCCATTACATTAAAACTGCATCCTGATGATGTGGAAATCATTCGTTCTTCTTATGGTGAAGAAAGCCTTGAATTCAGAAATTGGACGTTATTGGCTGAACCGGCTTTGAATCGTGGCGATGTGCAGATTGAAGCGGGCGATTCTAGCGTCAATTATCGTATGGAAGAGCGAATTCGTAGCGTGTTACAAAGCTTTTGTGGCTCTAATCGCCATCAAGGCGGCGAATAGTGCTGCAGCTGGCTGATCGACTCTCACAATACAAAACCAAAGGGTTAACCTGTCGCCCTGTTGCGTCAGGAAAGCTCGTGCGCGTAGTGGGTTTGACATTGGAAGCCACGGGCTGCCGAGCGCCAATTGGCAGTTTGTGTAAAGTGGAAACCATGCACGGCGAAATGGAAGCTGAGGTGGTGGGCTTTTCCGGTGAAAACCTCTTTTTGATGCCAAGTGAGCAAATTACAGGCGTCATGCCGGGGGCGAAAGTGACGCCCTTGACCAGCGAAACCGGGCTTCCGGTTGGAATGGAATTGCTTGGCCGGGTGATTGATGGTGTCGGTAACCCACTTGATGGTCTTGGCCCTATTTATACCGATAAACGCGCTTCATTTAATGCCGAGCCCATCAACCCGCTATCACGCAAACCGATTACCGAACCTCTCGATGTAGGCTTAAAAGCGATCAACGGTTTATTGACGGTCGGTAAAGGGCAACGTATAGGCCTATTTGCCGGTTCGGGTGTAGGTAAATCGGTGACGCTAGGCATGATGACTCGCGGCACGACAGCACAAGTGGTCGTGGTGGGTTTGATTGGTGAACGTGGCCGTGAAGTAAAAGAATTTATCGAAGAGATTTTAGGTGTTGACGGCAGGCAACGTTCTGTCGTTGTCGCCGCGCCCGCTGACTCATCACCACTGATGCGTCTTAAAGGGTGTCAAACCGCCCTCACTATTGCTGAGTACTTCCGCGACCAAGGCTTAGATGTATTATTGTTAATGGACTCTCTAACGCGTTTTGCTCAAGCTCAGCGTGAAATTGCCTTGTCGGTTGGCGAACCTCCGGCGACCAAAGGTTATCCACCATCGGTGTTTGCTAAGCTACCTGCTTTGGTGGAACGTGCCGGCAACGGCAGTCCAGAGCAAGGTTCTATTACCGCCTTTTTTACCGTCTTAACCGAAGGTGATGACCTACAAGATCCCATTGCCGATGCATCCCGCGCTATCTTGGATGGTCACGTAGTGTTATCACGTGAAATGGCGGATGCGGGCCACTACCCAGCCATTGATGTTGAGAAGTCCGTCAGTCGTGTTATGCCACAAATTACCACGGATGAGCATGTGCTGATGTCAAAAGCAGTGCGTCAGGTATTATCAATTTGCCGTAAGAACCAAGATTTAGTTTCTATTGGTGCTTATAAGCCAGGGACCGATCAAGCGATCGACGCTGCCTTTACCTTAAAACCAAAACTAGATGCCTTCTTGCAGCAAAGCATGAAAGAGAGTGTCCCTTACGATATGTGCGTCAATATGCTTGGCCGCTTATTAAAAGGAGAGTAATAGATGGATAACGCACTCGAGTTTCTGGTTGAGCAAGTCAAAGAACGCGAAAACCAAGCGGTGTTAGCGCTGAACCAAGCACGGAGTGAACTACATGGTTATTATCAACAGCTCGAACAAATCGAAAAGTATCGTCTCGATTACTGCCAGCAGTTGATTGATCGTGGTAAACAAGGCTTAACCGCCAGCCAATATACTCACTTGAACCGCTTTTTAACCACGCTCGACAATACCTTGTCAAAGCAGAAACAGGCTGAATCTCATTTCAAAGATCAAGTCGATAACTGCGAAGCGCATTGGTTAGAGTGTCGTAAACAACGTCGTTCTTATGAATGGATGATTGAGAAAAAGCAGAAAGAGAAGCAGCGGCTAGAAAACATCCGTGAGCAAAAGCAAATGGATGAGTTTTCGACCCTGCAATACTCTCGCCGTACGCTCTAAATCGACCATGCCATTTCTATAGAGCGCTCCCGTTAAACATACTCGTTCACTACTCAGCTAGCTCAGTAGTTGGCGCGTATCTTGCTTGTTTAATCACAATTATATTGATGGCTATTACCGGCCATTAAGTGACTATCTATGCTTGTCAGCGTTTGTGCTTGGCAAGTCATGGCAGTCATTAGTGATTGTTATATGCGTGCGCGTTAGCCGAGAGTGAGTCTGCGAATAATGAATGTGAATTTATCCCCATCAACTGAAGTCACCAAAGCCACTAAAGGCGTTGTCGATGGCCAAGCCACAACGACGGAATCCAGTGAAGACGAAGGTTTTTTTGCTAAGTTGACGGCATTTATTAAGGGTGAATCTAAAGCGGATACAACTAAAGCAGATGTAGCCAAAGGTGAGGCCGAGGCAAAAGTGAATGCCGAAGTCGCAGCGGATGCTGAGGTTGAAGTGGCGTCTGCGACCACAGAGCAAGGCGACGAAGCCATGATGCTGGATGATGCCAGCTCAGAGCAAGCGCTACTCGATGGTGACGCTCTCGGTACTGGCGAACAACAAAAGGCACAAAAAAGCGCGACGGATGATGGCGAGCACAACGCGACCTCAATTCCACCACAATTGGAAAAGTTCATCGAAAAATCAAGCTCTGATTCAGCGCAGGTTGAACAAGCTTTGGCGGAAAACCAACAGTTTTTAGGCCGATTAGACCAATCAGTAAAATCGCTACAAGCAAAAGACGGCAAGCCTTTGCCACCACAAGAAGCGACAGCGCTAGAAGCTGACGTTGAGCTCATTGACGGGCAAGCAACCTTGATGACAGAGGCTCAAGCTTCGATAGCGGGTCAATCTGCCAATGTCACTGAGGATGATCTCACCAAGATTAATTCGCAAAATTTGAGTGAACAACAAAAAGCAGAACTGGCGGCGTTGATGGGTCAAACCACTTCTCAAGCGCAAGCTGAAATTCAAGATCCAGCGACAGTAGACTCGGTGGGTAACTCGGTGATCGCTCAAGACACCGAAGGAAAAGAAAAAATTGAAGGCGCTGCAATTGCCTGGAATAGTCAAGCGAGCAGCCAAACTAGCAGCGGCGATACGGCAAAATTAGGCAAAGAAGAGGTTGTTCTAAAAGGTAATGCGCAGTCTGCGGCAATTTTGCAGCAAGCGCAGAACCAGTCGCAACATTCAGCGCAAACATCAGCGGCGCAAGCAAGTAATGCAGCGGCTGCGAGTAATGGTGCTATCAATGCGGCGGTATTAACCCCGACAGCGCCGATGGATGCTTCTGCTGCGCAACAGTTGCAAACTGTAACTGCACCGGTTAATAGTACTGCGCAGGCTGAACAAATCATGCAAGCGGCGATGGGCTTAAAAGGCACCGCAGTGGCGGGTAAACTCGCTTCGTCAGCCGATGGTCAAGCTCCCGCAGGCATTGAAGCAGCACTTGCACAGCAGTTGGGGCAAACGGCTGGGGCTCAGGGGTTAAACAATCAAATTCGCCCAGAGCAAGTCGCTCAACAACCGCCAATGCCACTTAATCGCGAGATGGCGAGTGAGCAAGTGGCAGAGCGGGTGCAAATGATGCTATCGAAGAATTTGAAAAACATTGATATTCGTCTCGACCCGCCAGAGCTGGGCCGAATGCAGATCCGCATGAATATGAATGGTGATGGAACCAATGTGCATTTTACGGTAGCGAACTCGCAAGCCCGTGACATTGTTGAACAAGCGATGCCGCGTCTACGTGAAATGTTGGCTCAGCAGGGCTTGCAATTGGGCGATACCTCTGTGCAACAGCAAGCTTCAGGGCAGCAGCAAAATGGCTATGCAGCAGCAAATGAAGGTGGATTTGGTCAAGGTAGCAGCGATCAGCATGCAACAAGTGAAGAAAACCTTGAACCAGACGTCAAACTTGATTTGAATGTGGCGACAAAGCGTGATGGAATCAGTTATTACGCTTAGACTAGGCGTTAGAGTATTAACGAATTGAATAGTTAGAGAAAGTTAAACTATGGCAGCAGAAGAAGTAGAAAACGGCGCTCCTAAGAGTAAAAGCAAACTCATTATCATCATTGTCGCGGTGGTAGTGCTATTACTTGGTGGTGGCGGTGCCGCATTTTTCTTGATGGGCTCAGACGATGCCGCTTCATCACAGCAAGGTGCGCAACAGACCGCGGCCGCTGCGGAAGCGCCAGTTTCCTATGTTAATATTGCTCAGCCATTTCTATTCAATGTGACCGGCGATAAAAAAGATCGTCTGGTACAAATTAACGTTCAGTTAATGGTGCGTGGTTTTGAGAATGAAAATTTGGCACGTTACCATTCGCCGTTGATTGAAAGTTCGCTGCTTGGCACGTTTGCATCAGCAACGGTTGAGCAGCTGCGTAACGCCAACGGGCGCGTCGAGTTGCGCCAAAAAGCAACCGATGATATTAAAGCGAGTTTGACTCGCGCAGTAGGCCAACCCGTGATTGAACGCGTGTTGTTCACTGACTTTGTTATTCAGTAGGAATTAGTGTGACCGATCTATTAAGCCAAGACGAAATTGATGCGCTATTGCATGGCGTCGATGATGTTGATGACGTCGAAGATGATGTCGTCGCTGACAGTGATGCGGTAGACTTCGATTTCTCTTCCCAAGACCGCATTGTCCGCGGTCGAATGCCGACGCTTGAATTGATCAACGAGCGTTTTGCTCGTCATATGCGTATCAGTCTGTTCAATATGTTGCGAAAAACCGCTGAGGTTTCGATCAACGGTGTCCAGATGATGAAGTTTGGCGAATACCAAAACACCTTATACGTACCAACCAGTTTGAACATGGTGCGTTTTAGACCTTTAAAAGGCACCTCGCTCATCACTATGGAAGCGCGTTTGGTGTTTATTTTGGTTGAAAATTTTTTTGGTGGCGATGGTCGTTTCCATGCGCGTATCGAAGGGCGTGAATTTACTCCTACCGAGCGTCGTATTATCCAGCTCCTGCTAAAAATTGTATTCGAAGATTATAAAGAAGCTTGGTCGCCAGTCATGGGGGTTGAGTTTGAATACCTCGATTCAGAAGTGAACCCGAGCATGGCGAACATCGTGAGCCCGACAGAAGTGATTGTGGTGAGTTCATTCCATATTGAAGTGGATGGCGGCGGCGGTGACTTCCATATGGTGATGCCATATTCCATGGTTGAGCCGATTCGTGAATTGCTCGATGCCGGTGTTCAGTCCGATAAAATGGAAACCGACGTACGTTGGAGTAGTGCTCTGCGTGAAGAGATCATGGATGTTCCGGTGAATTTCCGTGTCGACTTACTCGAAAAAGATATTTCATTGCGTGATTTGATGGAGTTACAACCGGGTGACATTATCCCCGTTGATATGCCTGAAAACGCGGTGATGTTTGTAGAAGAATTGCCAACCTATCGAGTTAAGATGGGCCGCTCCGGTGAGAAAATGGCGATTCAAATTTCAGAAAAAATCCGACGCCCTGATGTGGTGAAAACTGATATCGCGTTCCTTGGAAAAAATGTTATTTCCGACTTGGAACGTGATGATGGCGAGATTGAAGATTAAGACGATTAAATAGGTATTTAGGTATGGAACCAAGTGACGACCAAAGACTAGCCGACGAATGGGCGGCGGCATTAGGTGAAGATCCAAGCGCTCCGAGTATTGATGTTGATGAAGTGATGTCGGCGCAGTTTGATGAACTGCAAGATACTTCATCGCCAATTTCTGATGATGAACGTCGTAAGCTCGATACCATTTTGGATATCCCTGTTACCATTTCGATGGAAGTAGGCCGTTCGCAAATCAGTATTCGTAACTTATTGCAATTAAACCAAGGCTCAGTGGTTGAGCTAGAGCGTTTAGCGGGTGAATCACTGGATGTATTGGTGAACGGCACACTGATTGCGCATGGCGAAGTGGTTGTGGTGAACGATAAATTTGGTATTCGATTGACCGATGTGATCAGCCAAACTGAGCGTATTAAGAAGCTAAGGTAATGTATGAAGCCTAATTTATATTGGCTATTACTGCTTTCTCCAACGGCTTTTGGTGCGCCAGCCGCACCTTCTAGCCAATTTGACTGGGCGACCACCTTTGGGTCGCTCTTGTTCGTTATAGCCCTAATCCTTTTGTTGGCATGGATGTTAAAGCGCATGCGAGTGCCCACCATGACCAATCAAAAAGGCCTCAATGTGGTACGCCAAGTTGCGGTCGGGACACGTGAACGGATCATTATTGTCCAGGCTGGAGAAGAGCAGTTTTTGGTTGGCGTGACTCCGCAATCAATACAACTGATTTCTAAGCTGGAAAAACCTTTGTCTCAGGAGGAGCTGGCGAGCAGTCCGTTTGCAAATCAACTGACTCAGCTACTGAAAAAAAATGATAAAAAATAATCACTTGTCGTCATTTATCTTGGCGTTTGTCTTGGCTATTTTTTCAAGTTTCTCTGTTGCATCGGAAGAGCTTGATACCCCAATTAACAGCAAGGTTGCCAGTAATTCGGTGACAGTGTCAGCCATGGAACAAGAACAAGGCGCAGCCCGAACGTTATCAACCAATATGATCGCAGGTTCCGGTGGTGGAGGCATTCCAGCTTTTACCGTGACCACTAATGCCAATGGCGGCGAAGATTATTCGGTTAACTTACAAATCTTAGCGTTAATGACCATGTTGGGCTTTTTGCCGGCAATGGTTATTTTGATGACCTCATTTACCCGAATTGTGGTAGTGATGTCGATCTTGCGCCAAGCGATGGGTCTACAACAAACACCATCGAATCAAGTGATCATCGGTATCGCCATCTTCTTGACCTTTTTTATCATGTCGCCCGTGTTAAATAAGATTAACGAAACCGCCGTACAGCCTTATATCAATGAGCAAGTGACTGCTCGTCAAGCCTTCGATCTTGCCCAAGAGCCAATGAGAGATTTCATGCTCAAACAGACGCGAGTCAAAGATCTGGAAACCTTTGTTAATATTTCTGGCTCAACGGCGACAGCGCCTGAAGAGGTATCGATGGCGGTGTTGATCCCAGCGTTCATCACCTCTGAATTGAAAACCGCTTTCCAAATTGGCTTTATGCTGTTTTTACCCTTCTTGATTATCGACTTAGTGGTGGCATCAGTGCTAATGGCAATGGGTATGATGATGCTCTCGCCAATGATTGTGTCGCTACCGTTTAAACTGATGCTGTTTGTGCTGGTGGATGGGTGGAACTTAATCCTCTCAACCTTAGCCGGCAGTTTTGCCTTGTGACGGGAGAAAATCATGACTCCTGAGATGTTTGTTGAGCTGTTTCGCGATGCCCTGTGGATGGTATTGATCATGGTGTGTGCCATCGTCATTCCGAGTCTGCTAGTGGGCCTTGTGGTTGCTATTTTCCAAGCTGCCACCTCCATCAACGAACAAACGCTGAGTTTCTTGCCTCGTTTGGTGATCACCTTGTTGGCCTTGATGTTTTTTGCCCACATGATGACTCAGATGATGACGGAATATTTCTACTCGATCATTGAACGCTTACCGCAAGTGCTCTATTAGGATTTGAGATGGAATACCCCGCGAGTATCGTTCTAGATTGGATTGCTAATTACTTTTGGCCTTATACCCGTATTGCTGCCATGCTGATGGTCATGACGGTGACAGGCGCACGCTTTGTGCCAACGCGTGTAAGGCTCTATCTGGGGTTAGCGATTACCTTCGCGGTGATGCCTTCGGTTCCTAAAGTACCTGAGGCGATTGAGTTGCTCTCATTTGAAGGTTTTGTGGTCACCTTTGAGCAAATTGTGATTGGGGTTGCAATGGGCACCGTCACTCAGTTTATGATCCAGATCTTTGTTATCTTGGGTCAAATATTGGGTATGCAGTCAAGCTTGGGTTTTGCATCCATGGTCGATCCTGCCAATGGTCAAAATACGCCACTGCTCGGCCAACTCTTCATGTTTCTCGCGACCATGTTCTTTCTGGCGACCGATGGGCACTTAAAGATGTTGATGCTGGTGGTGATGAGTTTCAAATCTCTCCCAATTGGTGTTGGAGCATTAACGGCAGTTGATTTTCGTGAGCTTGCTACTTGGCTTGGCACGATGTTTAAACTGGCCTTGAGTATGTCACTCTCAGGGATTATTGCGCTGCTGACGATTAACTTATCGTTTGGTGTAATGACGCGTGCCGCACCGCAGTTGAACATCTTTGCTCTCGGTTTTACCTTCGCTCTAATCGTTGGTTTGCTGTTGTGTTGGTACATTATCGGTGGTCTATTTACTCACTATGAGTTGATTTGGCTACAAGGCGAGCAGCAGATCTGTCGCTTTATTCGCTTATCTTGTTAGTCATGGTCTTAGGAGACTGAATTGGCAGAATCAGACGGTCAAGAACGTACCGAAGACGCCACGCCCAAGCGCTTGCAACAGGCCCGAGAAAAAGGGCAGGTTGCAAGGTCAAAAGAGTTGGCGTCAGTTTCAGTATTAGTTATCGGTTCGGTCGCCCTGATGTGGTTTGGCGAGGGATTGGCGCGCGCATTGTTTAATGTGATGGGGCGTTTATTCAACCTCTCGCGCGAAGAGATATTTGATCTCGATAAGCTGTTTGATATCGTCTTGGGCTCGATGGGCGGCTTGTTGTTTCCACTGCTGTTGATCTTGTTTGTCTTGTTCATCGCCGCCTTAGTGGGCGCGGCGGGTATCGGTGGGGTGAGCTTTTCTGTTGAAGCTGCAATGCCGAAAGCGTCGAAAATGAACCCGCTTAGTGGCCTTAAACGAATGGTGGGCATGCAAAGTTGGGTTGAGTTGATTAAGTCAATTTTGAAAGTTTCGCTGGTTTCCGGCATGGCGTTTTATCTGATTGATGCCGCGAAAGAAGATTTATTCCAATTGAGCTTGGATGTTTACCCGCAAAACATTTTCCACGCCCTCGATATCCTACTTAACTTTATTTTACTGATCAGTTGTTCACTGCTGATTGTAGTGGCGATCGATATACCGTTTCAGATTTGGCAACACGCCAATCAACTGAAAATGACCAAGCAAGAGATTAAGGACGAATACAAGGAAACCGAAGGTAAGCCGGAAGTGAAAGGTCGTATTCGGATGTTGCAACGTGAAGCGGCGCAGCGTCGTATGATGGCTGATGTGCCTCAGGCAGATGTTATCGTTACCAACCCAGAGCACTTTTCTGTTGCGCTACGTTATGATCAAAAAAATGACCGTGCTCCAATAGTGGTGGCAAAAGGGGTTGATCACATGGCGATGAAAATCCGTGAGGTTGCTCGTGAGCACAATATTTACATTATTCCCGCCCCGCCTTTAGCTCGCGCCCTCTACCATTCAACCGAGCTAGAGCAAGAGATCCCCGATGGTCTATTTACCGCAGTGGCACAAATTCTGGCGTATGTTTTCCAATTGAAGCAATACCGAAAACGTGGCGGGCAGAGACCGAACTTAAAAACCTCAGAGCTACCGATCCCAACGGAACTGCGTAAATAGCTTAAGAAGCGAGAGTTTAGAAGCGAGTAATATAGAAGCGAGAATCTAGAGCGCTGCGCTTGAGAGCCGAGAGGGTTACTCGCTTGGTTTTTAGGATGACGATAAACGTTCGAAATTTGGATGCCGTCATTCTCGATAGCGATGATAGGGCGTAATCGGAAATCTGTTTGAGTTATGCGGATTCGAGAAACTTAAATTCCGTCATTCTCGATAGCGACGAAGGAGCGTAGTCGGGAATCTTTTACGAGAACTAACCGCCGTCGCCTCTCGCTTCTCGAACCTCAAATCTAGAAGCGAAGCGTTCCATAGAGCGTAGCTCGATCCCGACTCTCGACCTCTCTATTTTTCCGGAATCGACAGCAACACTAATAATGCACCATCGCCACCAAACTCCAATGGGGCTTGGTGAAAGGCCATTACGTCTGGGTGTTGAGCCAGCCATAAAGGGGCTTTCTGCTTAAGTATGTGCTTACCGATACCGTGTTGAACACAGGCACAGTGCACATCATTTTTTACGCAGTAGGCCAGCATGGCGCCTAACTCGCGTTTGGCTTCTACTTGTGTCATCCCATGCATATCTAAGAAAACGTCAGGTACATACACACCGCGGCGTAATCTTTTTACCTCATAAGTTGAGACATCATCGCGCGCATAGCGAGTTGGTCCCTCTTCATTTAGGCGAGGAACAAACTCGTCAGAGAAGTAAAACTCCGCATCACTGCCTTCTCGAGCAGTTCGCTTGATTTCTTTTTGCTTAGTATTCTTTTTTGGTTGCTGGACTATGGTATCCTGTGGCAACTTTTTTACGCCTTGTACTGCATCCCTAAATAGGGCGAAATCGTCATCAGCGTTGGTGTCTTTTTGGCTCATAGGTATAAAATTATGGTTAACACAACAGGGTTAATTTCATTAAGCAGTATTGTAGCGCTTTTCGGAGGCAAGTTTGGATAAGATTTTTGTAGAAGAAGCGGTATCAGAATTACACACGCTTCAAGATATGGTTCGTTGGACAGTAAGCCGCTTTAATGCTGCGAACATTTTTTATGGCCACGGTACCGACAATGCATGGGATGAAGCGGTTCAGCTTATCTTGCCAACCCTTTACCTGCCAATCGATGTGCCTCCACACGTGTTGAACTCACGCTTGACTACTAGCGAGCGAATGAGAATTGTTGAGCGCGTGGTTAAGCGTATTAATGAACGTACGCCAACGGCTTACCTTACCAATAAGGCTTGGTTCTGTGGCCTTGAGTTTTTCGTTGATGAGCGTGTTCTTGTACCGCGTTCGCCAATTGGTGAATTGATTCAAGCTGAATTCCAGCCTTGGTTAATTGAAGAGCCAACACGCATTATGGATCTTTGTACGGGCAGTGGTTGTATTGCGATTGCTTGTGCGAATGCGTTCCCTGATGCAGAAGTTGATGCGATTGATATCTCAACGGATGCTCTGCAAGTAGCAGAACTTAACGTTCAAGATCATGGTCTAGAGCAACAAGTTTTCCCTATCCGTTCCGATCTATTCCGTGATTTACCAAAAGAGAAATACAACGTGATTGTCTCAAACCCACCTTATGTGGACGCAGAAGACATGAACAGTTTGCCAGAAGAGTTTACTCACGAGCCAGAACTGGGCTTAGCAGCGGGTACTGATGGCCTAAAACTGGTACGTCGTATCTTAGCTAACGCACCAGATTACTTAACTGAGAAAGGTTTCTTGATCTGTGAAGTGGGCAACTCAATGGTTCACATGATGGAGCAGTACCCACATATTCCATTTACTTGGTTAGAGTTTGAAAACGGCGGTCACGGCGTATTCTTACTGACTCGCGATCAAATGCTTGAACATGCTGATGAGTTTTCTATCTATAAAGATTAATTTTCAGCATTAAGAGTGATTTTTAAACGCCATGTACGGCTTAGTGCATGGCGTTTTTTTTATTTGTGTCGCGGATTTTGTTCTCTTTTAGGGGTTTACATCAATGGATAATCAAGCGACTATGAATCTACCAACATCAGGAAGAAACGCTGTGAGCAGGTCATTCACAGCTTAAAAGTTGAGGACGCAATGGCAGGAAATAGTATCGGACAACATTTCCGAGTAACAACATTCGGAGAAAGTCACGGTATCGCATTAGGATGTATCGTAGACGGTTGCCCTCCGGGGTTAGAAATTTCAGAAGAGATGATACAAGTTGATCTTGATCGTCGCCGTCCAGGCACATCGCGTTACACCACCGCACGACGCGAACCGGATCAAGTTAAAATTCTCTCAGGTGTCTTTGAAGGTAAAACCACGGGTACTTCTATTGGCCTGCTAATTGAGAACACCGATCAGCGTTCAAAAGATTATTCAGACATTCAAGATAAATTCCGTCCAGGTCATGCCGACTACACTTACCATCAAAAATATGGCATCCGTGATTATCGTGGTGGCGGCCGTTCGTCAGCGCGTGAAACGGCGATGCGTGTTGCTGCTGGTGCAATTGCTAAACAGTACTTGAAGCAAGAGTTTGGCGTTGAAGTACGAGCATACCTATCACAAATGGGTGATGTGGCGATTGACACGGTTGATTGGAACGAAATTGAAAACAACCCATTCTTTAGCCCAGATGCAGCGAAAGTGGATGCGTTTGACCAACTGATCCGTGATTTGAAAAAGCAAGGTGATTCGGTTGGCGCTAAAATCCAAGTCGTTGCCACCAATGTTCCGGTCGGATTAGGTGAGCCAGTGTTCGACCGTCTTGATGCTGATATCGCTCACGCACTGATGAGTATCAATGCGGTTAAAGGGGTTGAAATTGGCGATGGTTTTGATGTGGTTAAGCAGAAAGGCAGTGAGCATCGTGATGCGTTGTCACCGCAAGGCTTCGACAGCAACCATGCGGGCGGCATCTTAGGTGGAATTTCGACTGGGCAGGATATTGTCGCCAATATCGCGTTAAAGCCTACCTCGAGCATTACGGTTCCGGGCAAAACGATTGATAAGCATGGTGAACCAACTGAATTGATCACCAAAGGCCGTCATGATCCATGTGTTGGGATCCGCGCCGTGCCGATTGCTGAATCTATGTTGGCGATTGTGGTGATGGATCATTTGCTACGTCATCGTGGACAAAACCATGGTGTTGTCACTGGTACGCCAAAGATTTAATCGATTTTTTAAACGCATAAACAAAAACGCCAATCATCCGATTGGCGTTTTTTTATGTTTGTCTATTAGCAACCACATTGCGACTTAGTGTATTGCCTCTTAGTGCAGTGGTTCGTCACTTTCTAAATGGAACGAAGGTAGACGCCATTTGAAGCGAACGGCGGCCATACGCAGCAGATAACCGACAATCAGTGTCGCGATAGTTGCGGTAACGTCATCAATGCCAAATTCCAATAACGCAAGGTAAAGCCCTGACGCTACCAATGAAACCGATGCGTAAAGCTCTTCATGCAATACTAGCGGTGTTTGACGACAGATCAGATCACGCAGTAGACCACCAAATACCCCAGTGACCAGTGCCGCAACCATACAGATGCCAGGATGCAGGCCCATGCCCATCGCAACCTTGGTGCCGATAATGCTAAACACAATCAAACCTAGCGCATCAAGACGGATAAACAAGCCTTTGAATTTGATTACCCATTTAGCCAGCCCAGTTGTAAGTACGCCAGCAATACACGTAATCGCAAGGTATTCCGGGTTTTTTACCCAGCCTAGTGGGTAGTGACCAAGTAGAATGTCACGTACCGTGCCGCCGCCAATGGCTGTTGCACTGGCAACAAGCATAACGCCAAACCAATCCATTTTTCGACGACCAGCACTGAGAGCTCCAGTCATGGCTTCGGCAGTGATACCAATGATGTACAACACACTTAACAGCATAGCGATTACTCAAATAACGAAAACAAAGCAGTAGGGCGGATAGAAAAGCCCTATCTTATAAATGAAGGCGAAAGTGTAGTGGTTATGGCGCTAAAAAACGAATGAGTTTTTGTGGTTACGAAAACGTTTATCAGATAATTATTTCTAATGGCAAGAGTATGACCAGTACTGTGCTAAACAGAAGAAAAATGCGAGAATGCGGGCGCTTAATTTCATTTCATTAGCCAGGCATTATGAATCACGATTACCAAGATTTAATTAAAATCTTTAATGACACGTTTTCCGCGAGTTTTAATACCGTATTAGAGCTGGGAGGGGATGAGCCTATTTATCTTCCAGCCGATGAGCAGCACCCTCAACATCGGATCATTTTTGCGCGGGGATTCTACGCTTCCGCGTTGCATGAAATTGCCCATTGGTGTGTGGCAGGTCCAGAGCGTCGTTTACTCGAAGACTTTGGATATTGGTATGAACCCGATGGTCGTACCGCGCAAGTACAAGCTGAATTTGAAAAAGTCGAGATTCGTCCACAAGCTTACGAGTGGATTTTAGCGTTAAGTGCGGGTTTTGCGTTTAGTGTCAGTTGTGACAATCTGAATGGTGATTTTGAACCGGACCGCTTGCTGTTTATGAGCAAAGTACATGCAGAAGTTATGTCTATTCTAGATCAAGGTATTCCGCCGCGAGTTGAAATGTTGTCTGAAGCGATGCGTGGCTTCTATGGTATTACGCCTCTCAATCATAGCGATTTTATTGTTAAGTAAACCGTTTATCTCTTATCGATACTGACCAAAAAGCCGACATTATGTCGGTCTTTTTGGTTCGTAGG
>NZ_AFWE01000200.1 GCF_000222585.1 Vibrio scophthalmi LMG 19158 | reverse complement strand
ATATATACGCGCTTATCTCATCAAGTCGATGAATGGTTGCGAGCGTTCCAGGGTAGGAACGTCGATTGATCCCTTCGAGCTGTATCGTCCTCATACCGGCTTTAACACCCGCTTCAAGCCCTTTGGGCGTATCATCAACGTACAGACACTCATTAACTCGAAATCCCATGCTCATTGCGCTGTAAAGAATCAAATCGGGTTCGGGTTTCCAGCTATTGGTATCAAATGCCGAAAACACTCTACCTTTGAAGTAACCATCTAACCCCGTCAATTCCAGTGCATGAATGGTTTTATCTTTCGGTCCGTTCGAGGCGACACAGTAACTTATACCTTTACTGTCGAGAGCCGTTAAGGTTTCGACAACCCCTTCCATTGGTTTAAGTTCTTGCTCAAAAAGCTGCTTTAATGTCTTGCGATACAAAGGTTCCAATACATCCAACGACACATTAATCCCCAGTCGACGTTGAGTGTCGTTTAGGATATCGGCCAGCTTGCCGCCAACAAAATACGACATCGCTTGCTCAACTGACAAGTCCGCACCAAATTCCCCAAACACCAATGACAAAGCACGGCAACACAAGATTTCACTATCGACAAGCGTCCCTTCACAATCAAAGATGACACACAAGGTTTGATCCATAACGAATCCCCTCTTCTACGTTATTTTTAGTCTCTAAAATAGTATGTCGATTATGAAATCGTGACAGGTTTGACTTAACAAAATGACCGATTTTAACCAAACGATGATAAAAAACTTAGGCTAGGTCACCCTCTGTACCGTTGATGCTGTATAACGCTATTCGCTTTTATCAGGATAGGCATTACGAATAGCAACAAATTGATCCAAATTATTGAGTAAAATGGTGGATAAGGTAGGATCAAATTGCGCTCCATTCTCGCGAGTAAAATGCGCGACGACCTCTTCTAAAGTCCATGCCTGTTTATAGCAACGCTCACTTAGTAAGGCATCGAACACATCCGCAATCGCAGTGATACGAGAAAAGATATGAATATCTTCACCTGACAAGCCATTAGGATAACCAAGCCCATCCCAACGCTCATGGTGCTCATGTGCTACCGTAGCGGCGAGATGGAATACTTCACCATTGCTCGCATTCAATAATTTATAACCATACGAGGTATGCGTCTGCATTATTTCCCATTCGGCACTATCAAGCCTTCCCGGCTTTTCAAGAATTGACTCTGGAATGGCAATTTTACCGACGTCATGCATCGGGCTAATGATCTCAATCAGCTCCACTTCGCGATAACTTAAGCCATGTAAACGCGCTAATAGGGAAGATAGCTGTGCTACGCGCTTAACGTGGTTGCCGGTTTCGCCCGATCGAGTTTCGATCGCTTCGCCAAGTACGACGATCATATCTTTTTGTGTTTTCAAAGTTTTTTTCTGTAACTGGACTATTTTCTTGTTCTGTTTGTTTAATTCACGCTTTTGACGAATGGTGACAGCTTGAGTGATTATCACCAGCGCCATGCAAAAGATGATCGAGGCTGCAATGCTGAGCACTTGCCAGTTAGATTTGAGAAAGCTCACTGGTTGATTAAGTATCAGCGCGTTTTGAGGCAAGCTACGCTCGTCGATGCCAAATCGTTCAAGTGCATTAAAATCTACAACCGGCCTGCTGGCGTTACCCACTGCAACTTGCTCGGAAAAATTCAACGGGATGAATTCATCAAGCGCGAGTAGCATTTCACGTCCGACTTGCTCAGAGCGATTTACGTAGCCGCCAAAAATGCCATTAGTAATGTAAAACTCCCAAAAGACGAATACGGGGGCTGGGCTATTAATTGCTATTTCTTGTGCGACATACTGATAACGATGATAAATACCTTGATCAATGTCGGTATTGTAGTGAGTCAAAATCACTGCATCATCTGGGCTGATACTCTGTAGCACGTCACCGACACGAGCCAGTGGTATATCGCGAATCTCTATCACCTCGACATTGGCATTACGCGCCAGCACTTCAAGTGCTTTTTCACGCACATATTGCGATGTTGTGCTGCGATCAGAGATGTAGTACAAGCGCTGTAAACTCGGTCGAACACGATTGATCAATTCAACGGTTTTTTCGATTTCATCACGTTCAAAAATGATGCGATAATCGCTGGTCACGGTCGACAACGTCGCACTTTGATTGTTAATCCCAGCGGCGATGATTGGCAAGTCTATGAAGGGGTTGTCAGGCCACTGGTTAATAAGTTCAAGTGCATTATCGTCAGTAACTAACACGGCATCGAATTGATGGTGTTGATACTTAGTGTTGAAGTAACGAATAAACTCACTGTAGTAGGTCTCGTTATAGACCCGCTTAGTATCAAGGTATTCTAGGGAGAGTTTCAGCTTAGTGTTGGATTTTGCAATCGCCTGCTCGATGCCAGATTGAAAATCCGCAGTCCACTGATAAGACGGCGAGTAAGAATGCAGTACCAAGACGTTCTTGTATTGCCATTGATTTGCCAACGAAGACGACGACGTCACGCAAGCTACAACTAATAATACATATCGTAATATATAGGCCACTGGATTCTAAATATCTTGCTCACTCATAAGTCAAGAATAACACAGCCGTCAGCAAAGGCTTAGATAAGCATCAGATTTCAAGAACTACATCACCATTAGTCACGCTAATTGCAGACTTGGCAAGGAGTGACTTCACAAAGCTCATTTTACTGTCACTGTTCGCATCGGTCGTGGTGATATCAGACACTAAGACTTGCTCGTTGCTACGCGTTAAAATGGCCGTCGTTACCGGTTCGCCGTTCTGGAAACCGATATACAATTCACAAGGTTCGGAATAAATAATTTGAGTCAAAAACTCAATCATCATTTGCTGATCTTCATCTGATGACCACTGCTTAGAATAAAGCAGTGCGAACATAACCGTGAGACGGTGGAAATCGACCAGATAAATGTCTTCCGCAGTAAATGAATCCGCTGCTGAATCCAGCATTTCTGCTGCCAGTATTCGGTATTGCTTGTTCTCCACACCCGCTTGGTAAAGATCACGACCAACTAGACTTTCTTTGGTAGGGAACTCAACGTCAACTTGTGCGTAAAGCCAATTGTTTTTAATCTCTGCGATAGCAAAATGTTCTATTGTCATAATTTATTAGCCGTACCTAATGTTTCTATGCTGAGCTTAATCAGCACCCTGCTCGAATACAAGCAATAAACCACTCCAACGCAAGAAATGTTGTGAATCTTCATCACTGACCAGACAATGAATATGTTAAACTTTATAAAAATCGAACAATGGAATTGAATAATGTTGAAAAAAATTTCCGTCGTTTTGCTGGCTAGTGCGGCTCTGGCAGGCTGTGACAGTGGCGAAGTCGGTGATGTTAGTCTGGGTATCTTTACGATGAAGGATATTAAGATCTCCCATTTAGATGACGACAAAATACCAGGCGTCACTTGTCATATCGCCTCTATAGAAGCGAACTTTTCACTCGCAGATCCAAGCGATAGCTCGATATCATGTCGTCAGACCGGAGACATTACCCCCGAAATGATCGCGTCTATCGATAAAAGCGCCTCTGGCGAAGTGGTCTTCAAACAGTCTAAAAGCATCTTTTTCAAAACAATGAAAGTTAGACGCATCTATGATGCTGATAATCAAACACTGCTTTATTTGTCTTACACGACAAAAGAGACTGAGGGCAGCTTCAAGCACAGCCTCTCAACCGTGCCGTTGTGGGGAACAAAAGCTTACGGCTCCTATACTCCTGAGAAATAGATTAAAAAAGTGCCAATCGCTCTCGGTTGGCACTTTAATGTCACCTAAATGAAAGAATATCTTCATTAATGTGATATGATGCAGAAAATTTCCTACTCCCTTTAAATGATGAAGTTTCCTGGCCAGCGTAAATCTCAGCACTACTTTCCGACACATGCTCGTGATCCTTTGATCAATCAGGCGAAGCAACCATCAAAACTCTACCGCCCAATTATTGTTGGCGTGGGACAAACTATCGTCGATATTGAAGCTCGCGTCGATGACGAGTTTTTGTCCAAATACAATTTGAGTAAAGGTCACTCTCTCGTTCTTGAAGAAAGCCAAGCTGATGCGTTATACCGCGAACTTGTTGAGCGCGAACTGATTTCTCACCAATACCCTGGTGATACAATTGGTAATACGCTACACAACTACTCCGTGTTAGCAGACAGCAAGTCGGTTTTACTTGGCGTAATGTCACGTAACATCGAAGTAGGCTCTTTCGCTTATCGTTATTTATGCCGAACTTCAGCGCGAATGAACCTTAACCACTTGCAAACGGTTGAAGGTCCTATCGGTCGTTGTTACACCTTGATCACGGAAGATGGCGAGCGCACTTTTGCCATCAACGAAGGCCACATGAACAAGCTGCAGCCAGAAAGTATCCCTGATGATGTTTTCGACAAAGCATCTGCACTGGTTGTCTCGTCCTATTTGATGCGTGGTAAACCTGAAGACCCGATGCCAAAAGCAGTCGCGCGAGCGATTGAGATTGCCAAGTCTAAAAATGTACCAGTGGTACTAACCCTAGGGACTAAGTGGGTAATCGAAGGCAATGCAGAATGGTGGCAAGAATACTTAAAAGAAAACATCACGGTTGTAGCGATGAATGAAGAAGAAGGTCAAGCACTGACTGGCTTTAGCGATCCTCTTCAAGCAGCAAATCGTGCATTAGAGTGGGTCGATCTTGTTCTTTGTACCGCGGGCCCTAACGGTCTTTACATGGCTGGTTATAGCGATGAGAGCGTGGCACGTGAAACAGAACATCCAATTCTGCATAGCACAATTGCGGAATACAACCGCTTTGAGTTTAGCCGTGCTATGCGTAAGCAAGATTGTGATGAAGCAGTTAAAGTGTATTCTCATATTGGCCCTTACCTTGGCGGCCCAATGGAGATTAAAAACACCAACGGTGCTGGCGATGCAGCCTTATCTGCACTTCTGCATGACATGGCGGCGAACAGTTTCCATGAAGTGACCGTGCCTAATTCAGCAAAGCATGATCATAGCTACCTGACGTATTCTTCACTATCGCAAATTTGTAAATATGCAAACCGAGTAAGCTATGAAGTGTTGACCCAACACTCTCCTCGTCTTTCTCGCGCACTTCCAGAGCGCGAAGACAGCTTAGAAGAAGCATACTGGGATAGATAAACAATTCAATTAGATAAATAATTCAATTAAATAAGGCCGCTAAACTAGCGGCCTTATTTTACATGCCTATCAATACTTGGTTTTCACAGTTTGGTTTTAATCGTTCGTAATATATGGATAAAAGACTAATTTGTTCCCCTCAACCATATAGCAATCCATCTTAGCCGCATGGGCCGCTTTTTTACCTAATTCAGTGTCTTCAAATACCACACAAGCACTTGGTTTGAGGTTCAATAGCTTTGCCGCCTTGAGAAAAGTGTCAGGATTAGGTTTATGCGCTTCAACCTCATTGGCCGATACTAATACATCCACTTTATCAAACAGCCCAGAAAGGCAAAGTAGACGCTCTGCTAATATACGCTGGCTCCCCGTCCCTATCGCGATCGGTTTTTTACCTGCATAGGCTTGTAATACTTTGTTTGTACACTCAATTATCTCGATATCCGTTGCTATCTCATCAAATGTCGCCATCTTGAATCGAGCAATTTCTTGAGCATCCAATTGCAAATCAAATTCACGATTGATTTCAGCGACAATCTTGTAGCTTGGCATTCCACCTAAACCATTTAGCCAATCTCGTGAAAATGGAAAACCAAACTTCTTTGCAGTTATTTCCCATGCATTTAGATGCTCTGGCATGCTATCAAGCAACGTGCCATCCATATCAAATATAAATCCTTGGTATTGCTCGTACTTTTCCAACATAATGTTTACTTTCTTCTTCTAACCAGATAATTAGGAATATCACTATTTTTATATACTCGCGTTTAAAATTAGTGATAACAGCATAATAAGCCCAACGAAAATAAACGCAGTAATCTTCGGAAGTCTTTATGAAAATTAAAACTAAGCTCTATTTATTAGGCGCCATCGCTATTTTGGGAATTGCAACATTACTGTTAACAACGGTCCATTTTGCAGACACTACCCGACAACTGACCCAAGCGAATCAACTGACGAAAGATCTTGAGATCCAGCTGCTTAACCTTCGACGCAATGAAAAAGATTTTTTACTACGCAGTGACCTAAAGTATCTCAACAAGTTTAACGGTAATCTTGAAACATTTCTCGATTTAGAATCACAGCTTTCCATCATTTTATCCGATCGCGGGCTTGTCAGCAGTCGTGAACTGAAAGATGGGATACAAACCTACCAAAGCACCTTTGCACAGCTCACTGAAGCATATGAAACTTTAGGTCTAAATGAAGAGCAAGGGTTGCGAGGTCAATATAACCACGCTTTATATGATTATAAATCCAAGCTTTCAGTGGCAGAGTTAGTTAATTTGATTGCGTTTGACGATCAAGTACAACAAGGCATCATCAAGCCTGATCTTCTTCCCGCTCAAGCGAGCGATATCTTGGCATCCGCGACTGCGCTAGCGAAACAAAAACAAGTTATTGGTCTTAAATATAACCAAGGCCTATTAGGACAAACACGAGCAGCCTCACACGCTATTGAACAGCAGTTTGATAATTTCTCATCAGCATTGACGGAAGAAACCAATCAAGCAATTGAGCGCCAAACTTTACTCAAACACTCTGTTAGCCTCATTATCGCAACGATTATTTTGGTGTTTATTGCCCAGATAGCACGAACCATCATATCCAAAATCAATTCACTGCTTGTCGTGATTCGTAACATCGTTGATACCAATGACGTTTCCTTACGTGCAAAACTGCAAGGCAACGACGAATTGGTCATATTAAGCCGTTACTTCGATGAGTTATTGGAAAAACTAGAAACACTTATCTCTGGCTCACAGACCAAATCCCACCAGCTCTATACCAGCACCAGTAATATGCACAATGAACTGGCATCGGTCATACAACAGTTCCAAGTACAGGCGGATCACACCTCAAGCATGGCAATTTCAGTTCAAGAGATGGTCTCGACAATTAGCGAAATTTCGGAAAGTACTTCAGTTGCGGTTGAAGGCGTTCATCAAGCATCGGAAAATGCGGATAAAGGGCGTGAGGTTGTGGTCGATACCGTTTCTAACATTACCCAACTCTCTGAGCGTCTGGCCAATAGCCAAACTTCAATCGGCTCACTAAACCATCATGTCGCTAAAATTGGCGATGCGGTAAACATCATTCAAGAAATTGCCGAGCAAACCAACCTACTGGCATTAAACGCGGCGATTGAAGCGGCCCGAGCGGGTGAGCAAGGCCGAGGCTTTGCCGTGGTGGCTGACGAAGTACGTGCGCTAGCAAGCCGCACACATCAGTCGACCACTGAAATCACTAACGTAGTCAACGCCATCCAAGCGCAAATGAGTACAGTGATTAGTGATATCGACCAGTGCAACCAACAAGGCCAACACACCTTGAATGGCTCAGAGCAATTAGATCAGAGTTTGCAACAGATTCTGTCGGATATGAATAATATTCAAGCCAATTCAGAACGTATCGCTTCGGCAATTGAGGAACAAGGCGCCGTCATGGTGCAAGTGAGTGATTCGATTAGCGAGCTCAATACGATCTCGGATGGCAACACGCAATCAGCGAAACACTGTTTGGTTGAAGTTGATAAGGTTGCTGAACAAGCCTGCGAAATGGATCATGCCGTAGCAGAGTTTAAAACCTCACAGAGTGCATAAACGAGCCTGATCGTTTTCTCTGTTCAGAGTTGTAATTTAGAGTAGCTTAGCCGGCTACTCTTTTTTATGAATCCGACTTTATGAATGCCATAGAATCAGATTAGGCTTTGCGCCCATTCCGTTTGGCTTATCTGTTCATCAAGTGATGTATCTATCCCCTACTTCCATTAAACTAACTGAAACAACTAAACTAAACCAACACGTTATGAACTCTATTACTCTTATCCATGGTGACATCACCACCGCCAACGTCGATGCTATTGTGAATGCTGCCAACACAAAAATGCTTGGTGGTGGCGGCGTTGATGGCGCAATTCATCGAGCGGCCGGTCCTGAATTACTACGAGCTTGCTTTGCTTTACCGCAGAGCAAAGGGAGTCGATGTCCTTATGGGGATGCTCGAATCACGATCGCGGGTAGCCTAAAAGCGCGTTTTGTTATCCACGCCGTCGGCCCGATTTATAGCAAATTTTCGGATCCCAAAGCGGTATTAACCTCAGCCTACAAACAAGCATTAGATCTCGCCTTGGCCAATAACTGTAAAACCGTCGCCTTACCGGCGATATCATGTGGTGTCTATGGTTACCCACCCCAAGAAGCAGCAGAAGTTGCATTGGCTGTCTGTCAACGTGCCGATTACCAAGCATTACAGATGACGTTTTACTTATTCACTGAAGAGCTTTTAGATATTTGGCAGGCAGTGTTCACAGCAAAATAGTCATTAGCAAATACAAATCATTTCACCATTCGCATCATAATTCACTCTAAAGACTAGTGGCTAACCACCCGAAAACTCGGCTGTTTTTAGCCCAAAACAACCCACTTACAATCAATTACATTGTAATTATATTTTGATTAAACAACTATAAATCAGAAAGATAAGAGCAAGTAAGTCGGTTTTTTTCTCAAAAGAGCATGACCCAATGTTATGCACATATAACTACCCATCATTGGGTTATAAGCTCTAAAATTTCGACACACTTAACAGTGTGGTGGGAACCCCAAATTTACTTATTCATGCATAAACAACCCTAATCAATATCAACAATACTGTTCATGTTGCCTAAGGTTTTATACCGAATGAAATTACGAACCACACCGTTCATTTTGCTTATGTTTCACCAACTTTGAATCCAATTTATTACTTTAGTTGCTACCTCTACTATGAATGACAGGCCCGACACTCTCACCTTAGGCAATTTTACATGGCACGTAAATTCGCGAAGACTCGAACGTATCCATCGAGAGGAATCCGAACAACCGCTGCAAGATGTGACATTGACCTATAAACAGTTTCGACTCCTAAAATGTTTATTTGATGCTTATCCTAATGTTCTCGAACGAGAAAAAATCGTTGATTATGTATGGGAATCAAAGCCAACCTCGACAGAGAGCTTACCTCAGCTTATCAACCGAACGCGGCAAACATTAGAGGATATTGAAAAGTGTATTTTGGTAAATGAGCCAGGTGTTGGATATTCACTCTCTTTCACTCTGGAACTTGAACCGGTGCCGGATACGCAATGTGAAGTAACCCTAATACCAAGATATGACCAAAATATTAATGGTTTAGATGAACAGAAAAGTGGTTCTAAAAATATATTATGGCGTACCATTTTCTTAGTTGCGTTCGCTCTTTCCGTTATAAACGTATGGCATGCAGCAGAAGCTATTTATTACCACTCTGATTTTAAACGGGTATTACAAGCGAAGCCATATCCCCATACAACGCCTTTGGATGGGGATAAGATTTTAGTTAAAATTGATGGACATGAATGTACTTATGAAAAATCGAAACTTCTGCTTAAGTGTTCATAAGCAGCTTATTTTGGGCTGTCTATTTATTGTAAATGTCACAGCATTCGTTATTCAAAATCAGTCACAAATTAGTCTATTTGGCACAATAGAAGCGCTTGATTATCGCTGGAGCACTTACAGCAATCTGAATAAAGACATCATGACAGCTCAGGTGGTGTTTGCAAAACTAACTGATGAGGAGGCACTAGGTAATTCATCTTTCTACCAATATCAATACGACAAATCGAAAGGCGCTGAATACATCGCTATTGGAGAGGAAAGCACCTTACCTGTAAGGTATAACCGAGTTTTTTACCTTGATGAACTCTGCATGCTGTTCTTTAGTGGGCAATCAAACCTAACCCTAAAAAACGTTTCATTGCGTTGTTTATATTAATCCAAAGCGTCAATGTAACTCTTAACCTTTATTATACTGATAAGGGTAAGAGTTATTTAGCCCACGAACCAGCGAGGTAAATAAGCCATAACAACTATCTCACCTCACCTGGCATTAAATAAACACAAATGCGAGTATTTTACCACTAGTTTTCAACCATTCTTTTTTTACATCTCATTCGCAGATAAGAAAATACATTCCATTAATAAAACACCTTATTCCGTTGACCAATCTTAGTTTTCACTCCTCTCTATATCACCTCGCTTGCAAGAATTAAGCATCAGCGTATAATCGCGCCCCCAAGCAACATTATATATAAAACAAGATGGTTATGTACAATGATAACTCTTTAGTATTAGGGAATTATATTTGGGACAGGACGACTCACGATTTGCAACCGCTCTCTTTGAATGGCGAAACCGAACTAAAAGAAACGGTTAGGCTCACAAATAAGCAAAAAGCACTACTGTCTTGCCTTGCTGATGCATACCCACAACCTCTGACACGTTCTGAGATCGTAAAACAGGTTTGGAGCAATGAGTTTATTTCTCCGGAAAGCTTACCTCAGTTAATCAATCGTACAAGGAAAACTCTTGGGGATACCGAAAAGACGATTCTAAGAAACATCCCCAATGTTGGATACATTATTGAGGCTCAGGCCCATAAACCAAACGCAAGCGAAGCAGAAGAAAAAACTGCAGTACAACAGAACCTTGAGTTGGCTAAACCACCTCATGCTGATTTTAAGTCTAAAGTTAGAGTGCTCGTTGTTATTGTCATGCTAGCTCTGACCTCTTATAACGTTTTCAATTTTTATAATGCATACGCATCCAAGCAACAATTCATAGATTCGCGCTTTGCAGAACCGTATCCATTATTAAAAACAGACTCAAAAAATGGTGCTACGACAATTATCCTTGACGACGGGGAATGTAAATATGAAAAAGACAGTCAAACGATGGACTGCCGACAAATTTAGAATGTTCATTGTTGCTGCGTTGATGTTGAATGCTGCTATTTTTTTGATTACCGGGCAGCAAAAAAGCTACTGGGTTGGTAATGTTATTTCTGATGCACAAACCAAACTTACCCGAACTGAGCAATTTCATCATAACCTCACGATTCGTAGCACGAGCTTTGAGCCAAATTCAGTTGATCAATATGTCGATAGTTATGACTACAACTACGACTTTACGCTACTTGAACATAGTCAAGTCGTTCTTAACAATGAAGCAATGCCCATAAAAACTGGCTACCATCAGTATTTTGCGATTGATGACGAATGTGCGATCGTTTTCCGTAGCCCGAAAAGGCGAATCATTAACAATTCGTCGATAATGTGTTTGTACAATTTATAGCGGATTTCTAAGCTGGCTTTGTTTTCTAATTCGATTTCAGTTAAAAACACGCCTAACATGATTAATGGTTCTATATGCTTTGCATGCCCCCATTATCACTACATCATCAAACCAAAGGGGCAGAGAGCCACGGATAGGTGGTGCTTGATTGCATTCAATAACCAAGTCCCTCACTTAAGGTGAGGGACTTTTTTGTTCTACATTCAAGCGTTTTTATGTTGTTGTGAACACGCTAAAAGTCGCTATACAGAATCGGCGCTTGAGGCGGATACTCTATCGGCTGCCAACGATCATTAAAGGTGAACTTTGCGTAAAGCATAAAATGGTTAGGGGTATAAAACTCTGAACGTTGTAAATCGACCAACGCACCGAGATACCAACGTTTACTTACCCGTTTTTCTACCGCAGCTTGTAATGAAGCCCCAAACCCGCCTCCTCGCTCAGATTGACCATTTTCCACTAAGTATGGCGCATCTTGCTGAGTCCAAGAGTTAGACACGGAGCCACTTAATAGATATGACCACGTATTGTCATAACGCCCATAGTAATTAATCGGTAGCGACAACGAAATATAGCTTTGCGGGCTATAGTAGCCGCCGTGATAAAGCGTGTATTCCCCGAGATTCTTTTCATAACTCAAGTACATCAGGTTAGTACCAATACTCAAACGCTGATTTTCTGTCGCGATCAGTTTGTAATAGCCCCCACCTAAGAGGCCTAAACGCGAATTATCCTCGACGTTTTCACCAGTTAAAGAGTGATATTGCAAGCTGCCCCAAAAACCAAAAGGACCACCGATATCCCAACTTGAGTTAACCTTCACCCCAGTGCTGACAACCCCACCCCACTTAGTTCCTTCACCAGCGAGTTCTTTTGTTTGACTCGGAACGCTCAGCCCAGCGTAAGAAAGTGTACTACTGGTTTCAGGCCGGCGAGAAGCATCTATAGACCAGCCAAACTCCGCTAAGTCACCATCAATACGAACGCCGCCAACCCAAGTAGAATGGTCAAAACCAACAGGGGTGGTGCCAACATCTATCTGCCAATCTTGCGCTTGCCAACCAATACCTAAAGCAACACCTGACGCACTGCCCTCTACGACGTTGTTACTTGGATTATCTTTAGAGTCTTTTTCAAAATACTCTAACTTACCCGAATCTACCGAGACATAATCCGCTCGCAACAAGAGATGCCCATCCCAGCTTTCCACAGGAATGCGCGCCTCAATCGGAATTTGGTTGGTAGTATTATTGCCGTCACGAGCACTGTAATCCCAACCAATCATCACATGCCCATCACTGCGATCCCGCAACGCATCAATATCCGTTTTCACATTACGAGTAAGCCAATAATCGTTTGCACCATCATAGAGTTCTCTCAAACTCAGAGGGGCTTGTTCTAGCTCGCTTAGTTGAGCACTGTTTTCAAGTCGATTGCTGTTTAACGCTTGATATGCTCGGCGATCGGCGAGTTTCCACTGTTGGTTTTCCATCGCTAACGCCATGCTATTTCGATACGCAAGAGCGTCCACATCTAACGCATTATCTAATGCGAGATTGAGTTCATTAGCCGCTTCTCGATCACCTTGCTGGTTGAATACCTCTGCAACGGTGATTAATTGCTGAGCGGTCAAACTCGATTTCTTTTTGAGTAAACTCTGATATGACTCATCGTAAGTGACTTGATCACCAACTAAGGCACTCGCTTGCAACATGCCAATTTGCGCCTGAGTTGAAAAGGGCTCACGGTTTGATGGAACTCGACGGAAAACCGCAAGCGCTTTCTTTGGTTGTTGCTTTGCCAGTAAGGCATCCCCTTCAGCTAAGTCTCGTCGTGCGTTTAGTTCTTCAAATTGCAGCACTTGAGAAACGTTGCGCGATGCATACTCCTGAGTCAATAATTGCTGGCTGTACCAGTGGTCAAAATCGACGAAACGCTGCAAGCTCAACATTATCTCCCCATAAGCCAACTGATCATCAAACGTCCAATTTTGCAAAGGGGATATACTGCGATAAATAATGTTTGCCTGCTCAATGTGGTCAATAGCAACCCAAGCGGCGACAATGCGTGACAGAGGCAGTACCTGACCGGCATATTTGCCAGACAAGTTCTCAAGCAGTTCAATAACAGGTTCCGGTTGAAGTACATAACGTTGCTGCACGTTTCTCAGCTCATCATCCAACTTCAAACGTGTTAAGTTGCGCTGCATCGCCTCCGTACGCTTGCTGGGATCCACACTTTCTAGTTGCATGATTGCCGCACTAAGCTCCTCTTCTTGCGCAAGATAAAGCGCGTAAGCGAACTTCATTTCAGGATCTTGACTTGAACGACTCCAACCTTGCATCAAATCATCAGCACGACGCTTGTCACCTAGGCGTACGACCACATCTGCAATATCGCGTCTTAGCCAGGGTGAGGTCGGATTCAACGCAATCAGTCGTTCCGTCTCCTTTTCCATTGCTAAGCTGTCACTGTTCTCAATCGCCTGACGCAGGTTCGCTAAGATGATTTCAGATTCAATCACCTTAATTTTCTCCGCCACCTGCAATCTCTGCTTAGGCGAATAGCGATTAGCGACTGATTGAGCCCCTGACCAATCTTGCTGGGTAACATAAATATCCAAACGTCCGCGCAATGCCGAGCCATTGGTTGAATCTAATTTTAGCGCTTGGCGGTAAGCTTTATCCGCGGCGTCATACTTTGCTTGGCTTGCTAGCGATGCGCCTAAATCGGTGAAAGCATACGGTTGAGAACGATCCAATTGAATCGCTTGGCGATAGAACTTCTCTGCTTGAGACCATTTCCCTTGCGCCATCAAAGCGTCACCTTGATCTAGATAACTCCAATAACGGGAGGTTTCTACCAGCGTTGCCCATTTGCTGGCGCTGTCTGGATCATGATCTAACTGTTGTGCACGCTCAAAATACGCTAGCGCTTTTTGCTGCTTACCTTGGCGTAAATAAACCTTACCCATTCCACCCAATATTTCCGGATCATTAGGGCGAGTAGTTAAGGCGTAACGTAATTGAACGGCCGCTTGTTCCGTCTTGCCCTCATCAAGCAATTGTAGACCTTTCAACTTTGCCAAATAAGTCGGGTCTTTGCGTAACTGTTGTTCTGTGTTCCAACGGCTGATCGCACCTTGATTAGCACGCTGAATCTCCAAATCTGCTGGATAATAACTGGCTAAAATGGCGTACTGTTGTACAACTTGGGCTGAAATTGGTAGCTGATCTAAAGCCCTCAACCAAGAGGTTGCGGCACTCTTTCCTACCGATGGTACCAAAGCGAGCTTATTATAGGTGTCAAGAATCCACCGATCAGCAGGGTCTTGTTTACGAATATGATTCGCCAACGCTAACTGAAACTGGGGTACGCCGGGATAATCCGCGTTTAACCGCTCTAATCCTTGCTTAACCTCTTGCCAATTTGGGGACAGATTACCTTGTAGTTGTAAGAACTCTAGCTGTAAAGTAGCTGAAGGCATGCCATCAGGAAACAGTGCCTTGTAAGCCTCAATTGCCTGCTGGTAGCGCCCTGATTTCGCCAATAACTTCGCACGCTGATACTCTGAACGTTTATCAGTGCGAATAGCGATGATCTGAGCAAGATCGCGCGCTTGCACTGAGCCAGGCGCCACGTTTTTTAATCGTTGATACGTCTGCTTCGCCTCGGCCAATTTTTGACGTTTCAAATACATATTGGCCTGATAAAATAAGCCTGTAGGATTTGCATCTTCTATCGCAAATAGCCTTTCTAGCGTACTTTCAACAATGTCATCTCGGCCAATAGCATCCGCCAGCTTCAACTGCTGAACCAACCAATCCACTGAATTAACTCTAGTTGCCGACGTTGAAAACTGTACAAGCTCTATAGGTTGATAAACGCCCGTAAGTTGCTCTTTACTCAAAGGCTTGGTGCTAAAGCCAGCGGCGTGAGCGGTACTCACTCCCCCTGCTATACAGCATAATGAAACCAACCATGAAACTCGTCCTTTTACTGGCATGATTCACCCCAAGCTGGGGACAATTCACCATTCAAACCAAAACGATAACGGCCTTCATACCAACCTAGACCAAACAAAGCCAACACATTATCGTAATAATGATCATTGCTATCGCGAACCAAGGCACTACTCGCTCGTGTCGCTTGCTGCTTGAGCAAATCAGGATTATTTGTGGCGTCAATCAGCGGCAGAGCTGCTGCAGAAAAGCCAGCACTCCCCACTTTGCTATACTTGCCACTTTGTGTATCCACTTCTCGAGGTGGGCCGCCAAGTGCACGCGTTGCTTTAATAAATGGCTGCATCGCGCTGACCAACTCAATTTTATGCGGCGCTCCATCATCAAGCATTCCCGCCCACAGATAAGTACGGATTGCGTTATAGCTGCCAATTGGCCCCGTTTCGGGATCCACTTTGTACTCACCATTGATCTCTAAGGCCCAGTCAGGACTGAAACCCGCAGGCATAGTGTTAACAATCATATTTACGCTACTGTGATACAAGCTATCCCATGGTTGCTGAGGAAGTAGCGCATGCATGCGATCAATTAATTGCAGCGGCACATAGCTCGGGTTCACTCTATAACCCGCTTGTGTTTCAAAACCATGAGGAGCAGGTAATAGTAGAACCTCCCCATTCGTTTGAGTGATTGTTTCTTCACGTAAAATGCGACTAGCCAGTAGATAACCTAAGGATTGATAATAGTAATTATCCCAAAGACGCCCTGCTTCAATCAGCGAATAAGCAATCCATAAATCCGAGTCAGAAGCGGGATTATTATCTAATACTCCCCATTGACCATTGGCTCGTTTTCCCCATAACCAAGCCGGCAATTGAGCGGTTAAGTCGCCCCCAGCAAGGTGCTGTTGAGTCCAAGAAAGTACGTGAGAGAAAGCCTGTTTATCATTTGCCACCAGCGCAAAAAAACAGCGCGTAAGATTGCCCTTCCGAAGTCGTAATAGAACGCGAATCACTGCCATCAACCACACGACCTTGCTCTATATAAACTGACTTAAAGGTTTGCCATTGTGGCCAATCACAGTTATTTGCCAGCACTGATGAAGAGAGAAAAAGGCTTATGAAAACCATCAGCTGTTTCATTCTTGCTCCTCATTTTTCTCCAATCGCTTAGTCGCAACCTTTCGCAATACACGCCAAAGCACGATAGTCACAATCACAACCAGTAGCGCGGCAAAACATGCGACAACGATCGGATGATTAGAAAAGTGGTACCAAACCAACTTCCAAACCGGTAACTGACCAACGTAATAATGTTCGCCAACGTTGTAGCTTGCCACTTCATCATTTCGCAACGTCACCACTGAGCCGAACATATAGTCAAGCTTGCCTGAATCAACCAGCGCTCGATCGACGACCGCAAAATCACTCGGTTGAGCGGCCATAATGGCAATAATGCTGCGATTACTTGTAAACGGGCTTTCCTGACCATAAAGCGCCGCAAAAGGACCATTTGCTTCAACTGAAACAAAGTCAGCCGGTTGTTGACCGCTCGTTGTTGGGTTCATCCAATTCAAACCGAGCTGTTGTTCGTTTTTACTCGGTAAGCGAATTTGGCGTTCGCCAGCCTTTATCACCAGGTCGACTTGGTCAGGATCACTTGCTGCCTGTAATAGCGAGCTATCTAAGCCAATACTAAGGATGTCTTTATCTGTGAGTGTTTCTGCATTCCATTGATCAGTTAGTAATACTTGAAAACCCGGGTAGCCTGAATCCCCGCCAAGTGAGCCCATGACGTTCAAAAAGGTTTGTAGCACCTCGACTGGCGCATTTTCTGGGATCACGACAGCCGTTTCAGATAAATCAGCCATCCGCGTATATGGGAACCCCGAGGTCGCAAATGCGCGCATATTCGGCATTTCGATATAATGAGGGAAACCACTAAAATCGATGGTTGAATCACCATCGACCACCGCATATTGTTTGCTTGGTTGAGTGACTTGGCACTGCCCATCCGTGACAGAAGCAAAACCAAATTCGAACTCAATTAGGTTTTTACTTCCCACTTTAAACGCCGGAATTCGGACCCGATCTTCGCCTCCTAATAGCGTATCATCAAGTAGTGGAACGCGAATTCTGTTTGAATCCCCACCTTGACCATCTGTAGTAAGATTAAATGCTTCGATAAACTGGTCATTGATACTTAACGTTAAACGAGAACCCGAATGATCTTCTGTTGGGGGGGAATAACGATAGTTGAGATCCATCGGAATACCACGACTTTGCCATGTAAACAGATCTGGCGGTAAACGCAAACTGACACTAATTGGTGGTGGTGTTCGGCCTTCAACCTGAAGCATTGCTTTTTGTTCAACTAATTCCGAAAGAGCAACCGGCCTCTCTGTTGTCACCCAATTAGGCGCATCGTATGCAGTTCGCGGCTTAATTTGCTCTACAGAATTAATCTTGGCGATCGGTCCTGTCAAAATCTGATTACCGAGCGCTAAACCTCGGACTGCGGTATTTAAATCAGCACTATCACGGCCAATGACCAAAAGTAATTTAACGAACGGATCGGTTGGATGAGTGATCACTTGTAAGCGTGGGCCATCAGTATCTGGAAAATCGCGCAAAAAGTCAGGCTTATTGTCATTAGTCACAAATACGATCGCATTGCGCTCAGGTAGAGAGTCAAAACTCAAAGGGAACTGCGCGCCACGCCAGCCCGCAAGTGAACCAAAGTATGAACTCGCGACACCAGCCGCTTTTATCTCTTCCAGATCGTATTGATCCCCCATCACGAGAGGCAAATTCAATTGGCTAAAGTCACGAACATCAAAAAACGGTGCCGGCAATAAGCTTAAATCGCTCTCCAGTCGTGTCTTTTGCACCAACATTTCAATCCGGCTAGTCTGACTAATTTCAGCCCAAATACTTGCATCATTAGGATTGGCACAATCTTTTTGCGTATTGCCAATCAACTCAAAGCGGATCTGATTGTAGTTACTAAAAAATCGAGTATCCAAAGGCATAGATAAACTCAGTTTCTTGCCTTGCTGGCCATCAACAATCGGTGTGACACCCATGAGTTCATTATTCAAATAGACTTTGATATGAGAGACCAATGAAAGCAGTGCTGGAGACGGTGTAATATCAAAATAGAGCGTTGCTTGCGAAACGACCTCATCCAAACGAGAACCAAATCCAATGTAAGCACTGGTTTCACTGCCTTGAATCGCGATCGAGCTGTTATAGCCGAGTTGGCTAAAAGGCACCACTCGCTTAAATACCGACGAATTCTCAAGCTCATGAGAGGATGCCTGAGAGACATTGACTGACTGATTTACTTCTTGTGCTGCGAGACTACCCGACATACTCATTAGAGTTATGGCCGCCGTCAAAGCTGTTAGTTTTTTATTTTTGAGCATGACTTAAGGTCCTGGTTGGGACATAGCGAGGTCTAAAAGACCAAATAAATTTAATACAAATTATCAGTGCGGTCACACAGACTCTAATCAACTTAGGACTATGTTTTAGCAAGCGTTTGTATCCATTAAAACCGACATGAAGAACGGCGTGCATACTAGATAGAGGCTTATCAGATTGATAACCTTGTTGCCATTTCGCCCATGTATCTGCACGAGCAAAAGTACATTGAACGTATTGGATTTGTTGTTGATGAGATAACGCATTAAGTTGCAAGCCAAAAATGCCTTTATGAGCATAGGCGACTGTCATCGGAAAGACGAAATCTTGCCCCCCTCGATTCAGTACAACTTGTAAAACTTGACCTTTTAGGTACTGACACGCGTCCTCATCGATACCTTCAATTTCGATCCGCACACCGCCTAGTGAAAAATCTTTCATCACGGCTTGAATTAGGTGCCCGGAATTAAGCCTGACTGTCATTGGAATGGACACTTCAACACGGTGATCTTTTCGCACTTGTTTTGCCTCAACCGCGACTGCGACCGCCGCACCTAAGATCAACAAGTTATACATCGTCCAAACTAAGTTCACGATGACCGTGCCAATCTCATCTTGAGGTCCCCACCCTAAGCGATAAAAGCCAACGGCAAACCCGAGAATATTGAAAGCGACCAAAATCAAATATGGTCGTGATATCACCCAGTCATAGTGCGATTTTTCGACTAAGCCACCCTTAGCCGTTACATTAAACTCCCCCTTGTGCGGAGCAAATAACGCGACGGTCGTTGGTCGGGCGATATACCAAGCGAGGACGGTTTCATATACCTCGCCCCAAAAGGAATAACGGTAGTCTCCCTGCATTCTCGAGTTGGTCATGCTGGCGTGAATCATATGTGGCAGCACATACAAGATAATGGCGAGCGCTGGTGCATAAATCACGTACGAATGAAGCAGCAGAAATGCCAACGGAGCCACCAAAAAAACAATCCGCGGTATACCAGATAAAAAATGCAACATCGCATTGGCATAGCAGAGCCGTTGCGACCATTTAAGACCTTTACCGGTTAACGGATTATCCACTCGAAATATCTGCGCCATACCGCGTGCCCAGCGAATCCGTTGCCCCACATGAGCAGACAACGTTTCTGTCGCTAAGCCGGCTGAAATAGGCTGCTTCAAGTAAGCGGAGTGGTAACCTAGGCGATGCATACGCAAAGAGGTATGTGCATCTTCAGTAACGGTTTCGACTGCAATTCCACCCACTTCTTCTAAAGGCTTGCGACGCAAAATAGCGCAAGATCCACAGAAAAATGTTGCGTCCCATAAGTCGTTACCATCCTGAATTAAGCCATAAAAGAGGCTGCCTTCGCTCGGTACATTGCGAAAATTGGACAAGTTTCTTTCGAACGGATCCGGTGAAAAGAAATGGTGAGGCGTCTGCACCAAAGCCAGCTTGGGGTCTTTAAGAAACATGCCCATGGTTAACTGGAAAAAAGCTCGAGTTGGGATATGGTCGCAATCAAAAATGGCGACATACTCACCATGCGTTTGCTTTAAGGCATAATTGATGTTGCCCGCTTTAGCATGTTCATTGGTAGGTCGACGAATGTAATTCACGCCCACACTTTGAGCGAACTCGCGAAAACTATCTCGCTTACCATCGTCCAACACATAGATATTGAGCTTATCTTTTGGCCAATCGACGCCTAAGGAAGCATATACTGTCGCCTTAACAACATCTAAATCCTCATTGTAAGTCGGGATCATCAAGTCGATGGTCGGCCACGTCGAAGTATCTTTCGGCATCTCTAAAGGCTTACGACTAAGTGGCCAAATATTTTGGAAATAGCCAAGAATCAATACAATCCATGAGTAGGATTCAGCGATAAGTAATACGCCCCCCAACACTAATGCTATGGGATCATCCCAGTTCAACGTGGATGAATAGCGCCACCAAAGGTAACGACAAGAAGCGGTCACCGACATAATGATCAGCAACATTGTCGGAAAGCGCCCCGGTAAACGACGCACCATCATCGCCAGCGCCCAAAGCAAAACCACAAACACTAGCTGCGCTTGATAACCAAACGGTACGGTAAAACAGATCAATGCCAAGAAAACAACGCATATCAATAGTAAGTAATTGAGCACTAGAGCGGACTTGCTGGATCGGGCGGCTTGGCGCAACTCCGGCTGGTTAACCTGACTAGCCTTTTTTTCTAGCCAACCCACTATTTTTGCAACCGATTCAAAAGGTAGATAAAAGATGTGGCGTAGTTGAATGATTGCGCGCGAGAGAAGTCTTCGGACAAAATCAGAGCCCGAATGGGTGATGCATTGCTTGAATAAAATCAACCAAATACTTTGAACAACAAATCTAATGGAATCAAATAGACGCGGAGCGGCAAAATTAACTTGTGGGAAATACACTAGCGGCAGTTTCCAAGAGGGTACGCCAGCAATCACAGGTTGGAGAAAAACAAAACTAACGCAAAACCAAGCACTTAAAATTAGCTGCCCCATCCAGTTCGAACTGCATTGCCATTTCTGTTCATAGACTTTCTTTTGCGTTTCAAATCGTTCAACTATCCAACGCTGAAAAATTAAGTTTAGCCCCTTCATACTTAGCCCTGTTCTGCGCTAGAAGAGAAAGCAGATACACACCAAAACGCGAGAGCTTGGTAATCTTTCGCTGCTTGGCTAATAGGTGAATAATGTTGAATTGTCGTTAGATTAGCAGCGCATTCTATTAGCGCGGTATCTTGATGCATCAATACAGGTACCAATAAGGTTTTTAGTTCTTGCTTGAGAACCAACGCAAGATCGCGCCCAATTTCAGTTTCCGGTTGATATTGATTGAGAATAAAACGGATTTTATCGTTATCCATGAGTTCACGTAGGACATGGTTGTGCTCAAAGAGCGACTGGAGTACTGCGTAATTCATCGCATCAGCCTTAATCACCACAAATATCATGTCCATTGAAGCAATAAAATCTTGCCATACTGGCGTGGAAATTTGCCAAAATTCACCGTGAAATAACTGCCACTGCGATGGCTCACAAACTGAAAGCAACCCCTGATTCAAGTCGTTGATCGGTTGGTTATTTGTTTGAGTAAAACTCTGATGTAGGATTTCATTTGATTGGCCATATGGTAAAAAATCCACACCTTGAGGGCTTGAAAAACCAGCCTCATTCCACAGCGTTCCCCCCATCATACGGACCGCCCAACCATCATTCTCATCGTAGGGTGTACCAAAATGAAGGCGTAACAAGTTCTCCGCAGATACATCTATAGCGAGCACAGGTTTATTGATCTTCACTAATGACTGAGCCAAATTCGCAGTCACTGTTGTCGAGCCACATCCTCGTCTTAAACTGACGACAAGAAGGCGTTTCATGCTGTTTCCGTTGTAAGAACTAATGATTTCGAACTCCTGTCCGCGGCGATAGAACCAACATGATGGCGCTGACTCTGTAACACTAGCCACTTATTTTTCACTTGTATGTACGATTCATTTTCAGCGGTTTCAACATATTGATGTTGAACCAAGTCATATGAAGAGTAGATCGAATTGATATCTTTTGCGGGCTGTGACAAAACATCTTTTCCACATTACAGGCACATTCGTTTGGAGTGCGGACTTCCTCGTCGAGCACTATCAATCCAAATAAATGACGCTAATAACGACTGATGCACCTAACCTGCGCATCCAAAGCGATACAACACGATTCGATATCACAATGTAAAACATTGCATATTCGTGCTGTGTCTCCTTAAGTGATGTTTTTCAGAACTGAGTTTGAAAGTAAGTTGTAATTATCCGTTTACGACATATAAGCTAAAATCTCATTCACCGACATAATCAATACACCCGATGAGAACACGAAATTTGCTTATAAACATCAAGGACAACAATGCTATATGTAATTTTACTTTTGATCAAATTGGTTTAATATCTGCACGTCATTTTTTTGTCATAATCGACTAGAATTTCAGAACAAACAAGCATAAGCGTCTGGATTATGGCGCAAAAAACCACATTAAATCACTGAAAGAAAGGCAATTATCATGTCATCAACAATCGGATTACCGGCAGCGACCAGTGAGTTAGAAAATAAGTCTACCTATGTCAATTTATTTACTAACAAGCACATGACAATTGAGTTTCTTTTAAATGTTTTGAATAAAAAACAAACAAACATTCTACTCAGCTGCATCGACAAACAGTCGATTCTATCGGGACTTGATACCACTCAAACCGCAACGTTCAATGCCTTACAAAATCATTATTTCAGCTCAAGGTATTTTATTAACGAGAGAAGTCAAAAAAAAGCGATCAGTCCTATCGCTTTAACGAAAGACATCCAAGCGATCAATGTCCCACCACAAACACATGTCATTTTATTGCTTTCCGACGCATCACTTGCCCACTACAGTGATGAAGAAATAGACACATTTCTAAGCAACTTAGCCGCTTTCGCTAGCAAAACGAAAACCAAATTAAACCTGTGTATTTTTGGTCATTTAGCCACCTCAGTTCTAAAACCTAAACTGTTAACTCACAATCGTACACTTGCAGGGCTAGCAAGCATGACCGCTCTTGATGAATCGCGCTTTAGCTATTGGATTGACTTTTGGTCTAATCGCCATGGCGTCATCGCTGCACAAGAATTTGTATTAACTCGTCAGAATGAGGCATCTCTGTTAGCTAGCCAACACAACCATAGCCCTATTCAACCGTTAAGTGAGGATAAGTCTGATAGCGAGCGTGTCTATATCGTAAGAGCGGCTTTAGGTGATACGTCAAAAGCCCCTCCAAATATGCATGTTGCCGAGAGTAATCAGCATTTAATTGGCCTATTAGATAGCCCTAGAGCATCAACCATCATTTTTAGCTGTTCAAGCCAAGAAGAAGTACAGCAACTCGCTATCGCTTGTTACCAAATGAGGGTAAAAGCTGGCTCACAATTAAAGATCATCATTAGAGAAACGCAGCAATGTTTGCGCTATGCCGATGAAAAATACCTACTGCGATCAGGAGTCAATCTTATTTGTCCTGTCCAAGTCCCCCCAATGCGCTTTATGACTCAAGTAGAAGCCATTCAAGGGCAATTGTTAACGCGCCCTATTCCTTCGAGCCTAGACGCTTTAACCAAATACGACTTATCATTTGGCAGTAAAGGCTATCTACGCGGTAAAGAGTTTACCCGCTACTGCAATGATGTAATTTCAGTTTCGGCACAATCAAAGGTCAACTTTGCCTTAATAAAACTCACTTTTTTACCAGGGATGCAAGCAGAGGAATGTCTACGACTTTGCCACGTTAAGCGCGATGGTGATGTGGTTACCGCCACGCAAAAAGCTCTGTATGTGTTATTCAGCGCCATACGTCACAGCGACATTGATATTGCATTAAACAATATTTTCGAATTCCCCGTTCGCGATTTGTTTCACTCAATGCGTACATTTGAAACTCAGTATGACATTGACTCTGAACTAAAATACATCCTAGAGGATGAAGCTTTGATCTCAAAAGAAGTCACGGATCTGACGACTGAGACGCAAATTTTTCCCGAACAGAACCCAGCGATAACGGATGTACCAACTCTCTTTGCCATCAAAAAAACGATCGCGCTAAAAGGATAACTATGAACATCAACGATTTCTTGCTCACAGTCGGTATTAGCTTATTTGTTGGTATCGTTATTGGGTTTTTCCTACGAGATATGTTGCACGCACTTCGCACCCTTTATACAAAACGATTTAAACGCTCTGCCTATTTTGAACTTGACACAAAACAAGAAGAATAACCCATGACATCGAAAACGCTTGCGAACTCCATACCGTCAATCGGATTGGGTTGGTGGAACATCTATTTCATCATCAAAATCGCCCTATTTTCACAAGGGGTGATCGATTTTCACCCTCTGTATAACTTCGCATTATTATTCGCTATTTTGCTACCAATTAAGAGCAAGGGGCTTAATCGTACCCGTCATGTTCTGGCCGCGTTTATCGCAGTATGGTTGCTGCATTTTGACTCTTACTTACCCCCTCTCGAGCGATTGTGGGCGCAAGCTGGGCAATTAATGCAGTTCGAATTAAGCTATCTAATCGAACTGCTTGGGCGCTTTGTCACGCCTCATGCAGTGATAGCGCTGTTTGTCATTTGTGCGGCTTACGCAATCCTCAGCAAGTACCTACGTGTATCCGTACTGGTTGTCATTGCGATGTGCTATATCAGCTTTCCAAGTATCACTACATCCAAGCCTGAATCGATCACCGAGAACAAAGAAGCCGAACAATCAGAAGTACAAGTTACCGACAACGCACCTGTATCCGTTGCTGAAATCAACGACAACACGCTTAATGCTCTAACCGCAGAATTTTTTGCTCAAGAGGCATCACGAAAGGTCGATTTCAATCGTCAAACCGCACAAGATGCACCCTTTGATTTACTACTACTGAGTATTTGCTCGGTCGCTTGGGATGATATCGAAATTGCAGGACTCGAAAATCATCCACTGTTTAAAGAGTTCGACATTATGTTCGACAACTTTAGCTCTGCCACCTCTTACAGTGGGCCTGCTGTGATCCGTTTATTAAGAGCAAGTTGCGGCCAGCCAGAACATAGCCAATTATTCGCTCCTGCACCAAACAAACAGTGCTACTTGTTCGATGATCTCAAACAATTAGGCTTTGGTGAAAATTTGGTCATGAACCACAACGGCGTATTTGATAGCTTTTTAGAGCTAATTAAAAAAGATGGTGATATACAAGCAGACTTAATGTCACAACAAGGCTTCACGCCTTACCAAAAGTCATTTGACGGCTCAAACATCTTTCGCGATAAACAAGTTCTCGATAACTGGTGGCAAGAGCGACTAAAAAGCGACGACGACAAAATTTTCACGCTATACAACTCAATCTCACTGCACGACGGAAACCGAATCATCAACGCCAACTCAACCACGTCGATGGTGAGTTACAAAAAGCGCCTCAAAAATTTACTAGACGATTTGTACGCGTTCTTTAAAACCTTAGAAGCATCAGGAAGGAACATCGTTGTCGCACTGGTCCCTGAACATGGCGCGGGAATGCGGGGAGATCGGATGCAAATATCCGGCATGCGTGAGATCCCTGCCCCAACGATCATCCATACCCCTGTCGGCTTGAAGATTTTTGGTAAAGATATCCAACGCCAAGGCGAAACCAAACATGTAGAAGCACCTTCCAGCTATTTGGCGCTATCACAATTAATTGCCAATATTCTGGATAAAAATATCTATCAAGTTAAACAGTTTGATCCTGAAAACTTAACCGCCAATTTGCCTGAGACTAAAGTTGTCGCGCAGAACTCTGGTTCCACCGTGATAGAAGTGAATGGTAAATACTACGTATCATTAGATGGTAAGAGTTGGATTGAATATCCTAATTGATATTGGATATCCCAATTGATAAAAGGGGCAGCCTATCCAGTTAATTAGCGCCTCACTCAAACACATCAAAGATAATCAAAGCCCGTCTGACTAGACGGGCTTATTGTCGATAATATCGAGAACGACACCTTAACGGACTCTTAAGCTGCATATAATGCAAACTGTTTACTTGATATTACAATGGGTTAGTGACCGACTGATTTAGATAGCAAATTAACGATCAATACTCCTGAAATAATAAACGCAAGACCAATTACCGCCGGTAAATCAAGCTTTTGGCCATAGAGAAAGTAGCTAACGGTTGCCACAAGTACGATACCAGCCCCACTCCAGATTGCGTATACAATGCCGACAGGCATTGTTTTGACCGTAACCGATAGCAGAAAGAACGCAACGCCATAGCCGAAAAGAACAATTAAACTCGGTGAAAGCTTGGTAAATTGTTCAGTTTTCGGTATGAATGAAGTTGCTATCACCTCGGCAACAATTGCAATACTCAAGGCGATGCCAGCAGGAATAGACGTAATATATTGAAACATAAATCAGGTACAACCATTTAACAGAATAGGAACGGCTCATATTCTTAACGAGCGAATTATAATCATAAATCCCATCATTGCTATGATTAACTCAATGGTGTTGTTTGGTTGTAGTACGCAAGGTAAGGACACGAAAATTCGGTTAAAAAAAGCAGTTCACAAACCGATTTGATTACTATTCAAAACGAAAGATACGCAAAAACACGCCGTTAAGCGCTTTTGCAATTTATTTCATATGATGGGAATTATGATGCCAATTGTTGAAGACTAAATTATCTATTTTCTAGATGTCAGGCCAAATTCACTATGCCCCTCTATATGGCATGACATGACGCCCGCTGATCTCTATAGCGAAAGCCCATAATTATAGGGTCGGATAACTGAGTAAAATGATCCACCTAATCGGGGATTGCGTACAAATTGAGACGACAAAAAAATAAAGTAAATCAATAGCTCCACTGACGAAGTTTTTACTAAGGGATGTACACATTGTGCTAGAAAGAGATACTAGCGCTTGCCAAACATGATACCGAGAAAACATTACAAACAATCTATAGTAGAGCCTTTTTAGACTACCCTCAGATTGATACGGACGCAGCCAATACCATTTTGTATGTTTTAGGAAAGCTACTGCTGGGTTTAGGTATACACTAGCAAGCATGGAACTTTGTAATGAACCTTGATACCCAAAGAGAGCCTTTATGTCGACAAAAGAAAGAAGTCTACCTACCCATCGCTTTTCAAGATTCAGTAAGTTCGCATCGCTCGCGACTCGAGTAGCCGGAAGTGTCATCACAGAAGGCACGAAACAGCTCGCGCAAGGAAACAAACCCAAAGCAAAAGACTTGCTATTAACACCCCAAAATATTGCCCGACTCACCGATCAACTGGCGCATTTACGCGGCGCAGCGATGAAACTCGGTCAAATGCTGTCGATGGATGCAGGTGATATTCTTGAACCCGAGTTAGCCAACATTCTCGCTCGCCTGCGTTCAGACGCCGACCCACTGCCAGCCAAGCAGCTCAACCAAGTGTTAGAAAATTCACTCGGAACAAACTGGAAAGCAGAGTTTATCTCCTTCAACTTCAAACCCATCGCCAGTGCATCCATCGGTCAAGTTCACCAAGCCTACAGCGATGCCGGTGATAAATTGGCCGTCAAAGTTCAGTATCCAGGGATCAGAAAAAGTATCGATAGCGATGTGAATAATGTCGGTACTCTGCTCAAAATTGTTGGCTTGATTCCAGAATCGGTCGATTACAAAAGTTTGTTGGAAGAAGCAAAAAAACAACTACACGATGAAGCCGATTATGCTCGAGAGGCAGATTACGCGACTCGATATTACAATGTACTAAATGGAAGTTCTCACTTTGTGGTTCCCAAAGTTTACCTACAAAGCTCATCCGAATCGGTGCTAGCGATGGATTTCATCGAAGGCTGTTCTATCGAAAAAATAGAAAATGACGACCAACAGACACGCGATTTTGTCATGCAAAGCCTGCTTGAGCTAATGTTCAAAGAGCTGTTTGACTTCAAAATGGTGCAAACCGATCCCAACTTCGCTAATTACTTGTATTTAGAGCAAACACGTCAAATTGGCTTATTGGATTTTGGCGCTACTCGTGAATACAGCGATCGATTCAGTGATGGTTATCGTTTGGCTTTCACATCTGTAGTTAATCATGATGAGCAGGGACTAAACAAAGCCCTAGAGCAAATTGGATATTTTAGCGAGACCATTCTCCCAGACCAACGCCAAGCCATTCTCAACTTAGTAAAAATAGCATGTGAACCCATGCTTGTTGATGAAGATTACGACTTCAAAGCCAGTGGTTTAGCACAAAGGCTTCGTGAAGCAGGAACCATACTCAGTATGGAGCAAGAGTATTGGCATACACCTCCAGCCGATGCCCTATTTCTCCACCGCAAGATAGGAGGCATGTACCTACTGGCATCTCGCCTTGGAGCCAAGGTGAATATTAGGCGCTTGGTAGAGCCCCATTTGCTCACCGATAGCTGATTTTTATGCGATTTCGGTCTTTAAAGTGAATGCAAAGCAAATCCGCGCTAAGCGCTCTAGTCAGCCCCGGTTATCTAGACAATACACAGATAAGAAAAAGTAGGTCAAACCACCTGTGAGTGATTCATGAGATTGGGCATACGGGCATGAAAAGTGACATTTCTGAGCCCAAAAGCGCCCCATAAAGGTTCTGGACAAAAATCGTTTAGCGGGATTGCTCTAAACGACTTACGCCAGATTAGAAAAAGTATCTTGAAACCTTAAATGATTGTTAGCTCTCGGACTTAAATACTTCATGCGATAGATATATGTTCATATTTTCATATATTGGGGTGATATACCTTATGACCAATGGAGCCAATTCCTTGCAGTTAATCAAATCACTTACCCATGAAGAGCAGTCATCTTCCATGAAGGACGCTTTAGACTTTACACCTAATTCAGTCATTATTTCTTGTACTTTTTTGTTTGGTGCTTGGTCCTTTTCTAGCAACTCACCCTTGTAATGAACAAGTTCGTTACGTAGTGCTTTTACCATGTTAAATGATTTAAAAGGTTCTTTGGTGTGCTCCCAGCATTTTCCATCAGTAACCTTGACGATCATATTCCACTTTTCGGCTGTCGATTTACGCGAGTATTTTTCCTGAACTTGTTTCCATATTGAGTCTTCGTCACCAATAGATGCATACATACTGATCAGTTCATTTAGCTTTGCTTCAATTGCTGAAATTGAAAACAAAATACAAGACATATTAGCAGAACGAATTTGGTAGATTTTGTCGGAATTTTTAGCAATATGAGCATTGTACTTACACCCTTCAAACAAGTCCGTAGAGAAGTCATACATCGAAGCACCAATAGTTGCCCCCTCACATGTATCACCATTTGTTTCATCATAAATCCAGAACTGCATATTTTCTCCTAGATAGCTATATACCCCACTGAACCAGCCAAGAACACCAGACTCCGAACCAAAACCGCCGAGTGTAACGCAGCACCTTGATTGCCACTTGTTAGCACTACGTATCTAGCATATCCCATTCTTCACCAAGCACCCAACGTAATGCGGATACTTTCCCATTTAGCATTCCCCATTCAAAATCATCCCAACCGAGATTTTCTTTTCCAAATTTATCTTCAACTTTTTTAGCTGAGGCGAGTGCACCTTCCCAGATTTCAGGGGCGACTTTCTCACCAAGAAATTCAACTTTATAACGCAAATTTAAATGACGGTTATACCAAACCTTTTGGATCATATCGTCTAGTTCAATCAGTATTTCATCAACACTACGGTCGTAGTCATGCTCATGCATGTTCAACGTGTAATTTTTAAACTCACTATAATCAGCGGCTAATAGTTCTAATTTTTCAGTGTAGAAATTAAGCTTATGCTCCTGTTGTGCAAAGAAAGCTAATTGCTCTTCTTTTGTTAACTCAACATCAAGATACTCTAATCTAACTCCATAATTAGAAGGTTGATCAAGGATGCTACTCACTCTTTCCAAGTGATATACCGTCACCTCAAAATTAACAGATTCGTCTAATGTGTGGCGCTGAGATAATGAGAGCTCTTGATTCGTAATAAATACAATTCCATCAGCTTTATTTTTTATTACACCAAGAGCATCGCCATCAAATTTACTCTTTATTTCGCTGAACGACTTTTGACCTCGAGGGAAATATACCGCACCAACATATTTCTTTGAGTTTTTGGCACATAAAATGTCTTTCCCTCCATCCCGACCACCTAAGGGGTGAGAAGGGTCAACTGAGTGGTATTGCTCAGATTTAAGGATATGAGCTGAAATTCTTTCTGCTGCTTTCTGCCCCTTTGTCCAATTTAGTAAACGAAACCAAGTTTCGTCACCCTCAGAAGATCTTCTATTGCTCAACTTTCTCTCCAAAATATCCATGTAGTCCTGTTAAGGTATAAGCAACGCTACCACCAAACCTAAACCTTACCACCGTAAACACAAAACCCAACACGGAGCTGAAAATGCCAAGCGTTGGGAATCTGCTTGAATTGCTTGTATGTGTATTACCCAAAGGTTTCCAAAATACTATTTTCTAGCTCTTTCTTTTTCATGACTGTCTTGTGATTACGAGTTTTGAACCTAATACCAAAAGAGATAAAGTGATGAAATATAATGAGATGGCTTCTGTTTTTTGACCAGACAACACACTCATCTTCTGCGACAACCCATGATTTTGAGTTGGATTCTAGGTCTTTGATGGGATTGCTAGAAAACTTGTTCCCATAATTTTGCGCAAAACTTGAATGAACCTGTTTATTGAAGAAGCGAATATGCATAACGTCTCGCTTTTCGCTGAATACTCGTTGATGCTTTAGGAAAAACAAACCCTTACCAAAAAACGTTGCATAGTCGATCAACTCTTGGCCATAAACTGGCATTTTAGCTTCAACGTGGTCACCTACCTCTACAGCACTATCATACATTTCCCAAAGACGGTTAGGCACGTTCTTACGTTTAGTAAAAGCACGAACTAGTGCTTTTACAGCTAGCTCACTGTCACTGGATTGGCATCGGGCAATCAGACCAAATATTTCATCCAATGTACCTTTTTCAGAATTGCACTTACGACAGGCATAGAAGTCACCCTCTCCGTTGTTTCTCTTTCGCGATAAAGTTGTATTTGGAACAAGATGCTCTACAGAACGACTGTTGAGCAAATTCTCGCCTTTTACCATTGCGACTGAACAATAAGGACAAATACTGTTTGCGATCAATTTGTTAGTTCCTCTATACACATACCGCTTATTAGCCGAAAAATTGTCGTCTTTCGCCCCTCTATAATGCAGCCTTTCTCATATCAGTTCAATTAATTAACAATCAATAGGTTAAGTCAAGTGAAGGAAAGTTAGGCTGCAAGATGTCTCCTAATAACGGTAATGCTGATTTATCAACTCGTTCGGATAATATTTGGTAGGGGAAACACACGTTAATAAGTATGTTACGAACTTCTACTCTAAGAAGCTTTGGGGCATTTTTGATTTTGACTGATTTGTGCAACAGGCTGTTGCAAAATTGAGAGACGGCTTGTTTTACGAACAAGCGAGCCTGATTTTAGCGAACAACCTGTTGCCCCAATTTTTCTTATGAAGATTTACCGTGCTCTAAACACATTACGAAAACGCACGGGGTCAGGTCTTGTAGTTTGGGAATTAACATTCGAAAGCAATCTGCTACAAAATACTAATTAGTAGAAATTACATTTTGGCTTTGATTGTAAGTGTAACAAAAGAAGGTGTTACGTTTAGCGGATTAGCATTTCTAATATTGAGCTGATAATTTGGGACCATACCAAATGAACTTAACGTAAATAGCGCTAGTCTCAATATGGTCTCAGCAAAGAAAAAAGAATAACTAGGATTACTATTCCAAACGACAGATACGAAAAAACACGCTGTTAAGCGTTTTATTTTCAATAACTTGGGATTGGTAAAACTTTAGAAAGGATTGGAGCGTACTGCGGGAATCGAACCCGCATCATCAGCTTGGAAGGCTGAGGTAATAGCCATTATACGAAGTACGCACACTGTGTCTCGAAGACGTAGTTAATATGCCACAGATAATTGAAAATGAAAGCTATTTTTATCTAACTTAGGTTTGTTTGCTTGGTATTTGTTCACCTTGCTGGTTAAAAGCACAATCTGGTAAGTCATCGGTGAGTTGAGCTATTGCGTTATTGGTTTTAATGAATCACTGCCCTGCTCTACAATTTCCATCACAACTTGATCTTTTCCTTTCATCTTCGCTTGATACATTAATCTGTCTGCCTCTGAAAGTGAGATCGCCTCACTACTCTTCTTATAGTAAGCACAGCCGAGGCTTATCGTTACATGTTGGGCATCATCAAATACTTTAAGTTGACGTACAACATCACACAGTGCTTCCGCGTAGTACGAGGCTTCTTCAACCGTACTGTTGCGACAAACCGCAGCAAATTCCTCGCCACCTATTCGGCCGATCAAATACGAGCTTTTTGAGACTTGTTTCACCGCTTTACCGACTTGTTGAATCACGACATCACCAACCTGATGGCCGTAGGTATCATTAATCGTTTTAAAGTCATCAATATCAAACAGCAATACACTCACGCTACTACCTTGAGCCACCGTCTTACTAAACTCTTGATAAAAGTGGCGTCGATTACTCAACCCTGTCAGTTGGTCTGTTTCAGACAAACATCTTAGTTCGCTATTGGCCTTCTCTAATTGTCGCGTTTTTGCTTTTACCGCCATTCTCAACATAATCATGTAGCTGATGATCGCGATAATCATCAACATAAGCAGCAGCGGCATTAAATAATTAGGGTAAACAGTTTCGATGTACATCCAACGATTAAATATACGATGCTTATCTTCTTCACTGATTTGGCTCATGCCTTCCGCTATTTTAAGTAGCATTCCTCCATTGCCTTCCGCTACTGCGGGCCTCACGATTCCAGAATAGAGGTGAAAAACACTAGCGAATTGATCACTTCGCCCGACGCTTTGAAAATAGAAATTGGCCACTTGGAGATCAGCGACAAAAGCATCGATACGCCCTTCAAAAGCGGCTTTGATCAGTTCTTGGTTGTTGGAATAGTTGACTGTCGCCAATTTGGGAAAGTTCTTACTCGCATATTCTTGTTCAAATCCGCCTTCAACCACGCCAAGTGTAAAGTTATGCTCTCCCGTTATGAGTTCTGAAATTTCATAACTAAGCATTGTCTTATTAACAAATAGCTGGGTGTCAATGGTCAGAATAGGTTGGCTAAAATCTAAATATCGGTCTCGCTCTTTCGACAGTAATAAGCCTGCATGGAAATCGGCACGCCCATCAGCCACCGCTTTAAGCGAATCGGCCCAATCGAGTAATAAAAATTCAACGGGCTGCCCTGTGACACGAGAATACTCACGCCAATAGTCAATCAGTATTCCTGCAGGTTGACCGCTACTGTTGATAAATGAAAATGGTTTCCACGCTTTAGAGTTAGCGATGATAAGAGTTTCGCTCTGGTCGGTCTGTTCAGCAGAAGATGCTGATGCAATAACAAATAGAAGCAGTGATAAAAAACGAGACACAACAGCCACCAAAACAACAGACAACGGATCACTAAATAAGACTTAGCAATATGAATAGGAATTATTCCCTACCTGTATATAGTCTAAATACAGTAATCATTCGTTACGCCATTGAGTTTATACGACAGACATCACATACCTTTGCTGGGCATTTTCCGTCGGGCACAAAAAAGCCCTCAATTTTTGAGGGCTTGAAATCCTAGCGCTTCAATTAGATTTGAGCTGAGGTAATGTAATCGCTCAACTCTTGGTTAGAAACGGTTGTTACTAACTCATCATTCAAGTAAAAGTCTACACTTTCAGCGCCTTTGACACCGCGCAACACTTTGTGTTGGCCGTCAATATAGGTAATGTCCATCTGCATGGTGTCTTCATCAATTTGCGACATGGTCGCATTCTCGATGTTATTGGTGCTGGTTAGCGGTACGCCCGTTAATGCAGGATCCAATTGACCATTCACTTTGATGTAGTTTTTGGTTGGCGTATCGACAACCGCTGGAGAACGACCCGATACCGGGTTAGTACCCGTCCAAAATTCAATTGAGTTGAAGATGAATAGGTCAATCGTACCAGCCAAACCATATACTGGTGATAGAAGTAAGAATACACCTTCACGACCGTAGCGGTTGTCGACAATCTCAAGGTTGAATTTCGACACAAGTCCAGTTGTCGCCATTTGACCCATACAGCCCGTTAGAGACGAAACGCTCAGCGCCGTTACCACCGCCATTGTTACTGCTTTTGCTTTCATTATTACTACCAAAATTTCAAATTCGGCGCGCATGCTACTCTCAGTCATCTATCTTGCAAAGAGATATAAGCCTTAATTGACAGAAAACTAACCGGTTTCAAATAGTGCTAACCGCCAGTTAATATCTCTTCATATAGAAATAAATACAGTAACTTATTCCTTTTTGGATGCATTCGTTTGGTTGATGGATTCAAGCCAATTCCACTCAGCCTTTAAAGCACAAAGAAGCAACATAAACACCAAATTATTAACATACAGAATTAATTTTAAGAATCGCAGAAAAAGAGATTCCAATCACACTTCAATTGGTTATAATTCGCGCCCATTGCGCTTTATGTTGATAAACGCAAACTTATTTTTAATATATCGAGTGTTAACCATCCTCAGAAATGGGGACAAATGAGAAGAATATGAGCAAGATTGATAAAGCTTCACGTATCCTTTTAGCAGGATTCTGTATCAACCTTTGTCTTGGCATCCTGTATGCTTGGAGTGTGTTTAATAAAGCGTTAGTCACTGAATCTGGTTGGAGTGCTGCAGAAGCATCTGCACCATACGCAACAGCAACTATCACTTTCTCTATCTGTCTTCTTGTTGCAGGCATCCTTCAAGACCGTATGGGTCCTCGCATGATCCTTATCCTAGGTACAGTTCTTACTGGCCTTGGCATGATCGCGTCTGGTTTTGTTAATACACCAATGATGCTAAACATCACTTTCGGTGTAATTACTGGTGCTGGTATCGGTTTTGGTTACGCGTGTCTTTCACCTTCAGCGATGAAATGGTTCCACCCGTCGAAGAAAGGTATGGTTAACGGTCTAATCGCTGCAGGTTTTGGCCTTGCTGCTATTTACCTTGCACCAGTGACTTCTGCACTGATCGATAGCATGGGCATTCAAACCAGCTTTAAGATCCTAGGTGTTGGTATTTTGTTGATTGCAGTTCCTCTAGCGGCAACCATCAACAACCCAGCGGCAGATTACACGCCAGCTGAGCCTAAACTAAAAGAAGGCCAAGCACCTAAAGCGGTTAAGAAATCTGAAGACCTAACTTGGAAAGCAATGCTTAAAACACCACAGTTTTACTCACTGTGGATCATGTACGCACTTGCAGCGTCAGTTGGTCTTATGATCATCGGTAACATCACTACAATCGCAAGCGTGCAAGCTAACCTGCCAAACGCAGTTTACCTAGCATCGCTTCTAGCAATCTTTAACTCAGGCGGCCGTGTTTGTGCAGGTATGCTTGCAGATAAGATTGGTGGTGTTCGCACTCTTCTTCTAGCGTTCGTTCTACAAGGTATCAACATGGTACTGTTCGCAACGTTCCAATCAGAAGTAACATTGATCATCGGTACTGCGGTTGCAGCAGTAGGTTACGGTACGCTACTAGCGGTATTCCCTACTCTAACCGCTGAGTTCTACGGCCTGAAAAACTACGGTACTAACTACGGTGTGCTTTACACATCATGGGGTATTGGTGGTGCAATCGGCGCGGCAGTTGTTGGTTTCTCAATGACTAACGGTGACGGTTACGGCCTAGCTTACACAATCTCTGCAGTAATGATGGCTGTGTGTATTGTACTAGCACTTGTGACTAAGCCTCTTTCAGAAGCAAAAGTTGCTGAGCTGAAAAACGCATAATTGCGAATTGATTTAAAACGAAAGGCTTAACCTAACGGTTAGGCCTTTTTTACATCTATATCTAGCTTGAACTTCTAACCCATTCATCTGCTGACTGTTTATTTGCGAAAGCATAAATTTCACCTCTTCAGATTATCTCAACAAGGCTTACACTTCTTTATTCACGAACGCTTCACATTCTTGCACGCATACTATGCGCACAATAACTAAGAGAATGAAATCATGAAGAAAAGTTTACTCGGTCTGCTCGTTATCTGTTCTTTTTCTGCAACGGCAGCACCCTATGTTGGATTGGAATATGGTTTTGGTTCAAGCAATACCGATTTTGACAGCACTTTCAAAGCTGAAGGCATCAAACTCGAACCCAAATCAGATGATGGCATCATGGCTGTATTTCTTGGCTACTCCGTTTCCCCTTCATGGGCCGTAGAGCTTGGTTACAGCCAATTTGACCTTGACGATAGCCAGTCGAAAAAACTAGGTATCGCCAACGTGGGAGGTAAAGATTATCACCATGAAATGGAATGGGATTCATCAGTAAAAGCAAAACAGATCTCTCTTGCACCTGTTTTCACCTATGCTTTAAACGATCGCTGGTCGACTAAACTTAAAGCCGGTCTAACCTATACTCAGTACAAGTCGAGTGAAAGCAAATCTGAAGAATACGAGCTGGTTACTAACGACGACATCGAAATGGACAACAACCTATTTCATCGTTCATCAGACAGTAATGAGATTGGAGCAATGTTTGCACTCGGTACCGAATACGCAGTTCTACCGCAATTAACTGTGGGTGCAAATGTTAAGTATCAGCTAGATAACTATGCCAATACGGCCTCATTCAACCTAGGCACAACCTATTACTTCTAAACTAATGCATCTAAACTAATGCATCTAAACTAATACTTCTAAACTATTACTTCTGAATAATAAGAGAAATCAAAATGAAAAAAATGCTCACACTCTCTGCTTTATTACTTGCTTCCAGTTCTGCTTTCGCGGCTTTCAACGGCCCTGAAGTTGCCTCAATCAATGCGGTAAATGAAGCTCTCAATGCAAAAGACGATAGCTTTGTCATCCTAACGGGCAATATCACCAAGTCTTTAGGTAATGAAATGTACTTGTTTGAAGATAAAACGGGTGAAATTCAGATCGAAATCGACGATGACAACTGGATGGGCGTTGATGTGACTCCACAAGATATTGTTGTGATTCGCGGTGAAGTCGACGGAGAGTGGACAACCACCACTATTGATGTTGATACTATTCAAAAGCTTAAATAAGCGCCAACCCCAGCTCTGTACAACCCGCCTAGCGCGGGTTTTTTTATGAAAAATTTGCTCAAAGGTGTCATCTCACACGCAAAACTTACATTCACATAACCTATTCTTTTGAGTAAATTGAAAGTTAATTAAATATAATTGATAATGCGAATCATATTCACTTAGGTAAATTATGATGTTTGATGCATTTCACTCAAGCCCGGTTACAAGCTCTTCATTGAGTCACGAAGATAGTACGTCTACCCGAACAATATTGTTGGTAGAGGATGATCTTAATCTCAACCATCAGCTCACCGCACTGCTGCAAGCAAATAGTTACACCGTCACCAACCTGGAGTGTGGTGCGCAAGCGTTAACTCTATTGAAAATGCGTCAGTTTGATTTGATCTTATTGGATGTTAACGTGCCCAATATTGATGGTTTTGGCTTACTAAAATACGTACGTTCTCACTCGCGAACCCCCGTCATTATGCTGACCGCATATGGGGCAGAAGAACATAGAATAAAAGGATTGCGCAACGGTGCAGATGATTACATTAGCAAGCCATGCAATTTCGAAGAAGTGAAACTAAGAATAGAGGCAGTGCTTCGTCGAACCCAGCAATTAGCCGCTCCAACTTCCTCACGTTACCTTAGTTATCAAGAATTAACGCTCGACAAACAATCCTACCAAGTCACCGTGACCAAATATGATGGTGAAGAGCAATTAGTTCTCACCCCGATACAATTCAAATTACTTTGGACTCTGGTACAGCATAAAGGCGCAGTACAGAGTAAACCTTTTCTCTATCAAGCTGTTTTAGAACGTGAATTTAGCCCTTATGACCGGGCACTTGATATGCATTTAAGCCGCGTGCGTAAGCAACTTTCTTCGCTTGGTATGGCGCAAGGACGCATCCAAACGGTTCATGGCAAGGGATACATCATCAAATGAAACGGATTTTATTTTGGCGCTTATTTGTCATTCTTTCTCTTGGCGGAGTGATGTTCTTTTCATTGCTGCACAGCGCTGCATTGCTCTCCAATGAAAAAATGAGCTACATCGAAACACAGCACCAACAAGAAATACTTCAATGGGGAGAAACTGCACAACAATTTATAGAACAAGGTGATACGCAAGGCCTAAACCAATGGTTAACGCAACTCGCTAACCAAGAACAAACCTGGGCGACCGTAGTGAAATCGCAAATTGACGTGGTAAGCGGCAATCCTCTCAATCAACGTTTTTGGTCAGGCTACGGCATTGGCCGGAATGTAGAGTGGAAAATCCATCTCGATTTCCCGGACAATCCCATAATGGAAGTGGCACTCTCGCCCAGTAATCATCACTTTTTGATTATATTGCCCGAACGTATGCGCCCAGGCAGTTATATGTCTCACGCTTTTTGGCTATTTCGCTTAGTGATCCCATTTATTGCCCTACTCAGTTTAACCATCTACTTATATCGTTACGTAATGCGTCCTCTGCGTAGTTTTCAAAAAGCAACCGATGCTTTTAGCCAAGGAAACTATCAAGCGAGAGTAAGCCATTACCTTACTCTGGGTAACGACGAGATGAGTCAGGTCGCGAAGACATTTGACATGATGGCAGAACGCACCGAGAACGTCATAGAACACAACCGCAACCTAATTGCTGAGATGTCCCATGAAATTCGTACTCCGCTCGCTCGAGTTGAAATGGCAACAGATTGCGTGGAAAGCCAGATTGATTCTCACACTATGGTTGAACGTATCCGCACCGAGGTTAAAAATATCCGTCATATGGCGGAAGATACCCTAACTCTGGCGTGGTTAGAAAACGAACGCCCTAACTTATGCCAAGAGTCTTTCGATTTAACTGAATTACTTGATGCCATCATTGAAGATGCTCGATTTGAATACCCAGACCGGACGATTTCCTGTCAAATGCCCGCGAGTATGATGTTAACTCACTCGAATCAACGTGCCCTTTCTCAAGCGTTAGAAAACATCATTCGTAACGGTCTGCGTTACACGCCTGCAGGGGAAATTTTAATGATCACAGCCGACAACTCAGAACACGCTATCAGCATTACCATCTCAGATTCCGGCCCCGGGCTTGACCCTTCACTGACCAAAACCATCTTCCGTCCTTTCTTTAAGGCCAATAACCAGAAAGATGCTCGAAAAGGCTTTGGGGTTGGGTTGGCATTGGCTAAACGCCACATAGAAGCGGTTAATGGCACCGTAGAGGCCAAAAATGGCAGAGGTAAGGGGCTCGATATGGTCGTACTACTACCCGCCTGAAATGATGAGATGAGATCGCTAAAAAGAGTGCCGATTTAACAACTTCACGATAACTCACAAACAGCTTAAATAGGCGATAAAGAGCTGTTTATCCGGTTATTTGCATGACAAACATAAAAGCCTTATAGCGTTCAGGGCATTGATTTGTAACAGTTGTAAAAGTCATTTACTCAATATGGGCAAATCTTCAAAATCCACAACCGATAATAATTCTCATTTAATCAAGGAGTTTACGGGAATGGATACCGTATTTAAGTTAAGCCCAGTGGCAATTGCCCTCATCGCATTTTCAACATCCGCTCAAGAAACAGAAGTTATTGAAGTCACGGGACAACAGCTCATTGGGGTTGATACCATCATCACCGCTGAAGAGCTTTCTCAACGTCAAGCGAGTGATTTGAACGATGTCTTTCGTAACGATCCTGAAGTTACCGTCGGCGGCTCTTCAGGGATCAGTCAAAAAATTTATGTCCGTGGCCTTGAAGATACCATGCTCAATGTCACGATTGACGGCGCACAGCAAACAAGTAATCTGTTCCACCATCAAGGTCGTTTATCGATTGAGCCTGAACTGCTAAAACAAGTCGATATCAGTGCCGGTGCAGGCCGTGCAACCAATGGACCTGGCGCTTTGGGTGGTGCAATCCAGTTCAAAACAAAAGATGCCCACGATCTTCTGCACAATGGCGATAAGTTTGGTGCACAAGTTAAAACAGGTTATTACACCAATAACAAAGGTCAAAAATACTCAGCAAGCGTTTACGGCGAAGTCACTGAAGGGCTTGGCTTACTCGCTACCTACGGCTATGTCGATGGCGATAACATCAAAGATGGCAACGGCGACGAACAAGACTATACCGCCACAGAGCAGCACGTTGGCCTGATTAAGCTTTCAGGGCAAATTAATCCCAATCACTACCTTTCTCTTGCGTATGATTTTCGTGATGACGATGGTACGCGCCTAACGAAACCGCACTTCCAACCTAGCTTTAAAAATACGCCGCTTGAACAAGAAGCCGATCGTAAAACCGCGACGTTAAACTACCGCTACACGCAAGGAAACTATATAGCGATTGACGCAACAGCGTACAATACCCGTTCACGAATTGCGCACCTCGACAATCCTCGATGGGGCACGAGCGATGGCACCATCGAGACCTTTGGCGGAAAACTGTTTAATACGGCAACAGTGCAACAGCATACTGTCATCATTGGGGCAGACTACCGCGATGATGAATCAGAATTTGAAACCAACTGGGATGGCAATCGCTTTGACCATGAAAAAGGCAAAGTCTACGGCCTATTTATCCAAGATGATTGGCAGATTAGCGACTCGGTATTACTAAGCGCTGGTGCTCGTTACGATTGGTATAAGCTCACTGATAACATCGACCAAGAGTTTGAATCCTCGGGCTTTAGCCCTAATGTAGCTATCGATTACGAAGTGGCCTCTGGCGTGGTGCTTTTTGCTAATTATGCCGAAGCCTTTCGCGGCCAAACCGCTAAAGAGTTATTTATTATCGATTGGTATGAAAACGATCCTAATCGCGGACCAGAGCGCGCAAAAAACTTTGAGTTTGGTACCCGCGTAATGAAAGATAACTTCTTTGCCGGAATCACCGTGTTTGATAGCCGAATTAAAGATGTCGTCGACAAAGATGCCACCAGCGGTCATTACACCAACGTTGGTGAACTCATTACCACTGGCGTCACCGCCTATGTAGGCGGCCATGTTGGCCAATTTTCAACGCAGCTTGGCTACAATCAATCGAAGCCGGAGCTCAACGGCGTTCCTTTGAGTGATGGTGACAGTACATTGGGTACCTCAATCGGCGACACATGGGTGCTTGATCTTAACTATACCGTATCTCAAGCGCTGCAGTTTGGTTGGACATCCACCTTCGTTGAGCGCCTTTCAGATGTTGCGGATGAATCAACCTATCCTGAAAAGCCTGGCTACGGCGTTCATGACCTCTATGCGCAATGGCAGCCTATCACCAACGAAGAACTCATTCTCACTTTCTCTGTGAAGAATGTGTTTGATAAGCAATACTTCGATCATGGCTCTTACATGGGCATTATTGGTAGTGAAGTCGCACAAGGCTACGCATCTGCTGGTCGTGATCTTCGATTCAACCTTAGCTACGCGTTTTAGAAAGGTACCGCCCATGTTTAACACCGCCAAGATATGGCTATTGACCGCCCTGATGGCGGTCTCTCCTTTTGCTATCAGCGAGACGATCACTATCGAACATCCTTTAGGTTCAACCTTAGTGACAACTCAACCAACTCGTATCGTGGTACTTGGAATGGATGCACTCGATGTACTCGATTATCTTGAAATTAAGCCTATCGGCGTAGTCAAAAGGCCTATGCCTGAGTATCTATCCAAATATCAAGATCAAGAATATGCCAGCGTCGGGACGTTGCACGAGCCTGATTTTGAGACAATTTATTCCTTAAAACCTGATTTAATCATCGCCAGCAATCGCAGTTCCTCAGCCTACGAAGAATTATCTAAAATTGCGCCAACCGTTGTTTTCATGGTCGATTCACGTCGATTCTGGCCGACGACTCAGCTGGCATGGCGCATGATAGGGGATATTTTTCAGCGCAATGAGGAGATCGAGAAAATCATCACGGCAACCGAGAGCAAAATCAACTCTATTGCTCATGTCGCCTCCGCAAAACAAGCTCGAGCACTAATGGTAATGGCCAATGGCGACAACATTACAACCTTTGGCGCGGGCTCTCGTTACAATGCCATTTTTGATGAATTTGGTTTCAAACAAGTGGTAAACAATAACGTGACTGCGGCTCATGGCGATTTGATCAGCTATGAATTTATCGCAGAAGCCAACCCCGATTATCTATTGGTGATCGACAGAGATAAAGCAATCGGTCGTCAATCAGGCTCAGCAAAACAAGGCTTTAGCAATGCACTGATTAATCAGACCAATGCCGGCAAGCAAAATCGTATCACGGAGTTAAATCCACAAGCTTGGTACATCTCTGCCAGTGGAATCACCGCCACGCAAATCATGATTAACGATATTACGATGGCATTAGAGTAGCAGCGATGCCATTTTTGCCGCGAGCGCCACCTCGCGGCCTTTTTCTTTATCGTCTGAGCACAAAATAAGAATTTATCCGAGCCATTTTATTGTGCGATTGAGTTCAATGTTCCAACTAATTTATCAACTAATAAACAACCACTTAGCTTTACACTAGACGTTCTCATAACCTTTGTCACTATGCCCTACGCGGGTACAATCAGAGAGCATTCCCTTGGGTAATCTTCGTGCATTATTAAGCGGACAAAGCGGCGTGCTGTTCGCGATCAACTGTGTGACCGCACTTTCGTTTGCGTTTATGTTACCCGTCATGAGCCTATTTCTCATAACGGAACTCAATACCCCACCCGCCTATTTAGGAATCTACACCACTTTAACGTCGATCATCACCATTATGGTCAGCCAAAAACTAACCGGATTAATAGACCGAGGTGTTTCCAGTAAACATCTGTTTTGTTTCGCGTTGTGCGGCATTATCGTTTCCGCGATCGGCTTTTCATATGCTGAAAACTTCTGGCACGCTCTCTTAATTGGTTGCACCGCTATGCCAATTGCTTCGAGTGCAATCCCACTGATTCTGACCATGGTCAGAAACTATGCCGATGCAAGCGGACAAAATAGCGCCAAAATTAATTCACAGATGCGCTCATCAGTATCATTATTGTGGATATTCGGTCCACCACTGGCCTTTATATCCGTTGATAAATTCGGCTTCACCACCAATTATTATCTATCTATTAGTTTCGCGCTGTTGGTATTACTCATCGTTACCTTAACGCTAAAGACGCCAACAACGAATAGAAGCAATCAGAAAAAAACGGCCAATACTTCATTACCAAAGCAGGTGTGGTTTCTGGCCTTAATTGTATTACTCGCAAATATTGGCAACAGCACTTATATCAATGGTATGCCGCTGCTAGTCACTCGTGAACTTAATTTACCAACATCTTATCCTGGCTTTTTGTTTGGCCTTACCGCTGCGGTAGAAATTCCGGTGATGCTAATGGCGGTCAATTGGGCTGAGCGCTGGGGTAAACCAGCGGTAATACGCTGGGGATTTATGAGTGCTGTCTTGTTTTATATTGGCATGTTGCACGCACAAACAATGCCAGCACTGTTAGCCCTACAAATATTGAACGGCATCTTTTTCGGCATTTTTGTCGGTCTCGGTGTGACCATTATGCAGGATTATTCTCCCGGCAGTATTGGAAAAGCCTCAGCTATCTACACTAACGCCATGCTCGTTGGCACAATGATTGGCACGAGTTCTATGGGAATTATCTCTCAATATTTTGGTTTTAGAATGATTCTATTTTCTAGCCTGGTAGCCATTAGCTGCGCTTTAATTGCCCTGACCGGATTCATACTAAAAAATCCACTTCAAGATGATAATCAAGCATCAACAGTGAACTAAATTGTGAATTTGTCAGAAAAAACCTACATTTTCGCTTAAACACTAAACAGTTGTAATCTCATGACTAACCAGTTTGATAATCAGTCGTTATACTTACGATAACTTCAAACTACTACGATATACCATGAGTTTACGTAAAATATTCCTTCTTTGTCTGGTCACCATTTTTTCAGGCTGCGCCACCTATGCTGGCTTAAACTTCGACCAATTATTTGGTGAGCCTCAAGTTCGTGAACGCCGAGCTGATATAGGTAGCGAAGCCAGCAATCAATTTTTGGATGACGTAAAACCCATCATCAATAACCGCTGTGTCGTTTGCCATGCCTGTTATGATGCGCCATGCCAGTTGAAAATGAGTTCCGTCGAAGGGATAGATCGTGGCGCAAGTAAAGCACTCGTCTATGAAGGCACTCGTTTAACGGCCACAACACCAACACGTCTGTTTGAAGATGCTGACACCACTGAGCAGTGGCGAGCACTTGGTTTTCACCCAGTACTCAATGAGCGTGATCAAAACTCAACCGCCAACATTGAAGCCGGTTTAGTCGCTCGCTTGTTAGTACAGAAAGAAGAACACCCTTTACCCGCTCAAGTGCAGTTAGAAGGATTTGATTTTGCTACCGATCGTGACCAAGTATGCCCAACCATTGAAGAACTCGATCAATATCAAAATGATTACCCAACTTGGGGAATGCCTTATGGTATGCCTAACCTTTCTAAGCAGGAATACTCTACGCTAATCAATTGGCTAAATGATGGCGCCATAATGAATAAAGCGATTCCTCTGACGTTTGAACAACAAACGCTAGTCAACGTTTATGAGACACTATTTAATGGTGATAGTCATAAACATCAACTGGTCGCACGCTATGTTTATGAGCACCTGTATTTGTCTCATCTCTATTTTTCAGAACTTGATGACGCGAAGCCCCGCTTTTTCACTTTAGTTCGCTCGACAACTCCTCCAGGCCAGCCGGTAAAGCGTATCGCCACTCGCCGCCCTTATGATGACCCACAAGTGGCACGTGTGTACTACCGTCTTATTCCTGAGCAAGGCACTATCGTTGATAAAACGCATATGCCGTTCGCTCTCAATGAACAACGCATGCGACACTGGCAAAGCTGGTTTTTCTCCGATGACTATCAGGTAGAAACATTGCCTAGTTATGATGCTGACGTCGCCGCGAATCCGATGACAGCTTTTACTGCACTACCTGTGAAAGCACGTTTTAAGTTCATGCTCGATAACGCGCAAAACACCATTTCTGCCTTTATCAAAGGCCCAGTTTGTCGCGGACAACTAGCATTGAATGTTATCAATGATCACTTCTGGGTTTTCTTCTTAGATCCCGACAAGTCAGATTTACCTGAGGTCAACGCCTTTTATCGTGCTCAACAAGATAACCTCAAACTGCCAAGCGAATTGGAAAGTAACACGTTACCGATCACTAACTGGGTTTCCTATTCGCGTCAGCAAGCACGCTACTTAGAAGCTAAGTCCGACTTTATCAACCAGACTTTTAAAGATGGTCAATACCTAGATACCAATCTTATCTGGACAGGCAATGGCACCAACCCTAATGCAGCTCTGACGATTTTTAGACATTTCGATAGTGCGTCAGTGGTACGCGGAATGGTAGGCCAACAACCTAAAACCGCATGGGTTTTAGATTATGCCTTGCTAGAGCGTATTCACTACTTATTGGTGGCTGGATTTGATGTATACGGCAATTTTGGCCATCAACTGATCACTCGCATGTTCATGGACTTTTTGCGTCTTGAGGGTGAAAGCAACTTTGTTGCCCTACTGCCACGTGATGTGCGCCATAAAGAACAATCAAGCTGGTACCAAAACCAAAGCTCACAGCTCAGTGATTACTTACAGCGTAATGTGAAACCGTTTGATCAACCTACTCAAGTTCCTTATCACACCAACGATCCTAAGAAAGAGTTGTTCGATATTTTACAGCATAAACTCGAACCCATTCTCACGGACCGCTATGAGATCGTCAATACAGGCTTTAGTGCTGATAACCAAGCATTGCTACGTCAAATCAGCCATATCCAAGGTGAAGGCTTGCGCCCTATTCCGCAGATCATGATGCTGATGATTGAAAGCGATAAGGGCCATCAGCAACTGTTTACGTTATTGCACAATAATGCGCATACCAACATCTCTAGCTTATTCGATGAGGAGAGCAATCGAGATTATGCTCATGATTCGCTGACCTTAGTCAGAGGAGTGATCGGCAGTTATCCTGCTGCGTACCTATCTCTTGAAGATAGTCAAATCCCTGCCCTAGTAAATATGTTGAAAAATATGCGCAGCGAAGATGACTACGTTAAGTTATTGGATGCCTTCTCGATTCGCCGAAGTAATCCCGATTTTTGGTCTTTCAGTGACCGTGTTCACCGTTGGTACCAGCAAGATCAACCGATCGAATTCGGATTACTTGACTACAATAGATTTGAGAATAGGTAGAAATCATTAACTCTTCTTTCCTATTTGAGGAGGTGTGTATGAGCAGCCAAGATACGATACGATCTATCGAACAACAGATTTACGTGGCTTGTTCAGAAGGTGACTACGATACCCTTAACATGCTTGAACATCAGTTAGAACGGCTTCGCAGTAAAGCGGAACACCCTTTTGACGATGATCCTTATGCGCCAGAGGGAAAAATCTTCCCCGACGATGAGTGGTAAGTCGCCCTGCATATTTTAAAGCCCCAATTTGGGGCTTTTTGTTTGGGTGGTGTTTATTTGGCTTTGAATACATCTTTTTCCAAGCCATGTTTTTTCATGCGTAGGTAGAGCTTTTTACGTGGAACTTGCAGATAGTTTGCAGCCTCAGCAACCTTACCTGAATGTAAATACAACGCATCTTCGACCAGTTGTTTTTCATAATCTTCAATCAATTCGTCCAGCGGTGAACGCATCGATTCTTGAGTATAACAACGTTCCTTACCGGTTAATTTGACGATTCCAATCGCATATAGCTCCGCAACATTTCTCAATTCACGAATATTGCCAGGCCATAGATGCGAACGAAGGACTGCAAGATAATGAGAGTCAACTTTGGGCAGCGTTTTACCTAACTTACGACAACTTTGCTTCAAGAAATGGTGAAACAAGGGCGCGATATCATCCGGACGCTGATTTAACGACGGCACTTTTATTGTGCCTTGGTTAATTAGGTAAAACAGTTCTGGAATAAGAAGCTCAGATGCAACCAGTTCTTCCGGCACAGAATCAAAGATTGACAGCAAGGTAATTTGACGATGATTACAACGTTCAAGCAAGATTAACTGCTGGACCAACTGGCGTTGTTCACTATCGTTTAATCGTTCGATACCACTGAGAATTAAAGTCCCCTCAAAGCCTTTTTCGAGGCAATTCGACAATGCGCGATATTCTTCGCCCAACTCAAAGCGAAATTCACTCAGCGCTGGTTGTGGGGTTGTCATTTGATGAATCAAATGCGCAATATTATGTCGCCCTGTACCCGAGTCACCATAGATAACAACATGAGAATTCAGCAATGCATACTGAGCCACGTGTTGACGAATCTGTGTAATCTGCGCAGATTGCCCAATAATGTTCTTATCTATCTGTTGGTGTAAATTCTTTTTTTGTTCAATGTAGCCTCGGCGTAGATCCAAATATTGCTTCACTTGAACCAACAACTCAGGCGGATTAATCGGCTTCTCAATAAACTCGCACGCCCCTTTTTTAACCGCATCCACCGCCATGGGAATATCACCATGACCAGTAATCACTATCACCGGAATGAGTGGATCCAGTGCTTTAATTTGGTTAAGCAGTTCCATACCATGCATTTGTGGCATGTACATATCGAGCAACACCACCCCCGGCCAATCAACCGAAAGATATTGCAGTGCATGAGTCGGATCGTCGATGCATTTAGCGGTTAAGCCGGTAATCGACATCAAATGAGCATAGGAATCGAGTACATCTTTATCATCATCAATCAGTAAAACTGAGAAATTACTTTTGTTCACTAGGTAACTCCATAACAACCATGGCTCCTCTATCAACACTTGAAGCCAAATAAATATGCCCGCCATTCGATTCAATCAATGAGCGGCAAATATTGAGCCCTAATCCAAGTCCGACTTCTTTTGTGGTAGTGAAAGGCGAGAACAGTTTATCCATAATTACCCCATCAAAACCGGTTCCATTATCGACAATAGCAAAGCGATGAAAGGAGCCATCTTTGCCTAAATAGCACACGTTGACTTGCTTTTCCTGTTTTCTCGATTCAACTACCGCATCACAGCCATTAACGAGTAGATTAACGAGTACTTGCTCCAAGCTTACATCGTTTGCCCACACAAAAGCGTCGGTTGGAATATCGCTCTCGATGTGAACTTGTTGGCGCTTAAACTTAGTGGAAACCAGTATTGTTGCTTGCTCTACCAACTCCGCTAGCGGGTACTGCTGCTGAGATTGTTTACCATCCGCTTTTCGGGCAAAGTGTCTTAGATTTTTAATAATCTTACTCATGCGACCAACCAGACCACTGATCTGATTGATCGAATGGTTTACCGCACTAATATCCCCTTGTTCAGTGAACATTTGCGCACTATAAACATAGGTCGACATCGCATTGAGTGGTTGATTGAGCTCATGCGCTAAACTGGTCATAGTCTGGCCGACTACCGCCATTTTCGCCGCCTGAATCAGTTCGTTCTGAGTATCTTTGAGGTGTAACTGCGCGCGTTTTCGCTCTATTACTTCCAGAGTTAACTGCTGGTTTTTCTGCACAAGATCACGGGTTTTTTCTGCGACTAGCTGCTCTAACTGCAATGCTGTATGAGTTTGTTGAGTCACATCGGTAATTGTCACAATTACCTTTTGTAGATTCGCATGGCTAAACAGTTGAAAGTCAAAATGTAGATAGCACTTTCTTTCTTCTCCCTCCAAAGCCAACGTCACTGACTCTTGATCTGAAATCGCTAATTGACCATAAGAGGTAAATACATGGCGTAACTTGGCTTGATTTTCCGCGTTGAAACTAGCCCAAAATTTTTGCGGTTCACAAACGGTTTGTAAACCTAATAGCTGACGTGCACTTAAGTTAGCCGATTCAATTTGACCGCGTCGGTCACAGGTAACCAAACTTGCGGTGGTATTGTTAATTAAACTAATCGCATTGGTGCGTTGGATCTCTCGTACTTTATCGCCATATTCAATCAATTTTTCACTCAATCGCCCAATTTCATCTTTGCCATCAACTTGAATCGGATGGCTAAAGTCATCATTGATGATTGCGTCAATACTGCTACTTAATCGTGTTAATCGCCCTACAATCCGTTTATTAATAAAGTAGTAGGTCAAAAATAGACTGATTAAAATCGATAGGCTAAAGCAGACTAACAACACATGGTTACCGTAAGAGACCATCTGAGTTGTTTCTTGCTTAACCAATACAAATGCCTCATCGGTTTCCACGATAAGCTTGGCGATTTGCTGATGCACTGATTCTAAGCGCTGATCAATTTCTATGTTGGTTTGATCTAAACGGTGGTCCAGCGCAACGTTTTGTAACAGTAACTGGTGAAATTCACCATCACTCTTCAACACCAAGGTAAGTTCATTGATCAATTGTTGATAGGCAATTGAGGCCGGATGCGCAAAAATGCTCGTACTCAAGCTATTCAATTCAGCCAAGCGATAATGGATCATGGTTAGACCATTGTTAACCAGTTCTTTTTGCGGTGCGGAAATCACCTCCTCAAGCATCGCGTACACTTTGTTTTCTAAATCGAGCACCTGCTGAATCGTATTTAGGATTGCCAACATATCACGGGTATCTTCACCTGAATCATTGCGTTCGATTCGCCAGTGATACTCTTGTCTCAATGGTGTTAGCTCAGTTGCAATGTCTTGATGTAACCAATTGAGCTGCTCTCGAAAGCGATCTATCGAACGTTGGTGGTCGATTTTAGATGATACTTGATTCGCCAATAAATCAACGGAGCGATCAAGCTGTTGATAAAACAACTCAAAGTGCTGAAGTTCACTTTGAAGATGATCATTATCGGTTAAAGCTCTCTTCACTTTATCAATTTCGTTACTCAACCCTTGCCACTGTGCTTCCAGCTCGACCTTGTTATTGGCGTTAGCGAGCAGATCAACCCGACGACGGATCTCGCTACTACGGCTTTCCAACACGTAGCTCAAATTGTACTTAGGGACATTGGATTCAAGTAAACTTTCAACCTGACCATCCAACTGATTCCAAGTCCCCCATGCAACTAAACACGCTATCGTCAACATTAAACTACTGCACGAAAACGCCGCCACCAGCTTCGCACCAATAGTATGACGCTGCTTCAATCTCATTATTTAGCCTCTGCTTTCAGATCTTTGAGCTGCACTTCCACTTGTGCCATGCTCTCTGCCAACGCTAGCGTGAGCTGATGATCAAATTCAGCCATCAATACCTCACTCTGATTTCGTTCTAGCGCCGTTTTTGCATTGAGCCGCATGATACTTTCTCCCCTCTGTTGCACTTCTCGTTCATCAAATGGCAGTGTAAATAACAATATTTTGATCTGCGCTAAACGTTCAAGATGTTCAACTTTGGTTAATTGTTTTTCGAGTGTGGTAATGGCAAGCCAACTGTCCTTTAGCATCGGTAAGCGCTTAGTGATTGCCATATCAAAAATTTTGTTTATCAATTGCTCTCGCATCATCACCGTGGAAAACGCGATGGTTGGTAACGCATCAGAATAAAGTTGATCATCCATCAACGCATGTTTAGCGAAACTACTGTGGTCGAGCTTGGCTTGTACTTCATTTGATAGCAGCATTTGTACAAACTTCTGCGTGTATTGGTCGCGACCTTTATCCGAAATCTCGGCGATATACGTCGGCATTAAGGTGAAATCCTGATCATAACTAAACTGCAAGTGGTTGAAGCCTTTTTGCAATAGCAGCGCATAGCTATCAATCGTTGGGCCAATACCAAACTGACCTTTAGCTACATAGTCACTAACACCAAAGCTACGCGCCGAAATCGTGCCTAAATTGGCGCCGACGTTCAAAATAATGCGCCACCCTTTTTCCCAGCCATATTGATGCAAAATGCTTTCAATCATCAGCTGAGTGGTGCCCGAACGAGAAGGTGTACTCATGGCTATGTGACCAAAATAAACGGGGTCTCTCAGCGCCGCAAATGACTGTGGTGCGGGTAGCTGTTTTGCTGTGAGATAATCTTGATTCCACACAATGCCCGCTCCCGAGTAACCTAACACTGCGACCTGCTCCTTAGGCGGTAAAATAAATGACTTCATCCATTGCGGTGCACTAGTTCGCCACTTAATAACATTCAACCTGTCATGCTCAGCGAGTTGCTGCATCAAGAAGGGCGACGAGCTCAGCACCATATCTACATCTTGAATGTAGCTTCGATTAAGTAATTGAATCGCTGATTGAGTACGTCGGTGAATCAACCGAACTTCTACCTGAGGGTAAAGTTGACTAAATTGCTCAATCAATGCATTCAGTGGTTCGCGAGAAAAAGTGGTTAAAATCACCAATTCATCCTGCTTTTCCTGACTATAAACGGGTAAAGAAGCGCAGAAAAACGCCAACCCTAACCCTATAAGTTGCTTAACTACCTTGTCTCTCACTTCACAAAAACCTTGCGTTATGTGCGCCAATTCAAAAGTCTCAATTATTACCTAAAAAAGATGCTGAGTATGTTTGAGTCACAACTGACGCAGTCGCTCAACCGTTGATGGCAATTTTATCAGCAAGTGATCAGTAAGGAGTGGTCATAATTCCAGTTTTGACTCATTAAAAACAATGGATTGAGTCACTTTTGTCCCAAAAGCCCTGTTTTGTCTATTTATCTCTCGTTATCGATGATGGTTGCGTTGAAACAACCTAATTTAAATTTCGATAGAACACGGAGAGCACTATGCTTAATTTCTTCAAAACACGTCCGGACCTTCCTTTGTCCGATAACTCAAAAGAAGCGATGCAATCGCGCTTCAAAAGTTTCCAATGGCAAGTATTCTTAGGTCTTGTTTTTGGTTACGCCACTTTCTATGTCGTTCGTATGAGCTTAGGTGTGGTAAAAAAACCAATGCTGGATGCTGGCATCGTAACCATTGAAGAACTCGGTTTGATGGGTTCAGCATTCTTCTTCACTTACGCGATAGGTAAATTCTCGAACGGCTTCCTTTCTGATTATGCCAATATCGGCCGATTTATGTCGTTCTCACTACTACTATCAGGCGTAACGGCTATCGCGATGGGCTTAAACACCGCAGGCTTGTTCTTTGTTATTATCTGGGGATTGAACGGTTGGTTCCAATCCGTTGGCTCTGCGCCCTCTTGTGTATCTCTATTCCAATGGTTCTCACCAAAGCAGCGCGGTACTCGCTACTCAGTTTGGGGCGGTTCTCGTAATATCGGCGAAGGTATCACTTGGATCTTAACTGCAACGCTTGTGAGCTACTTAGGCTGGCGTGCCGGCTTTATCGGTGCGGGTATTGCAGCTATCGCAGCAGCATTATTTATGTTCTTCATCCTAAAAGACCGTCCACAAACTTACGGCCTTCCTGATGCAGCAACTGCGTTTGATGAAGAACCAGAAAACAAGAAAGCTAACGATCCTAAAGAAACGCGTCGCGCGCAACTATTTGTGCTCAAACAACCCGTCGTTTGGCTAATTGCTGCTGCTTGTGCTGCGATGTACGTATCACGTTATGCAATGTCTTCATGGGCTGTACTTTACCTTCAAGAAGTGAAAGGATATTCACTAATTGACGCGGGCTTTGCCATGTCAACCTATCCTATTGCTGGCCTAGCGGGTGCTATTCTTTCTGGCTTTATCTCAGATAAAATTTTCAACGCCAATCGCCATATTCCAACGCTCCTTTACGGCATTGCCAACATCTCAGGTATGTGCTTAATGTTCTTTGGCCCAGATGATCGCATGGTTGATGCTGTCGCACTTGGTTTGATTGGTTTTGCCATCGGTGGTTTGGTTGTCTTCCTTGCAGGTCTTACTGCTTGTGATCTCATGCCTAAAAATGCGGTTGGTGCTGTAAAAGGATTCATTGGTTTATTCTCATACATTGCAGCTTCTGCACAAGAAGTCGTGTCGGCATCACTTATCACCATTACTGAGATTGATGGCGTAAAACACTATGACTTTGGTAACGCACAGTACTTCTGGTTAGCAGCTGCGGTTGTTTCACTCATCCTTGCCCTGACAGTTTGGAATGCTAAAAAAGTGATAATGGAAGATGAGCCGTCTGAGGCAACATTGACGATGAAACCTAGTCACTAAAAATTTAAATACGTACCACAATTCGGTTAGTAGGGAATCCTTTGCTGCTAACCGAACATTTCCTTATCGAATCACTTTCCCCCTTCCTTTTGTCGTTATAGGTACAAATATGTGTAAAACAAAAATTGTCGCCACTTTAGGCCCAGCCTCATCTTCACCAGAAGTGTTAACCCAATTAATTCAAGCCGGCGTCAATGTGGTGCGTCTAAATTTTTCTCATGGCAGCTCTACGGAACACACCGAAAGAGCAGAGTTGGTTCGTTCGATTGCAACCAAACTGAACAAAACCGTCGCTATTTTGGCCGATCTTCAAGGGCCCAAAATTAGAATCTCTTGTTTTAAACATGGTCCAATCGTTTTGAAAAAAGGTGACGTATTTTATCTCGACGGCAACCTTGCCAACGATGAAGGCTATTTACAACGCGTTGGCCTTGACTACCCAGAACTGATCGATGATCTCAACGTCAATGATGTATTGCTTTTGGACGATGGCCGCGTACAGCTGCACGTCGACGAAGTTAATCGCACCGAACGCTGGGTTAAAACCCACGCGTTAAATAGCGGCAAACTCTCGGATCGCAAAGGCATCAACCTGCTCGGCGGTGGATTATCCGCCCCAGCTCTCACCACCAAAGACAAAGCTGATATCGTTACCGCTGCACAGATTAAGGCTGACTTTATCGCGGTTTCGTTTCCCCGTAACGGCGAAGATATCGCTTATGCCCGACATCTAGTGCAAAAGGCTGGTAGTGATGCCCATATCGTGGCAAAGGTCGAACGTGCGGAAGTGGTCGCCAGTGATGAGGCGATGGATGAACTGATTGAAGCTTCTGATGTCATCATGGTTGCACGTGGCGATCTCGGGGTGGAAATTGGTGATGCGCGATTAGCCTTCACTCAGAAGAAACTGATTGAACGCGCCAAGCTGCAAGGTAAACCTGTTATCACCGCCACGCAAATGATGGAATCGATGATTGATAACCCACTGCCAACTCGCGCCGAAGTACTTGATGTCGCTAATGCAATTATTGATGGCACTGACGCCATCATGCTATCAGCAGAATCCGCCGCAGGTGCATTCCCGATTGAATCGGTCGAAGCGATGGTTCGTATTGCGAAAGGCGCCGAATTGGAACTCGAATGTACTCAAAATTGCTGGGAAGATCTCAACCATCTTTGCTCAGATCCTGGTAAAAGCTTTGCGCTCTCTTCGATGATTTCAGCGTCACGTGTCCACCAAGATCTCGGTGTTGCGATTCTAACTCAACACGGTGAAACCCCGCGCTTGATGTCTCGTTGTCAAAGTAAAGCCTCAATATGGGCACTGAGTGACAATACCCGCCTATTATCAAAGCTCGCTTTGCTGCGCGGTGTTTCACCACTGTATTTCTCTGCGAGCACCGCAATGCCACATGAAATACCGCGATTAATCGCCGAGCGCTTAGCAAGTCACACACAATTAGCGAAAATCAGTTCATTACTAATCACACAACTCGAGTCAGTAGAGGGTAGCGGTAATATTAATGTTTGCCGACTACTTAACTTAAAAGAATACACCTCTTATCACCATTCAGAGGTCGCAGTGTAGCGCCCACCCTTCCTACATTTAGATTGTATTTCTTACCCTCAGAAAGTTCCCCCGTTTTCTGCTCCACAGGGATTTGGCCTGCCATTTGGCAGGTCTTTTTTTTAGGCGTTGTAAATTTTTCTTGTGGAATTTTAACACTGCGCTCATAGTGACTCTCTTTTGATGAGCTACGTGCTACAAACTATTCCTTTACAAAGCACAAATTGACGCTATCATGCTTGCGCAAACGTTTGCTCATCCATTTATCTCGCAATATTGAGGGTTTTATGCTGTCGGATATCAACATTTGCCGAAGCGCGAACTTAGCACCAATTGGTGACGTTGCCATTCGTGCCGGCTTAAAAGAAGAAGAATTTCATAGCCAAGGCAAGTACAAAGCGAAAGTATCACTAAATTGCCTTAAACGCCTAAATGACCAGTCAAACACTGCAACACAAAACAGCGGAAAACTAATCGTTGTGACAGCCATTACGCCAACCCCACTTGGCGAAGGCAAAACGGTTACCACCATTGGCCTGGCGCAAGGTTTAGCGCAATTAGAACGCTCAGTCATAGCCTGTATTCGCCAACCTTCGATGGGGCCAGTATTTGGCGTAAAAGGCGGCGCTGCCGGTGGCGGTTACTCTCAAGTTGCGCCGATGGAAGAACTCAATCTGCACCTAACGGGTGACATCCACGCGGTTACCGCCGCGCACAACCTTGCCGCAGCGGCGATTGATGCACGTATCTTCCACGAACAACGTAATGGTTACGACGATTTTGAACAGCGTAGTGGTTTAACCGCGCTGCGAATTGATTCAAAACGCGTGGTGTGGAAGCGTGTCATGGATCATAACGATCGTGCTCTGCGCATGGTTACTGTTGGCCAAAATGAGCTCGGTAAAACCATCAACGGCTACGAGCGCGAAGATGGCTTTGATATTTCAGCGGCGTCTGAGTTAATGGCGATATTAGCGCTGGCTTCCGATCTTAAAGATCTCCGCGCGCGCATTGGCCGCATTGTCGTCGCTTATAATTTAGAGGGTCACCCAGTCACAACCGAAGATCTCCAAGTGGCAGGGGCAATGACCGTTAGCATGCGTGAAGCGATTGAGCCAACGCTAATGCAAACCCTTGAAGGTGTGCCGACGCTTATCCACGCTGGGCCGTTTGCCAATATCGCCCATGGTAACTCTTCAATTATTGCTGACAACATCGCGACGAAACTGGCTGAATTCACTGTAACTGAAGGTGGCTTTGGCTCAGATATGGGCTTTGAAAAAGCATGCAATATTAAAGCGCAAGTATCTGGAAAAGCACCAGATTGCGCGGTCATTGTGGCAACATTACGTGGATTAAAAGCGAATTCAGGTCTGTATGATCTTAAACCGGGCCAAGCAATCCCTGACTCACTATTTAGTGACGATTCTGCGGCGCTTGAAGCTGGTTTTGATAACCTAAAATGGCATATCGACAACGTCAGTAAATATGGTGTTCCTGCGGTTGTGGCAATAAACCGCTTCCCGCAAGACAGCGAACACGAATTGGCCAGGCTTAAAACCATGATTGAAGCGCTGCCAAATCACGTTGAAGTTGCGATCAGTGAAGGTTTTGCCAAAGGCGGTAAAGGCACTCTAGAACTGGCGGAAAAAGTCGTTCAGCAATGCCAAGTTGCTACGCAATTCAAACCGCTTTATCAACTAGAACAGATGACCGAAGAAAAGCTAATGGCGGTGGCTGAAGTCGGTTATGGCGCCTCAAGCGTCACCCTAAGTTACCAAGCACGCCAGCAGCTTGATGAATATCAGAAGCAAGGATTCGATAATCTTGCTGTCTGCTTAGCCAAAACACCGTTGTCAATTTCGACTGACGGGAGTGTGAAAGGCGCCCCAACTCACTTTAATGTGCCAATTCGAGAGCTCAAATTGTGCGCTGGAGCCGGCTTTATCTATGCTCTGTGTGGTAACGTCATGACAATGCCCGGTTTGCCTGAAAAACCCGCATTTATGAACTTAGACCTTGATGATGATGGAAACATCATTGGATTGAGTTAGTTAAGAAAGCGAGCTAAGTAGCTCGCTTTTTTTTCGTCTATCCGAGACTGATCTCTGGCATCATGGAAGCATTACTACTTCCCTTTCTGAATATATCCTGTAATTTTTTGCTCGCTTAGCCGTTCTTATCGGTATAAAGGAAAAACAGATGAGGATGGTATGAAGAGAACATTTTCTACGCTATTGCCAATCATGGCTATTTTGCTCGTCGTGGCGTCATTTATTGGCCGCGCAAGCAGTGATATGGATAGCAACGCGAGTCAGCATAATGCTAAAACGGCCGTGCCAGCAGGGGCTAAAATCGAGACTGCAACACTGGCCGGCGGATGTTTTTGGTGTACGGAATCTGACTTAGAAAAGCTTCCGGGGGTGATTGATGTGGTTTCCGGATATTCTGGTGGCGCACAAGAAAACCCAACCTATAAGCAGGTTTCTTCAGGAACATCAGGCCATATTGAAGTTATTCAAGTCAAATATGACGCCAATGTGGTGAGTTATGAGCAGATCCTCGACCAATTGTTCCGTCACATTGACCCGACCGATGATAAAGGCTCATTTGTTGATCGCGGCGCGCAGTATCGGCCAGCTATTTTCTATCATAATGCCGAACAGCAACAGATTGCTACGCAATTCATGACGGACATTGACCAACTGGGTGTTTTCAAAAAGCCGCTCAAAACAGAGCTTATTCAATTTGAGAAATTCTGGCCCGCAGAAGAATACCATCAAGATTATTACAAGCGTAATAAGGTCCGCTACAACTACTATCGCTACGCGTCTGGTCGCGACCAATACCTCGATTCAATCTTTGGCGATGACAGAGAAGCTAATCCAATCACTTTGCGTCAAATGATTGATGAGCATAATGGCCTCACCCAAGGTAAAACGTTCACCAAACCGAGCGATGATGAACTCAAAAAGACACTGACAGAAATGCAGTATTATGTGACGCAAGAAGATGGCACCGAACGCCCTTTTGAAAACGAATACTGGGACAATAAAGAGATGGGTATTTATGTTGATGTCGTGACAGGAGAGCCGCTGTTTTCATCAACCGACAAATATCGCTCTGGCACGGGTTGGCCAAGCTTTACCAAACCAATCAACGACGCTTTTGTGGTGATTACCACCGATTACAAATTGATTTATCCGCGAAAGGAAGTACGCAGCCGATTTGGTGACTCTCACCTAGGCCATGTTTTTAAAGATGGCCCAGCACCAACAGGATTACGCTATTGCATGAATTCCGCATCAATGCGATTTATTCCCAAAGAACAATTGGAGCAGCAAGGTTACGGTGAGTATCTCTACCTATTTGATAGTTAATAGCGAGTCGTTGATGTGTGCGACACCGCGATTCCGCCAACCTAAATCAAAGCCCAACTTTTGTTGGGCTTTTTATATAGATAGAACTAAACAACGATCAGTCCTAAAGGCTCGAGCAATTGAGATTGCTGCCAACTTAAAATTGTCACGCCGGTCAGATCCACTCGCCTTGGATCCAATCCGGTTAAGTCACAGTCTGTCAGGTCACATTCTCGGATGCGCACCCCACTCCATATATCTTCTGAGAACTCTCCGCGACTTAAATCAGATCCTTGCAATGATGTTCCTTGTAGGTTGGTTCCAATCCAGCGGTTCTCAAACAGTTCGCATTTTTCAATACACAAGCGCTCCATGTTGGCATAAGAGAGGTTACATGCAGTGATATACGCTGAACAAAAATAGACATTATGGCTAATTTGGTTAGCAAAACGGGCCTGAGAAAAATTGACGCCTTTTAAATCACACTCTCGCATTTCAATGCCAAAGCAATTCGCACCAACAAATTGACTCATTGATAGTTGGCACTGTTTAAAACTGGCATCGTGTAAATTGGCATAGTGGAAATCACATCCTTCAATTTCACCTTGCTCGATAAAAGTGCAATGCTCGAAATGCGCTTCCATCATTTCAGCTCGGCTAAAATCACAGCCATAAAATTTACAATGGCTGAACTTAGCATAACTCAAGTTTTCACCAGCAAAGCTGTGATTTTCAAAAATCTGATGTTCGAATACGGTATCTTGGTAATGCATGAATAACTCCTTGATTTGATGCAAGGCTATCATTTCATTCCAAATTAGGCATTAAATAAAATTCGTTTAAAATCAACATGATAAAAACCCAATTTTTACATTAAAAATGGAGCTTAATACCACCTAAATAACGTCAAAATAAAACAAGCCTATGCCGAGAAGGGAAAAATAGTTTTGCGCCATTGTGAAGCAACTGAAGACTTATATGGACTAGATCAAGCAAGAGGCCTAAGTTGGCTTTTTCAAACCTAGTAATCATGTTCGGATACCGGTTTCTGTTGATCGTGCTTTGGCGATAAAAAACACCGCCCTAAGGCGGTGTTCTTTCTTGACCACATCGTGGCGAAAAACCGATTTAAAACGATCAGCCGAATAACTTGCTCCAGATACTCGGATTGCGTTTATCGTGGAATTCAACTCGCAAATCATCAATCGCTTTTAATTGTGCTTTGGCTTGCTCAAGGTTGCCTTGCTCGAGTTGTTTTTCGACACTCTCAACGACTAAGTCCAATTGTTCAAAACCCTCAGTGTAAAGCGCTTGTTTTTCCGTTGGGAAACTGGCGCTTTGCAGTTCAACAAGCACTTTATTGAACGAAGTCATCGCCGTAGTCATTTCTTCTACGCTTTGCGCCTCCGCTGCATGCTTAAAATTCAGTTTCATTTCATTCATTGCCGATTTCATATCAAAAGGCGAAGCAACCGATTGAGCGGCAAATATCATCATAACGAACAACAAAGTAGGTCTTAACACAGTGCGTATTAACATAGGGTTCTCTCAATTAGGCTAAATTTCGTGCGTAGGGTTTGCAGCCAAAAAGTGGCTTAAACATCGTTGTGTTTGCCCTTTCGCGTTCAGCATACTAAACATTGAGGTTAATGCAGAGTAATATTCGTCAACAAATTGTTTCAAACAGCCTACCTAATGAATCCATAACATGGCCAATAGCACCTATACTAACGAGCAAAATCTTAAGCAGTCACTCTTAACGCAATCGTTAACTATAAGTGTAATTGTTTGATTCTCTGGCTTATATTCGATACCCCTTGTTCAAAGCATGTAAAAAACAAGTCATATATTAAGCAATTAAACACTCGGGAGTTGATGTGAATCAATTTGTCGTAGACAATACAGCGCCGTATTGAGTGTTAACTCAACGAGCTTCGATTTTATCTATCAATCAAATAGGTAGCATCGATTATCTATTTTGAGGTGTCGTTGATAGGGTTGCTTTCCTACTATATAAGTGAAAAGCCAAACCTAGGCACGCAATCACTACCTCGTTTTAAGGGAAAGATGATGGTAATTCCAGAAAACAGCAGCATCGTTATTTTTGGTGCTTCGGGCGACTTAACATATCGTAAGTTGATCCCTGCTTTATACCACCTCTACGCGAACAAACAGCTTCCTGAAAATTTCGCGATTTTAGGCGTGAGCCGCACTGAATATAGTGATGAATCATACCGTGACAAGCTGAAGCACTCTCTTCAAGAAATGGAGAAAACTGAGCCAGCAACGTTGGATGCCTTTATTGATCATCTTCACTACCAAGCGATCAACACTTCTGATACTGCAGATTACAATAAACTTACCGCTCGCCTTGATCAGCTAGCCGACAAGTATCAGTTTGAACAGCGCAACACCCTATTCTACCTCGCGACACCGCCAAGCTTGTACAGCGTCATTCCTGCGAGCCTTGCAGCTCATGGTCTTAATGATGAAAAAACCGGTTGGAAACGTCTAATTGTAGAAAAACCTTTTGGCTATGATTTAGCATCAGCACGTCAATTGGATAAAGATATCCATGAGCATTTCCAAGAACATCAAATCTACCGTATTGACCATTACCTAGGTAAAGAGACCGTACAAAACCTGTTGGTGTTCCGTTTTTCTAACGCAATGTTTGAACCTCTATGGAACCGCAACTTCATCGATTATGTTGAAATCACTGGAGCGGAATTCCTAGGTGTTGAAGAGCGTGGTGGATACTACGACGGCTCTGGTGCTATGCGTGATATGTTCCAAAACCACCTGCTACAAGTGTTAGCAATGGTGGGCATGGAGCCACCAGCACAAATCAACGCCGATTCAATCCGTGATGAAGTAGCCAAAGTACTGCAATGCTTAAAACCATTGGAAGAAGATGACCTGCGCAACAACCTTGTGCTTGGCCAATACACCGCTTCTGATGTTCGTGGACAACATTTACCAGGTTACCGTGAAGAACATGGCGTTGCTGAAGACTCACGTACTGAAACTTACGTTGGTCTTAAAGCCTATATCAATAACTGGCGTTGGAATGGTGTGCCATTCTATGTACGTACCGGTAAACGTTTACCAACTCGTGTGACGGAAGTAGTGATTCACTTTAAGAACACACCGCACCCAGTATTTGGTCAAGATGCGCCAGAGAACAAACTGATCATCCGTATTCAGCCTGATGAAGGCATTCAAATGAGCTTCGGTCTTAAACAGCCAGGGGCTGGTTTTAAAGCCAAAGAAGTGAAGATGAACTTCCACTACGCTGACTTGCTTGAAACGCAGATGTTGACGGCTTATGAGCGTTTATTGCTTGATGCACTTAACGGCGATGCTACTCTATTTGCACGTAGCGATGCGGTTGAAGCGTGTTGGAAATATGTTCAGCCGATTCTGGATTTCAAACAAGACCCTCAATCGCTATTTGGTTATGCCTGTGGTACATGGGGACCAAAAGAGTGTGACGATTTATTACAACGCGATGGACGCGCATGGCGCTTCCCTTGTAAAAACCTAACCGATACGGATTACTGCGAACTATGATCAATCATAAGATCTTTGATACGGCAGATCAGGTTGTTGAAAGCCTGGCGAAGGATATGCAAGCGTACAGCGAATTAGGCCGTGCTGTGCATATTTCTCTATCTGGCGGTAGCACGCCAAAAATGCTGTTTAAACTACTCGCAAGCGAGCCATTCGCAAGCGCGATTCAATGGCAACACCTTCACTTCTGGTGGGGTGATGAACGTTGTGTGGCACCGGATGACACAGAAAGCAATTATGGTGAAGCCAACACACTTCTGTTCAGCCAAGTGGCTATTCCTGCAGAAAATATCCACCGTATTCGCGGGGAAGATGAACCGCAAGCTGAAGCGGAGCGCTTTGCTAAAGAGATGGCCGATGTCATTCCATGTGAAAACGGCACACCGGTATTTGATTGGATTTTGCTTGGCGTAGGCGCAGATGGCCACACCGCTTCGCTATTCCCAGGAGTGACGAACTACGCAGACGAAAATCTGTCTGTATTGGCTTCTCATCCGGAGTCGGGTCAGATCCGCGTATCAAAAACAGCCAAAGTATTACAAGCGGCGAAACGCATCAGCTACCTCGTACTTGGCGCAGGTAAGGTTGCCATCGTCAACGAAATTTCCACCACTCCTGCTTCTGAGCTGCCTTACCCGGCAGCAAAAATCCAGTCTACAACTGGTGAAACAGAATGGTACTTAGATTCAGACGCGGCAGCACAGATTGCTTAACGTTATCGTTAGCACAATAGCCCGTCCTTTAGCGTAATTTGGAGAGAAACAATGAAAGGTGATATCGGTGTAATCGGCCTTGCTGTAATGGGTCAGAACCTTATCCTAAACATGAACGACCATGGTTTTAAAGTGGTTGCACATAACCGTTCTACTGACAAAGTAGACGAGTTCTTAGCAGGTCCTGCAAAAGACACCAACATCGTTGGCGCATACTCGCTTGAAGAGCTAGTAGAGAAACTAGAATCACCACGTAAAATCATGCTAATGGTTCGTGCTGGTGACGTAGTTGATATCTTCATCGACAAACTGGTACCGCTGCTAGACAAAGGCGACATCATCATTGATGGTGGTAACACCAATTTCCCTGATACCAACCGTCGCGTTGCTGCACTTCGCGAAAAAGGCATTCACTTCATCGGTACTGGCGTATCTGGTGGTGAAGAAGGCGCTCGTTTTGGCCCTTCAATCATGCCTGGTGGCGCTCATGAAGCTTGGGAAGCTGTTAAGCCTATCTTCCAAGGCATCTCAGCAAAAACTGACGCTGGTGAGCCTTGTTGTGATTGGGTGGGTAACGATGGCGCTGGTCACTTCGTTAAAATGGTTCACAACGGCATCGAATACGGTGACATGCAGTTGATCACTGAAGCATACCAATTCATGAAAGATGGCCTTGGTCTATCTTCTGACGAAATGCAAAAAGTATTCGCTGAGTGGAATACCACTGAACTAGACAGCTACCTAGTAGAAATCACCGCTGATATCCTTGGCTATAAAGACGAAGACGGCGAAGCTCTAGTTGAGAAAATCCTCGACACAGCTGGCCAAAAAGGTACCGGTAAATGGACCGGTATCAATGCACTCGATATGGGTATCCCGCTGACGCTAATCACCGAATCGGTATTCTCTCGTTGCCTTTCAGCATTGAAAGACCAGCGTGTTGAAGCTGAGCAACTATTTGCTAAGACGATCGCACCCGTTGAAGGTGATAAGCAAGAATGGGTTGATGCACTACGTCAGGCTCTACTGGCTTCTAAGATCATCTCTTACGCGCAAGGCTTCATGCTAATGCGTGAAGCGTCGAATGAAAACGGCTGGGATCTTAACTACGGTAACGTGGCACTGATGTGGCGTGGCGGCTGTATCATCCGTTCTGCATTCCTAGGCAACATTCGTGATGCTTATGAAGCGAACCCAGAAATCGCATTCCTAGGCTCAGATGCTTACTTCAAAGGTATCCTAGACAACTGCATGAGCGCTTGGCGCAAAGTGGCAGCGAAATCGATGGAATCAGGCATCCCAATGCCTTGTATGACATCTGCTCTAACCTTCCTAGATGGTTACACCACGGCTCGCCTACCTGCGAACCTGCTGCAAGCACAGCGCGATTACTTCGGTGCTCACACTTACGAGCGTATCGATCGTCCACGTGGTGAATTCTTCCACACTAACTGGACAGGTACAGGCGGTAATACTGCTTCTACAACTTACGACGTATAATTTTTGTCACACGCCATTCACCTTCGACTGGAATGAGTAGCGCTAGATAAGCCAATAATTTCAAGCCGATAGTTATGCTATCGGCTTTTTTAATCCCCCTAATAACGCAATCAAGGTAAGTAAGCCTTGCATCTACGCCTATAATAAAATGTAAGCGGATGAGGTTAAGCCCATGAAGCTACCTTATTATCCAAATCCGAATTTATCCACCAGCGAATGATTCGCTCGGTTAACATGAAAACCAGGAAGGCGAACACGAACAATTGAGGTTCTCATGACTATTAGTTCTCACTTTGTGTATGTCCCTGAAAACGATATAACAGAACAAACACAGCTCGCGTCTCAACAACCACAAAAATCAACCATTTGTGAAGCTGAGGCCCATCGCCAAGCGCTAGTAACACAGGCTCAGCAACGTGGTGGTCTCGTTGACTAAGACAGCCATACAGTTACAACGCGAAAAAAAATGATGTGTTATTTCGAGGTATTATTTCAAGGTATTGTTTCGAAGTGCAGTTTCAAGGCGCGGTGCCAAGAATATTGGATGAATAGCAACAGATAGATAAAAGCCCAACAATGAAGTTGGGCTTTTATCTAATGAATACACATCTAGCTTTTAAATAATCCGCTTGTTCTACTCACGCCAAATAAGCTTAGCGAATTTTTGCCCGATGACGTAACAAGCAAAAGTGACTGCCCCCAAAATAACAATGCCAGCCAAATAGGCAAGATACTTGGGAAAACCTAATCCCCAAGCAAAAGTAAAAGCGAGACCATGCAAAGCTTCAATTGGCCATTGATAGACGGGGATATTTGCGCCGATAGAGAAAACAGAAACAAATAAACTCACGCCAACACATGCTGTGATCACAGCAAGCAAAATTGCTTTATTCATAAACGAGCAACGATAGTATTAAAAGCAAATTTTATTCCCACCCTAACCTTCTTGCTAGTAAAAGTTCACCAATCAAAACAATTCAGCGCGCTTAAATTGGCCTTTAATTCTAAACGTATGAATCAGCATCATGTTTGCAACATACTTCCATGTTATTATTAACATCAATGTAAACCAATGATCTTAGAGAACTTAATGATTCATGATATTTCAACCTTAGCGATCACCGTTTTTATGGGCTTTTTCGCTATGATGAATCCCATTGCCAATACCGCTGTTTTCGTTGGCCTCACAACCGAACAATCGAAAACTGAACGCAGAAACACTGCTATTAAAGCACTGCTGTGCGCTTTTATGATCGTCGCCGCATTTTGCCTGTTAGGCAAAGCTATCTTCGATCTCTTTGGTATAACCTTACCTGCATTAAGGTTGGCCGGAGGAATTCTTGTCTTCTTAGTCGGTTATCACATGTTGCAAGGCAACCCATCTAAACTTCACTCAGAAAATGAAGAGAATACCGATAAAAAAGACGTTGCCATATCCCCTTTAGCATTACCAATATTGGCAGGCCCTGGAACAATCGCGACTGCAATGAACTACTCCGCTGCAGGTAATGCACTGCATATCGTGATTACGATTGCGGCTTTCGCCTTGCTTTGCCTTATTACACTGGTTTGCTTTTTATTTGGGCCTAAATTAGTCGATAAGCTTGGTGAGAGTGGCATCAGTATTATCACGCGTTTAATGGGGTTAATTCTGGCGGTAATTGGCATGCAAATGCTCATTCAAGGTGCCCACGATGCTTTTCTACTCTTTGCCCACGCGCCAAAATAACTCATGACGCTTAAAAGATGACTAGCATCATGGAGTAAGTTTACAGGTTTAGCCTCAGGACACTTAAAAGGGCCTTTCGGCCCTTTTTGTATTATATTTCAGCGGGTTTAATCAACTCATTGAGCAAGTTGGTCAACTCATTACCTGTTATGTTACCACTACCACTGTTGATGCCATCAATTTGATCAACCACACCATCCAGCTGTATCGTTTGAGTGCTGAGGCCATTATCCCGACTAATTGTCAATTCAACATGATTACTGTCTACCACCGTCGCTGTGATGCTGTTAAACAGATCATCCATCGTCTCGTTTTGTCCTAACAAGTCAGAGATATCAATCTTATCTTCGTTGACGGTAAAGTCTTTAATCACATCTAACCCGCCATCAAGATCGCCATTCATCCAGAGGAAAGTGTCATTACCTTCACCACCGGTTAAGACATCATTACCAAGACCACCAATCAATACATCGTCGCCTTCACCACCGAAGAGATAATCATCGCCTAGGCCACCATCAATAACGTCATTGCCTTGGTGACCAAGTAGAACATCATCAGCATCACTGCCCGTGATGACATCATCACCAGTAGAACCATTGAGGCTTGGTGAGTTTGCTTTCACGTCACCACTTTGGCTGATATTCAATGTCGCTAAATGCTGTGACTCTACTCCGTTAGTATCAAGTACGGTATAAAGGATGTTGTAACCAACGGCTTCACCTGCTCCAAGTTGTGGGGCTGTCGGATCGGGTTGGAAGAAGTATGAACCATCTTCTTTAATACGCAGATCACCATAGTCTGTTTCGATCACCAGATCGTCTATATCAACTCTAGTGGTAACAGACGCTGGGTTGATCGCTCCATTGACATCGATCTCTTGCAATACTTCAACGCTCGATGCATTAATGACAATCTCTTCGACATCCATCCCCGTAATCATCGCAAGTAACGTACCCGGTAGACCGATGGTTGGACGTAATTTTGGTAGTTCAGTTTTGATCTTAGAATCGGGTATATAGAGAATATTCCCCGAACCTGCGACCTCTTCTAAACCTTCTTTAGGAATCGATGATGGCACACCTACCCCAACAGAGGTGACTTCTTTACCAACAATAAAGGCATCCCACTCACTGTTGGTCGTTGAATCCCAGCCTCGGTTATTACTACCGTCACTAAGGAAGAAGATCACATCATTGGTATTGGTCAAATCAACACTATTAAGGGCAGCATCATCATAACCATTCATCACGCCATAAACTGCCTCTTCATAATCTGTATAACCTGAAGGGTCAAACACGCCGGTATAGCTACTATCAGCGACACTACTCAAGGCCGATCCTAACATTGAAATGGCTTGATTAACGGTCATCCAGCCTTCACTTTGAGCATTTCGATCGGCATTATCATTGGCTTGTCCATCCTTACCGTCACCGAGTTGGTCATCAAAATCGACGAGCTGCACCAAGACATTTTCCGATCCTTCTTGCACATTTACATGCTCAAGCATCTCTATTGACGCCTCAAGCACTAATTCCATTCTCATTTTGTTTTGATCCGGATTTCCTGAATCATTATAGAATGGTCTGCTACGCATACTGCCAGACGAATCGATAATCAAGCTCATCAAGGTCATTGGCGTTTCACCGCCTTGATCGGCATAGATATCTTGTTGTGATGCGGCATTTTCGGTACTGGTCGCGGTATCATTATTAGCCGCTTCAATGCTGGTCGCAGTAACATCAATATCTAAAACTGTCCCTTGAGGATGGGTAATAACAAGGTTATCGAACCTTTCCGACACAGATCCTGTTACTGGCAGCACCCAATTGACACCATCTTGATATCCAGCAGAGACCACCGCGGTTGCAGGCAGCCCTTGAATAATCACAGATTGAATCTGTTCACTGCCATCCAGATCGGTGACTGAAGCCGTAATATCTACTTCGGTTTCAATCTCCCCTTGGCCATTCACAGTTGACTCACCAAACACAATTGATACTGTTGGGTCATCGGCGACCGGCGATACATCTATCGTGAGCGTTTGCTCTTCACTACGGGCATCGCCCTTCTCCAAAATAAAGCCCAGACTCGAGTAATCTTGATACTGGTTGCCTTCTCCCGCATCTGGATATTGGTCATAACCCGTTTCATGCTCTGCTGGTACAAATCGAACATTGCCGAAGCTAATTTCTGATGCATCCACTCTGTCACGTTCTGAGATTGGTTCCCAAGTGTCTAGCGACGTTTGCAACTCATACTGACCGTTGCTCGATAAATGCGTAATGAACAAGGTGGTATCAGGGTCGGTAATGCCAAAGTCATTCAAGCTCAGAATATGCGCGGTATCTTCGACAATCTCAATTTGTTGGCTAACTGCATCCAAAATCGGTAAGACAGTCACGTTGATCACTTTATCAACGCTTTCTTCGACACCAGGGGCATTATCTTGAGCAGTGGTTGTCACAACCAAAGGGTAGTTGCCAGGCTCAGGTACATTAATAAACAGCTCGGCCAAGTCAGATTGCCATGCAGTGATATCAATAATGCCATTACTGTCCGGGGTGAGATCATCACCATTTGGGGCTTTGACTACCGTACCCGATGGGAACGCACTCAAGTCAAGGTGGGTTGTTAACGATTCCGAACCATCAGTATCCACCAAGCCAACGACAATATCGCTAAGGGCGATATAGCTGTCTTCATAACCGATGTTGTCGAGTGTTTCTAGCTTAATGTCATCGAGCAATGCTCCATAACTATTGGCGGAGGTTTCTGACTCAAACACCACCTTATATTGACCATCGTCTGGTGTTTGGAAATTGAGCGTTTCACTACTCCATTGCTTACTTTGCTGATCGGTATATTCAAACAATATCGTACGATTACCTTGACTATCCTCTAAGAATACCGTCATAGGCGAATCATCAAGTCGGCGAGCAGCGACATCAAAAGATAATGCGTAAAACTGGCCTGCTTCACCATTAAATTGAGTGTAAAGTTGATCATCACCATGACGACCTTCTAACTCATAAACCTGATTGCCCTGCTCTCCTGCATTACCACGATAAACGGTTTCCTTACCAACCTCATGATAATCTTTGTTTCCTTTATTGTTGTCTGTTCCCCAAACACCCTCGGCACCATCACTAATGCCAGAAACAACGTTGGCGTCGGTGAGCTCTTGTGAGTCAATGTCACCACGCCATGAACGACCATCCAGATCGATTGTATCGAAATTATGGAACGATAAAATTTCCGCTCCTTCGATATCGATCGTTGGTGTATCTGTGACCGCTTCAACATCGACCTCAATAATATGATCTTCAATCACCGTGTCATTCGCTGTATAGCCTTCAACGCGCAGACTGAAGTTCACGTCACTATGTTCTGGTGGTGTTATCTCCAGAGTATCCAACTGGCTTGGCGAGACAGAAGCCATACCATTGGTCACACTAATCGCATTACCGTTTGAAGCGAGAACTGCACCATCAGGAATATCTTTAATGACCACTTCCACAACAGAACTGTCAGCGGGTAGGGAAATATCAAGCGCAATCGCGGTATCTTCTTTACCTGAGGCACTATCAATAACATCAAGATCAGACACTTCGATTACTTTAATGGTTGTCGTTGCAGTATTGGACGCTTGTCCGGCGTTGTCAGTCACTTGAACTGTGACTGTACGATCAGTCTCATCAGGATTGTCACTCGTATTCTCAAAGCCAATTTGTTTCAAGAAGGCTTCAAAGTCCGCGGCAGATAGGCCGTTAGGATCATCTGCGGTCACAGTGAGTACGATCGATGAAGCAAGTACACTTTGACCGATGGTATAACCGGTTGTATCAGCAGGTAGCACCAAAGTATCGCCGTCGAGTTTGTTGACTAAGGTCACTTCCATACTGCTAATACGGTCATGGTCATCAAAAATGTCAGCATCGATATCAGCAATGGATACTGGTGAATCACCTTCGGTAAAGGTGGTCTGATAGTCAACATTCGTGTCAACTTTCGATACTTTAATAACCAAGTCATCATAATCATCGTCATCGTTCGGATGTACTAGCTGATCATCAAAACTCAATACGGTGTTGCCGTCGTTATCTTCAGAGATTCGAATGGTTGAATTTTCACCGTGCGTCGAGAAAACCGTTTGGTTTGGAACGACGGCGCCATTGATCAGTAATTCACCATCGTCATTCATAGTGAATTCAGCATTGTTCGGAGCATTGTTGATAACATCAGCGCCATCCGGGATAAGGAAATATCCCACATTATCCAGACTGTCTAGTTGCCCCAGAACAGGATCCACCACATTGCCTTGATAATCATGAGAGTCAGCGATCAGAATCATCAATTCCTGAGTATCACTCGCGTCATCATAGACGTAGTAACCAAACACATTTTGATAACCGGCATTTTCACTGACAAACTCGATTTGATACTGGCCTCCATCCAGATCTAACGTCGGAGCTTCATTATCGGTAATGGTTGCGCTGCCTTGCTCTGCTCCTTGTTGATACTCGGTTGCAGCAGATAAGGTAAACATTTCGTTGTTATCGGATATGGCATCATCTGTTGTTTGCACTAAGACATCAAATGCAGACTCACCTGCTGGTAAAACAAATTGAGCGGTACCATCATTTGCGACTGCGAGAACTTGTGTGGTAGCACCAAATTGCACCGTCAGTTCTGCACCCTCAAAATCTTCCGGTGTTGTTGCACTCAACTCCGATAGCGTCAATGTGATGGTCGTATCTGTTAAACTGCTGGCCGATAGATCAACCTCAAAGGTCGCAACACCCCCCTCTTCGACTGTCGGCTCACTCACCGCGGTCACCACTGGGCGATCATCATCCGCTGGAGTTGGGCCTTGTGGATCAACACTGCCATCATCAAAAATGGTCGCCGTGCCGGTATCGCTGCCTTGCACGCCCACCACACCAACGGCGGTCAGCTCAAAGCTCTCAGGGCCTTCATACACTGGTGCATTGTTGTCATCGACCGTCGGTATCGTTACGCGAATTTCATTCACGCCGGCGGGCAAGATAACATCACCATTATTAGCGACCGTTAAAGCTTCCCAACCACTATTGCCTTCAAACTCAACCACCATCGCGCTGATATCATCACTTTCCGTGGTCACATGATTGATGCCCAAATTAATGGTGGTTGGCGCTTCTGTTGGCATAGAAAGAGAGACGGTAAAGACCGCTTCTTGGCCTTCACTCACGTCCACATCGGCAGACACTTCGATTTGCGGAATATCGACGTTTTCAATATTCCCTTCACCACTCACACCACCAATGGTGAGTGTGTAGTCTTCCGTTATTTCATAAATCCCATCGACTAGCGTTGGAATGACAATGCTGAAATTGCTGATACCAATTGGCACCACAATTTCATTCGTATTGGCGTCGTAAGTCACACCGTTGGTGAACTGAACATTGCTTAAATCAACATCGTTATCGCTTGCGGTGTCTCCATTGGCGCCAAACTCAATGCTATAGCGGGTTTCCTCAAGTACACCGTCTTCAAGTGCCACTTGATAAACCAAATTATCGCCTTCCACCACGATGGTATCGAGCATCTCTATGGATTCTACCTCCACCGGAGTCGGCAGTGGGTTGACGATAATGGACACTTTGGCTTCATCAAAGCCGCCTTTATCGTCGGTGATCACATAATCAAAATGGGTATTCCCGATGAAGTCATCATCTAAATCGATGTAGACGATGCCATCCTCTATCCAAATATTGGCATTGTTAGCATCTGACACATGCGTAAAACGGATATTATCGCCGTCTGGGTCAGCATCGTTGCCCAGCAACTCAGCGACAGGAATTTGCAACACATCCCCTTGGTTTGCGGCGTAGGCACCATCACTGGAGGCTTTAAATCCGGTGAGGAAGTAATCGGAAGAATCAGAGCCGCGACTCGGCTCATTAACAAAGTCGACCGACTCAAACACGATGTTGTCAAAAGCGACACCACCTAAAGCTGTTTCATCGAAGCTGTAGGTGCCGTTGCTATTGCCTTCATTCGCAATGAATAAGCCACTCGCGACAGCATTATCACCAAGATAAGCGACCCATTTACCTTGCTCATGGTTGCCAGAGCCACCTTCATTTTTAAACAGGTTAGAGACAGAGAAACTAAATTCAGTCACGGGCTCATCCAGATCAATTCTAAATTGCTCTGATTCGCCCTCTTCACGATTGTATTGGATTTGTGCGCCCGGACCACCGTTTTCATCGCCTTCCACACCGCGTTTTACGCCACTTTCGGTAATGCCTTTGTCATCGCCTTGATAGCTCGCGCTGATTTGCGCATCAGGATGGCTCCAATCGTCACCATTAAATTTACCCAATGCCACTTCAAATTCCACCGGATCATCGGTCGCAATCGGTGGCGCATTATCGGCCTCCACAAGGCTAACGGTGCGCTCTTCACTGACATTATCGTCACTGTCCACGGCGCGATAATCGAAGGTATCGTCTGCAGGGCTCGCTTCAAAGTAACGCAG
>NZ_AFWE01000201.1 GCF_000222585.1 Vibrio scophthalmi LMG 19158 | reverse complement strand
GGTATTAGGTGAAGTATCTAGTACCAAATGACCATAAACAGCAAAACGTGATTGGACTAACAGTCTTGCTCTAAACCAACATAGATTTCATGGTTTGGCGGTGTTGTAATGCAGTTTATAAACAAGCTTGGCAAATACTGAGTTTTTCGTTGCAGTGATTGTAATAGGGAAGAAAGATGCAGAAGCGAATTACCATTGATGGAATGCTGGATCTGCATATCGCCAATAAGGATGTTCTGGCGACTTACGACAATCATGAGGTCCACTTTACTTACATTGGTCTTTCCAATGATCGTGTCAGTGAGCGGTATTTGCTGTTTTCTCTTGATTACCACATCGAACCGCAAGCCATTCTCTATGGTGACGGTTTTCAAATGCACAGCCAAGTTTGTGGTCGGTTAGAGGACTTACGCGATATTGGACTGGGCCAAGATAATAGTTCGACCTACCGCCTCTATCCTCGTTCAGAAGCGAAGCGATTCTATAATCATGTGATCGTCTCTGACTCACTTGGCTACACCTTGTTTGGTTTCACTTCTTGTCATCGTTTTTCGGGTTATTTTCAGTTTAGTGAGATGAAGGGTATCCATAAACTAAGTGCCTATCTTGATGGCGAAAACACGTATCCGCAAGATTGGACCAGCAGTCAATTGGAATCAGTGTTGGTATTACAATCGGCCAACTTACAGGATCTCTATGCTCAATATGCCGACCGCCTCGCGGTACAACATCCGCCACGCCGACCGAACAGCAGTGCAGCTCCAATTGGATGGAGCGGTCACCACGCTTATGATATAGCGGTTAACGATCGCCAACTTCAAGCGAATTTAAATGCTTTGCCCACCCTGTCAAATGCGGTTGAGTACGTCTTGATTGATGAGGGTTATCAAGCGGCAATCGGTGATTGGCTCACGCCGTCAGAGCTCGGTGGCATTGATGTCAAACAGCAGATTAAGCAGATCCGCGCTGCTGGTAAAAAGCCAGCAATTTGGCTCGCGCCTTTTATTGCTCAGCAGCAATCCGAGTTGTTTAAACATTACCCTGATTGGTTTGTGAAGAACGAAGCAGATCGCCCACTCAAAGCGGAAGAGATCACTCATGCCGGATGGCATTCAACGCCATGGTACATACTTGATATGACCAATCCTGATGTGCAAGAACACATTGGGGAAGTCGTTCGTTATATGCGGGTAGAGTGGGGAATTGAACTTTTCAAACTCGACGCTTGTTACTGGGGCGCAATTAAAGCTCAGCGATCGCAAACTGGTTTGACTGGGGTTGAAGCTTATAGAATGGGGGTGCAAGCCATCACTGATGCTGCTGATAGTGCCATTGTAATGGCCAATCATGCGCCGCTTTGGCCGTCATTAGGTATGGTAGATGTGATGGGGATTGGCACTGAGGTAGTCCGTGATGAACGGCGCTTTGAACAACATGCCAAAGAGGTATTGCTGCGCAGTTGGCAGCATCGCCGTTTGTGGCAAGTGGATCCTGATAGCCTGGTGCTTATTTCACTACCGAATCAAGGTACTGAGCGTAAATATTACGATTTTCATCGCACGGTTCATCTCGCGTGTGCGGGTGTATTGATGTTGGGCGACCCGCTGGATGAGATGACCGCATTTGCTAAGCAAAGCATCGATAAATTGATTATTCGCCTGCAACACAACCAAGAGGCGGTCCGGTTTTCTACGCTAAACCTTCAACATGGTTCATTAGCTTTAACCGCGAACAATGATCTTCATTGTTTGTTCAATTACCAACAACCGGCACGAGAGGTGACCTTAGCGGCTGATCATCCTGTTGATTGGCATGACTTTTGGACAGGAGAAAAGCTCAATCAACAGCCGATCCAGGCATTCGAAATTACCCTCGAGTCAGGATTGTCAGCACGCGCCATACTTACCGTGGGTTAAGCTCGCCAATCTGTGATGCCTGCTATACACTAAGTGCCAAAGTAAGGCATTGATTAGGTTTTAGTATGTCTATTATCTTGGGGATTGACCCAGGTTCACGCATTACCGGCTACGGTGTGATTCGGCAGCAGGGGCGTCATCTGCAATATTTGGGCAGTGGCTGTATCCGCACTTCAGAAAAAGAGTTGCCTGGCCGACTTAAACAAATTTACGCTGGCGTGACGGAAATCATTACTCAGTTTCAGCCGGATGTATTCGCGATTGAACAAGTGTTTATGGCGAAAAATGCCGATTCAGCGTTAAAGTTAGGACAAGCCCGCGGTAGCGCGATTGTGGCTGCCGTTAACGCGGATTTACCGGTGTATGAATACGCAGCAAGGCTAATTAAACAAGCCGTGACGGGCACCGGTGGCGCGGATAAACAACAAGTGCAACACATGGTGAAGCAGATGCTCAAATTGCCTGCATGCCCACAAGCGGATGCAGCGGATGCTTTGGGTGTCGCAATTTGTCATGCCAATACCAATAAAACCTTAGTCGCCTTAGCGGGCAAAGCAACCAGTGCCCGACGAGGTCGTTACCGTTAAGCGCATTTTTGAACCTTGCTCGATAGCCAGTTTTTACTGGCTATCCATCCAGTTATTTATTATTATCAAACCAAACTTTATTACACTAGGTACCTACCGTGATTGGACGTCTCCGCGGCATTCTGCTGGAAAAGCAACCTCCTGAACTCCTGATTGAAGTCAATGGCATTGGCTATGAAGTACAAATGCCAATGAGTTGTTTTTACGAGTTACCCAATATCGGTGAAGAAGCGATTATCTATACGCATTTTGTGGTGCGTGAGGATGCGCAGTTACTGTATGGTTTTAATACCGTGAAGGAGCGAGCGTTGTTCCGCGAAGTTATTAAAGCCAACGGCGTAGGGCCAAAGCTTGGTTTAGGCATTCTTTCAGGTATGACGGCCACTCAGTTTGTTGCCAGTGTCGAGCGTGAAGATATTTCAACCTTGGTTAAATTGCCGGGTGTCGGCAAGAAGACGGCAGAGCGCCTAGTGGTTGAAATGAAAGACCGCCTTAAAGGTTGGAGTGCGGGTGACTTGTTTACCCCATTTACCGACGCAGCACCGTTGGATAACAGTACCGGTTCGTCTCAAAGCAACGCGGAAGAAGAAGCGGTGAGCGCACTACTTTCATTAGGCTATAAACCAGTACAAGCATCTAAAGTAGTTTCTCAAGTGATGAAGCCAGGCATGACCTGTGAAGAGCTGATCAAAGATGCTCTAAAATCGATGGTGTAACGGGGATAATTCATGATTGAAGCAGACCGTTTAATTGCACCCGATAGCCCGATTTTTCGTGATGAAGACGTTATTGACCGTGCGATCCGTCCGAAAAAGTTGGATGACTATCGTGGTCAAGATCATGTCCGTGACCAGATGGAGATCTTCATTCAAGCTGCAAGATTACGCAATGAGCCACTCGACCATCTGCTGATTTTTGGCCCTCCGGGTCTGGGTAAAACCACCTTGGCTAACATTGTCGCGAATGAAATGGGCGTAAATATTCGTACCACTTCTGGCCCTGTGTTGGAAAAAGCGGGTGATTTGGCGGCATTGTTGACCAACCTTGAAGAAAATGACGTGCTGTTCATCGACGAAATCCACCGCCTCAGCCCAATGGTTGAAGAGGTCCTTTATCCGGCGATGGAAGATTACCAGTTAGACATCATGATTGGTGAAGGCCCAGCCGCGCGCTCAATCAAAATTGATTTACCGCCTTTTACCTTAATTGGTGCCACTACGCGTGCTGGCTCACTGACCTCCCCATTACGTGACCGTTTTGGTATTACGCAGCGACTAGAGTATTACCAAGTACCGGATCTACAGCACATCGTTCAACGCAGTGCCGATTGCTTAGGCTTGTCGATGGAATCGGAAGGTGCACTTGAAGTTGCACGCCGTGCTCGCGGCACACCGCGGATTGCCAACCGCTTACTACGTCGTGTACGGGATTATGCTGAAGTGAAAGGGGACGGTCATATTAGCCCTGACATCGCAGACAAAGCACTCAATATGCTCGATGTCGACGCACAAGGCTTTGACTACATGGATAGAAAGCTATTGTTGGCGATTATGGAAAAATTTGGTGGTGGCCCAGTGGGTTTGGACAATATGGCAGCTGCGATTGGTGAGGAAAAAGACACCATCGAAGATGTACTAGAGCCTTATCTTATTCAGCAAGGTTACCTCCAACGTACCCCGCGTGGACGAATTGCCACCGATCGCGCTTACTTGCACTTCGGAATCGATAAGTAAACTTTGATTACCGATTTGATCGCATCCACTCAAGTGTTCGTAAAAAAATACAATAAATTGTGAATACTTGAGTGAGTTTGTTTTGGTTTTCTTTTCCAAAATAGCACTTTGTGGCATGGGTCACATTTAGTAAATCTTGCCTAATACTCTCTAAGTAGCTGAAAATGATGGGTTGTTAACGATTGATGTTGATCGTCTTTGGTTTAACTTCGCATTTTTGCCATCTTCCACTCGTATAGTTGCTAAACTCTTGATTTGGATCAAATTGATGCATTTCTGTTCGAAAATGCAAATTTAATCTTGATGCAGATCAAAGCGAACCTTTGCCATAAACCTTTTGAAACATTGGTCTTTTCACAGTAATATTAGCGATAGCTATATTAGCTGATGCTTAACAATTAACTAACCATTGCGGCACATGTTTGTAACAACAGTGATGTTTTATAAACAACTCTCGAGTTTGTTCAACTATTGAGGTGCCAAAGCAATTAATGTAGAGCGTGTCTTTCAGCCGACACATAGGAGTTACCATGATTGACATAGTTGATCTATCGCGGTTGCAGTTTGCTTTAACTGCGATGTATCACTTCCTATTCGTACCACTGACCCTAGGTATGGCATTTCTGCTTGCCATCATGGAATCACTGTACGTAATGACCGATAAGCAAATCTATAAGGACATGACTAAGTTCTGGGGTAAGCTTTTTGGTATTAACTTCGCCCTTGGTGTGGCTACAGGCCTAACCATGGAATTCCAGTTTGGTACGAACTGGTCTTACTATTCCCACTATGTAGGTGACATCTTCGGTGCACCACTGGCCATTGAAGCCCTCGTTGCTTTCTTCTTAGAATCCACTTTTGTAGGTTTATTCTTCTTTGGTTGGGATCGACTGACAAAACGCCAGCACTTAGTGGTGACGTGGTTAGTTGCTCTTGGTTCAAACTTCTCCGCACTTTGGATTCTAATTGCGAACGGCTGGATGCAAAACCCAGTTGGCGCAGAATTTAACTTCGAAACCATGCGTATGGAAATGGTGAGCTTTGCTGATGTGGTATTAAACCCAGTTGCTCAAGTTAAATTCGTTCACACGGTAGCTTCTGGCTACACATGTGGTGCAATGTTTGTTCTTGGTATCAGCTCTTACTACCTAATTAAAGGTCGTGATATCGCGTTTGCACGTCGTTCATTTGCAATTGCAGCATCGTTTGGTATGGCAGCAATTCTTTCAACAATCGTACTGGGTGATGAATCTGGTTACGAGCTAGGCGAAGTTCAAAAAGTGAAACTCGCGGCGGTTGAAGCAGAATGGCATACAGAGCCAGCACCAGCAGCGTTCACGCTATTTGGTCTGCCAAATCAAGAAACGATGGAAACCGACTACGCGATTAAGATCCCATACGTAATGGGTATTATCGCTACGCGTTCTTTCGATGAGCAAGTGACGGGTCTGCACGATCTTCGTGATGATCACGTCGACCGTATCCGTACAGGTATGTACGCTTACGAATTGCTAGAAAAACTGCGCGCAGGTGATAAATCTGAAGCAAACATGGCCGCTTTCGATGAAGTGAAAGGTGACCTTGGTTACGGCTTACTGCTTAAGCGTTACACTGACAAAGTGACAGACGCAAGCGAAGAGCAAATTCAAGCGGCAGCGGACGATTCAATCCCTACTGTTTGGCCACTATTCTGGTCATTCCGTATCATGGTGGCATGTGGCTTCATCATGCTGTTCGTCTTTGGTGCTGCATTCCTACAAACTTGCCGTCAGAAGATTGAGCAAAAACCGTGGGTTCTTAAAGCTGCACTATTCAGTATTCCACTACCATGGATCGCAATTGAAGCGGGCTGGTTTGTCGCTGAATACGGTCGTCAACCATGGGCAGTAGGTGAGATTCTACCCGTTCACGTTGCCGCATCTGCTTTGACTGCCGCTGAGATCTGGACTTCGCTATTCGCAATTCTAGCGCTTTACACAGTGTTCTTGATTGCTGAAGTTTACCTAATGGTTAAGTTCGCACGTAAAGGACCGAGCAGCCTGAAAACAGGCCGTTATCACTTCGAGCAAAACGCTGACTCTGTTGAAGACAAAGTTAGTCGCCAAGTAGAAGCGTAAGGAGAAAGAATATGTTTGATTACGAAATCTTGCGATTCATCTGGTGGGTACTGATCGGTGTGCTTCTGGTTGGTTTCGCGATTACGGATGGCTTCGATATGGGTGTGGGCGCGCTTGTACCTATTATCGGTAAGAACGACAGTGAACGTCGTGTGATGATCAACTCGATCGCACCACACTGGGATGGTAACCAAGTTTGGCTTATCACTGCCGGTGGTGCATTGTTCGCGGCATGGCCACTAGTGTACGCAACGTCGTTCTCTGGTTTCTACCTAGCGATGATCCTAACACTTGCAGCGCTTTGGCTACGTCCAATTGGCCTGGATTACCGTTCAAAAATTGAAGACAAAAAATGGCGTAGCACTTGGGATATCTGTATCTCAATCAGTGGCTTCGTTCCACCAATCATCTTCGGTGTTGCGTTTGGTAACTTACTGCAAGGTGTACCGTTTGAACTGAGTGATTTCATGATGCCGACATATCATGGCAACTTCTTCGGTCTATTGAACGGATTTGCACTACTGTGTGGTTTTGTTAGCTTGTTCATGATTTTGATGCAAGGCGCAGCTTGGCTTCAAATGAAAACAACCGATGATGTTCATGTTCGTGCACGTAATGTAGCGCAAATCATGGGTCTTCTAACGGTTGCGACGTTTGTGACAGCAGGCTTCTTCATCCAAGATATGGAAGGCTACGTTATTAAATCTGTGATTGACACTGGTGCTGCATCGAATCCACTAACGAAAGAAGTGGTTCGTGAAGCGGGTGCATGGATGAATAACTTTGAGGCTTACCCAGCAATGTGGGCGGCTCCTATCCTAGGTGTTGCTATGCCATTGCTAGCTGTAGTTGCTTCTCGCTTTGAAAAAGGTGGTTTTGCGTTCCTATTCTCAAGTCTAGGTAACGCTGGCATCATCTTCACCGCGGGTCTATCAATGTTCCCATTCGTGATGCCATCAAGCCGCGTACCAAGCCACAGCTTGACAATGTGGGATGCGACTTCATCTGAACTGACTTTGAACCTAATGACTGGTGTTGCATTTGTAATGGTACCAATCATTCTTGGCTACACCACGTGGACGTACTACAAAATGTTCGGCCGTTTGGATAGCAAGTTCATTGAAGAAAACAAAAACTCACTTTACTAAGGAGCAATCACTATGTGGTATTTCGCATGGATTCTAGGTGTACTACTTGCTTGCGCATTCGGTATCATCAACGCTCTTTGGTTAGAGCATTCAGAAATGATGGATAAAGACAGTGAGTGATCTCGCTGAAAAGGTGGCAAAAATACATGCCCCTTTGGATAAGACCCTACTAAGGGTCTTATCTCTGGTTTTAGGTTTTTTCCATGTTGCGATGGTGATGTGGGATCCTCATGCGTATTCAGAGGCGATTGGCGGCTTTAATGCAGTCATTTCACCGCTGATGATATGGGCGATTTGCTCAAGCATGGTGTTTGGTTTGTCATTCAAACCACACAACTGGTATTGGCAAATTCTGTTTAGCCCATACTTCAGTTTGTCGATCCTGATTTACCTAACGATTATTTACGTTTCGTAATAGATTAGCCTGAGAAATCATCAGAAAATCATTTAAATAGCGCCACTTTTGATAAGTTGGCGCTATTTTTTTGTCTAAGTTCTGAAATCGTAGATTCGCCAGTGCACATCCGCAGCACAGATGGGGTATAGTAGTCGTTAAGTGTACAAATTTTAGAGTGTTACCGTGGAAGCAGCCCCTCATGGCTTTGAATGGCCAGTGACCGTTTATTACGAAGATACCGACGCCGGTGGTGTGGTTTATCATTCAAACTATCTAAAATATTTTGAGCGCGCACGAACGGAGATGCTTCGCAGTGTTGGCGTATCACAACATGCATTGTTGGAACAAAACACTGGTTTTGTAGTCCGACATATGGACATAGACTTTTTACAAGGTGCGCGCCTTGATGATCAGCTCGTAGTGAGAACGACAATCGCTGAACTCAAGAAGGCCTCTTTGACCTTCTGTCAGGAGATCGTCAATCCTGATAGTAAAACATTGTGTAGAGCAATGGTTAAGGTAGCATGTATCGATAATCAGAGGATGCGACCGACTGCGATTCCTCAAGCAATTTATATGGAGTTTTCTCGAAGTGACCGCTGATATTTCAATTCTTGACCTGTTTTTGCAAGCCAGCTTGCTGGTAAAAATGGTCATGCTGATCCTACTTGGTATGTCGATTGCCTCATGGGCGATGATCATTAAGCGCAGCAAAGTGCTTTCTCAAGCAACCAAAGAGACAGAAGCCTTTGAAGATAAGTTTTGGTCTGGCACCGATCTTTCAATTATTTATCAAGCGGTAAACAAGAGAAAAGATGAACTCACGGGTACCGAAGAAATTTTCTATGCCGGCTTTACTGAATTTGCACGTCTACGTAAATCCAATGCAAATTCGCCAGATTACATCATGGAAGGCACAGGCCGAGCAATGCGCGTGGCGGTCGCCCGTGAAGTAGATGATCTGGAAACCAATCTGCCTTTCCTAGCAACAGTCGGCTCTATCAGCCCATATATTGGTTTGTTTGGTACGGTATGGGGCATCATGCATGCGTTCATCGCGTTGGGTGAAGTGAAGCAAGCGACCCTGGCAATGGTTGCGCCGGGTATCGCAGAAGCCTTGGTGGCAACGGCAATGGGTCTATTTGCTGCAATTCCCGCCGTAATGGCATACAACCGCTTGAGCAATAAAGTGTCAAAACTTGAGCATAACTACGCGACGTTCTCAGAAGAGTTTCACAGCATTTTGCACCGTCAAGTGATGGCTGGCAGGGAGTAACGCATGGCGGGTTATCAACCTAAAAAGCGTAAAATGACATGTGAAATCAACGTGGTGCCGTATATCGATGTCATGTTGGTGTTGCTGATCATTTTCATGGTGACCTCACCCTTTGTAACACAAGGTGTTGAAGTTGAGCTGCCAAAAACGGCGGCGGCAGAATCAATGCAAGAGATGGCGGAAGATCCGAATATCAGCTTTATCATTGTTGAAGTGGACCGTGATGGTAATCTCGGATTAAGCGTCAATGATGAAGAGGTGATGCGTGGTATTTCACTGCAAGATTTGATCGTGCGAGTGAAAGCTGAGCTTAGTATCAAACCTAACTCACCGGTTGCGGTGGGTGGGGATGCAGCCACGCCTTATGCGGAGATTGTATTGGTTTTAGATGAGTTGGGCCGAGCAGGGATCCCGAAAGTGGGCCTGCTAACGGACATCAAGGAATAAGTTCAATCACTCCATGAAAGACAAAAAGCCCAATAAAAATAAACTCGGCAAACCAATGGTTATTTCGTTTGCCTTACACGCAGTCTTACTTGCTGCGTTGCTTTGGGGCGCGGATTTTACGATGTCGAAACCTGAACCTGTCGGTCGAATGGTGGAAGCGGTTGTGATTGATCCAGCCTTAGTGCGTAAACAAGCACAGCAAATTCGCGAGCAGCGAGAAGAGGCGTCGCGCAAAGAGCAAGATCGCCTTGATAAACTGCGTCGTGAAAGTGAGCAGCTTGAGAAGAACCGCAAAGCGGAAGAAGAACGCATTCGTAAACTGAAAGAGCAACAAGTCAAAGAAGCGAAAGCGGCGCGTGATGCGGAAAAATTACGTAAGCAAAAAGAGCAAGAACGCAAAGTTGAAGAAGAGCGTGTTCGTAAAGAAAAAGAACGCGCAGTCAAACTTGAGCAAGAGCGTAAAAAGAAAGAAGAGGCAATACGTGTAGCGGAAAAGCAGCGCTTAGAGAAAGAGGCTGCGGTAGCCAAAGCTGAGCAACAACGTATTGAAAAAGAAGCGGCTGCAGCGAAAGCAGAGCAGCAACGCATCGAAAAAGAAAAAGCAGCAAAAGCGGCGCAAGAGGCCGCCGCTAAGGCTGAAAAAGAACGCATAGCAAAAGAGAAAGCGGCAAAAGAAGCGGCAGAAAAGGCACGTAAAGAAAAGCAACGTTTAGAGCGCTTGGAGCGAGAACGCAAAGAGCAAGAAGCTGCGATGAACGATATTTTTGCTGGCTTGGAATCAGAAACGGAACAAAATAGCGCGGCGCGCAATCAATTTGTTGATAGTGAAATTTCGCGCTATGCCGCGATCTACACACAGCTGATTAAGCAAAATTTGCTCGTGGAGGACTACTTCCGGGGAAAGTCTTGTCGAGTTAACTTGCGCCTTATTCCTACCGGAGCGGGGGCTATTGTCGGAAACTTTAGTATCCTTGATGGTGATAGCCGAGTTTGCTCAGCAACAAAACGTGCGGTAGCTCAAGTGCCAAGCTTCCCACTGCCGACAGATGCGGATCTAGTCAACAAACTGAAAAACATCAATTTAACCGTTGAACTTTAAATAAAGGATTAGCTTGTGTTAAAGCGACTGATAATAGGATTCTCGCTCGTGATTGCGAGCTCGGTTCAATTTGCCAATGCGGCTCTTGAACTGGTCATCACAGATGGTATTGATTCGGCCCGCCCGATAGCTATCGTGCCATTCAAATGGGAAGGCGCTAAGCCTCTACCACAAGATGTGTCAGCGGTGATTGCTTCTGACTTGCAACGCAGTGGTAAATTTAGCCCAGTGCCGACCAGTAAAATGCCACAAACCCCTTATAACGAAAGCGAAGTCAATTTTGACGCTTGGACACGTCTGGGGGTTGACTCATTGCTAACGGGATCGATCACACAAGATGCCAAAGGTGATTATGTGATTAATTACCAATTGGTCGATGTTGTGCGTGGCCAGTTAACGCAAGGTCAAAGCAAAGCGTTGGGTGAAGATGGCGAGTTAGTACTGTCTAAGGATCACGTTTTGTTTAACAAACGTGCCACGGTACCTGAGAGCCGTTTGCGTGAATACGCACACCGAATCTCTGATTTGGTTTACGAACAATTAACGGGTGAGCGCGGTGCATTTTTGACCCGCATCGCATATGTCGTCGTTAGTGACAAAGAATCCTACCCGTATCAATTACGCGTCGCAGATTATGACGGTTACAACGAACGTTTGGTGTTGCGCTCAAAACAGCCATTGATGTCACCGTCTTGGTCACCAGATGGTAAAAAGCTTGCATACGTTAGCTTCCAGAACGGTCAAGCTGAAATCTACATGATGGATATCTACACCGGTGAACGTGAGAAACTTACGTCATACCCTCGTCACAACGGGGCACCTAAGTTCTCTCCAGACGGTAAGACATTAGCCTTGGTATTATCAAAAACCGGCAGCTTGCAGGTTTATACGATGGATATAAAGACGCGTAAGCTCACACAAATAACGCGTGGTAGATCAAATAATACAGAACCATTTTGGCACCCAGATGGGAAATCCTTGATATTCACTTCTGATCGGGGTGGTAAACCTCAGATTTATCAAGTAAATTTGGCTGGCGGAGATACTAGCCGCATAACATGGCAGGGCAGTCAAAACTTGGGTGGTCAAATTACCCCAGATGGACGCTTTCTCGTAATGGTGAATCGCAGCAATACTGGTTTTAATCTTGCCAAACAAGATCTTGAGACTGGTGCGGTGCAGGTTTTAACCAAAACATTGTTAGACGAGTCGCCGAGTATTGCCCCAAATGGTGGAATGGTTATCTATAGTTCGATTTATAACAAAACCAACGTCTTATCGATGGTTTCTATAGATGGGCGTTTTAAAGCTCGATTACCCGCAACAAACGGACGAGTCCGTGCACCTGCGTGGTCACCGTTTTTGTAGCAAATAAGTATTTAAAAGTAAGGAAAACATAACAATGCAACTTAACAAAGTTCTTAAAGGGTTACTCATTGCACTACCTGTTCTAGCAATGACAGCATGTAGCTCGAGCGATGATGCTGCAAACGCGTCTGGCTCAGAAACGAACAACGGTTCTTCTACAACAGTAGTAACGCCAATCGATCAGAATGGCCAACTATCTGAGCAAGAACTAAAAGATCAAGTAATGCAAGCTTCAACTATCTACTTCGCATTCGATAACGCAACTATCGCAAGCGACTACGAGAAAGTTCTAGCACTACACGCTGCTTACCTAAGCTCTAACCCAGCGCTTAAAGTAACTGTTGAAGGCCACGCAGATGAGCGCGGTACTCCAGAGTACAACATCGCACTAGGCGAGCGTCGTGCTCAAGCGGTATCTATGTACCTTCAAGCACTAGGCGTAAACGCTGACCAAATCGCTATCGTTAGCTACGGTGAAGAGAAGCCTCTAGTACTAGGTCAATCTGACGAAGCTTACGCTAAGAACCGCCGCGCAGTTCTAGTGTACTAATTCGGGGATAACCTCATGTTCAGTAACTTAAAGCATGTCTTTTCGCTTACGTTACTGGCCAGTGCAGCGAACCTAGCGTTCGCTGCACCAGCCCCAGTAGCAGATATTGGCGGCAGCACCAGTAGCTCTAGAACGTTCTCTAGTAACGAAACGGATATTCAGCGTTTAGAACGTTTGCTAGAAAATCGTAACCGAGTGCAACTGCAAATGCAGCAGCAATTGGACACGATGTCGCTCGAAGTGAGTGAACTTCGTGGCCAAATTGAAAAGAACAACTATGACATGCAGCAAATGTTGCAGCGTCAAAAAGAGTTGTTTGTTGAACTTGATAAAGTTCGCCAAGAAGCAAAAGCTGCGCCCGCGATCGTCGCTGATGTGACAACAACAGAACCTGTTGAGTCGAAAGGCACATACAGCAGTAATGTTGATGAACAAACCGCCTATCAAAATGCAGTCGATTTGATTCTTAAGCAGCGTGACTATTCCGGTGCGATAAGCGCTTTTGTTCAATTCCAAAAAGATTTCCCAGATTCAACGTTTACCCCTAATTCACATTATTGGCTCGGCCAACTTTATTTTGCTAAGAAGCAAGATAAAGAAGCGGTGAAAAGCTTTGCTGCAGTGATCGCTTATAAAGATTCGAATAAGCGCGCTGATGCGCTAGTGAAGTTAGGTGATATTGCGGAGCGCAATAATAACGTTGAGCAAGCAAAGAAATACTATCAACAAGTGGTAACTGAATACCCAGATAGTGCTTCTGCAAAAGTTGCGCAGCAAAAGCTCAACTAAAGGCTAATTGACGAAAAAAGGCGCTTATGCGCCTTTTTTTTATCCTTCTTTTAGCGCCAAACAGCTTTGATTCTTGATGTCGATCGGAGTTACAATGTTCGAACTAACGGAAGTTGCGTAGAGCAAAGCAATGAGTCACATTCTAGATAAAATCGATACTGTTTACCCTTTTCCTCCTAAGCCAAAGCCATTGACGGCTGAGCAAAAGCAAGCCCATATTGCCAATATCAAGCAACTGCTGATTGATAAAGATGCCGTGCTGATTGCCCACTATTACACGGATCCTGAGATTCAGGCATTAGCGGAAGAAACGGGAGGTTTTGTTGGTGACTCACTGGAAATGGCTAAGTTTGGCAACCGTCATCCTGCCAGCACCCTAATAATTGCCGGTGTGCGCTTTATGGGCGAATCCGCCAAAATCCTTACACCAGAAAAACGCATTCTAATGCCAACACTTGACGCAGAATGTTCATTGGATCTTGGTTGTCCTGCAGACAAGTTCTCTGAATTTTGTGACGCGCACCCTGACCATACGGTTGTGGTTTACGCGAACACCTCTGCGGCAGTAAAAGCTCGTGCAGATTGGGTGGTAACCTCCAGTATTGCACTTGAAATCGTTGAGCACCTAGATAGCGAAGATAAGCCTATCATTTGGGGCCCAGACCGCCATTTAGGTTCATACATTGCCAACAAAACTGGCGCAGAAATGCTGTTGTGGCAGGGCGAGTGTGTGGTTCACGATGAGTTCTCTGCTGACGCACTGCGTAAGATGAAGAGCGTTTATCCTGATGCTGCGATTCTTGTTCACCCTGAATCACCAGCAAGTGTGGTTGAATTGGCAGATGCTGTTGGCTCAACTAGCCAATTGATCAAAGCGGCAAAAGAGCTGCCACAGCAAAAAATGATTGTCGCGACTGATAAAGGCATCTTCTTCAAGATGCAGCAGTTAGTGCCGGAAAAAGAATTGATCGAAGCACCAACAGCAGGTGCAGGTGCGACGTGTCGTAGCTGTGCACATTGCCCTTGGATGGCGATGAACGGTTTGTTTGCGATTGAGCAAGCGTTGAGTAAAGGCGGCGAGCAGCATGAAATCTTTGTTGATGAGGCATTGCGCGTAAAATCGCTGATCCCATTAAACCGTATGTTAGATTTTGCTGAACAGCTTAACTTGCTAGTAAAAGGCAATGCATAAGCTACGATTGGTTTAAGCCAAAATTACCTATTAGCCAGCCTCGTGCTGGCTTTTTTACGCCTGAGGTTTGCTACCTAACTTAAATGCAACAAAGAATTTTAGCGACTTTACCAACAGCGCCATTTTTGTCTTACACTTCTCAACAATCTATTTTTGATGCCAAGCAAACTCGAAAAGTCGCGTTAGTTCTGCATACAATAAGTAGAGTTATCAATCGAACAAAGCTAAGACAAGGAAATGGTATGGCGATCTGGTTCTACTTAAGGCGCAAACTGCGCTCCACCTTGTTTGATTTGAGTACGCGAAACTTAGCCATCCTTACACTGCTTTATGTCATTCTTTCGTGGGTGTTGCTGACTACTGCGGGAGAGCACGATCTTACCGATAATTTCTCCAACTTTATTTATTACTTAATGGTTACTGCGAGCACGGTTGGCTATGGCGATCATTCACCCGTAACCGACATGGGTAAATGGGTGGTGGTGCTATTTATCATTCCAGGTGGATTGGCACTGTTCGCTTCAATATTGGGGCGTATTGGTTCAAATCTTGTCGACTATTGGCGAGCTGGCGTATTAGGGAAACGAAAAGTGAATACACACAATCATATTTTATTATTGGGCTGGAATGGCCAACGTACCTTGCATTTGATTCGTATGTTGCAACATGAAGAAGAGGGGAACAGGCCTATTGTGTTGTGTACTCGCTCTGAGATTGAGAATCCGCTGCCTGGTGAGATCGGTTTTATCAAAGTCAGCAGTTACACCGATAGCCAAGAAATGAAAAATGCGAATATCGAACAGGCAAGCTGCATCGTAGTCGATAATCTTGAAGATGACATAACGCTCTCAGCATCGCTCTATTGTGCCAATGTTAATTCTAGCGCCCATCTTGTCGCTTATTTCAAAGACGAAGCCCTCAGCTCGCTACTGAGCCAGCATTGCCCAAATGCAGAGTGCATTCCAGCCGTTGGTGCTGAGATGCTAGCGAAAGCGGCGGTGGATCCCGGATCAAGTGCACTGCATCAAGAGTTACTTGCTTCTACGCGGGGGATGACCCAGTACTCAACTTATTACCCACAAGAGGCCGCAGCAGTCGAGGTCGAAGCGGTGTTTCTCTTTTTGAAAAAGCAGTACAAGGCAACCTTGATCGCATTGGAGGGCGAGCAAGGCATGGCGCTCAATCCTGATCTGGATGTTGAGATACGTCCTGGGACTAAGCTGTTTTACATCGCCGATGAGCGTATTGAGCAGATCAATTGGTCGAACCTTTAGGCCGTGCTATCCGCTGACTTTAGTGATGAAATGATGGTTTTTTACCGAAAAGAAACCTCTGGCGTTAAAAAGGCTTCCAATCGGAAGCCTTTCTCATCTTGAATCAGTGCCACATGTGCGGATTACTGGTCTGCTTCAACCAATTGCATGCCACGCATCGTTAAGCCAGAAAGCATGGTTGGGGTCGCGTTGAAGATCTCTTCAAACTGCTCCAGACCTTCGATGCCTTGTTCAGCAATCGTTGCGAGTGACGTTTCTGGATCGTACAGCATGCTTAGCGACAGCAATACACCACCGAGTAAGGCGTTTTCTGGGCTATCTTCAGGCATGATTGACTCCCAATCATCGCGAGATAATTGCCAGCCTTGTAGGAAGCCTTCGCAGAAATCGCGCGTTGCTTCTGTTACGATCTCTTCTTCGTCTAATACGCAGCCTTCAGGCCACTGCCATTGATTGTTTAACAATGCTGGACGATAGTTATTCCATAGCGCGATCACATGTTCAATATAACTCTCTAACAGCTCACCGTCGCTAAATGGTGCAACGTCTTCACCGCCCCATAGAAACGGGAGCCACTCATGCGGATCAAGCGTATGCGGTGCAGCCGCCATTGCCGTAACAAAACCTTGAGTTTTGGCCTGATTAATCAATTTTTCTTGCAGTTCAGGAAGGGCGAGAATGTCTTGTAGAGTCAAAATGAATACCACTACTTAGGTTGTAAATGTTGATATGGATATAGTAACAGCACCTTTGCGACAAAAATAGGTTGCTGTTACTCAGTATTGACTATAATTTTATATAAACGTCAAAAATTCAGTTGGTTATGGTTAAGAGCTCGTCACTAAAACGGAAAAGCATATTTGCCCTTGGCTTGTACCTTGCGTTCGTCGTTGCGACGGTAGGGACAGTAAGCTATTTGGTGGTAGAGCCTCCCGTTCGCGATCAACTTGTTATCAATCTAGATTCTCGCTCAAAAATCATCTCCAGCCAGATTGAAGCCCCACTAGAAAGCTCGTTAAGTGTTTTACAAAGCATTGTTAGCATTGGGAACACCGGTTATGGCCAATCGCTGCAAGTTGAATTACTCCAATCACTCTTTCAAGTTATTGATGGTGTCACCACCAGTGGTGGGCTATGGCCAACACCCTATTCAGTCGATTCCCAAGAGCCTTATTTAAGTCTATTTTTCAATCGTGCGATTGATGGCAAGGTCGATAGAATCCACGCTTGGAATAACGCCCAATCTGGTGGCTATGACAAAGAGCCTTGGTATTTGTCGTCCGTCGATAAGCCACTTGGTACCGTGTCGTGGTCACCCGTGTATATTGACCCGTTTACACACGTACAGATGATCACCGCTTCTTCGCCGTATTTCGTTAAAGGCGAATTTGCAGGTGTCGCGACCATTGATGTTTCGTTGGTCACTCTAATCGACTTTGTGCGCAAGCATGCTGAACAGCATGGTCTTGGTGTGATTGTGCGTGATGGTTTTGGCGATGTGATCGTTGAGCATAATTTTAATGTCGCGGAAGATGTTTACATCAGCCGCCAGCAGTTTGGTAGCTTTCACTGGACGATTGATGTGGTTAATGCCAATCGTTTAGTGGCTGATCAAGTATATGATTTAGTAAGCAAAGTTGAAAAGGGCATTGTGCCAATCATGCTACTTTGTGTGTTGTTTGGCTATGTTCTTATCAGCCGCTTTATCATTGAACCGATAACACGGATTGCACAAAAGGTAGATGACTCTAAAACCGGCGGAATCATCGACATTGGGTATCGCAGCAATGATGAGATCCAACATCTAATTGAAACCTTCAATGAGAAGACGGTATTTCTTGAGCAAGAAAAGAAAAAGGCACAGGCCTCCACTCGTGCGAAGAGCGCCTTTTTAGCGACTATATCGCATGAAATCCGAACGCCAATGAATGGCGTGCTTGGTACCGCTCAGATTCTACTTAAAACGGATTTAAGCGACGAGCAGCGCAAGCATTTAAAAACGCTTTATGACTCTGGCGACCATATGATGTTGCTGCTAAATGAAATTTTGGACTTTTCGAAGATAGAGCAAGGGCACCTTGAACTCGAGCAAGCCCCGTTTCCGCTGGAATCGATCGTGGGGAGCATCAATAGTGTCTATTACACCTTATGTTCAGAAAAAGGCTTGGATTTCAACATTCACAATGAAGTGAGTAAAGATCGTTGGTATCTCTCTGATAAAGCTCGCTTGCGCCAAGTGTTATTTAACTTATTGAATAACGCCGTGAAATTCACCTCCCATGGTTTTGTCGATGTGCACTTTTCGGAGGTCACGCTGGATGGTCGCAATTGCTTAAATATTCGAGTATCCGACTCGGGTATTGGTATTGATCGTGCGGCGCAAAAGAAAATCTTTAATCCGTTTGAGCAGGCTGAATCGTCAACCACTCGCCGCTTTGGTGGTACAGGGCTTGGCCTCGCTATCGTTAAACAAATTGGCGAATTAATGAATGGTGATGTTTCGGTTCAGAGCTCTATCGGAGTGGGGACGACTTTCGACATTATTCTCGAAATGGAAATTTGCCCACCAGGCACGGCAGAGGTCATTGAGCTGCGTAAACATGACTATAGTGGCCTTAAAGCGCTTATTGTTGAAGATAACCGCACTAATACCATTATCATTAACTCTTTCATCAGCAGCAAAGGGTTTGAATGTACTAATGTTGAAGATGGCCAACAGGCTGTGGAGGCGGTACAAAACGGTCAGTATGATTTGATATTGATGGATAACCACATGCCGAATAAAGATGGCATAACGGCTACCGCTGAAATTCGCGCGTTAAAAGGCCAACGGGCCGATACCTTGATCTTTGGCTGTACCGCAGACCTGTTTAAGGAGACGCGAGAAAGGATGTTAGCGGCCGGGGTCAATTGCATTATTTCCAAGCCTATCGATGAAAAAGAGCTGGATGATATGCTGCATCGGTATTACGAAAAGCTGTATCAATTCAAATCTATCGCAAGCGATAACCAGTTTATTGCTTTTAATGCCGAGCAGCAGTTAGTCTCGCTACACATCGCGGTTGAAGACCAAAAAACCGAAGATGCGCATCAAATCTTAACTACGATTAGCGAGTATGTTCATCGCAATTCATCCAGTAATGGCACTCAATTGGCTGAGACGCTTGCTCCGCTGCTACACAGCAAATCGCTCCCTTCAAGTCATGAGCTTGATGTTCTTACCGTACTGTTGAAAGATAGCTGACTCTAAACGACACATTTTATTCAATATAACCGACTCAAACCGCTATTTTTGGCGGTTTGAGTTTTTTTGGCTATTTTAAGCCTAAAAACCAGCAGTTTATTGACTCTTGATGTTTGAAATTGAAATCTAATTCTTTATTACTTGTGGTTTAATAGCGAATAAATCTGGTTTAATTCGCTTTGTTGGGCGTTTTATATTGTTCTTTATTCACTATACTAGTGATATATGTTGAGAATTTGCAATGAAAGCTCGTGGGTCTTTCTGTTTTCGTGGCGCAGTAGCAGATACGTTTGCGATGGTGGTGTTCTGCTTTATTTCAGGCATGTTTATCGAAATTTTCATTTCGGGTATGACATTTGAGCAGTCACTGGCTTCTCGATTGCTTTCTATCCCAGTCAATATTGCCATTGCTTGGCCCTACGGTGTGTTTAGAGATTTCATTTTGCGCCAAGGCGCCCGAGTTTCATTGTCTAAACGGATGAAGAACCTGTCAGATTTGGTCGCGTATGTACTGTTCCAATCTCCTGTTTATGCCGGTATTCTCTATACGGTTGGAGCATCAACTGACCAAATTATTACTGCTGTCGCTTCCAATGCGGTTGTTTCTTGTGCGATGGGCGTATTGTATGGTTACTTCTTAGATCTATGCCGTAAGTGGTTTAAGGTACCGGGTTACTGTTCACAAGCGTAAGTGCTCGAATTTGATGGACAAAGTGTCATCAATTTAGCTAGAGAGTGACCAATCGATCCGTTAGTACGTTATTTTTTTGCCTTTTGGCTTGACCTAACTCTATAGAATCATTAAATTAGCGCCTCGTTAGCCAAGTTGTTAACGATTCGGTGAGTTGTCCGAGTGGCTGAAGGAGCACGCCTGGAAAGTGTGTATACGGCAACGTATCGAGAGTTCGAATCTCTCACTCACCGCCACATTCTAAGCCCCAGCAGAAATGCTGGGGCTTTTTCGTTTTTGTTTTCTAGTAATATCTACTCAGCTAATCTGTGTGACTAACTCAACATGACTTTGTGCACATATTTTAATGCTTTTCTACGACCTTATCACCTACAAGGTTTAAGCCTTATATCTTCAGAATAGATTTATATCTTGAGCATAACTCGCTATTTTTACGATAAAAATACTGCTGAGTGGTAAAGCAATAGATGGTATCGACTTTGAGTCTGCACATCAATCATGGGGGCGTCTCTAACGAGGTTAGGGATGTGCATTTGGGGGCGAATAAAATAGCAAATGATGCGCGTATATTTTAGTAATGCGTAGCGCGAAAATTTGTGTAAAATGCGCCACCTTTTAAGAATCATAAAACTAGAAACCCAATGAGATTCAAAACGATTGTCGCTCTTGTTATCGCGGCTAATTTGACTGCGTGTGCTACTCCTGTAAACAAAAATTGGTTCGTGACTGATGGCAGTAAGGGTGATGCAACTATCACGCTAGCCTATGATGAAGGCTTGCTTCAGCAGGCAGTGATTGACGAACAAGAAGCTTTTTTAATGGCAGAAAACGGCTGTAAAGCTTGGGGATTCAAAGGCGCACAGGTTTTTGGTACTCCGCTAGATAAATGCGCTCGTCGTGATAAGTTATTTGGCTGTATTTCTACGCGTTATACTCAGCTTTATCAATGCGTTAATTAATCACGCGTATCATTCTACAAGGGGCTGCTTAGCCCCTTTTGTTCATTAAAATCTTTTAATTAATGCTTTGTTGTATCGGCTCAAATTTGGTTAAGCCGTTTTCTAAGCTTGCTCAGTGAATATCCCACCTGAGTATCATTCTCAGCATCGATCCATTTTCTTCCTTGCCGTTTAAATCGCCGCTAAAGTGGCATATCCCAATGTGAATATGACTGTTTATAGATGAAATTTCTCTGATGTTTAGTTAACCGAATCTTAAACCCTGCCTATCTCGTGTTTCCTCAATCGCTCTAGTTACGAGATAGCTCACCGTTTTGCCCTTGTGACCATGTGCTCTCTATCGGATAATTATTCAATAAGTTTCATTTAGTTAGAGCTGAATGTTACCAGATCAGGGAATAGAGGTTGATATGGGTTTTTGGAATAAAATAATGGGCGAGTTTATTGATATCGTCGAGTGGATTGACGATAGCAATGACACCTTGGTGTGGCGTTTTGAGCGCCATCAAAATGAGATCAAGAATGGCGCTCAGTTAACCGTACGTCAGGGGCAAGTTGCCATTTTCGTCAACGAAGGCCAAATTGCCGACGTATTTGAATCTGGCATGTATCAACTCACCACCGCGAACCTGCCTATTCTCAGTACGCTGAAAGGTTGGAAACATGGTTTTAATTCACCTTTCAAGGCTGAAGTCTACTTCGTCAATATGCGCCTATTTACTAACAACAAATGGGGAACGAAAAATCCTATTATGTTGCGAGACCCTGAGTTTGGTCCTGTACGTCTTCGTGCTTTTGGTAATTATGATATTCGCGTGAGTGAACCACTAAAGTTGCTTGAGCAAGTGGTCGGTACTGACGGTTGTTTCCAAATCGATGAAATACAGGGGCAGTTGCGCACGATGGCGGTCGCTCGTTTTACCGATGCGGTGGGCGAAAGTAAGTTACCCGTGCTTGATATGGCGGCAAACTATGATGAATTTGCGCTGCTAATGCGAGAAAAAATGAACGGTGACTTCGCCACTTATGGTTTGACGCTCGCGAAGTTCATGGTCGAGAACATTTCGCTACCGCCAGAAGTAGAAGAGGCGCTGGATAAGCGTTCTTCAATGGGCATTCTTGGTAACTTGAATCAGTATACCCAATTCCAAGCGGCAGAAGCGTTAGAGGCCGCTGCGCAAAATGGGGGTGGTAATGCCAGCGCAGGAATGGAAATGGGGATGGGTTTTGCGATGGCGCAGCAAATGGCACAAGCGATGACCCCACAACAAGGGGCGCAACAACACTCCCAACCTCAGAGCTCTCAATCACAGATTGCTCCGCCACCATTGCCACAACAGAGTGAGTATTTTGTGGCGGTGAATGGGCAGCAAGCAGGGCCGTTCGCGCTAGACACTCTTCAGCATCAAATCACCGCAGGACAAATCAGCCAAGATTCTTTGGTATGGAAGCAAGGTATGGCAGCATGGGAGAAAGCCAGCACAGTCGCAGAGCTACAAAATCTGTTTCAAGCCGCACCACCACCGATCCCAGGAGCGTAACGGATGTTAGTCGATGTAAAGTGCAAGAGTTGTGCTGCCGATTTATCTTATGAACCCGGTACGACTTCGCTGATTTGTAACCATTGCCAGTTTGAAGTGGAGATAGAGCAACCGCTAACGGTAAAAGAGGCGCATCATGAGGTCGATCTAGAGAGTTATTTAAATAATTTTGACGCTTGTCAGGAGAAGATCGAGTCACGCATGATTCAGTGCGAGAGCTGTGGTGCGACAACCGAGTTTGGCTCTGATGTGAAAGCGACACATTGTGCGTTTTGCGATACGCCGTTAGTGCTTTCTCGAGCTGAGAATACTAAGCGTATTAAGCCACAAGGTATTATTCCTTTTCAGATCAAACGTGAACAAGCTATCTCCAATTTTAGCTCCTGGGTAAAAGGGTTATGGTTAGCGCCTCATAATCTGAAAAAGCATGCAGAAAAGCTGGATCGTTTCCAAGGAGTGTATATTCCGTATTGGACTTATGACTGTAATGTTGCGACTTCCTATACAGGAAAAAAAGGGGTTAATTATAAAGAATCGGTAACGGTGACCAACTCTGACGGTAAAACAGAAACGCGCACGGAAACCCGTACTCGTTGGTATTTTGCTTCCGGGCATGTAACCAATAACTTTGATGATGTGCTTGTCCCTGCCACATACTCGCTTGATACCACGCAACTGCATCAATTAGAGCCATGGGATCTGTCTAAGCTGGTGGATTACACCGACAGTTACTTGCAAGGGTATCAGGCTGAACTGTACCAAGTGAATCTTAAAGAAGGTTACGCAGATGCCAAAGTACGTATGCAAGAGAAGATTGAAACCACGATCGATCGTGATATCGGGGGCGATAAACAAATAATCAGCACGAGAGATTCAACCTACACTGATGCTACCTTTAAACACTTGATTTTGCCTGTCTGGGTCTCCTCTTATCGTTATCGAGAAAAGGTTTACCGTGTGTTAGTGAATGCCCAAACGGGGGAAGTGACGGGTGAGCGTCCGTATTGCCCATTTAAGGTTACGTTTATGGCTACGCTGGTGCTGACGGTTTCTATCGGAATCGCGGTGATTTACCATAGAATGGAATACTAGTATTCATTTCGCTGTGTAATAATATTTGTTATTGGAAAGCTCCTGTAATGGGAGCTTTTTTGTTGATAGCGAGAGTTAAGAAGAAATAATGAATTTTATAAGCTTGCAGTTAGATGACAATGCAAAAGCGATAGTCAGCGATTTTATCGATGGTCTCAATGAGCAGGATGGCTGGATTCAAATGACGGCAAGAATTGCCGCACAAATCGATACCGAGTTGAGGGATAACGCTTATATTGGCCGCGTTATGTGGTTCAGTGAATCGGATTTTATTGAGCAAGTTATCGAATATAAGGGTTAAACTGCTTCACTAGCGTTGCTTTGGCCCTTGGGCTAAAGCAAGTAGCGTTACTTGCGTGTCGTGCTGGCAACGAAATGTAACGAAATGGCCTAGATTTCGTAGTTGGCTTTATTACCAATATCAAAGTGAAGTGGCATGCGCCATTTTGCGATTGATAAGTTGCCCATAACCAGCCCCGCCAATGCCAATAAAACAGAACCACCCCAAGGCTGTTCAAGCCATAGAGAGAACGTAGAGAGCGCCAATAATACGGGAACAAGCTTTAAACCGAGCACTTTAAAGCAAAACGACTCTTTAAGCGCAATACCCGAGAACGTGATAAACAGAAACCCTAACGATAGCCATACTCGGCTTTGGGAAGCGTCGCTTAACATCAGTAAAATTCCAATCCAAGCCGACCAGCAAATCACCGCTCGAACATGTTTACTGTACACGTGAAGGTTTGCGGCAGTTAAAGCCGCTGATATGCAGATCACTAGCAAGGTTATGGAGTAATACTCTGACAAGTGAGTAAAAAGACCACTTAGAATCGTTGATAGAGCGAGTAGCGATAGTGAAAAGCAACTGATCCCCATGCGATACAAACAGACGCTCACCTAATCCAGTTTGTCTAATGTCTCTTTATATTCGGGGTTTGCCATAATCGTTCATACGCAGCAATGCGCTCTTTGCCTACTTAATCTCAGCATTATACGCCCGTATGCTAGCGACATGAAGCCAGCATTGCTGCGGCGCTTGATTATAGGCCGGTAATCTAAATTTGCTAAATCACCTGATCTTACATGCCGTCTTTTCGAGGATAGACGTAACCGAGTCCAGATTGTCTTGCTGGATTACCATGAGTCTTCTGTCGAATCGAACTCGTTTTTTTGTTGTACTTCTTCGTGTAAAGGGACGCTTATTAATGAAATGTCGTATTTTTTAGACTCTTCGAAGAAGTTGATACTGTCGTCTAAACTCTCGCTTTCTACAATTTGCACTTCTGGGTGAAGTTTGGATTTTAGAGTGGTTAAGATGTCATCAAATTGCTCTGGTTGACAATATATTTCATAGGCGGTTATGCATTCATATATTTCTGGCGATTCGGGATCGGTACTGACATCATTACCTTTGTACCAAATGGCGATATAGTCCATTTTTTTTATTACATCTAGACACAACACTGAGTCATAAGGGATAGTCGTATAGATATCCTGACGTTTGGCTCCGACTAGTTTAAATGCCATTAATGCAGAAGCGCCCGCACCAACAAAAGCCATTGGCCCAACCCAAATCGTGATAAAAATACAAAATACAACGCCAACCCAAGCTAAGGCTCTTAACGCGGTATAAGCGGAATGGGGTTGGTTTTGGTGTTGGTGCGCAGCCATAGCTTGCTCGCTAAAGCGATAGTGGTTGCACATTTCAGCAAAGTGCAGCCAAACAATACCGCCAGCAAAGATTCCTACAATAATCATGAACCAGCCTTCAGATAAAGGCATTAACTCTCCGCCCATCAAAGATATAATTAAGTAGGGAGCGATAAGAGCTGCTATACCTGCTTTTTCTCGTAAATGCTTTGGGCCAAGGGATAGCATGGCATCCCAGTTCTTTGTCGGCCTTGAGTTTACCTTTTCAAACTGTATTTTTTGGTAGGCTCTCCATCCTGCTCTGTTTGGATTGGCGCGAATAGTTAGGATAAATTCGTCAGTTAACTGTTGTGTCTGAAAGTTGGGGTTCATACTTATCCCTAAATCCCTACCATGAGTCTTCTGTCGAATCGAATTCGTTTTTTTGTTGTACTTCTTCGTGTAAAGGAACGCTGATTAAGGAAATATCGTATTTCTTGGATTCTTCGAAGAAATTGATTTTTTTATCTACACTTGGGCTTTCGAAAAATTGCACTTCTGAGTGAAGCTTAGATTTTAAGGTGGCGAGGATGTCATCAAATTGCTCAGGCTTACAAAATAATCCGTAGATTGTAATATTCTCAAATATTTGTGGAGATTCCGTGCCGAGCTCAAAATCAACATCTTTAAACCAGATCGCGATGTAATTATCTTTTCTTATGACATCAATAACTAGCACTGAATCGTAGGGAATAATCCAATACATGTCGAAACGCTTAGCATCAATCATTTTAAACGCCATCAGCGCTGAGGCCCCAGCACCAACAAAAGCCATCGGGCCAACCCAGATGGTAATGACAATACAGAATACTACGCCAACCCACGCTAGGCCTCTTAACGCAGTATAAGCTGAATGGGGCTGGTTTTGGTGTTGGTGCATAGCCATAGCTTGATCACCAAAACGATAGTAGTAACACATTTCAGCAAAGTGCAGCCAAGACATAAAACCAATGAAGATCCCTGCAACAACCATGAACCAACCCTCTGACAACGGCATTAACTCCCCGCCCATTAAAGATACAATTAAGTAAGGAGCTATAAGGCCGGTTAAACCCGCTTTCTCTCTCAAATGTTTTGGACCCAGTGACAACACTGCATCCCAACGTGTTGTTGTGTTCTCATCGACTTGTTTGAATTGCGATTTTTGATAGGCATCTGAACCACCTTGCGTCGGATTAGCACGAGCGGCTTGGATAAATTCGTCAGTAAGCTGTTGTTTTTGAAAATTGGGGTTCATGATTATCCTTAAATCACTACCATGAGTCTTCTGTCGAATCGAATTCGTTTTTTTGTTGTACTTCTTCGTGTAAAGGAACGCTGATTAAGGAAATATCGTATTTCTTGGATTCTTCGAAGAAATTGATTTTTTTATCTACACTTGGGCTTTCGAAAAATTGCACTTCTGAGTGAAGCTTAGATTTTAAGGTGGCGAGGATGTCATCAAATTGCTCAGGCTTACAAAATAATCCGTAGATTGTAATATTCTCAAATATTTGTGGTGATTCTGTGCCGAGATCAAAATCAACATCTTTAAACCAGATCGCGATGTAATTATCTTTTCTAATGACATCAATAACTAGCACTGAATCGTAGGGAATAATCCAATACAGGTCGACACGCTTAGCATCAATCATTTTAAACGCCATCAGCGCTGAGCCTCCAGCACCAACAAAAGCCATTGGGCCAACCCAAAAGGTAATAACAATACAGAATACAACGCCAACCCAAGCGAGTATTCTCATTGCGGTAAAGGCTGAATGAGGCTGATTTTGGTGCTCATACGTAGCCATGGCCTGATCACTAAAGCGATAGTAATAACACATTTCAGCAAAGTGTAGCCAAACAATACCGCCGGCAAAGACTCCTAAAATGATCATGAACCAGCCTTCAGATAAAGGCATTAGCTCTCCACCCATTAAAGATATAACTAAGTAGGGAGCGATTAGACCGGTTATGCCTGCTATCTCTCTCAAATGCTTTGGGCCAAGGGATAGCATCGCATGCCAATGTGTTGTTGCATCCGCGTCAGCTTTTTCAAACTGTTCTTTTTGATAGGAGTTCCATCCGGCTCTGTTTGGATTGGCGCGAATAGTTTGGATAAATTCGTCAGTGAGCTGCTGTTTTTGAAAGTTGGGGTTCATGATTATCCCTAAATCCCTACCATGAGTCTTCTGTCGAATCGAACTCGGTTTTTTGTTGTTCTTTTACGTGCAAAGGGACGCTTATTAATGAAATATCGTATTTTTTTGCTTCTTCGAAGAAGTTGATTTTTTTATCTACACTTGGGCTTTCGAAGAATTGCACTTCTGGATGAAGTTTGGATTTTAGAGTGGTTAGGATGTCATCAAATTGTTCGGGCTTACAAGACAAACCATAGATTGTAACATTTTCAAATATTTGTGGAGATTCCGTGCCGAGATCAAAATCGACATCTTTAAACCAGATCGCGATGTAATTATCTTTTCTAATGACATCAATAAATAGCACTGAATCGTAGGGAATAGTCCAATACAGGTCGACACGCTTAGCATCAATCATTTTAAACGCCATCAGCGCTGAGGCTCCAGCACCAACAAAAGCCATCGGGCCAACCCAGATGGTAATGACAATACAGAATACAACGCCAACCCACGCAGATATACGCATCGCTACAAATAGAGAATGTGGCTGATTTTTATATCGATGAATCGCAATAGCTTGCTCACTGCACCTATAATGATGATACGTTTCAGCAAAATGAAACCAAATCACACCACCAAAAAATAAGCTCCATAAAATTCCAAATGTGGATACGCCATCTGCAAAAAACATGACCTCCCCTGTCATGAAGCATCCAAAAGAGTACATCAAAAGAAAAGCGGAGAGCCCGATGAACTCGCGGATGTAGATATAGTTTTGAGACATTGACAACATAGCGTCCCAACGTTTTACTGCTTCTGTATTAACTTGTTCAAATAGGTCTTTTTGATAAGCTTTAAATGCTGTTTGGCTTGGATTGGCGCGAACAGCTTGGATAAATTCGTCAGTAAGCTGCTGTTTTTGAAAGTTGGGGTTCATGATTATCCCTAAATCATTAATGTATAATTAGACCAAGGCGTATCAGCGCCTACCCAGATGGCTTTGCGATACAGGACAATGTAATTTTAGAAGGCTACAAGTCGGTATTTAGGTGTATTGTACGGCTGATAATGATTTTCTGAAGAATTACAGGAAATTATTAATTCGTTTCATTTTGATTCTGAATGTACATCACGCCTTTATTTACCTTACATTAACGCTTTAACATGCGAACGATTTAAAATAGAGACTGTTAATGAATGGACTCTGCAATGAATAATAAATGGTTAGGCATGGTAGAACATAGGGGTCAGGTCTTTCTTCTTGCCACTATGTCGATCACACATTTAATAGTGAAGTCCAAAAAATTCACTGATTTCTGCGCATCTCCTTAACGATTCACCGCTTTAACTACCCAATAGTGACATCTGGCGATCCTGTCGCGACCGTACCGCCGCAACCAATAGCATCGCTAACTCGAGCGGCAGGGATGCCGTTAATAAATACGTCACCACTGCCGGCGATAATCGGTGTAGAAGGGAAACATCCATGTGCTGAGGCGATATCGCCTATACGTGCTGCTTTTGGCATTAATTATCCTTAAATTATGTTTCGTTCAGGCATCTAATTTCGTATACATCAAAGAAGCCTAACCCTCTAACCCAAGAAAGCAAAAGGAAAGACCTGACCCCGTGCATTCCTGATAGTAAGCAATGAGCCTTCTAGATATGAAAATAGCAGATAAGTGAGTAAAAACATCGAAATCCCCACCCCCTGACGAAAGTAGGGGATATTGTGAATCATCGAAAATTCCGCATACCATTTTTTAGTCGCTGTCTTGTCCACGGCATCAAAACGTTTTTTTTCGTAAGTTTGCTATCCAGATCGAGTTGGATTCGCGCGGATTACTTGGATAAATTCGTCAGTGAGCTGCTGTTCTTGAAAGTTGGGGTTCATGATTATCCTTAAATCCCTACCATGAGTCTTCTGTCGAATCGAACTAGGTTTTTTGTTGTTCTTCTTCGTGTAAAGGAACGCTGATTAATGAAATGTCGTGCTTTTTTGCTTCTTCGTCGAAGTCTAGACGGTCATCTAAACTGGCACTTTCGACAATTTGCACTTCTGGGTGAAGTTTGGATTTTAGAGTGATTAAGATTTCATCAAATTGCTCTGGTTTACAAAAGAGTTCATAAACGCGAATAGTTTCAAGGATTTTTGGATTTGTTGGGTCATAAGTAAAACTGCACCCTTTAAACCAAATAGAGATATGGTCAGCGCTTTTTATGACATCAAGACACAACACAGAGTCATAAGGGATCGTTGTATAGATATCTTGCCGTTTGGCATCGACGAGTTTAAACGCCATTAACGCAGAAGCGCCGGCACCGACAAAAGCCATCGGGCCGACCCAGAAGGTAATGACAATACAAAACACGACACCAACCCAAGCCGCAGTTCTCATAGCCGAAAAGAAAAAGTGGGGTTGGTTTTGATGCTGGTGCGCTGCCATCGCTCTAGAACCAAAACGATAGTAATAACATATCTCTGCAAAGAACAGCCAAGACATAAAGCCAATAAAGATCCCGGCAACAACCATGAACCAACCTTCAGATAAAGGCATTAGCTCTCCGCCCATCAAAGATATAATTAAGTAGGGGGCTATTAGACCGGTTATGCCCGCTTTCTCTCTCAAATGCTTTGGGCCAAGGGATAGCGTAGCATTCCAAGGTATTGTTGCATCCGCATCAATTTTTTCAAACTGTTCTTTTTGGTAGTTTCTCCATCCTGCTCTGTTTGGATTGGCGCGAATAGTTAGGATAAATTCGTCAGTTAACTGTTGTGTCTGAAAGTTGGGGTTCATACTTATCCCTAAATCATTAATGCATAATTAGACCAAGGTGTATCAGCACCTGCCCAGATGGCTTTGCGATCGGTATAGTAAGACGGGTCATACACTTGTGTTTTTGATTTTGTGTTGATTTCATCCGCAGTTAAAGGCTGAATTGGCGTCAGTTGTATGTCTGACAGTCGTCCGCCACTAAACGTATAGCTATAGGTGATTTTTTTGTGTAAGTGACTGCTTTTCTCCGGTTGCATGTAAAAGCTGACTTCAATATCAAACGCTAATGATGTATTTTTGTTTAAGGTTTGGCTGTGCTCGTAGCGTAATACATCTCCAACTTGCGACCATACGACAGTCGCTGGGTTCAAATTGGTACTACTCGGACTGTTTATCCCTACCTTGACGATATTACCCACTTGATCGAGTGTACCTGGAAAATCGACAATGAGTTTAAAGCCAGTTGTTGTGGCGATAGCCGCTGGGTAACTCGATATTTTGTTTTCGACTCTTTCAACTATCAATTGAGCAGACAGCTTGGGCTGCATGGTAAATTGATACAAGACCAATAGCGCTTCGGCAACTCCTATAGGCGTATCATCGAACTTAATGGCGCCGCTGTCAGTACTCCACGGTAAACGGCTGAGCCATTTTTGATAGTCGTCTTTTTTTAAGCCATTTAGTACGATAGAAGCGAGAACTATGATAATACCGCCCCCAAATATTAACCCGCTAACCACACTGCCAACTAAAAAGCCTATCGAAATTCTGGATGCTAAGAATACAGCCCCTCTCTGTAATACAAATCCAGATCCGCTTGCTGCTAGACCAACAGCTTTTGCAGATAACCAAAATCTCTCTTGAGGATTGGTTGCCTTTTTTCTGTCTTCATTGACGTAGTATAATTCTATCCCAACAGCTAGTACCCCTAGTGTTGCAGTGACGCGGGTTAAGTTGACGAATTTCGCTACGCGGCCCGCTTGCTGATTGCTAGCCGATTGTATAGTTCGTTCTAAAAAGCCTTCGACACTCTTATCCACCTTCGCCCACGCTTTAGCTTGGAAAATCGAACCAAGCGCATTCAAAGTGTAAAAGAATTTTTGTGCCAGCTCGGCTTTCTCACGTGAGGTGGTGACACTGTTTGTTTGTAAGTCACCATAACCGGTGTAAAGATCTTTGGCGTTGAGCAAGAAAACCATAAAGCCAAGCCCACCTAGGCTATTATAGGTGTTCGCTGTCACTTTTAACCCGCGCGCCATTTGTTGTTTGATGTTGGTTCTAAATTCTTTGGCGATGTCTTGCTCGGCCAGAAGGTACATTGATGGCATACCGTAATAGAGTTCGCCCATTTGGTTTAAGGCTTTTTGGTAGCGAGCGGCAGTTTCTGGTGTCGCGTTGTTTTTGTATTCTGCCTCTGCTTGGTGAAGCTCATCGAAGCTTTGCTGTTTTTGAGAGAGATCATCTATCTCGCGTTCGAGTGCGTCTGATTGCGCGGCGATATTCTGCTTGGCGCTTTGTGAATCGTAACCAACAATATCTAAATGTGAAGCAAGTTTGTTGGCATTAAACTCGTGATACGCTTGGTTCAGTTCTTTTGCCACGCGCTGGCGCTCGGCCATCCAGTTCCGACGTTGGTTAAGAAAGTCCTCTTGTAAGGTGATCTTTTTGTCTATCGCTATGCGTTCAACGACTGTTGCACGATCGATAAAATGCATCTTAGGGAACATTACCGCCAATGCTGCGGATTTGCGTGCAATGATAGACACACCACCATCAACCATTTCAGATATTGATGCTTGAAAGGCGTTCATCACTCGTTGTAATGGTTTTGATAGCGCGGCATAAATTCGGGAATCTTGTACTTCTTCTGTGCCGAGAAATGCATTCATTTCGTTGATGCGGGAAGTGAAATTTCCCGAGTCATTAAAGCTGACATAATCAGATTCTGCAGGGATTAATTCATCGCCAAACTTTTCATACAGATCTTTGCTGTATCCCGATAAATATAATGGGAGCAGAGTAGTAGGGCTTTCAAACTCTTTTTCTATCCATGCGGTGGTTTTCTCATCCAGAACTTTAGTGACAACTTCATTAATGAAGAAGTGCACTTCAGAAAGGTAGTCTTGCCCTTGCTGCTCTTCAATATCGACAAAGCCCTTTTCTGGCTCCCAGCCAAACCGTTGAGTGGCAGCCACTAACTGGTCGCGGAATATATTGAGCGTGTCGACAAGTGCTTCTAATACGGGTTTCTCATTGGCGTTAAAATCGTCAATTGCTTGATAGATCTTTTTGGCGTCGACTTCGTTTCGCCATTTTTGGGTTGCCGACCAGCGTTCAAGTAGCGCGGCATTGTCTATGTTGTGTTTGCCATATTTATCGAATAACACATTTTTCGCCATTTCCGCTTGTTGGTCAGCGATATAGCCTCTTCCAGCGCCGAAGTTCCCCCCTTGCTTTAGTGCGTTTTCGACTTGGCGCTTATGTTCCATATATGGCGTGAGGTCTTGGTAGTACTGTTGCTTCTCTTCTTCGTTTTTTACCGTGTCGGGGTAATTTAAGTCTTCAGGCTGGCTCAGTGCAGTGACTTGCGCGGCGGTTTCTAGCAGCGCCCACTTATGGCTATTTTTTTCTTGTAAGTCTTCATGGTCTAGTACCTTTTCACCCAGTATTAAGCTGAGATCTTGTAAATCCACCAGCGGGTCGTCCAACGCGACAAAAATAGCCGCGTCTTTTTTTATACCGTTAGTTATCGCGCCATATTGCGCGATGGGTTTTACTTCTGTATTCGCGGCATCGCCATCTTCAGCTAAGGTGGTTGGCACGCTCGTGCCTGTAAAATACGCCTCTGAACTGTCGGCATGGCTAATGTCCGATACGGCTTCTACTATGTCGGTGGCTAACCCCATATGTGGTTCATTTAACGTTTGGCAATGTTTGCTAAGATCGACTTTTCGCATCCATTGCTTACATTTGCTTTTATTGGTAAGCACGTAATTAAACAGGCGCCACGTCCAGCGTTGTTTTGACCAAGCAATGTACAACGTATTTTCTTGGTTATAGGTTAAAAATGGCTTGTTTTCACCAGCTTCACCTCGCTCTGTTTTACCTTGCTCTTTTTCCCAACGATCGAGGTTGTATTTTTTGAGTTGTGTTCCACAAACTTCATATTCGTGAAAGGTTTTATCGTGATCGCTAATGACGTAGAGCCAGCCGTCTCTTAGCTGACGTAATGTGTAGTTTGACCGAGTTAAGTCATCAGCGAAAATGCCGTTACCTTGCCATTTTTCAGGTAAACCAAAGCGCCCTGAACCGTCTTCTAGCGATTCATCGATGGCATAACGCACCGGAATAATATCAATACCCATTGCTTGCATCGGACATTGACCCGCGATGGAGCCGACCTCTGTTGAAGGTTGCTGTGATGCACTTGCATTTTCATCAGACATGGTTGACTCCTAGTGTGAATGCTTTCGCTAAAGCTGCCGCTTTTTCGATTCTTTGTTCTGGTGTTTGTGTGCCTGGGTTATTGACCAATTGAGCGATGGTTTTATGCTGTGGATTTTGTTGAAAATCAACGCCAAGGTGCCCTATGACATTGGCGTAATAATACACAGAGCGCTCGGTGGTAAAACCAAGTTCCTTTGCTTTTACGATCAATGTTTCAGCCTTGGGCTGAAGAGTGTTTTCAAAGCTATTGGGGAAATAAGTGTTGATGTGGGCTTCAAGTTTAGTGGCAAACGCTTTTGTTGCGATTTTCTCTAAAATGGTTACATCAGAATCGGTTAATGTGTAAAGGCTGGTATTGTCAGATTGTTTTGGCGCTGTAAGCGAAACCCATTGTTGTTCTTGGCGAAAGAACATTGTTCTGATAGGGCCGATTAAGCGTGTTTGACCGCTGGCAATGTGTTCTTTTAGTAACGGGTATGCAATTCGTGCATCTGCTAGCCGGAAAATGAGTTCTCCCAAATAAGGGGAGTTCACAACCGCTAACTGCTGAAAGTGTTGTGCAACATCGTAGAGCGTGGCTTGCGATGACAATAACCAAGCGAAACCTTTATCGAAATACTGATTTTCTATCACCCATTCAAAAATTTTTGGTTGCTTGTCCGGCTGGAATTCAAGTACCCATGGGGAAATCTCATTGAGGTTAGTGAGTGCAGTATTGGCATATAAAGACACGGCATTTACGCCATTTTCGAGCGCATAGAGGTTTACGCCAATATCGTCTATCGAGTTCCCGTCGAGAATAAGATAGAGAAGTTCATCATCCGCGGGTTTAAAGTCTGGCAAGTCAGCGTGCATCATTGGTTTGCCTTTTTACATACTTCACAAACACCTTTCACCCCAGCCGAACTCGCCTTTAATGCGCTTTTCTGCTGGGCGCTGACGATCGTTATTGGTGAAGATGTACTTTGTAATTTTGGATCCAACGCCGAGAGTGAGGCGTCAATGTTATCCAGAGAATGAACGCTTGGATCTGCAGGTGCGGCATCTATTTGATTTGGCAACACCGCCATTTGCCCGCCAAAGCCGCTGCCTCTGCTTGCGCTGCCTCCGGAGTTGAGGTTTATCGCAGCGCCGACAATGTGCACGCCCGCGGGGTCGACTTTAACAAAGCTGCCTCCCGCTTTAAGTGTAATTTCTGTACCGGCATCTAAGACGACTTTGGCGCCAGCTTTAATATGCACTTCGCTACCGGCACTCAACGCATGTTTGTTGGCAACCTTATGGTGTGCGCTGCCATCGACGATATCGGTCTTGTCTTTGCTGATTTTGGTTCGGCTTTCACCTTCAACGGTGAAGTGATGATTGTTTTTGATTTGGGTAAAACGGTCGTTATCCACCGTCAGGTGTTTATCGCGTTTGATATGCGTGGTGTGATCATTGAGTACGTCGGCCTCAAAGTCTTTTTGCGCGTGTAGGTAGACTTTTTCTGTTTGGCTTTGGTCTTCAAAGCTCAGTTCATTAAAGCCCTCTCCCTGATGAGTTTCACTGCGAAGAATGGTCTTAGTTTTGTTATCCGGTAAAGTATAGGGCGGTACATTACTCGCGTGATAGGTGCGGCCTGTAATGATCGGTTGATCAGGGTCGCCATGTAAAAACGAGACGATCACTTCATGACCAATGCGTGGAATGGTCATCATGCCGTATTGGCTGCCAGCCCAACCTTGGGATACTCGTACCCAGCAAGAGCTTTTTTCATCACCGTTTGAGTAGCGATCCCACGGGAAATGCAGTTTTACGCGGCCATGCTCATCGCAAAATATCTCTTCACCTTGAGGGCCAACGACGACCGCGATGCATGGCCCATCGACTTGCGGTTTTGGGGTAGGGTGGGCTTGCCAATTTATTGTCGCGGGAATGGCCTTGAAGGTATTGCTGTAGGTTGTAGCGCCGCTTCCGCCTTCTTCCTCTAAGGCTTGAGGTTGTGTGCCTTTATGCTCAACGCTGACGATTAACCATGAACGGTTGTTGTCGCTATTGAGATGTTCTTGTAAATCAAATTTATAGCCAGCTTGCAGCAAAGGCTGGTTACTTTTTCCTTGGGCGGTATGTGCGTTTCGGCGTAAAAACTCTAAACGGATTTGATTGAATGCTTTACCCGTTTCATCGTCTTTAAAGCGACCTGGGGCATCAAAGTGTTCGTAAACATCGGTTCGCTGGTGGTTCATTTCTGTGCCAACAGTGTTTTGCTGAAAGTGATATTGTGGTTTTTTAAAGCTGTAGTCCTGCAATGCCGTATGGCTGGGGTGCGATTGAGTGTTAGTGGTAAAAGTCGAGATATAAGGTTCATCAATGATCCCGCCACTGAGCGCATTATAAGGGACTGGCATTGAGATCTCAGGTTGGCTTTCACTGCAATCGGTAAAGAGTAGGGTGTGTTTTCCTTGTTCATGGATAAAGCTATACACTAAGCCTTCTTCAGCGGCTAAACGGTGTAGAAAATCCAAGTCAGTCTCACGATACTGCACACAGAATTCACGCTGTAGAGAATCGCGTTTGAGTGAAAAGGCATAGTCATAAATACCCATTTCTTGCAGCAGTACAGAAAGAATTTCCGGTACGGTTTGTAATTGAAAAATACGGCTGTTGTGACGTAAAGAAAGGCGCTCTAATGCCGGGACTAAGGTGAGCTGATAAAAGGTATGATGGTGGCCGGTATCACCTACGGTAAAGTTACGGGCGATGCCATGGATACGCTGCACAATTTCGCCATTACGAACGATTTCAAGCTGCACGTTTTTATCAACGATGTTCTCGGCTGAGAGAGTATTGTTACGGCTCGCGAGTGCAATGTCGAAATGATAGCCAAAGCATGCTCGCCCTTGTCGTGCCTCGCCATTCGATAGTGTTTCCTGCCCTTGGTACTCCCTGACAACGAAGGTATTTTCATCAAGCCCATCAACGTGAAAATTGAAATTAAGAGTTGCCATAGTCGTCCCTGTCTAAATATCAAAATCTTAAACATCAAAGCCCTAAGCAAGAGACTACGTAGTAATGTCTTGCTTAAGGCATTAATTAATATGGAAATTTAGCCCGCCAAATGACGGGCTAATTGTCGCAAGCGATTAAGCTTCGACAGGTTTACGCCAATCGTCAGAACCAGAAGTACCTGCGTTGACGTGATCCCAAGTGATCTTACGGTAAGAAAGAGACACAGTAAGATTTTGAGTAAAGTCCGCCATAGCTGGATCTTGGCAGTGAGGCATTTCACATTGAATATCAACGATAGAGGCGTTTTCAAGTTTGGTAGTAAAGAAGTTCTCTTGTTTACCTTCAATTGAAGTACGGTACCATTTCAGTTCGATGTTCTTCATTTTTTCACCAGAAGAAAGCGCGTTGTAAAGCAGTGGAACGGCTTTGTTTAGTGACACTGTGAATTTGAATGGTTTGTGCACACGCTGACCTGAAGGTTGACCAGATTGAGGATCGGTCGGTACGGTTACCGTGTGATCAAAGCGCTGTACTAGCATTTCATCTTCATGGCCTTCTACGTAAGAGTCGCCAATTGAATCTGCAGTACAAGCGCCCGCAGTGATAAGTCCCTGAGTTTCGCCTTCGATTGAGATATAACATGGAGTTGGCATGTTTCATTCCTTTTGAGTTAAGTTACATAAATTCCCTTATCTATAGTCAAGTTGTGTGCCAAAGTTAGAAGTAAGCAAAATCAGTCTGTTACAGTGATAATTTTGCTTGTAGGGCAAGATATTGCTTGGGCTGGGCAAAAAACTACCAAAGCGGGCAAAAATTCGTATCAAAGATAGAACGATAGGATTCTGTCGATTTCTTCAGCGAAGTGACGATTTTTTTGTTCACGATCTCATTCTTTTACATCTTACTGTTCGCTTTGGTTGATGGGCTCTTTTATGATGCGCGCGATTTTAGTTTAACGTTTGCTTAATTGCCGATTTAAAGAGAACAATAATGAACAAACCTACTTTGCTGGCCTCTATTATTACGCTAGCGCTTACTGGTTGTGCGCAGTTTGCGCCAAGCTACAATGCCGATCTCATCATCACTAACGGCGAAGTACTAACGATTGATGGCAATATGTCAGTGATTGAAAATGGTGTTGTTGTGGTGAAAGACGACAAAATCGTTGCGGTGGGTGAGGCGGATCTTGCTGAGCAATACCGTGCACCGAAGCTGATTGATGCACAAGATGGAATTGTGATGCCGGGCATGATTAATACTCATAACCATCTGCCGATGATTGCGTTTCGTGGTTTGGGCGAAGAGGGCATTTCGAATCGATTGTTTGCTTACTTCTTTCCGTTAGAGGGAGAGAAGCTCAGCCGTGAGCTTATCTACAATGCGACGAAATTAGGCGCCATCGACTTAGCGCAAAGTGGTGTGACGACTTATGCCGATATGTACTACCACATGGATGAGATGGCCAAAGCGACTAAAGAAGTGGGCTTGCGTGCCGTACTTGGCCAAACCGTAATTAAATTCCCAGTGGTGGATAGCAGTGCTCCTTATGGTGGTATTGAGTACGCGCAGAGCTTTATTGACCAGTACAAAGGTGATCCTTTGATCACGCCTGCTTATGCTCCACATGCGGTGTATACCGTGAGTAAAGAAAAACTCCAGCAAATCAATCAACTTTCTAAACAGCAAGATGTGCCAGTGTTGATCCACGTGGCGGAATTCCCTAATGAAGAAGCGCGCATTAAGGAAGAGCACCAAGCTAGTTCACCAGTTGAGTACATGGCGCAAATTGGTGTTTTGGATGAACGTGTGGTGTTAGCCCACGGGATTCATTTCTCTGAAAAGGACATTGAGTTGGTTAAACAGGCTGATGCGGGCGTGGCTTATAACCCAATGGCAAATGCTAAAGGCGCGACAGGAATGGCGCCAGCGTGGGAGATGTATCGCACAGATGTTCGCTTGGGGTTAGGTACTGATGGGCCAATGAGCTCAAATCAAGTCGATCTATGGCGCACGTTGAGCTATGCCAGCACGATGCAGCGTCTTAAACATGATGATCGAACCATTATGATCCCAGAACAAGTGATTGAAATGGCAACGATGGGCGGTGCGAAGGCTTTGCATATGGAAGAGCGTATAGGCTCTTTGGAAGTAGGCAAGCAAGCGGATATCATTATTGTCGAAACGCAATCAGCGAACATGATGCCAAACTATGATCCATACGCAACACTGGTATTTCAAGCTAACCCAAGCAATGTGGATACAACCATTGTGAACGGTGAAGTTGTGATGGAAAATCGCCAGATGCAGACGGTCGCGCTCGATGATGTACGCAGCACGATTGATGCAATGGAGGCTGATATCAGTGCGTTTGCCAAAGAGTTGGCGAAAAAAGCAATTAAATCGAAAAGCTTGATGGACTAGTGACGTCTCTTGTTTTAGCTCGAGTGTTGCGAGTCAATCACTTGAGAATGAGATGAGCCAAGGCGATCGAAAAATAGTCAGCTAGAAAAATAAAGGCCGTCTTCAAAGATAGTGTTGAAGACGGCCTTTATCATTGGATGAGCGTAACCTGATGGGGTTTAGTGGGTCGGTTTAACGCCGTTGCGAACCATATCTTGACCTGTTTTAAAGACTTCTTCGCTGACCCAGCGACCTAGCAGCAGCTGATGTTTATCATCAAGTACTGCAACAAAGTGACGACCGCTGCTATTGTGTGTCGCGAGTGCCAAACCTGCGACGTTTTGTAGGCCTAGTACGCCACTCTCTACAGCAAGTAGAAACGCTTTTAGCTCGTCTAAAGTTTCAATAATTTTATCATCAGTAATCATGGCATCGTCTCGGTTAACTGCTTTCGTTATTATTGAAACCAGTTCTAAAAATTTAGGAGCGATACTTTAGCTATCATGGCTGAAAAAATCCATCGTGTTTTATCGCGATAGGTTATTTTTCATCATTAGGCCTTTATTAGCGTGCGCAGTTTCATTGCTCTCTATTACAGCATCGATGTTTTTTTCTATTAGTCGGTTACCTTGGTGAATATTGACACTGAGTCGATTGATCAATTTTTGAAAGTTATCGATACACGGTATCTTACTCTCACGGACCTGTTGCTCCATTTCGATGGTTAGATTGGCGAGATTATCAAGTTGCAGATTGAGCGTTATCCCTTTCAAGCAGTGTAATGTTTTACCCAATTGCTCAGTATCGGCAGCCTCAAAGCCGATAATAAGCTCATCGATATGAGTTTCAAAATCTTCAATTAGAGATTGCAACAAACTCTGGTAGATATCGATATCTTGCTTTACTTCGTTGAGTAATTCACTTTTTGACAGTTCTTCTTCAGTCAAGCGTAAATCTTGGACATTTTCACGATGTAAATGAATCACATTGGTGCCTGGCAGTGCCGGTGTGTTCTGGGTTTGAATACGATGGCTGAAGTTACTGATCGCATCGTAGAAGCTTTCATTTTGTAATGGTTTAGTGAGAACATGGTCCGCCCCTGCATTGATAAAATCGTCATGAGCCTCGCGGAACACATCGGCGGTGTAAGCAAATATTAATGTCTTAATGCCAAGTACATGACGTAAATAATGGGTCGCTTCGATGCCATTCATTTCAGGCATATGATTGTCCATTAGGATCAGGTCGTATGATTCTTTTGTTGCTTTATCTATGGCGATTTGTCCATTTTCTGCGATATCAACACGATGACCTAGTTTGTTACAGAAGCCTTTAGCGACAATCGCATTTACGCGGTTATCTTCGGCGAGCAAAATATGGAGTGGGCGGGTTTCTAGCGGTGAAGCACTAACGGGATCTTGATTGGCAACAATCGCCTTTTCTCCTCGAGGGAGGGGAATGGTTATGGTAAATGTGCTACCGACATTTTCGCGGCTGATTAAGGTGATGGTACCGTCCATGAGTTCGGTGAGTTTTTTTACGATGGCTAAACCTAATCCACTGCCACCAAACTTACGAGTCGTTGAAGCATCGGCTTGTTCAAATGAGGCAAAAATAGCGTCGTGCTTATGTGGAGGAATACCGATCCCCGTGTCGGAAACACTAAGAATGAGATGAGACGGCATGATATTGTCGAGTTGAGCTTGAATGGTGATCTTGCCTTTGGCGGTAAATTTTATCGCATTACCCGTTAAGTTAAATAGGATTTGTCTTAGCCTTGCACTATCACCGATTAAATAGATGTTGTCGGGAATCTGATTGTTGATTTCTAAGGTTAAGTTTTTTTCTTCAGCGAGCGGGGTGATGGCACTGACAACCGGCATGAGGATTTGGTTAAGATGAAAGTGAACAGCCTCGAGTTCTAATTTGTTCTCTTCAATTTTTGAAAAGTCGAGAATATCGTTGAGCACCGTCATGAGGTGTTGGCCTGATTCCAGAATAATACCGACATTTTTTTTAGTGGCGCTCTCTTTTGTTTCTCCTGCAATAATTTGGGCAATGCCCAACACACCATTCATTGGGGTGCGTAACTCATGACTCATCGTGGCAAGAAACTGTGATTTTGCTTTAGCCGCGTTTAAGGCTTTTTCTGATGCTGCTGCCATCTCTTTATTGAGCGCTTTTAAGTGGGTGAAACGCAAATAAGCTTGAATCGAGAACATTAGTATCAAAACGGTGACGGCCCCCAGGCAGTACATTAGTGCATTGTTGAGTTCACTATGGCTATATTGGCGTAAGGCCGTTTCGGTTTTTTCGATAAATTCATAATTATGCTCATTGAGCAAATCAGTCCGTAATGACGTTCTTCGCTCGTCTATTTGGCGAAGTTGCATTGCAAATTGTTTGATTTGTGGATTGGCTACATTGTTATCAAGCAAATGCTGATTCATAAAATCAACAAAGTGCCATTCTAGACCCAAATTGTTTCGCTCGTTTAGTGCTTGCTTGAATAAGGACTCTAAAGATAAGTAAGCGTATTTCCGAGCCACTTGGATACCCACGAGCATATCTAGCATGGTACTGGTATGGATTAGCTTTTGCTCAAATGAGGCTAATTGCTGGTTGGTTTTATTTACGTTGCTACTAATAGGAAACCAGGTAATTGTCGTGTTCTTTTTCAGCATGGCTTTGGCCAACTTTTCAATTTCAGTAATTCTCTGAGTGATCAAAAAATGGCGTCGTTGCTGCTGATACTGGTAGTTCAAAATGGTATCTCTATGGCCCAATAATTCGTGCCCAACCGTGGTGACATCGGTGAGTGTGTTTTCGATGTGACGGCTGTTTTGATAGCTCATATAGGCAACGGTAAAAAGCGCAGCGACAATGGATGAGAGGAGCAGTGTAACGATTTTAGGGCTATTCATTTTCAAACTCCTCTAAGATCCTTGGCCTTGGTGCGCTAAGCGTGTGAAGAAAGGCCTCAACGTCAGAGATTGTATCGCTATTCATGGTGATCCCGAGTTGCCCCTGAGCCATCACCTTAATGGCTTGTTCTAGTGTTTCGGTTCTACCATCGTGAAAGTAAGGCGGTGTTTGAGCGACATTTCTTAAGCTCGCAACCCGGAAGTAAAATTTGTCTTGGCCTTGCTCGGTGATGAGATGCTTACCCGTATCTTGAATCGAATTGATAGGAGTGAAATAACCAAATTTTTGGATCATATTTCCACCAACATTCTGACCTTGATGGCATTGAACGCAACCCACCGCTTGAAAGGTTTGCCATCCCCGTAGCTCTTGTGCTGAAAGGGCTGTTCCATCGCCTTGTAAGAAGCGGTCAAAATCGGAGTTAGGGGTTTGCAGTGACCGCATGAATTCCGCTAAGGCAAAACGAATTGAGTCACTTGTAATTGGAAGGTTATCAGCTGAAGAAAAAAGTTGTTGATAGCGGGCCGAGCGTGAAACATAACGCTCTATTTGCGGCCAATCAGAATCCATTTCTAAAGGATTAGTAATAGGGCCGTTAATTTGTTCTTCTAAGGTATTGGCTCTGCCATCCCAAAAGAAACGATAGTTCAGTGCGGTGTTAAATACGGTTAGTGAATTGCGCAGACCAATGCCATTGACACCGGTTGATACACGTGTGGTTTCTGCCCCATTAGTCGATAAATCATGGCAAGATTGGCAACTGACAGCTTGATTGGAAGATAGATTAGGATCGTTAAACAATACCCAACCGAGCTTAGCGATGTCTCGGTTAAATTCTGTATGTTGTGGTATTGGTTCAATTAAGCGTAACTCAACAACTTCTTGCGCATGATCGTCATGACTATGGTCATGTGCGATAACCACAGGAGAAAAAATAAAGAACGTCACTATCCATGTCTTGCATCTCATATCTGCCTGCCAAAGCGTTATTCCCTTACTATGAATTTAGTTGCGTTTCACATTAATTCAATTTTGCAATGCAATATGACCGTGGTTTGAGAACCGTTAAGGCTAGTTTTATTGAGGTGTTAGGCAATGTTTGCTGCTGTAGTATTTTCCTCTTTTTCTTTGATAGTGAATAGGATAGTCACTATCAACGGCATGAGAAACTGCCACTAAGGTTGAGAATGGTCTAGGTTCGACTTATCTAGAGTAATCCATTTTAACGCGCCGTTGCTTTCAAAATCATTCGCATTATCACAGCGCATAATATAGCCACCGACTTCGATAAGAGCACCAAGGGAATAAGCTTGGTCTTGGTAATAGCAGATGCGGTGTTTGACATTGGAGCTGTTGACGATCACTGCCGTTTTTTTGGGCGTAGAGAAGCTTTTTGTCTCACTATTTGCAAGTGCATGATGGCCATAGGTGAGAAGAAGAATCGGAACGAGCGCCAACATGACTGCGCGGTTTAACCTCAATGCCATTTTTCTCTCCTAATATTTGCTTTTCGTCTTCGTGCTTTGGATTACACGTCGAATTTGCGTTGATAGCGAGGCAACATACTCTCGTTGCCTAATAACCCACCTTGGTGAATATAGATAATAGGCTTGTCGGTATTATTTGGATACCAATTTAATAGGCAGTGCCACATCATCGGATCGTAGAGTAAGTCAAACTCCACATTCGTTTCGCTCAGTAGCTGTTGCCAAATCAGATAGTCGTCTTGATACAATTTACCAAAATGGTGTTTGTTTTCTAGTTCAAGAATAGTGGGGTGATCGGTCTCTCCCAATTCGTCGAACTGCTTGGTGAGATACTCTTTTCCGCCCACACAGGCACATGTAAGAACTTCAATGCCATGTACCTTGAGCGCTTTATGGAGGAAAAGTGCGGTGGTGCCCGTGCCTGCTGGCAGTCCGACGACAAACTGTTTATTGGCTTGTAATCGAACCCAACTGAGAATCTCTGATGCCAACTGATTTACGCCAAATTCAGCTAACGAGCAGCGGCCACCTTCAGGTACAACTAAACAATTTTCATTAGGTTGACGAACGTTAGCAATATAGTCGGTAGGATGCAGTCCACTCTCTGCGGTGGCGATAATTTTCGCCCCAAGTTCTAATGCGCCGCGATAATTGCCCATCGGTCGCTCTTTTAGCCATTCAGGGATACGATCAACGTAAAACTCTAACTGCCAACCTTTAATGCTAGCGAGTGCTGCCATCGAATAGAGCGAGTTAGCTTGCGGGCTTCCGTAGCCAATGAGGGTATCTACTTGTGGAAAGTCTTGTTCCAATAGGGCCATGAACTTTCGAGCTTTGTTTCCAGAAAAGTGACTATGTAACTGGTCATCACGCTTGAGATAAAAATCAATATTGGCAAATTGGTGCTGGGTGATGGGCGTGTCGGCAAGCTTCATAAGGCGGTACTTTATCGTGTCACTATTCTAGTTAGGCTAAGGCGATGTTATCAAAGCACATAATACCTTAGCCACCCCATAAAGACTTTACTTTCTCATCAGCGTTTGAGTACTAAAACGTTATTTTGGCTACGCAACCACGCGTTGGATGGTTGTATAATTCAAAATGCCATTGGTAGCGTCGGCTGAGATCTTCAACGATCAGCAAACCAAGACCGTGCCCATGCAAAGAGGGTTGATCACTGAGCCCTGCTCCATCATCGGTGATGGTCACTCTTTGTTCGGTTACGTGAATCGTCACTTCCCCATGAGCTGTTGCGGCAATCGCGTTACGGATGAGATTACCCAGGATCATATTCAGCACTGCGGGGGTGGCTTGCACCTGTGGTAACGATTCAATCAACAGATTGATGCTCAATGCTTTCTCATGGGCTTGCGATGAGTTGCTCATCACGATCGTATTGAGTTCGCTCTCGGTGACCCTGCGTAATGGCGTATCGTCTGTGTTGCGTTCGTAACGAACTAGGCTCAACAATGCATCAACCATGCTGCTCATTTGAACTGTCGCACTGTCGATACGGGATATTTGACGCTGATTAAATTCGGTTTGTTCAGATCGAGCGAGTAGTTTGTTTGCACCTTTCACTACTGTTATTGGGGTTCTTAACTCATGGCTGGCATAGCGGGCAAAGGCTTGTTCGCGCTTTAAGACTAAATGAAGATCACTGCGGTATTGGTTGAGTTGTTGCGTCAGCACTTGAAACTCTTGTGCTGCTTCGTTGGAGATGGTGAATTCACTTTCACTATCGCCGCTTTGTTGTTCGAGTTGCAGAACAATGCCGTTTAGTGGCTCAATCAGTCGTTTAGACAAACGGTAGAGTAGCGTGCCAAAGAGAAACATCAGTAAGGCAATCATTGTCACCACGATGATACTGGAGTAGACAATTTCTTCTGCACTAAATTCAACCGTATCAATCGTTGTTAAAAGTACGATATCGCGCAGTTGGCCTTGATCGGTATATTGTCCTTTATAGACCATGCGTGAGTCACGCTCTAGAGAGGGTTCGAGCTCGCCGAGAAAGTGATTTTTTCCCTTTAAGTCGTGCTGATACACTTCGGGAAGCAACGAGAGGTCGTTATAGGCGGTGGTCAGGATATCAATCTTAATTTTCCCGTTTTCACCCGCGACAAAGCGTTCAATTGCGATATCTTTGTCGAGTAAAATCCGTCTTTCTCCGACCCGATCTTCTGACCAATGCAGCGCCAATGAAAAAATGACGAGAGTAAACAGCCCAAGAGCAATTGAGATGCCAATAAAAAAGACTGCGAGTCGGCCGGTGAGCGAGCGAGTACTGTTTAACAAATTAATCATTGCGGGAACTCAAGACGAAATCCACATTTGGGTACCGTAACCAGCATCGCTGTGGCAAAAGGTTTATCAAGCTGAATTCTTAGTTGATAAATATGGCTACGCAGCACATCGTTGTTTGGCTCCGATTCTTGCCAAAGCCGCTCTGTGATCTCTTGACGACTAACTACTTCGGGGGCTCTGACTGCCAGCATTTCTAAAATAGTGTAAGTGGTCGGGTTAAGCGCTAGTGGTTTGTCTTCGCGGTAGGCTTGGCGAGTTTTTTGATCTATCAATAGAGGGCCAACCGTGATCTTGGTTGATGCCGTTTTACCTCGATAACGTTTAATCAGAGCGTGCATTCTGGCCTCGAGAATGTCTAAGTCGAACGGTTTCGTTAGGTAATCATCCGCGCCGTGACTGAAACCGGCTAACATATCCTCTCGGTTATCGAGTGCGGTAAGCATCAAAACGGGTGTGGAATCTCCCGCATCGCGTAACTTATTACAAACGGTTAGACCGTCCATTCTTGGCAACATAAGATCGAGAATAATCATGTCAAAATTGCCTTCGAGTGCAAGCTGCAGGCCGAGCTCACCGTTATCGGCGTAGTCAAGTTCCATACCTATGCTTTCAAAGTAGTCAAACAAGATACCGGCAATTTCACGGTTATCTTCTACCAATAAAATTTTATTCATGTCTTACCTACTACTTATTCAACAAGAGATCGAGTGAGGGGGATCTTATCGTTATGCCAGTCAAAAAAAAGTGGAAAAAACGTCAATAACATTCTTTTCACACTGTCAGCGATAAAGTCCAGCATATCATCTCTGAGTATGGAGCTTAATAGAGTTGCCATACGGATAAAAGTAATTAGGCGGTTTTATGAACGTAATCACATCTCCTCATAAGCGTGTTGAATCCGCAATCACATTGACGGTCGTCGTGCCTTATTTCAATGAAGAATCCGTGCTGCCAGCACTGCATCAACGTTTAACGAAAGTGTTAGACGCGCTTCCGGAACGGTGTGAAATCGTGTATGTCGACGATGGTAGCCATGATGGAAGTTTGGCTATCGTTGAGTGTTTTCAATCATCTACCAGTTTGGTACGCAGTATTTCATTGAGCCGTAACTTTGGTAAAGAGTCGGCGATGAGTGCAGGGTTGCAATATAGCCATGGTGAAGCCGTGGTGCTGATTGATGCTGATCTGCAAGATCCGCCAGAACTGATCCCTGAGATGCTAGCGAAGTGGCGAGAAGGGTTTGATGTGGTCAACATGCAGCGTCAATCTCGTCACGGAGAAACGTGGTTAAAGCGTCAATCTGCTGCTCTGTATTATCGTTTACTGAATACTCTGGTTAAATCAAGCATTCCTGAAAATGTCGGTGATTTTCGTTTATTGAGTCGCCGAGTCGTTGAGCATATTAACCAACTTCCTGAACGAAATCGCTATATGAAAGGGATTTTTGCATGGCCGGGTTTCAATCAAGTCACGCTTACATTTGATCGCGATCCGCGCTTTTGCGGTGAAACCAAATGGAATTACCTCAAGTTGTTAGGGTTGGCCGTCGATGGCATCACGGCCTTCTCTATTCGCCCTTTGCGTTTGGCGACAGTGGCAGGAGCATTAGTTGCAGGCAGTGCTTTTGTATATGGTTTAGTGATCGTATTGAAAACGATGCTTTGGGGTGATCCTACTGTCGGCTATCCATCATTGATGGTGGTGATGCTGGCATTGGGAGGGATTCAGTTATTGAGTATTGGTTTGCTAGGGGAGTACATCGGTCGAATTTTTATTGAGTCGAAGCAAAGACCGTTGTATCTCGTTCAGTCAGTTAAAGAAAAACCCGCTGTGATGTTGTTTCAAGTAATGGAGAAGCGCGCGTGAGTTTTAATCGAGTTCACCTATGGGCGATCTTAGGTTCAGCCTTGCTTATTCGCCTTATTTCACTGGGGGCTTATCCATTAATGGATACCACCGAAGCTCGCTATGGCGAAATGGCTCGCTTGATGATTGATACGGGTAATTGGCTAACTCCCCAATTTGATTATGGCGTGCCATTTTGGGGGAAACCACCATTGTTCACATGGATGAGTGCTGTTGGTATTGAATGGTTTGGTATTAATGAGTTGGCGGTTCGAGTACCTCATTGGTTTGCTGGTGTTGTTGTTATTGCTATCACGGCTTATTTCGCCAAGCGTTTAGAGATTAATGCGCTTGTTACTTCAGTTGTGCTAGCAACTTGCGCTATTTTTTCGATTGCTGCTGGTGCCGTCATGACCGATATGGCACTGACCTTAGGCATGACGATTGCGATGGTCGGCTTCTATTTTTGTTGGCAGGGAGAGCGAATCTGGGGTTACGTTGGCTTTGTTGGCCTGGCGGTAGGTTTGCTTGCTAAAGGTCCATTGGTCATTGTATTGGTCGGCATTGCTGTTATGCCATGGCTCATTTTTCAGCATGGGTTCAAAGGGGCATTTGTTCAATTATGGCGACGTTTTCCATTGTTAAGTGGAAGCACTTTAATGCTGGCGATTGCACTGCCTTGGTATTGGTTAGCGGAAAAAGCGACGCCGGGTTTTATCGATTACTTTATCGTTGGGGAGCATTTTAAACGATTTGTCGTCAGTGGTTGGGAGGGGGACTTATACGGCAGCGCCCATGATGAACCAAGAGGCATGATTTGGCTGTTTTGGCTTTATTCTGCGGCACCTTGGTCTATCGTGTTACCGGTGTTGTTGTTTTGGCGAGCAAAGCATAATCCGCAGCCGTGGTGGGACAAATACCAGCCGGTCGTTAGTTTTGCGTTTTGCTGGATGCTTGCACCTCTCGTGTTGTTTACCTTCTCTGGCAATATTCTTCCAGCCTATATTTTGCCAGGAGTGCCTGCATTGGGGTTGGTCATTGCTATTTTACTCAATGATATAAAGCATGATCCTAAATGGTTTAAGTTCATTGCCGGGGCGATACCACTCCTTTTGATTATTGCTGTTGGTGTTATTCAATCAGGAGTCGGGGCTAAGAAAAGCGACAAAATGATTTTGTCTCGTGCCGATCTGTCGGTACCCATATTCTATGTAGGAAAAAGGCCCTTCTCTGGGCAGTTTTATAGCCAAGGAAAAGCACAAACACTGGTGCAATATGATCAGATTTTGACATTGGCGAAGTTTCAACTGGTTGGTAAACCGAAGCAAGTTAGTAAATTAGTTGAGGAGCATAAGTTTAACTGTGTGGTTGAGCAGACAGCGAAAAGCAAACGTAAATTATATCGTTGCCAGCAGGATCGGCAGTGAAACGGCTACAGCAGCATCGGCTGCTTAAGTTCGCTCTTGTTGGGGGGATTGGTTTTATCGCCGATGCGTTGGTCTTCATGTTGTGCGCCTATTTGTTTTCTCTACCGTTATTATGGGCTCGGGGCATCGCCTTTTGCTGCGCGGCGTCGGTCACTTGGTTTGGTAATCGCCGTTTTACTTTTAGACAAGGACAGGCTCCTTGGCAAACAGATAATATCAAGAATTTGCTTAGCCAATGGTTAACCTTTATGAGCTGCGCTTTAATTTCGGCATTGCCAAATTTTCTTGTCTTCCAATCGATTATCTTAGGCTTGGGCAAACAAGGTTGGGTGCCTTTGTTTGCGCTCACCGCTGGAGTGCTTGTCGGCATGTTGAGCAATTATATTTTAAGTTGCCGCTGGGTGTTTCGTTAGCCTAGTTGATTAGAATATCGCCTTAAACGGTAATTCATCTCAAAGAATGATTAAGTCTTCGTTTGCGTTTACGCAGCGAAGACTTCGTTATTTCTGAAGCGTGGTTAGCAGGAATAAAAAAAGCCCAGAGCAAAAGTGGCTCTGGGCGGATACATATAAGTATAGGAGTTAATTTGGAAAAGCAGTGTAAAAATCTTTTAGAAGCAAAGTGAGCTCGACGGCCAGTTAAACTCATTATCTTTGCTATCTACACTTATTCAGACCCACCTTTTTCCATTCAGTTCCAAAAAAGTTTAAAAATATTTGCTTCTTTTCTTTTCGCCTGTTTTCAGAGGCTTATTTCGCTAGCTTGTTATTCTGGTCTAACCAGTGCGTAAAAGTGTGATGTTAACCGCTTGTTAAGTTTGTATGCGGTGTGTATATTTTCAAACAAGCGTTTGATACGGGTGATTGAAATGACTGCCAAGCACAAAACCAAAGAGAAAATTCTGGATGTAGCAGAAGCTCTGTTTGCCGAGCAAGGCTTTAATGATACCTCACTACGCACGATTACATCGAAAGCAGGGGTGAACCTTGCCGCGGTCAATTACCATTTTGGGGATAAGAAGACCTTAGTTCGTGCAGTGTTGAGTCGTTACTTAGAGGCTTTTATGCCAGCGGTATCAGATGCGCTGATCACACTGAATCTCAATCCAGATTATTCGATGAAGCAGGTTTTTGAAGCGCTAAGAGGCCCTTTAATGGCACTCAACCATGTAAGACCGAATGGCACTAGTCGATTTATGTTACTGATTGGTCGAGGGTATACCGATGTGCAAGGTCATCTACGTTGGTTTATCAGCACCCGTTATCAAGAGACGTTAGGGCTTTTTACTCAATCGGTGCTTGCTGCCAACCCGCAATTAAGCCGTGAAACCTTGTTTTGGCGACTGCACTTCACACTGGGGGCTTGTGTTTTCACCATGGCTTCAAGCCAAGCTTTAGCAGAAATTGCGCACAATGATTACGCTCAAAATGCCGACGCACAGGCCGTACTGGATCAATTAATTCCATACCTTGCTGCTGGCGTTTCTGCGCCGTAGCACTTTTAGCGCATTAATGACGTATAAAAATACGGGTGTGCCAATGAATAACTCACCCCCATAGCGACATCGTAATAACAAAAGCTGTAATAACAATAACAACAGACCTGCAAAGGTAATAACGTGAACAAAAGGAACTGGTTATGAGCTCTCTACGCAGAAAATGGATCAGCGATCCAGCATTCAAATTGTTTAAGCAAGTGTTACCACCGCTTTCTGAAACGGAAAAAGAAGCGATGGAGGCGGGTAGTGTCTGGTGGGATGGCGAGCTTTTTTCAGGGCGTCCTGACTTCAGCAAGTTACACCATTACCCAAAACCGAGCTTGTCCAGTGAAGAGCAGTCGTTCATGGATAATGAACTCAACACGTTATTAGCCATGCTTGATGATCATAAGATCAATAAAGAAGATCGTGATTTGCCTGCCGAAGTTTGGCAATACTTGCGTAAAGAGCGTTTCTTTTCGCTGATCATTTCTAAGCAATACGGTGGTCGTGAGTTTTCTTCATTGGCAAACTCTACCATTGTTTCTCGTATCGCTACTCGCAGTATTAGTGCCGCGGTGACGGTGATGGTGCCTAATTCACTCGGCCCGGGTGAGTTGCTTTCTCACTATGGTACCCAAGAGCAAAAAGAGTATTGGTTGCCGAGATTAGCGGATGGTACCGACATCCCTTGTTTTGCGTTAACTGGTCCCGAAGCGGGCTCTGATGCGGGGGGCATACCAGATAAAGGTGTCGTCTGTTATGGTGAACATAATGGCGAAAAGGTACTTGGTATTCGCCTTAGCTGGAACAAACGCTACATTACTCTAGCGCCTGTCGCGACAGTTCTTGGACTGGCATTCAAAATGTATGATCCAGAGAATTTACTAGGCGAAGAACAAGATTTAGGTATTACTTGTGCGTTGATCCCTGCTGATCATCCGGGAGTGGAAATTGGTGAGCGTCATGACCCGTTAGGTTTAGCGTTTATGAATGGCCCAACTCGCGGTAAAGAAGTCTTCATCCCGATGGATTGGCTGATTGGGGGACAAGAATACGCCGGTAAAGGTTGGCGTATGCTGGTGGAGTGTTTGTCCGCAGGGCGCGGTATTTCACTGCCAGCACTTGGAACGGCTATTGGTCATTTAACTGCCCGAACGACTGGGGCTTACTCTTATGTGCGTAAGCAGTTTGGGATGTCGATTGGTAAATTCGAAGGGGTGGCAGAAGCACTCGGACGTATTGGTGGTTTAACCTATTTGTTGGAAGCGACACGAACGTTGACTACGACTTCACTTGATATGAAGGAAAAACCGGGCATCGTGACCGCAATTGCCAAATACCACATGACGGAAATGGCTCGTACGATTTTGAATGATTCGATGGATATCCATTCAGGCCGTGCGATTCAAGATGGTCCAATGAATTATCTTGCCAGCCATTACCTTGGTATTCCTGTCGCGATCACGGTTGAAGGCGCGAATATTCTGACTCGTAACTTAATGATTTTCGGTCAAGGGGCAACACGTTGTCATCCTTACGTTTTACAAGAGATGGAAGCGGCAGCCAATCCGGATAAAGAGCAAGCAGCCAAAGATTTTGACTCACTGCTGTTCAAACATATTGGTCATGCCACTAAAAACACACTGGGTGCGTTTGGCGCGGCATTAACTGGCTCACGTTTCATCAAGGCCGATATGAGCGGTGCAACTCAAGGTTACTATCGTGAGATGACACGCTTGAGTCGAGCCTTAGCGGTGAGTGCTGATTTTGCCATGCTGACACTCGGTGGCGATCTCAAGCGTAAAGAATTGATTTCAGCTCGTCTTGGCGATGTTTTGGCTTATTTGTATATGGCGTCGGCTGCGTTGAAGAAATACGAAGATGATGGACGTCAGCAACAAGACCTGAATTATGTGCATTATGCTGTGCAGCATTGTTTGTACCAAGGTGCACAATCGCTACAACAAGCTTTCAGTAACTATCCGCACAAAGGGGTGGGGCGTTTACTTAAAGTGATCATCTTCCCATTGGGTAATCGTTATAAAAAGCCAAGCGATGATTTAACGGTGAACTTAGCTGAGAGCCTAATGACGCCTGGAGCACATCGTGATCGTCTGACTCACCTTTGTTATATCGGTGAAGATGAAAATGACAGTGTGGGGTTAATGGAGAATGCCTTTTTAGCCATGTATGGCGTGAAAAGTCAGGAGCGTAAACTTAATCGAGCGGCTAAAGATGGCATTGTGGCGCGTAAAGGTGATTTGCAAGCGCGTTTAGAGCAAGCCCAGCAAGCTGGCGTATTGACGCTGCAAGAAGTCGAGCAAGTGTTGCAGGCAGATAAGCTGCGCTATAAAGCGATTCAAGTGGATCACTTTAGCCATGATTTTAGTCAGGTTCGCACCCATAGCGAGGCGGAGAAGCCAAGCAAAAAAAACTAAGGTAAAAGCTAAGCTAAATAGTGTTGCATAAACGGCGCGGCAACAACGAAACTGTTTTAATGTCACTAAGCAATGGTACCTGAAAGGGTGCCATTGTTGTTTCTGACCACAAATTATTGAGTGAAAGTGCTCCAACCACTTGCATTTTCCCTGCAATTTTTAAGAAATTAGATGCGATTTCCCGACGAACCTTTTATCCTAGCGAAGATTTTTAAAGGAAGTTGAATATGATCATCAAACCTAGAATTCGTGGATTTATCTGTACCACTACACATCCAATCGGTTGTGAAGCTAACGTAAAAGAACAAATTGCTTACACTAAAGCACAAGGCCCTATCAAAAATGCACCGAAGCGTGTGCTTGTGATCGGTTCTTCAAGTGGCTACGGTCTCTCTTCTCGTATCGCTGCGGCATTTGGCGGCGACGCATCAACCATTGGCGTGTTCTTCGAAAAAGAAGGCTCAGAGAAGAAACCAGGTACAGCAGGCTTTTATAACTCCGCTGCATTTGAAAAACTCGCACGCGAAGCTGGCCTATATGCGAAAAGCCTAAATGGTGATGCTTTCTCTAACGAAGCGAAACAGAAAACAATCGATTTGATTAAAGAAGATCTTGGTCAGATTGATATGGTGGTTTACTCACTGGCGTCTCCAGTACGTAAAATGCCTGAAACGGGTGAAGTTATCCGTTCTGCTCTAAAACCAATTGGTCAAACTTATACATCAACGGCGGTTGATACCAATAAAGATATGATCATTGAAGCAAGCGTAGAGCCTGCAACAGAGCAAGAAATCCAAGATACTGTAACAGTTATGGGTGGCGAAGATTGGGAACTTTGGATCAATGCACTGTCTGATGCGGGCGTATTGGCAGAAGGTTGCAAAACCGTTGCTTACAGCTACATCGGTACTGAGCTTACTTGGCCTATCTACTGGGATGGCGCACTAGGTAAAGCGAAGATGGATCTGGATCGTGCCGCTGCACAACTGAATACCAAACTGGCAGCGACTGGCGGTAGCGCAAACGTTGCAGTTCTAAAATCAGTTGTGACTCAAGCAAGTTCAGCGATTCCTGTGATGCCTTTGTACATCGCGATGGTATTTAAGAAAATGCGTGAGCAAGGTGTCCATGAAGGTTGTATGGAGCAAATCTACCGCATGTTCAGCCAGCGTCTTTATAAAGAAGATGGCAGCGCAGCCGAGGTGGATGATTGCAACCGTCTACGTCTTGATGATTTAGAACTACGCGAAGACATTCAGCAACACTGTCGTGAACTTTGGCCTCAAATCACCACTGAAAACCTAAAAGAGCTAACGGACTACGTTGAGTACAAAGAAGAGTTCTTGAAACTATTCGGCTTTGGTATTGAAGGTGTTGATTACGAAGCAGATGTAAACCCAGCAGTAGAAGCAGGCTTTATCGCAATCTAATTTGCGCTGATGCCATAAAAAACCGGAGCAATTTGCTCCGGTTTTTTATTGTGTGTCGTTAGTTATTATCTGTTGATAGCATTGTATCGCGTTTTAATATCGGGTATTAATACC
>NZ_AFWE01000202.1 GCF_000222585.1 Vibrio scophthalmi LMG 19158 | reverse complement strand
TGAGCTGAGCCAGCATTGACTAGCTTTTCCGCTTCTTCTTCCGCTTCGAGGATATCGCCAGCCGTTAGCTCACGCAGCTCTACTTCAAAGTGCGTGGTTTTATCGGTTTTAATACCATGATCGAGTTTAAATTTTATTGCTGCCATTAGACTTGCTCCGCTGTGTACGCTGACATATCAAAGTTGTAAGAACCATCAGACTCAGAGATTTTGATGGTGCTTGTTCTAAATGCTCGGTTTAACAAAAAACGATGGCCTGAGTCGGCTTCAAAATCGACCGTGGCATCTGTTAACTCTTGCAGCTCGTTGAAGTTGGTATTGGCATCAACGGCCACTTTTACCGAGAGGTTAGGTGCCTTATAAGTTGCCTTAGAGCCAAGAACGCGACCACCACCCACAACGGCTTCGCGTTCTTTACCGCCAAGGTCAAGCTCTGCGCCGCCCGTAGATTGAATTGCTTTACCGTTAACACGGATTGTTACGATACCTAAAATGCTCACGTTCTCTCCTTACAGCACAAACTGGTTCATCATCGCAAAGACGCGGAACTGGTTAACAAGATCGGGACTTGCAATCACGTTAACGCGGTTGCGGTCATTCTTATCTCGCTCGCAGTAGAGCGCTTCTTTGTAGTTCTCAACGTTCTCAACAATCCCTGCATCACGTAAATCCATATAAAGCGCAATCAGCTCAATATTGATGATGCTTGGCGTCACGATAGGTTGAGTTGGGTCAAAATCTTGCCCATCGTCGGCTAGCTTATGACGTGGGAATTTTTGAGTAATACGGTTGACCGTGGCATAGCGGATATAACCAAGCGTGTGCGGCGTGGTTAAGTCCAAATAGCTTGGGTCAGGGCG
>NZ_AFWE01000203.1 GCF_000222585.1 Vibrio scophthalmi LMG 19158 | reverse complement strand
GACACCTTGCAATGCATACTCACCCAGCGCGGGTTTTAGCCAGCCAAGGCCATAGTAGACCGCCATCGATAAACCGCTGACTAAGGTTACGCCGAACGCAAAGCCCGTCAAACGAGTAAGCCAAGGTTTGGATTGTGCCGTTTCAAGCGGCTGCATGCCCAATTTTAATGCTTCTAGATGAACGATATAGAGCAATGCAATATAAGAAATCGCCGCTGGAAGAAATGCATGTTTGATAATTTCAACATAAGGAATACCAACGTATTCCACCATCAAAAATGCGGCAGCCCCCATCACTGGCGGCATGATCTGCCCATTGACCGACGAAGCCACTTCCACCGCGCCGGCTTTTTCTGCGCTAAATCCGACTTTTCGCATCATCGGAATGGTAAAGGTGCCTGTCGTCACTACGTTGGCAATTGATGAGCCGGAGATAAGACCCGTAAGACCTGATGCAACGACAGCAGCCTTTGCTGGCCCACCGCGCAAATGGCCCAGCATACTAAAGGCCAGTTGAATAAAGTAATGCCCCGCCCCTGCCCGCTCAAGCAGTGCACCAAAGAGTACAAACAAGAAGACGAAGCTGGTTGAAACGCCAAGCGCAATCCCAAATACACCTTCGGTGGTAATCCATTGGTGGTTCGCCAACGCATCAAGTTGAACACCACGGTGGGATAAGATGCCCGGCATCCAAGGTCCAGCAAGGCTGTAGATGATAAATACGATCGCAATAATAGGCAGAGCTGGACCAAGAACGCGACGCGCCGCTTCTAACAATAAAGGTAAACCAATCAGCGCGGTGACAAAATCACCCGTGGTCAATGTTCCTGGGCGCTGCGCTAAGGCTTCATACATCACAAATAAATAGAGTGACGAAGCGCAGGCAATGAGTCCGAACATGATGTCGGTAACAGGAACACGATCGCGCGGGGAGCGTTTAAACGCGGGGAAAACAAGGAAGGCAAGCAGTAAAGCAAAACCCAAATGGATCGCGCGGGTTTCGGTGTCATTCATCACACCAAAGCCGACAATGAAAGGTAACGGAGACGCAATCCAAAGTTGAAATAGTGACCAAAGCAGTGCCAATGAAGCAATGGATTTTTCCATTATGCCGCCTGGCAGTCGCGCCCCTACATCTTGGGCGATCAACTCTTCAGCCGACGTCGCATCATGTGCTGCGGTAGACATCGGTTTATCCATAGTTATTCTCTAGTTATTTTCAGTACAAAGTAAAAAGACTAAGCCTTACGAAAATCACCGAAGTAAGGCTTAGTTAAAAAGGGGAAACGCTTTTCCATCATGATGCTTGCTCATCAGCATCATGAGGAAGTTTATTGTTGTAGTAATATTTACAGCCAGCCGCGTTCTTTGTAGTAACGCACTGCTCCTTCATGAAGTGGCGCAGAGAGACCAACTTCAATCATTTCACTCTCTTGCAGATCTTTAAATGCTGGATGAAGACGTTTGAAACGGTCGATATTGGAGAAAACCGATTTAACCAGTTGGTAAACGAGTTCAGGATCGGTTTCGGCTGTGGTTGAAAGCACTGCTTTACCACCGATAGAAGGGGTATCATCTGGATTACCACGGTACATGCCACCTGGGATCACCGCTTTTGTAAAGTACGCTTTTTCAGCAAGCAGTTTATCAATTTCAGGCCCAGTCACTGCGACTAATACAGCATCAGTGGTGGTTGAGGCTTCTTGAATCGCGCCATTTGGGTGACCAACAAAGTAGCTCATTGCATCAATGTTGTTATCGCTCATCGCAGACGCTTGCTCAGCAGGTTTTAGATCCGCAACCAAACTAAACACCGACGGCTGCCAACCTTTCACTTCCATTACTTGTTCAAAAGTATCGCGCTGTCCAGAACCAGGGTTACCGATATTGACGCGCTTACCTTTAAGGTCATCTAGTTTGACGATGTCAGCATCTTTGCGCGCTAAAATGGTAAACACTTCACTTTGAAGAGAAAAGACTGCGCGAATATCTTCCATCGGTTGACTATTTTGGAATGGAGCGACACCTTCTAGCGCTTTGTATTGATGGTCAGACTGCATAATACCGAAGTTATATTCACCACTACGCAAGCCATTAACGTTCGCAACACCGCCGCCACTTGCTGGCGCATTACACTTAATGTTGTGATCGTCACCACCTCTGTTTACGAAGCGACAAATAGATTGCCCAGCTACGTAATAAACACCTGTCTGACCACCAGTACCTATGGTGATATATTGTTCTGCCGCTTGAGCATTCCCAATAAATGAGAAACCACTTATTGCCAGCGCACATGTAGAGACAAGAGTTAATCCTTTCATTCGAAAATTCCTTCTAAAGTCCTACTGAAAAATTATGCATCTGCACACATTCCAGTAGTCTTATCAATGACGACTCCGAATCATCTAACCACCCTATAAAATCAAGGTTAAACAACTCAATTAACCGAGCAAGGCAGACTTAAATTATGCAATATGGCCATATAAATAAAATTTAACCCTAACTTACCAAGTCAGTTTGAAACCATTGCACATCACCTTGCCAACAAAAAATTAACACACACCAACACAAAGTTAATCACTCAAAAAAACACCAATTCTCAACAGGCGATAATTTGGAAAATTTAACTGACCACAAATAAAGCCAATTTGGAGAAATAGTAAGCTTAAACACCTGTTTTAAAGGAAGAATTAATAACTAAGCAGTGGATGTCGTACTCTCATTGGTAGAGAAAGTGAACTTTGAACTGGATCATACTTTTTTACACCATTACGGCCTATCTTGACGCTCAATCAGCATCTAGAGTCAACCTAGTGACGTTCTTCACTTCGTGTAGATGAGAAACAGAGTGAATATAATTCAATCTCTGTGATAGACGATTTTTTCTAAGGAAAAGCATATCGACGCTAGTACATTCGATCTAAAATAGAACCAGAATAAAAACAGACAGTAAGGCTATTCTATGACGCTTACCATCGTTGGCCACCGAGGCGTCGCCGGCCAATACCCTGAAAATACGCTTGTGAGTATTCAAGCTGCGATAGACATGGGTCTAGAATGGATTGAAGTGGACATTCAACCGACTAAGGACCATCAATTAGTGGTTTGCCACGATCATACTATTGACCGTTGCAGTAACGGCCATGGGCGTGTAGACAGTTATTCACTAGAGCAGATCCAGCAGTTTGATTTTGGCGCTTGGTTCTCACCTCAGTTTAACTATCAACCGATCCTCACTCTTGAGCAATTATTGCGTTTGATTCAGCCTCTCAATATTGGTTTGAATATCGAGATTAAAGTCGACACGCAAAATTACGCCCCCGTTGTACAAGAATTAAAACGCCAACTAGAGCATTTTTCTTTACCTACCGAACGAGTATTAATCTCTAGCTTTGATCATCAAACGCTAAGAGAAGTACATAAAGCCCAACTCGGTTACCCCATAGCGGTGTTAAGTGAAAAACTATCACAGCGTGATTGGGCACTACTCGAAGAAGTCGATGCTGTCGCGTGTAACCTCAATGCTAAAACCACTAATAAACAGCAAATTGCGACATTACAGCAAGCTGGGTACCAAGTATGGTGTTTCACGGTAAACAACCCAAATCAGCTTAAACATCTACAAAACGTTAATGCCATTTTTAGCGATTTTCCGCAGCGCTTTCTCACTCCTATACAATAAACCTATTCAAACCACTGTATAAACACCAGTCCCCACTTCCCATCGAAATGTGTTTTTCATCACATTTTGATGGGAACAGACTCTTAGCTAAAAACAAAATAAACCACATAAATTCAATCATTTAAACTCAATTCACCTCTAAAAAGAACAATTTCTCTGTATATAAATCAAACATAACGCTTGACCAATACATGCAAAATTACTACTGTATAGATATACAGCATGTATATAAGGACAGTTAATATGATTCATACACAAGCTCACAGTCACTCTTACTCGAAGTACAATGTATTGGCGCAACCAACACAGCCAATGAACATCGCTGACTCTGTCTTGAATCGTTTAGCGGGTCTTTCTATGCAACAGCAATGGATATTTTTCACCGCTGAATGCCCTCGCCCAGATCACGCACAGTTCGCGGCATCGAATGTGGTCTGTCAAAAGATCATTCAGTTGAAGTCCTCTAATACTCAGTCTGAGCTAGAGATTGTGATTAAAGCCATTCAATCGGGTAATGCCAGCGCTGTGGTTGCTTCAAATCAAATCGACAGCGTAAATAAATCACTCCTTAAAGATTTAGCACTATCCCATGGCTGTGAAGTCTTTTTCGTCGAGGGCAGAGTAAACCAGTATCACTAATAAGCTTGACGATTTGCAGCATTGCCTTTCGCCTCTCCATGAGAGGCTTTTTCTTTTCCCCAATCACACCCACGCTACTGACATTCAAACCGCGCAATAATGCACAGACAAATTTAGCGATCATTTAGCTCTGGTATAGATAGAATTTACCCGGTGCAAACTTTTTGCGCAAACGATTGCTTTTTATCTGGCGGCCTATGTTAAATGTGGGTATGATGCCAATCAATCGGATAAACTCTCTTTCATGTAAACGATAGGAATGTCTCATGAGCCTCGCAGATCAAGTCCTCGCCGTAAACGACGATCTCCCTATTCGCACTCACAAGCCTGTTCACAGTGGTAAAGTTCGCTCGGTATATTGGTTAACCGAAGCAGACAGCCAACGTCTTATTAAAGAAAAAGGCTATGATGTTGCCCCAGATGCCCCTCTTGCCATTATGGTGATCAGCGATCGCATCTCAGCGTTCGATTGCATTTGGCATGGAGAAGGTGGCCTAAAAGGTGTGCCGGGTAAAGGCGCAGCACTAAACGCCATTTCTAATCATTGGTTTAAGCTGTTTAAAGATAATGGTTTGGCAGACAGTCATATTCTTGATATTCCACATCCATTGGTTTGGATTGTGCAAAAAGCCAAGCCGATCATGATCGAAGCGATTTGTCGTCAATACATCACTGGCTCCATGTGGCGTGCATATAGCAAAGGTGAACGTGAGTTCTGTGGTATTGAGCTTCCTGATGGATTAGAAAAAGACAAAGCCCTGCCAGAATTACTGATGACCCCTTCAACCAAAGGTATTCTTAAAGGTATTCCTGGTGTACCTGAAGCCGATGACGTCAACATTACTCGCAAAAACATCGAAGAAAACTTTGCAGCATTTAACTTTAGCAAAGCTGATGACATCGCTTTGTATGAGAAACTGTTGAGCGAAGGTTTTGGGGTGATTAGCAACGCTCTGGCTGAAGTGGAACAAATCTTTGTCGATACAAAGTTCGAGTTTGGCTATGTGCACGATGCCAAAGGCAATGAAAAACTGATCTATATGGATGAAGTCGGTACGCCCGATTCCTCGCGCATTTGGGATAAACAAGCGTATCAACAAGGCAACATTGTCGAGAACTCTAAAGAAGGTTTCCGTCAATTCCTATTGAACCACTTCCCTGACCCAGACATCTTGTTGAATAAAGATCGTATGCCGGAACGTGAAGCATTGGCGCGTAACAATATACTGCCACTTGAGGCTTTAATGGATATCTCAACGACCTACACTGCGATTGCTGAAAAGATTACCGGCAAAGCCATCACGTTAAGTGATAATCCGAAGCAAGAAATTATCGATATTCTTGGCTCTCAGTACGGTTTGATCGATTAGTTCTGTACTGATGACTCTTCATCATCAAGTTCACTAAGTCGAACCACAACTGAATGATAAACGCGCTGACACTTAAAGCGCGTTTTTTATTGCTCACCGTTTAGCACTTCCCGCGCGAAAGCATTTGAACACACCACGCTTTAAGCGATTGCGTTAAACCTTCTGCCTTCGCTTAAGTTCAGTCTATAATAGCCACTTGTACCGCCTATTTACTGCCCCTTATGGATTTCATTGCCCTTTCTCGCATTAGCCTTAAGCACTTAACCGTGTTGCATGTCATGCTAACCACTCACAGTGTTACTAGCACCGCTAATACGTTATGCGTCACACCATCAAGTGTAAGTAAAACCATGGCGCAATTACGAGAGCAGTTGAATGACGAACTGTTTTATCGCGATGGTTCGCAACTCGTCCCAACGCCATTTGCGCTGGGTATTGCCGCACAAATTCATAAAATTTTGGCCAGTATGAATGGCATACTGCATCAAGGCGAATTTAATCCTGCACAGTTCAATGGCTCAATAGCGCTTTCGATGCGTGAAAGCACCTTTGAACTCTTTGCGGGTAAAATCAGCCTGATACGTGAGCAGCTTCCGTTGGCGAATCAAATCAATGTTTATGCTAAAGAACAAATGAGCTTCGATTCGCTGATTCGCGGTCAAGTGGACTTTATGATCTTGCCTCATGATATCAGTCAACCACCGACGACAAGCCGTGAATTGGTATGGCAGCAATTACTCAGTGATGAAATGATCTGCTTAATGAACCCCGCTCACCCGCTGGTCGAAAAAACATTAACCACCGAAGACTATCTTGCCTACCAACATATTGGCATTCAAGATCGCGATTTGTCTGAGCCTTACTTTGAGCAAAACCTCAAGCAGCAACACGGCACACGAAGAGTTGCGATGTCGGTGGCAGACTTTGGCGCTGCGGCTGTAATGTGTCATCACTCCATGTATCTATTGACGTGCTCTAAAATGTGGGCGCAACATGCGTTTCAAGCAAAGGGGTTGGTACAAAAACCACTTCCTTTTGAATATGGTAAAGTTGCTTATAGTTTGGTGTGGAATGAGGTCAGTTTGAACGATCCCGCACTACAATGGTTGCACGCAATATTAGTGGATTAGTCGGGAAGCGATAGGAGTAGTGGGAATAAAAATACGGCATGGTCAGCACCATACCACATTTATTCAGTTCGGTTGTAGCAGCGCAGCGGTTCAACTAGCTGAAGCTTCTACATATAGATACTTGGCAGTTGTAAGGTATGCGGTACGCGAGATTGCAACGCATGATGAAAACACTCCATCTGCTGCTTACTGCACTTCTCCCACGTCAATGCTTCACCTATCACGCCATGATGTTGGAAAGCATTGAGGCGAATAGTCACTTCCAGCGGCAAGCGATTAATCAACTCGGACACCGCATCAACTTCGCTATCTAAATCGCTTTTACCCGGAATATGCAGTAGACGTAGTTCGTGTAACTTTCCTGCTTCTGCGAGCAACTGAATCGAAGCCATGACCTTGTGATTATCACGTCCAATCAACCACAAATGCGTGTCATTCTGCCACGCTTTAAGATCGATCATCGCGCCATCTAAATAAGGCATGACCCGTTGCCAACCCGTCGCACTCAAATGACCATTGCTATCAATAAAACAACTGAGGTGCTGTAACGTCACATCGGCTTTTATCGCTTTAAAAAGCTCAATGATAAACGGTAATTGTACCGTTGCCTCTCCACCCGAAATCGTAATACCACTGATAAAGAATTGCTGTTTGCGAATGATCGCGAGCATTTGCTCAACAGTGTAATGCTTAACTTTCGGATTCGACTTATTGCCGCAGACATCGACGCATTGATCGCAATGAGTACACTTAGCTTCATCCCAAATCACTTTAGGTTTTAAGCCGTGCAGTTCACTTGTGCTAAACGTCAGCGCCCCTGTAGGGCAACCATCAACGCAGTCACCGCAATGATTGCAGTAATTGATCGTATGAGGGTTATGACAATTGAGGCAATTGAAATTGCAACCTTGAAGGAAAATGACCAGGCGATTGCCTGGTCCATCCACACAAGAGAAATTCAAAATTCGGCTGACTACCGCCTGTTTTTCCATTGCGTCACTCATAAAATCACGAAATAAATCAACGGTAAGTTGGTGACATTTCCATGCTTACCACACGTGGTGCGCGATCTAAGATACCGGTTCTTTCTGACGCTTCTGCGCCCAACCAAGTGGTGTTGGTACGTGAACCACATTCAGAAAATTTTGCAATGTCAGACAGCTTCACCATATACCCCGTAACACGAATCAAATCATTTGATGCTACGTTAGCAGTGAACTCGCGGTAGCCAAGTGCTAGCGCACCTTTACATAGATTAAACATCGCTTCTGGGTTTGATTTAACCGTTTCATCGATGGTTAAAATATCGCTGATGCCAGAAGTGTAGTATTGGTGATGACCAACCGTTGCTTGCACGTAGCTCACTGGATCTGGCTCAGTACCGTAAGGAATACGTACGCCCGGAGTCACACCTTCATCTAGGCTAATACCGCCTTGTGCGTGTAATAATGCACGACCTTCTAAGCCAAATTTCACTGGTGAGTTTTCAACAATCTGTGCTAGCTTAGCCGAAATGCGGTGACCCAGTTGGTTTGCAATCTCATCTTGACCATAACGCGCTGAGGTCTCTTCTTTCGTCAGCAGTGCATCCACCGCTTCTGCCATGCCATAAATACCAAACATTGGCGCAAAACGTGACTCTTCAATCAAACCTTCTTTGGTTAGGAAACCTTCGAAGAAGTTAGATTGCTCATGCAGGTAGCTACTACGTGCATCCATCAGTTCAATCATCAAAGCACAGTAGCTTGGTAATACGTTCTCAATAAAATCATCACTGTCATTCGCTTTCGCTGCAGCTTGTTTTAAGTTCATACGCACTAGCGTATTTGAACCACCAGCAAGTGGTAGTGAGTTGTAGCAACTCACAATGCCGAATTTCTTGTCGCCATACGCTTGAGCGTGCATCGGGTAGTTTGCAATGTGCGGTTTGCTGCACTCACAGATATTTGATGCGGCTTGGCGTAACAAATCATCAGGAGTAATCGCAGGATCGTACATAAAAGTCAGGTTTGGCGCGATTTGCTTTAGCTCTGCGTCTACTTTAAGAATGGTACGACAAATAATATTGTCCGCAGGGCCAATATTCACGTGCATAAACGCATCTGGCAAAGTGCGATCCAGCATGATCCAGAAGCGCTTAAGCTTGGTGTAGATTTGCTCGTCAGTTAGATCGCCTACAAATGGCATCAGTACATCATCAAGCTGACCAAGATATACAGGAATGTTAGTCACTGACGGTACGTGGTGATAGATAATCGTCAGCAGGTTCAGTGCGTCATCAAAATCTTCTGCCGCCGATAGTTCAAGGTATTCAGAACCATTTTGCAAGAACTTCGCGTAATCAGGCAGTACATAACGAGGCTTAAATGGCGCATGACCTTCAAACATGTCACATAAAACACCCTCTTCCATTGCTTTAGCAATTTCATTTGAAATTGGCATATAAGGCAAGTTTGCTTCTGCTTCTAAAGCTAAAAACTGATTCTTTTGCTTAGGGTTAAGGTTCGCATCCGTCACGATTGCGTGAATACGTTGTTGAAAAGCGTTAAGAGAGTTGGACATGGTGTATTCCTTATAATTTTCATGGATTTTAAGTCACGCAGATAATGTCCACAATTGAAATTAAAAGAAAGGCACTTTTCCATTTTGGAAATCAACCTATTGCTTTATCTCTTTAAGCAATCAATAAAAAGCCCGGTGATTAAACCGGGCTTGATTGGTTATAGAATATCTCTTAATTACAACTTAAAGCGGCGAATCTCACTTTCTAGCTCATGAGACAGTTCAGACAATTTCACGGCTTGCTCTGCCGCGATATTGGCCTCTTCCGCCAACTCAAACGAGACGTCACGAATACCAACCGTATTACGAGTAATTTCTGAGGTCACTGATGCTTGCTCTTCAGCCGCTGACGCAATCTGCGTTGCCATATCACTGATAGATTCCACAGTGGTGTGAATTTGCGCCAAACTCACTGCCGCTGCATCCGCATCTGTCACGCTGGTATCAGCCAGCATACGGCTATCACCCATGATATTCACCGCGCGCGCCGTTGTGGCTTGCAGTGTTTCAATCATTTGTTGAATTTCTTGCGTTGAAGAGTGAGTGCGCTGACTCAACACTCGCACTTCATCTGCAACCACTGCAAAACCGCGACCTTGCTCACCCGCGCGCGCCGCTTCAATGGCGGCATTTAATGCCAACAGATTGGTTTGTTCTGCAATTCCTTGAATCGTCGCAAGAATTGAATTAATGCTGTTGCCATGGCTTTCAAGTTCTTGAATAACTTGTGTCGCCACCACCACTTCTTGCGCGAGATTTTGAATCGAACTTTGCGTTTGCGTTACTTGTGTCGAGCCATGCGTACATGCGCCCACAGCTTGCGTAGCATTTTGCGCCGTGTTTTCAGCATTACCGGCAATCTCTTGTGTCGCGGCAGCCATTTCGTTGATTGCCGTCGCGACCATATTGATCTCATCTTGTTGGGTACGAATGCGAATACGACGATCTTCAGCTTGCTTTGCTGTATCGCTCGCTTGACCATTTAGCGCCGTTGAAACACTGCTCAATGTTGTCACCATTTGGTGCATATTGCCGACGAAAGTATTGAAGCTTATCGCCAAACGACCCACTTCATCTTGGCTATGTGGTACAAGACGCTGAGTGAGATCGGCATCACCAGAGGCAATTTCATCTAAGGCTTTGGATACACGCAGAAGATCACGGAAAAGGAAGCTAACTAACCATGATACAGCAAAAGCAACAAAGGCAGTGATCACTAGCGCCGTCAAGATAAGCTCTTGCAGCAATTCACTGTGCCCCGCTTGTTCAGTCTCGCGATCCATTTCAATCGCGAACATCCAATCGGTATTCGGGACATTTTTAAAGTAATAGAGCTTCTCTACACCATTTTGTTCGACGATCTCAATATCACCTGCATTCGCTAAGGCTTCGATCGCTGACAACGTTAACTGAGGATCTAAAGAAGTAACCGGTTTAAGCAGCAAGTTCTTGTTCGGGTGGGCCAAAAAGGTGCCATCTTGTTTATCAATCAGCATCGCATGGGCATTTTTACCCGCATCTAAACTAATCACATCATTGATAAGTTGATCGAGCAATACATCTGAAGCGACAACACCAATCTGTTTACCATCAATACGCACAGGCTCTGCGATAGACACCAACAATGCACCGGTAATGGCATCTTGGTATGCCGTGGTGATAATCTGGCGTCCTGCATTATTAGCGTCAATATACCAAGGACGAGTACGTGGATCGTAATCAGCACGATTGCGTTCAGGATGCGAGCGATACATATCTCCAGCAGGCGTACCTAAGAAAATGTCATCAAAACCGCCTGCGATACGTGCTTGTTGCAAAAAGGGAACCACATCCGCTTCAGTACTATAAGCATTAAACGCCGATGTAATATCGCGACGAATACTGATCCAATCGGAAATACCAATTGCGGCGGTATTTGCGAGGCTCTCAGCTCGAGAATACATGCCATTGCGCGTTTGTTGATAAAGTTGGTCAGCAGAAAGCCAAGTCAGTGCACTCGCCATTAGCATGACCGCTAATAGGCTTGCACCAATCAATTTTTGTTTTAGTGACAGGTTCATATAATTTTGCTTCTATTGATGAAAATTTGCGAGGAAGATAACAGAACTTCAAGGGAAAATTTTAGTGGTAAAAACAATTAGTTGCACGGAGTATTACAACAAATTGTTTCTATCAACAATTCTGTGAGTTGCTACGCAACCATATCAATATGATAAAACAGGGGGGAGAATAAAGAAGAGAGTACAACGCACTGAAATATAGGTTAAAATCCAAAAAACAACTCACTACTACAAGCTGTACGCCTAAGCAGCTAATTTGCGCTGGTGTTTAACCAATCTAACATCTCTTTGCCATAAATAACTTCTGTTTGTAGATGGAGTACTAAGAGAATAGCAAAAGCAACCGCACACAAAACATTAACTCGCTTAGTGTAGCGTTTTTTATTGTATTCCCCATAAGCAACAATCTGTACCACCACCAGTACAAATGGGTAGGCAATAACGAGAATAATCAGCCATCCCAAATAGATCGACATGGCCATTTCAGTTAGCTGTCCATTAGGCATTATGCTTTCCTGTTAAAACGTCGCTCATGACAGCGTAACCAATTCACTCCACTCGCGTTGCGAGTCACTTACGCTTTTGACGCGGTCGATAGCAAGGTACCCGCGCCGATAAAAACACCACCTGTCACGCGATTAAACAGTTTTGCCCTACCCTTTGCAAAAAGCCAATTAGAGGATTTAGCCCCCAACAAGGCATAGATAGCAAGCCAGGAAAATTCCATGATCATAAAGGTGGCGGTAAAGATTATGTATTGAGCCAAAAGTGGTGCGTTTGGGTCGATAAACTGGGGAAACAAAGCCGTAAAAAATAGAATCGCTTTGGGATTACTGCTGCCCACTATAAAGCCGGAAATATAGTGTTTAACTGGCGCTTGCTCTGGCGTCTCTTGCTCTTCACCCAATTGGTACTCTTGCTCTTTGGACGAAATCGCTTTAATTCCTAGATATATCAAATACGCAGCCCCGGTGTATTTAATGATGTTAAACGTCAACTCTGATGAGGCGATAACTAAGCCAAGCCCAGTAAATGATAAGGTTAAGATAACTGTGATGGCCGTTAAGCTGCCAAGCGCGGTATAAACACCCATGCGAAAACCTTGCGTGACACCTTTAGTCATGCAAAGTAGTGAACTTGGGCCCGGAGAAGCCGTCAAAATAAGAACAGCGACCAGATATAGTGTCCAAGTCTCCAAGCTCATCGCCGAACCGAGGTGCATAAAACTGTTCGATAATGTAAATGATGACATAACTCTCTCCCTGTGAGTTTCCGCATTACTTCCTGTAATACTGATAATCCCTAAATTCAACAAATTTTACGGCGCTTGTCTATAAGACGTAGGTCTATAAACACCCGCCATAAAACGGCTTCATCGGCGCTCTTTCACAATGCATCTGTCATAGCGTTTCTTTCATAAACGCACACTAAGATATTCCAGACATAAAAAAACCGAGCCCTTGAGCTCGGTTCTTATTTATGCTTTTCAATTACGCTTCAGAATCATCTTCTGCAGTGTCATCTTCAGCTGAATCGTTTAATTCAGTGTTCGTCACTTGCGGTGCTTCTTCCGATGCTGTTGCTTCTACAACTTCACCTTCTTCGCCCTCAAGCAATTCAACTTCGTCAATCTCATCAATGCGTTGCAGACCAACGACGTTTTCATCAGCTGCAGTACGGATCAGAGTCACACCTTGGGTATTTCGGCCAACTTGGCTTACTTCCGCCACGCGTGTACGAACCAGCGTACCTGCGTCAGTGATCATCATCATCTCATCGCCTTCTTCAACTTGAACAGCACCAACTACAGGGCCATTACGTTCAGAAACTTTGATAGAAACAACACCTTGCGTTGCACGACCTTTGGTTGGGTACTCAGCAAGTTCCGTACGTTTACCGTAACCATTTTGCGTCACTGTTAGGATGTCACCTTCATTTGAAGGAACAATCAACGACACTACTTGGTCTTCGTCAGCCAGTCTCATACCGCGAACACCCGCCGCAGTACGACCCATAGCACGTACTTTATCTTCGCTAAAGCGAACAACTTTACCTGCTTTCGAGAACAGCATAATGTCGCTTTGACCATCCGTAATATCTACGCCAATCAAAGAGTCATCATCACGTAGGTTCACTGCGATCAAACCATTTGAACGTACGTTAGCGAACTGGTTCAGAGGTGTCTTCTTAACCGTACCGTCACCAGTAGCCATGAAGATAAACTTATCAGCACTGAATTCAGACACAGGTAGAATTGCCGTAATACGTTCACCTTCTTCTAGAGGAAGAATGTTAACGATAGGCTTACCACGAGCAGTACGACTCGCTAGAGGCAATTGGTATACTTTCAGACGGTACGTTTTACCACGAGTAGAGAAACATAGGATGTTATCGTGAGTATTGGCAACAAGCAGACGCTCGATGTAATCCTCTTCCTTCATCTTCGTTGCACTCTTACCTTTACCACCACGGCGTTGAGCTTCGTAGTCACTTAGGATTTGGTACTTAACGTAACCTTCATGAGATAGCGTAACCACAACGTCTTCACGTGCAATCAGCTCTTCCATGTCGATGTCATGACTCGCGGCGGTGATTTCTGTACGACGAGCATCGCCGTAAGCTTCACGTACCAACTCAAGCTCTTCACGAATCACTTCCATCAAACGCTCAGTGCTTGCAAGGATATGCATTAGCTCAGCGATTTCTTCTAGTAGTGCTTTGTATTCATCTAGAATCTTCTCGTGCTCTAGACCGGTTAGACGGTGTAGACGAAGTTCTAGAATGGCTTGTGCTTGAGTCTCAGTTAAGAAGTATTGGCCATCACGAATACCGAACTCTGGCTCTAACCAATCTGGACGCGCTGCGTCGTTGCCAGCACTTTCAAGCATCGCTGCTACGTTGCCAAGGTCCCAACCACGAGCAATTAGCCCTGCTTTCGCTTCGGCTGGTGTTGCTGCGTTACGAATCAGCTCGATGATTTCATCGATATTCGCCAGAGCAAGCGCAAGCGCTTCAAGGATATGTGCGCGCTCGCGTGCTTTCTTCAATTCAAAGATAGTACGGCGAGTCACCACTTCACGGCGGTGGTCAACGAAGCACTTCAACATCTCTTTTAGGTTGAATAACTTAGGCTGACCATGGTCTAGCGCAACCATGTTGATACCGAAAGTCGTTTGCAGCTGAGTTTGAGCGTAAAGGTTGTTTAGAACCACTTCACCGACTGCATCACGCTTACATTCAATAACAATACGCATACCATCTTTATCAGATTCGTCACGTAATGCACTGATGCCTTCTACTTTCTTGTCTTTAACCAGCTCCGCGATTTTTTCAATCAAGCGAGCTTTGTTCACTTGGTACGGGATTTCACTAACAATAATGGTTTCGCGACCATTTTTCTCAGTTTCGATCTCCGCTTTTGAGCGCATGTAGATCTTACCGCGACCCGTTTTGTATGCATCGACGATGCCTTTACGGCCGCTGATCAAAGCTGCTGTTGGGAAGTCTGGGCCTGGGATGTAATCCATCAGCTCATCAATCGTAATTTCTTCGTTATTGATGTATGCCAAACAGCCGTCAATCACTTCCGTCAGGTTATGCGGAGGAATGTTTGTTGCCATACCTACTGCGATACCGGAAGAACCGTTTACCAATAGGTTAGGAATTTTTGTCGGTAGAACCGCTGGGATCTGTTCCGTGCCGTCATAGTTCGGTACGAAATCGACAGTTTCTTTCTCAAGATCCGTCAACAACTCACCGGCGATTTTTGACATACGAACTTCGGTGTAACGCATTGCCGCTGCTGAATCGCCATCGACTGAACCAAAGTTGCCTTGACCGTCAACTAGCATATAGCGTAGTGAGAACGGCTGCGCCATACGAACAATCGATTCGTATACTGCAATATCACCGTGTGGGTGATATTTACCGATTACGTCGCCAACAACACGGGCAGATTTTTTATATGGTTTATTCCAATCGTTGCCTAGTACATTCATCGCGAATAGAACGCGGCGGTGTACTGGTTTTAGGCCATCACGCACATCAGGAAGAGCACGACCCACGATGACTGACATCGCGTAGTCGAGGTATGAACCTCTAAGCTCATCTTCAATGTTTACGGGCGTGATCTCTTTAGCTAAATCGCTCATAGAGCCATTATCCCTCTATTTTCAGATCGTAAATACGATTCGTGTAAGGTGCAAAAATATAACATATAAATCGTCACTTCGGCATCACTTTCCCTCTCCTTTTATCAGGTTGTGAGCTTTGTTGTGATTCAACTGCTGAGAATTTGCACACAGTGCATATATGCCGCTGATTAGTGGTTACATTTTCAGCAGTTTTGGAGAAAACTTGCTTTGACTATGGAGAGGAAGCATTTTGTCGCTATAATGCCAAACGAAGTTTGCCAAATAGATAGATGGATTATGACAAAAACACAAAACGTAGATCCGAGCGAGATCAAAAAGTTTGAAGAGATGGCGTCACGCTGGTGGGATTTAGAGGGGGAATTCAAACCTCTGCACCAAATCAACCCTTTGCGTTTGAACTACGTAATGGAATGCGCAGATGGTCTATTTGGTAAGAAAGTACTTGATGTTGGTTGTGGCGGCGGCATCCTCGCTGAAAGCATGGCGCGTGAAGGTGCTATCGTCACCGGTTTAGATATGGGTAAAGAGCCACTTGAAGTCGCTCGTCTTCACGCGCTTGAAACCGGCACTAAATTAGATTACATCCGTAGCACAATTGAAGACCACGCGGTTGAACATGCCGGTACATACGATGTAGTGACCTGTATGGAAATGCTTGAGCACGTACCAGACCCACTTTCAGTGATTCGATCTTGTGCTGCATTGGTTAAGCCTAACGGCCACGTTTTTTTCTCCACACTAAACCGCAATATCAAATCGTACCTATTCGCGATCGTCGGTGCAGAAAAACTATTGAAAATCGTGCCTGATGGTACTCATGACCACGAAAAATTCATTCGTCCATCTGAGATGATCAAAATGATCGATCAAACGGATCTTATTGAATTAGGCATTACTGGCTTACATTATAACCCAATCACTGGCCGTTATAAGTTAGGCAAGAACGTCGACGTTAATTATATCGTCCACACCTGCAAAACAGACGCTTGATGAACGTTTAACCAATTTGAGGCGGTCGCACAAAATGTCCGCCTTTTTTGAGTTTTTTTGCATGTTTTTCGTGCGATCGATTCCACTTTGTACAGCAACAAAATCACACTCAATTTTTCTCGAAGATCAAGATATTTATTTTTGTTTACGGTTAAGTTTAAACCGATTCAAAAACGGTATTTTTATACCTTCAAATCCGGCCTTATTTCGTGAGTTAGTATCCACTTACTGTTTTTTTTGTTTTTGTCAGTTATCCACAAGTCATCCAAGATCTTCAACTTGAAAATCGTCCCCGATAGCACTATCTTGTAACCCGCAGACAAGATTACCCCTATATCTTGTGTTTGCACTACAATATATAGATAGATTTTGCTCGCAAAGCCGAACACGATTTTACAACAATTACACGAAAATTCGGCTTTAATCAGTTTTGTTAGGGAAAAGAATCAGAATGAACCAACAACTCACCGTCACCAAGCGCGATGGCCGCAAAGAAAATATTGATCTAGAAAAACTTCACCGTGTAATTACATGGGCAGCCGAAGGTCTAGATAACGTTTCAGTTTCACAGGTAGAACTAAAAGCTCACATTCAGTTCTACGACGGCATCACGACCTCTGACATTCACGAGACCATCATTAAGTCTGCAGCCGACTTAATCTCTGAAGAAACGCCAGACTATCAATACCTAGCCGCTCGTCTTGCCGTATTCCACCTACGTAAAAAAGCGTATGGTCAATATGAGCCACCAGCGCTATTCGATCACGTTTCTCGTCTGGTAGAAATGGGCAAGTACGATAGCCACATTCTGGAAGATTACACCAAAGCAGAACTTAATGAGCTTGGTGCTTACCTTCAGCATACACGCGATCTTGACTTTTCATACGCGGCGGTAAAACAGCTCGAAGGTAAATACTTCGTGCAAAACCGTGTCTCTGGCGAAATTTATGAAAGTGCTCAGTTCCTTTATATCTTGGTGTCTGCTTGTTTATTCGCTAATTATCCAAAAGAAACTCGTCTTGACTACGTTAAGCGTTTCTACGATGCGACTTCAACATTCAAAATTTCTTTACCTACACCGATCATGTCTGGTGTACGTACCCCTACTCGTCAGTTCAGCTCATGTGTTCTTATCGAGTGTGGTGATAGCTTAGATTCAATCAACGCAACGGCAAGCTCAATTGTTCGTTACGTTTCTCAACGTGCTGGTATTGGTATCAACGCGGGTCGTATTCGTGCGCTCGGTTCTGAAATCCGTGGCGGTGAAGCATTCCACACTGGTTGTATCCCGTTCTACAAATACTTCCAAACGGCAGTTAAATGCTGTTCTCAAGGTGGTGTTCGTGGTGGTGCTGCGACTGTGTTCTACCCAATGTGGCACGGCGAAGCGCGTTCTTTGATGATTCTAAAGAACAACCGTGGCGTTGAAGAGAACCGTGTTCGTCATATGGACTACGGTGTACAGCTGAACAAGCTGATGTACCAACGTTTAGTTCAAGGCGGCAACATTACCCTATTCTCGCCATCTGACGTTCCGGGCCTATATGATGCGTTCTTCGAAAACCAAGCGGAATTCGAGCGTCTATACGTACAGTACGAAAATGATCCAGCGATCAAAAAAGAGAGCGTAAAAGCGATCGAAATGTTCTCTTTGCTAATGCAAGAGCGTGCATCAACGGGTCGTATCTACATTCAAAACGTAGACCACTGTAATACTCACAGCCCGTTTGATTCAGAAGTCGCACCAATTCGCCAATCAAATCTATGTTTGGAGATTGCACTACCAACCAAACCTTTGGTTAACGTTGAAGATGACTCTGGCGAAATCGCCCTTTGTACTCTTTCAGCCTTCAACCTTGGTAAAATCAACGAACTGGATGATCTGCAAGAATTGTCTGAGCTTGTGGTTCGTGCCCTAGATGCTTTGCTGGATTACCAAGACTACCCGCTACCAGCGGCGTACAAGTCAACCATGAACCGTCGTACCTTAGGTGTGGGTGTTATCAACTACGCATACTACCTAGCGAAAAACGGCGTGAAATACTCAGACGGCAGCGCGAACGGTCTTACTCACCGTACGTTCGAAGCGATTCAATACTACCTATTGAAAGCGTCTGTTGAGCTGGCTAAAGAGCAAGGCAAGTGCCCACTGTTTGATGAAACAAACTATGCGAAAGGCCTATTGCCTATCGACACTTACAAGAAAGATATCGACCTTATCTGTGATGAAGCACTGCATTACGATTGGGATGAACTTCGCCAAGAAATTATGACTCACGGTCTGCGTAACTCTACCCTAACCGCGCTAATGCCATCTGAGACCTCTTCTCAGATCTCTAACGCGACCAACGGTATCGAGCCACCACGTGGTTATGTTTCGGTTAAAGCTTCTAAAGACGGTATCTTGAAGCAGGTTGTACCTGACTTCGTTAACCTAAAAGACAATTACGAGCTACTTTGGAACATCGGTTCAAACGATGGTTACTTACACCTAGTCGGTATCATGCAAAAATTCGTAGACCAAGCGATCTCTGCCAATACCAACTACGACCCAAGCCGTTTTGAAAGCGGTAAAGTACCGATGACGAAGTTGCTACAAGATTTGCTGACCGCATACAAATATGGTGTGAAGACGCTTTACTACCACAACACTCGCGATGGCGCTAAAGACGATCAGAAAGATGCAGTTCAACCTGTAGAAGAAGATTGTGAAGGCGGCGGCTGTAAGATCTAATCTCAGCTCAGTAACTCTATAGAACATTTATTAATAACGAACATACGCCCCTTGAGATTCGAGGGGCTTAAAAGGAATTGAGGCATCATGGCTTACAGTACTTTTAACCATACAAAAAACGACCAACTAAAAGAACCTATGTTTCTTGGTCAATCGGTTAACGTTGCACGCTACGACCAACAAAAATTTGAAATTTTCGAAAAACTGATCGAAAAACAACTTTCTTTCTTCTGGCGTCCAGAAGAAGTTGATGTATCGAGCGACCGTATTGACTACAACAAGTTACCCGATCATGAAAAACACATTTTCATCTCTAACTTGAAGTACCAAACACTGTTGGATTCAATCCAAGGCCGTAGTCCAAACGTTGCCCTACTTCCGCTGGTATCTTTACCAGAGCTAGAAACTTGGATTGAAACATGGTCGTTCTCTGAAACGATCCACTCGCGTTCGTACACGCATATCATTCGTAACATCGTTAACGATCCAGGTCTTATCTTCGATGACATCGTTGAGAATGAGCACATTCTGAAACGCGCAAAAGACATCGCTCGTTACTACGATGACTTGATCGAAATGACCAATGATTATCACCGTTACGGCGAAGGGACTCATCAAATCAACGGCGAAGAAGTAAAAATCAGCAAGTACGAGCTGAAGAAGAAACTTTACGTTTGTTTGATGTCCGTGAACGCACTAGAAGCAATTCGTTTCTACGTTAGCTTTGCTTGTTCGTTTGCCTTTGCAGAACGTGAACTGATGGAAGGTAACGCAAAAATCATCAAGCTCATTGCTCGTGATGAAGCACTGCACCTAACTGGCACACAGCACATGATTAACATCTTGCGTAATGGCCAAGATGACTTCTCATTCATGCAAGTGGCTGAAGAGTGTAAACAAGAATGTTTTGACTTGTTTAAAGAAGCGGCTGAGCAAGAAAAAGAGTGGGCTGAATACCTATTCAAAGACGGCTCAATGATTGGTTTGAACAAAGACATTCTATGTCAATACGTTGAGTACATCACTAACGTACGCATGAATGCTGTTGGTCTGCCAACGGCTTACCCAGAAGCAACCTCTAACCCAATTCCATGGATTAATGCTTGGTTGTCTTCAGATAACGTACAGGTTGCACCACAAGAAGCTGAGATTTCATCTTACCTTGTTGGCCAAATTGAAAGCGATGCGAAAGCTGACGACTTTAAGGATTTCGAACTGTAATGGCTAAAGTCAAAATCAACGGACTGCATACCATCACGACCAACGCATCTAATACTTTATTAGAAACAATGGAAGCTGCTGGCATGGAAGTCGAATACAACTGCCGAGATGGTCATTGCGGTGCTTGCCGCTGCAAGCTAAGCTCAGGTGAAGTTGAATATGTTGGTTTTGCTATGGCATATACGCAAGAAGATGAAATCTTACCTTGTGTGACAAGAGCCAAAAGTGATGTGGCCTTAGAAGCGGTTGCTTACAAGCTCAAAGAGAAACGTGCTTAGCGTTGTTTCTGTTCGATATTATCAATAATAAGGCCAGCAATCGCTGGCCTTATTATTAATCAAATCTATAATCGCTGTATACATCGTATTGCCGATGGTTCCCACAACGACACCAATTAATCGATATCGACACCTAATAGAAGCTGATCTGCCGTTCCCATTGAGATTGCTTTTCCGGCCACTTCACGACCGCCATCATCAAATAGCGACAAACGATACCCCATCTCTTGCTGATGCTCGTCTTCCTCAGGAGCACGACGCCAAATCGAATGAGCATCATGATATTTGCGGCTCGATGCCTCCCCTAAGATAACTTTTTGACTTGCCACTTGGTACCACACTAAGATCTTCGACTGTTGATACATGCCACCCTCCTTGTGCATTTTGGCAGAAGAACATTCAGTTTAAGATCAAATGAAAACTTTGCCTGTCGCAAAAAGAAGAATTATTAAATTATCCTTTAAATTCAGATAATTAGAGCTTAGATGATTTTCTTCTAAGCTCTACACAATTGAGGCAGTTTTAGACTTGATTCAACATTGGATCACGTTAGAAACGTGAGTTTAAAACGCTTTGAGGGATATACATTTCTTTTTCACGCGTCAAAGAACTGTATTGGGCAAACATGGTTTTACTCGATAAATAGCGACGCAACATATCAGCGGCAATCGTCGTGATCAGTAATGCTTGATCATCACGATTATAAACTCGGTTAAACGACAAAGTTTGTCCCCACTCGCCTTCTGGGGTTGCTAAGGCCAAAGTAAAGGTTTTTTCTATCAACTGCCCCGTTACAATCGCAATGTCAGTGGCGCATTTATCTTTGGTTGCTCCTGCGAGAGCGAGTGTTTCCGCTAAAACATCACTTTCATTACCGCCCACGGAAACCTGACCACCCAGCACCCAACCATGGCCACAATACTCAGCGGCTTTTTCATTAGAGTGTAACCAGGTTGCTAAACGGCCCTGCGTTGAACGCTCAGCAACTGAAATAGAAAACTTCTTATCGCTGATCAAATTGCCTACGTGAGCATGCATGGGTTCATCTACGCTCACCACGCTGCCATCAATCAATTTGAAAATCAGCTGCATCAATTTTAGGCGCGTATCCAACTCCCCTTTAGGGCCAAACAATTTGACTTCGATAAACGGTAAATATGAGCGATAACCAAGACTATAACCGGATGGTAATTGCACTTTATCCAGCTTGTCAGATAAAGCAGATTCCGACGTGCCTAAGGTATATAAACGACTGCAATCAAGACCAAGTACATCACGATGCTGTAACTTCATATCTGGGATGATTTGCTCAAGAGTCATACGCTTAAATTCGCTTGGCACACCCGGTGTAAAGTAAAAGTCGCATTCATTGATGCGCATTTTAAAGCCACATGCCGTTCCTATCGGGTTGTCGAGAAGCGTCGAGCCGACTGGCAGCATAGCTTGTTTACGATTGCTTTCTGGCATGCTCATACCACGAGAAGCGAAAAAAGCTTCTAGACGCTCTAACCATTGCGGATAGAGTTCAAGATCCACCTCAGCGGCAACCGCAGCGGCTTCCGTACTGACATCATCACAAGTTGGTCCTAAACCACCATTGACCACTACAATATCGCTGTTAAAACTCAGCATTAACAGTTCTTCCGCAAGTGATCCAAGCGAGTCTCCCACTGTAGAGCGCTTTGTTAATGCGAAACCTTTTTGAAAAAACTGCTCAGACAGCCAAGCTGCGTTGGTATCGACAATATCGCCGTGTAATACCTCTTCGCCGGTGCTTAGCATTGCTATTTTTAACATAACTTTCCTTAAAATAAGAAAATTTAACGACTATCTATTTATATTTTAACAAAAAACCACTATTTTCTATAACGGTATCGTTCAGTAAAATTTCGCTAAATTATTGTTTCTAAGTAGGCGAAATTATTAGATAATTGTGACGATAATCACTAAATATAATAGACGTGGAGTCGTTACGTGCTAAATAAAAACCTCGGTGCTTTGATGTTATCGCTTTCAGCTTGTGCCAATGCTAATGACATAAATGGACACTATGAGTTTTCATATACCGTTGACTCTCAACTTAATGAGCATCTTTATAGCAATAGCTATGGTTATTCACAACCTACAGATGCATTTTCATTAAGTTATGACGACTCACAATTAGATCTCAGTGACCCAGAATTACCAAGATACCTGCAAGTTTCAGATGGCCGTGACTGGCAATACCTTAAAGAACAGACTTATACCGTATTAGGTTTGAGCGTCGTTACCGTCGGTTTGATGACCATGCTACCTGAATCAATCACCAAATGGGATGAAGAAGATCGCGACATCGCCAATCTCGGTAAAAAATGGGCCGATAACGTCAGTGCCGGCCCAGTTTGGGATCGTGATGAGCACGTCCTGAATTATGTGATGCATCCGTATTTTGGTGGCGTCTACTACACAGCTGCGCGACATGCCGGTTTTAACGAGTTTGATTCCTTCCTCTATTCTGCCGTTTTATCGACTTTTTTCTGGGAATACGGTGTCGAAGCATTTGCTGAAGTCCCATCGTGGCAAGATCTCTTTATCACTCCATTTTTTGGTGCTGTAGTCGGCGAATTGATGTTTGAAACTGAGCAAGATATTGTCGCATCCGGTGGCGAAGTGCTTGGTTCCGAAACCATGGGCGACGTAACCCTATTTTTCCTCAATCCTGTCGGCCATATTCATGGTTGGGTTTCTGGTGCTTGGGGTGGCAGTGCTGACTTTCAATTTAGCAGCAAACCTTGGTTTGGTAATCAAGACGCGGCCAAGTTTGCCCTAGATGCCGGTGCCAACTACGACAGTCAGTTCTATGGAATGGAACTCAAGGTGACTTTCTAACTCGTCACTCGAGACAATGATTTTCATATCAAGCGGTTCTACGAACCGCTTTTTTTGTGCTTGATATTTGATATTGGTAAGCCAGATCTCAAATTAGGGCAAAAAATTGACCTAAATCAAACGCTAGAGCGTGTTGGCTTCTACACTGAATATATCGGCAATACGCTCTGTAAGCACAATTTAGAGCGATTGCGCCCCGCTCCGCACAAGCATTTTGGAGGTAAATTATGACGACAACTTTCATTGCTAACTTCGTCGGTAAAGCGACGCCTGCAACGATTAAACAGCTCGCAGCTGTCACACATGAAAATGGCGGCAAGTGGTTAATAAGCAAAGTAAACTTTATTGAAGAGCAAGTCGCAGCTGTGATTAAAGTTGAGCTCCCTACTGAAAATGCACAGATCGTTCAAGATGCGTTCAAGCAACAACCTGATTTACTCGTACAAATTGTTGAGGCAGACAACCTAAAACACAGCGCTGAGCGTATTTTCCAATTGAGACTCGATGCCAATGACCGCGCCGGTATCGTCAATGAGATAACCCAAGTGCTAGATGGCCAAGGGATTAACATTCTCGATATGGATTGCCAACGCGTATTCATCGCCGGTGGTGGTGGTATTAGCTCTAGCCTATTCACCTCAACCATCGCATTGCGCTTGCCAAGTGATGTCGAAATAGCCGATGTAGCCAAAGAGCTCGAATCTCTAAGTGAGGATACTCGGGTCATCGTTGAGCAGTAGCTGCCTTCAAACCCAGTGAACAAACCGAGCCAGCAAGTGCTTTACTAATAAAAAACTTAGTAAAATCCGTACCAATTCTATGAAAGGAAGCTATCAGCTTCCTTTTTTTTGCTTAAAATTTGCACTAGATAACACTCCTCTCTTTTTCTGCCCAATATCACATTTTTCCAGCCACTATTTACCTAGAACCTACATTAATAACACTAAAGTGGTAGTTAATTTGCAGTATACGACCCAATAGCCAAAGGAGCGCGCTATGATATCGAAGCTCAATAACATTAAAGTTAGCCATAAACTGACCATCATTATTATTGCCAGTATTATCGGCTCTCTTTGCTTATTATTTATCGCGAGTAAAAGCCTGAAGGACAATTTAATCTCAGAGCGAGAGGCAAGACTCAGTGCCGTAATCGACAGTACTCTCTCACAAATCCGCCACCTAGAACAAACCTTACCTAAAACGACCGCCCAGCGAGAAGCAAAAAACCTGATTCGTGCATTACGCTTTGATGGCAATAATTATCTATTCGTGATGAACGAGCAAAGAAAAGTTCTCGCTCATCCTATTCGGCCCGATCTTGAGGGCCAGCAAATGGGAAATCAGCGTAACGAACGCGAACAGTTCTGGTTTGAAATGGTTGATACTGCGCGAAATGGTGGTTCTGGAGCTGTTACTTACCCTTGGCAAAATCAATCAGGGGCGTCTGCCGACAAACTCTCAATAGTAAAAGGCTACCCTTCTTGGGGATGGATACTTGGCTCAGGAATGCTGCTTGATGACATCAACACTTCTATTCTCTCCCAACTTATCAAGATGGCCATCGCATCACTAACGGTCATCTTCGTCATGGCGACTCTCGGTCTCCTCATTACACGCTCGATTGTTGGGCCAATGGCTAAAATCAATCAAACGATGGCACTGGTTGCAAAAGGAGATTTGACTGCAAAGGTGCCTGTCATTGGCAAGGATGAAATTGGTAAGGTCGCAGAACATATCAACGCCAGTGTTAACGCAGTCAACCACGCACTGGCAGAGTCTGCACAAGGTTCACAAAACGTAGCTCATGTTGCTGCTCAAATAGCGTCTTCTGCCGAGGAAACCAGCCATGCCGTATCAGCACAACAAGATCAACTCACCCAACTCGCCACCGCGATGAATCAAATGAGTGCGACCGTGGCTGACGTTGCGAGCCATGCTGAAGAGACTGCTCATGACACGCGAGATGCGACCTATGAAGCCGGCATGGGTGATAAAGATGTTCACTCCAGCGTCGATTGTATTAAGTCTTTGTCTGATGAGTTGGTACACGCTTCCGATCAAGTCAGCAAACTCAAACAAGGGGTGATGGAAATTGGCGATGTGACTGCTGTGATTAGCGGCATCTCTGAGCAAACCAACTTACTAGCGTTAAACGCGGCGATTGAGGCTGCTCGAGCAGGTGATCAAGGACGTGGCTTTGCTGTTGTTGCCGATGAAGTACGCAATCTAGCCAGCCGAACCCATGATTCGACGAAGGAAATACAAACAACCATCGACCAGCTGCAACAACTGGCTATTTCCACCGTTTCAGCAATGGAAACCAGCCAGTCATTGGCACAAAATAGCGTTGAGTTAGCGGAGAAAGCTGGCAGCGATCTCGATATGATCGTGAGCCATATACAACATGTCAGCGATAAAGCAATGCAAATTGCTACCGCTGCGGAAGAGCAAAGTTCCGTCGCAGAAGATATGAACCGCAATGTTACTGGAATTAATGATTCCGCGGTCGAAATGTCCCACGCCGCCAACTATTTAGCTCAAGAGAGTGAAAGTTTAGCCGATCTTTCTCACCAACTAGACCAAACTCTTGCTCGCTTTAAAATCGCCTAAATTCTCACGAGCATTAGCAAACTCACATATATCTGGCCTAACAACTTAACCATAGTCAGATTCAAAAAAGCCCGCAAATGCGGGCTAAATCTCTAGTTAACGCTCCACAGGCTGAGTGTGCGTTTAAAATCTGAATAATCGAATTGATTGATTTTCTCTACTTCGCCATTACTACGTTGGCAATAGACACTAGGCATACGTAAGCCATTAAACCAATTGAGCTTGACCATGGTGTAACCCGCACTGTCTAAGATATGAAGCCGTTGTCCGATCTCAAGTGGAGCGGCAAAACGTGCCACACAAAACTGATCGCCCGCCAAACAAGAACAAGAACCAATAATGTACTCATGCGCCCCAGATTCATCGGCTTCAAGTAGCGAGGCAGGCTCATTGTAGATCAGCGTATCTAAGCGGTGCGCTTCTGTTGCCGAGTCGACAATTGCGGTTTTCTTGCCGTTATCGACAATATCCACCACCGTGACAACTAAGTCTGTTGTTTGGGTAATGATTGCCTCGCCCGGCTCCAAATAAAGTTGCACCCCATGTTTGGTTGAGAACGATTTCAATGCCAAAGCTAACTTATCGATATCATAGCCCGGCCATGTGAAGAAGACCCCTCCGCCTAAGCTAACCCAGTCCAACTGGTCTAAATACGTACCAAAATTAAGTGATATCGCGTCTAAAAGCGCGATAAATGCATCAACATCTTTGTTCTCACAGTTCATGTGGAACATCACGCCATTGATTGAATCAAACACCACAGGGTCGATATGATCAGTTTGTACACCTAAGCGAGAATACTGACGAGCCGGGTTCGCCAGATCTTGACCAGCATAACTAACACCGGGATTCAAACGTAAACCCAGTGAGGCTTTACCCTCGACAATATGGCGATAGGCGGCAAGTTGAGACTGTGAGTTAAAAATCATCTTATCGCAGATATCTGCCACATCACGCACATCATCTTCACTGTAACCAACACTATAGGCGTGTGTTTCCCCCCCAAAAGTTTCATAACCTAACTTCACTTCGTAGGGCCCGGAGCTTGTCGTACCATCAAGATAAGGTTTGATAATGTCAAATACGCCCCACGTTGAAAAACACTTCAACGCTAAGACTAACTTTACGCCAGACGCTTCTTTTAGGCGCTTCGCTTTTTCTAGGTTTTCGACCAACTTATCTTCGTTAATCATGAAGTAAGGGGTTTTAAAATCGTTCTGCTGCATATAATCCTTTCTCGCCTTCTGTCTGTATGAAGGCGCTATATGTAATTTTTGTTATTCCAGATCATCTCTCAAACATAAGTACGAATCTCGCCTCCAAAGGCAAGATCCCGTATCACGCTCGTGCCTCGCTGCACGGGATGACCAATGACAGAGAAATATTCAATCTAACCGCAGTCGTCATTCCGGATTGTGCCCCAAGCACAAATCCGGAATCTTAGCCCCTAAAGGCAAGATCCCGAATCATGCTGAGTACCTAACTCTCACAGAGCAATATCAACGCTTATTTCAGCGTATGAATCTCAGGCTGACCTGGTTCTAACTCTTGTACACCCCACGTCAAACCAATTGATGGCATGGTTTCAAGAAACGGATCCGGGTCAAGCTGTTCCATATTAAACACCCCGGCGTCTGCCCACTCACCACGGAAGTATTGCAGCGCAGCAGTAATGGCAGGTACGCCCGTTGTGTAGGCGATCGCTTGATGCTCAACGTCGTCATACGCCACTTCATGATCGGCATTGTTATAAATGAAGACACTACGAGGTTTACCGTCTTTACGCCCTTGAACCCAAGTCCCAATGCACGTTAGTCCCGTGTACCCTGGAGCCAACGAGGTTGGATCCGGCAATAGCGCCTTAAGAACATGCAAAGGTTGAACAACCGCACCATCATGCAGAGTGAGCGGTTCTGGGCTTAGCAGGCCAATATCACGCATACAGTTAAAGTAATTGAGGTATCGGTCGCCAAAACCCATCCAAAACTCAATACGTTTAGCCGGGATAAACTCCTTCATGGAACGAACTTCATCGTGCGCCATTGAGTAAACTTTATGCGTTCCACAGTTAGGGAAATCAAACTCCAACATGCGCGAATGACAGGGAACTTGCTTCCATTCTTCATTCTCCCAGTAAAAGGAGTCACCCTGAATTTCTAACATGTTGGTTTCAGGATCGAAGTTAGTCGCAAATTTTTTACCATGGTCACCAGCATTCACATCCATTACATCGATGGTGTCAATTTCATCAAACAGGTGCTTCACAGCGTAAGCTGCAAAAACGGAAACCACACCAGGATCGAAACCTGCACCTAAAATACCGGTAATACCTGCTTGAGCGAACTTTTCGCGGTAGTCCCATTGCCAATCATAGGCTTCTGGTACTTGCTGCCCTTCACTGCATAGATCCACCGCAACAGAAGTATCAAGATACGAGACTTTCGCTCGATAACACGCTTCCATGATTGCCATGTTGACCCAAGGAGGGCCGGCATTGATTACCAAGTCAGGCTCAACCTCTTTAATCAATGCAACCAATGCATCAACATCATCCGCGTTCACCGCGCGTGCTTGCAGCAACTTGCTTGAGTCTTTGGCATTGTTTTTAGCTTTAATTGACTCAATGATTTTTTCACATTTCGCTACGGTGCGAGAAGCAATCGTAATATCACCTAATACATCGTTATTTTGCGCCGCTTTATGTGCAATTACCCAACCAACGCCACCAGCTCCAATTTGTAGAATAGCCATCGTTTTCCATTACCTCTTGTTGACTAGCTCGCTTGCTAGTGTGTTGATTTTTTCAAGTAAAGCTTCAAAGTCCGCCATGGTTAAGCACGGATTTAATAACGTGAATTTTAATGCGGATTTCCCCTCCACCACGGTTTCACCAAGCACGGCAATACCTCGTGTGAGGGCTTCTAATCGCAGGGTTTGGTTGAGCTGATCAAGATCGGTGACATCGTCACTCACCACTCGGAACAACACCGTTGATAGTGATGGCTCAGCCAAAAGCTCTAAACTCGCATCATGTCTAATTCGATCCGCCACCTGTTGAGTTTGTACAATCAAATGATCGACCATTTGCCCTAGCGCCGTAGGCCCGACACATTGCATGGTCATGAACACTTTCAGCGCATCAAATCGCTTGGTGGTTGCGATCGATTTATCAACCAAATTAGGCAACTCATCATGTTCACGATTGAGATAATCCGCGTGGTGTAGCAGGTACTTAAAGTTGGCTTTATCTTTAAGTAACACCGCGCCACAACTGATGGTTTGATAGAACAATTTATGGAAATCGACACTGACAGAATCGGCTAATTCGATACCCGCTAAGCGCGCTTTATGACTGCTTAAAATAAGCGCCCCACCATAAGCACTATCAACATGGAACCAAAGTTGATGTTGTGCGGCGAGTTGAGCAATGGCGGTAAGATCATCAATCGCGCCGTGATCGGTTGTACCGGCAGTGCCCACTACGCAGAATGGCATCAAACCTTGTTGGTTCAATTGCTCAAGCTCGGCTGCCAATGAATCGATTTTCATGGTGCCATTAGGATGGGCATCAACACAGCAAACACTCTGCTCTCCTAACCCCAGTAACGAAGCAGATTTTTGCACCGTAAAATGGGATTTTTTCGAGCACAGAATGCGAAGTTTGTTGGCAAATGTAGGTAAACCTTGCTTCTGAATAGAATGCTCTGCGAGCTTATCGGCAATGCGATCGCGAGCAAGCAGTAAGCCCATTAAATTGCTCTGCGTGCCACCACTGGTAAAAATGCCATCCGCTTGAGCGCCAAGTTGGAACTTGCCACACATCCAGTCTACGACTTTCTGTTCAACATAAGTTGCAGCAGAGGCTTGATCCCATGAATCCATTGATTGATTGAGCGCGGCGATCATCGCTTCTGCAATCACTGATGGCATTAATGGGGGCGTATGTAAATGTGCAATGCAGTTG
>NZ_AFWE01000204.1 GCF_000222585.1 Vibrio scophthalmi LMG 19158 | reverse complement strand
CTTTTTTGTTGTATCACTAATCATTGCTTGAAAGTCTAAATTCCCGACCCTACTTCAATATGCGGATCCTGCTCCTCAACAAACTGAGTTGGAGAGACACCAAAACGGTGTTTAAACCGTTGGCTAAAATAGGATGGATCATTAAAGCCGCTAGCAAAAGCAACATCAGACACTTTTTCCCCAGCGAGAAGACGTCGACAAGCATGGTCAAGGCGAACTTCACTTAGATAATCAGTAAAGGTACGTTGTGTGGCATTTTTAAAGCGACGTTGTAAGCTTCGTTCGGAAACGAACATCAACTTCGCAGCGGTAGAAGTACCGAAGTCTGGATTAGAAAAATGTAATCTAACCAATTCTTCTAATTTATCGATCCAAGGATCCGAATTTTTCCCAGACTCACCGCTATCAAGCATTGACGGAATATGACTAAACTCCATTACCGAATTTTCATCAAACCCTTGGCTGCTTTGCCACGTCAACATGACACTATTCTGCCCATCGACACTTTGTAGTAATAGTTTACCACCACTGGCTTCAACTAAACTGACGACTTCAGACCAACTGCTGTCTTTCTCATGCTCTATCACTAAGCCATGATCACGTATGATGAGTGTCACACTCTCATCACCGTGCTCAATAGCGACATGGACAACTTGATGCCTAAAGCAACGTTTAACCAAACCATCCATCAATAAATTAAACAAAACATCCAGATTGAAATATTCCAACAATACATACTGACCTTGCTGAGTCCCGGCATCGATTTCAATGCTAATCCCAGCCTTGGCAAAGTCATCACGCCAACCATCCACAATAGATAAGAAGATCAGTGATAGATTGTACGCCGCTAGTTCATCACTTTGCGACTCTCTCACATTGATAAGCAATTCAAGCTCACTTGAAATTCTATCAATAATTCGATTTTGTTGACTCTCATCTTGCCCTGATTGCGTGGACTTCGCATGTGAAAGGCGTTCTCTAAACGATTGAATCGCTTGAGTGAAAATAATTCTTCTGACTTGAAGCTGCTTACGTAATTGATGATTGTTAGTTAGCAAAATACGGCTTTGATGTCGTAGCTGATTGGTTTTCAAGGCTACTTGAGCCTTCAACTCGCGGTTAGATCGGTTCATCACTCGAGAACGGAAAAAGATAATGACCGACAGAACTACGATAACAACAAGCACATACCCTGTAATCGCAGCCGCGGTCAGATACCAAGGCTCTGTCACATAGAAAGCAATACTTTTAGTGCTGCCTCGTTCGACACCATTCACAACGGGCCGTACATAGAGCTCATATTCTCCTGGTGCCAGACCTTCCATTAAAATTTGGTAGCCATCCAACTGAGTCCAGTGCGTTTCATCATTGAGGCGGTACTCCAGAATCGAGCCATTCACATACGGGAGTATACCCATCTGCACGCTGATCGAATCGCCATAAGGTGCCACAATTTCGGCTTGCGCAATCGAGCCAAATGAGACCAAGTTTTGGTTAATTTTGACTTGTGAGAATATCACTTTCGCTTCAGGTAGAGGGCTAACGACAAGGTCTTCACTATTAACTCGAACAAGACTATGCCATGAGCCGATTAACAACGACTCTGAATTGCTGCTATCAGGCAGACAGAAGCCATTTTGGAACTCATTGTTAATCACTCCAAATGGTTGGCTGTAGTGAGAGACAAACTTTCCTTTCATCGAGTAATGCGATAGGCCGGATGAAGAGGTGAGCCACATTCCTGAATTGTTTCTCAGCAAACATTGCGGGTTGATATGTTCGTCGATTAACGTCAGGGGCGCTAACTGAGCATTTCTCACATCGAGAATATTGACACCATAATTGCTGGCAACCCACACTTGGTCGTTTTCTCCCTCTTCCATATTGAGTACCACGCCAAACTGAGCGCTCTCGGCAACAAAATGGATCTGTCCTTCACGTAGCATATAAATACCATGCTCAGTACCAATCAATAAGTGATCATTACTCGAAACCATCAGATAAGTAATTCGCGAAGAAGGGTAATTGGCAGAAAGCCAACTATCACCATATTCGGTGACGCGTTGGCTGGAGATATTATAGCGCCATAGCTTACCGTCGCTGACACCCCATAAGCTATTGTCATTGCCTCGTGCAAGGAGTGAAGTATTTTGTTCTAATAATAGGCTTGGCAAACTAAAATCTTCATAGCGCTCACCGCTAATCGCATCAAATACCTGCATCCCTTGCGAAGTTGCTACCCATAGTAAACTATCGGCTTCAACAAGATCATAAACCAAACCTCGATGAATCACTTGTTTAACACTTTCTTCCCCACTTTTGATTCGTTGCAGCCCATATTCTGAAATAACCCAATAACCAGGAATTTGTTCCATCGGTACCAAATTCTTCAGTTGCCCATGATCCGTGTCATGGCCGACACGCAACTGAAATTCATTGGTTGGAAAACGCTCAAATTTATCACCAAACAACGAGTAATATTGAATGCCTTTGTTGGTCGCTATCCATATTCCACCAACATTATCATTAATAATCGCATTAATTTTCCGCCCCACTAATGCATACCCTACATCCTGCTCACCAGAGTACTTAGTGATATTTCCGCTCAAGAATGAATAAACATACAAACCATTTTCTGTGCCAATCCAGTAGGCTTGTTTGGTTTCGGCAAAAGCGGTAACGCGAGGAGAAGGAATAATAAATTTGGGGCCACGGCTATCATATAAGTCAAACACCACCGCGCCGTTACTTGAACCTAGTAGTAACTCACGGCGACTTTCAGAGAAATAGAGCTTGGAAATATTGCGGTTTTTAGAACGTGAAACATGGCTAAAACCCGACTCTTCAGACAGGTACACCCCACTTTGAGTGGCTAAAATCCACTTCTTTTTTACTTTGAGCGCGTCATTTACGCGAATTTTGGTGGAATCATTGAATCGATACAAGCCCATAAGTGAATGGGTTTCAAGTTCACCAGTAGAAATTTGATAAGCGTAGAAATGACTGTCGTCAGTCACCCAGATGTAGTCTTTATTACTACCAAGTTTGTTGATTTCACTACCGGGAGGCAGACTAAAAATCACTTCACGTTGTTGGTGAGAAACAGAACGGTAAACCTGGTTTGCTTGATAAGTCCAGAAACTGTTGGCTTGAAATTGAAAATGTTCGGTTGGATAAGGCAAAACTGAGCCTTGTTTTGGCGAAACCGTTCTACCATCAAAAAATAACACCTTATCTCGGACGTCATGAATCCAAAGACCACCACCAGGTGCTAGAAATAGATTTTTTGCAGCAAAGATGCGCCCTTGATTCTCCGTCGGTAACGGATAGAACACCGATGGCGTAGAATCAAATGCGAGCGTAATATTTGAAAAGAAATAGAGCAGCACGGCCCAAAAGGCTTTTTTCACCAGCTAATTCCTTAGCAGCATAACGAAAAGCAAACAATGAGCGCTAATCCGTAGCGCTCAATGATAAAGTGTGCTGTTTATTCTATTGCATTCGTATCGCGAAGAATACCTAAACCGTTGTGTTTTATTGGAAAAACTATCAATAGCGATCTATTGCGCTAAACACGTGATAAAGTCATTAGCCATCTGATCAATAAATGTGAAGTAACTCCCTGCTTTGACTTCAACATCTGAGCCAATAGGATCTAATACTCCCACTTTAGCGTTACTTCCGCGTACAACAGACTTCACCACCGCTGGTGTAAATTGTGGTTCTGCAAAAACGCACTTTGCCTGTTTATCAGCTAATGCCGTACGGATACGAATCAGGGTTTTCGCCCCTGGCTTGCGATCAGGACTGACGGTAAAATGCCCCAAATGATTTAAGCCGTAATCTTGTTCAAAATAACCATAGGCATCGTGAAAAACAAAGTAGCCTACATTTTTTACTGGCGCTAAACGCTCTGTAAGCTCTTCTCGCTGAGTCGCGAGTCGCTGAGTGAAACGTTGATAATTTGCTTCATACTGTGTCGCGTGATCGCTATCAAGCTGTTTCAATTGCTCAGTGATTGCCTTGGCAACTTGTTGTGTCGGCTGGTAACCAAGCCAAAAGTGTGGGTCATGACTGCCATGATCGTGTCCATCATGATCGGTATGATCTCCATCAAATTCATGTAGGGGTAAGCCATCGATTTTCGACAGTTCAAGAACATGTTCTTGCTTAGTCACGACCTTGTCTAAAAAAGGTTCCAAATCATGGCCGAACCAAATCACTAAATCCGCAGAGGCTACTTTTTTTACATCCGATGGACGCAATGCATAGTCGTGTGGTGAAGCATTAGAATTAAGTAAGACTTCCGGTTGACCGACATCAATCATTAACTCTTGAGTGATCATCTGTATCGGCTTAATGCTGGTTAAAACCACTGGCTCTTGAGCCATAGCTGTCGAACTGGATAATGCCAGTGCGAGGGTAATTCGTTTTTTCATCAGTTAACCACATCGTGACTTATAGAATTTGTAAGTGATAAATGTTACATTATAACAATATTCAATTGCAAATGAGTTCCATTCATGACCTCGTTAGTCGACCTTACTAATATTTGCGTTCAGTTCGGTGAACGCAAAGTACTCGATAATGTTAGCGTAAGTTTAAAAAGTGGCGAAATCACCACCCTTATAGGGCCAAATGGTGCAGGAAAATCGACACTGGTTAAAGTCTTGCTAGGTTTACAGCGTTGTTCACAGGGAACCATTAATAGGCCAAAAGGGCTAAAAATCGGTTACGTCCCACAAAAGCTCAAACTGAATGATTCTTTACCTCTCGACGTGGAACGTTTTTTACGCTTGGCGGGACGCTATAGCCAGCAAGAAATTCAAGAATCACTTGGTTTGGTGGGGGCATCACACCTGCTCAAAGCCAACATGCATTCATTATCGGGTGGCGAAACACAACGCGTACTACTATCACGTGCGCTGCTCCAACGCCCACAGCTATTAGTACTCGATGAGCCAGCACAAGGTGTTGATGTGCAAGGTCAAATTGATCTCTATGACCTAATTGATACTATCCGCCATCGCTTCCATTGCGCGGTCTTTATGGTCTCACACGATCTGCATTTAGTGATGGCCAAAACCGACCATGTTATTTGCCTGCAGCACCATATCTGCTGCTCTGGTGCACCAGCCTCCGTCGCTCAGCACCCGAAATATATCGCACTGTTTGGTCAAGCACGCCAAGAAAAAATTGCCATTTATCATCATCAACACGACCACCACCACCATGACCTTTCTGGCCAACCCGTTAAAGGGGAAGGATCATGTTGTGGAGACCATTCACACGGACATCACCACCATGATTGAGTTTTTACTGCCTTCTATTTTTGCAGGCCTTGGCATTGCCCTGATTGCAGGGCCACTCGGCTCTTTCGTCGTATGGCGCAAAATGGCTTATTTTGGCGATACATTAGCGCACGCTTCTTTGATGGGATTGGCGTTTGGTTTTCTATTAGATGTAAACCTCTATCTCGCACTGGTCGTTTGCTGTTTAGTTTTGGCAGTATTGCTGGTGACTTTGCAGCGCCAGCAACTGGTAGCGACTGATACTCTATTAGGTATTCTCGCCCACAGTTCATTATCGCTCGGCTTAGTCGCGGTTAGCTTTCTCGATAATGTTCGTATCGATTTGATGAGCTATTTATTTGGCGACTTACTGGCTGTTTCACCAAGCGATTTAATCTTTATCTACCTCGGTGTCGCAGTGGTGGGTATCGCTTTAGCGATTTTTTGGCGTCCGCTACTCTCCTCAACGGTCAATGAAGAACTGGCTGCCGTAGAAGGCCATGATACCGAACTAATGCGCTTGATTTTAATGTTGTTGGTCGGTTTAGTGATCGCGGTGGGTATGAAGTTTGTTGGTGCCTTGATCATGACGTCACTATTGATCATCCCTGCAGCCACGGCTCGTCGTTTTTCTCGAACACCGGAACAAATGGCGATACTGGCCTCTATTCTTGGAGCGATAGCCGTCTTACTTGGTCTGACACTCTCTTGGCACTTTGACACACCAGCAGGCCCTTCGGTGGTGATCAGCGCCAGCGCCTTGTTCTTACTGAGTCAGGTAAAAAAATCGGTTTCGTAGCTAGGTTTTTGTTACTAGCTTTATTTGCGTTGACGGTATGAATAAACAAAAACGGCTTCCCAAGGGAAGCCGTTTTATTTCTCTAGCAATTATGCGCCTTCGTTATACAACTCTAGGCTAGCGAGGTCTTGCTGTAGTTCAGCCTGCAATTTGGCATCATCGCAACGTAATGACTCTAAATACTCAAGATATTGCTGAGTAATATCGCCAGTCACGTACTCACCGCTAAATACCGACGTTTCAAACTTCGCAATATCTGAATTGCCTAAACCAACCGCGCTAACCAAATCTTCTAGGGTTTGGAAGATAAGTTCGTCGGCACCGATTTGCTTACAGATTTGAGCATTGTCGCGCCCATGAGCAATCAGTTCATTCGCACTAGGCATATCGATACCATAAACGTTCGGGAAGCGAATCTCTGGAGCCGCTGAAACCATGAAGACCTTCTTCGCACCAGAATCTCGCGCCATCTCAATGATTTGCTCAGAAGTGGTACCACGTACGATCGAGTCATCAACTAACAATACATTTTTATCTTTAAACTCCGAACGAATCGCATTGAGCTTACGACGCACCGATTTCTTGCGTTGCTGCTGACCAGGCATGATAAAGGTACGACCGACATAACGGTTTTTAACAAAACCTTGGCGATACGGTTTATCGATCAATTGAGCGATCTGCAGCGCTATATCACATGACGTTTCAGGAATTGGAATGACCACATCAATATCGAGATGACTAAATTCATCACGAATACGCTCACCTAATTTTTTCCCCATCTCAACACGGGCAGAATAAACGGAAACTTTATCGATAAACGAATCTGGGCGAGCAAAATAGACGAACTCAAACAAGCAAGGATTTAGCTCTGGGTGATCAGCGCATTGCTGAGTAAATAACTCACCATCAAAAGTGGCATAAATTGCTTCACCCGGCAGAACATCACGGATGAAATCAAAACCAACCGCATCCAATGCCACCGATTCAGAGGCCACCATGTATTCAGTGCGACCTTCTACTTCACGCTTACCTAGGCATAGAGGGCGAATGCCTTTAGGATCACGAAATGCAACCAGACCATGACCAATGATCATTGCTGTTACCGCATACGCACCACGAATAGTACGGTGAACGTTTGTCACGGCGCGGAAAACATCTTCTGATGTCACATTACCTTTCACCATATCAATTTCATGTGCGAGTACGTTAAGCAGCACTTCCGAATCAGAGGTGGTGTTTAGGTGGCGGCGATCTTTAGCAAACAACTTTTCACGCACATAATGTGCATTAGTCAAGTTACCGTTGTGAGCGAGGGTGATGCCGAATGGAGAGTTTACGTAAAAAGGTTGGGCTTCTGAGACACTTGAACTGCCAGCGGTTGGGTAACGTACATGGCCGATACCAACGTCTCCTTGCAGTCTTTGCATGTGTTTTGCTTCGAATACATCTTTGACTAAACCGTTCGCCTTGCGCAGACGAAAACGATTGCTTTCTATGGTACAAATACCGGCGGCATCTTGGCCACGGTGCTGCAATACAGTCAAAGCGTCATAAATAGACTGATTTACAGGCGAAGTGCCCACGATTCCAACAATACCACACATGTCCTAACCCTCGATTTGCGATAATGGCTGGCGCGCTATGACGCGCCAGATAAGAAACTCGATGAAGCTTGTAGGTGTTCGAAAAACGGCTCAATGATTAACTTAAAGTGTGGAACCAGCTCCGAGCTTGTCCACCATTCGCTATCATTGAAAGTGGTGAAAGTATCAACGAAGAACAATACCGCCGAAACGATCAGCACTCCTCGCAATCCACCAAATACGATACCTAACACGCGGTCGGTACCCGATAGACCCGTTTTCTGAATTAACTGCCCAAGTACATAGTTAACCAACGCTCCTACAATTAGCGTGGCAACAAACAAGGCAGCAATCGCTGCGCCATTGCGAAACATCTCATCTTGGATCTTGGTAAAGTAAACCGCCAAACGACTGTAATACTGACTGGCGATAAAAAATGCACCAAACCAAATAACCAATGACAATGCTTCTTTAGCGAAGCCGCGAACTAAGCTGATTAAAGCCGATAGGCCAATCACACTCAAAATGACAATATCTAACCAATTCATGTGTATTCACATCTTCAGTTTGCGCGCATTTTAACAGAAAAAACGCTGACGCAAACGTTTTCTTAAGGATTTAACGGTTTAAATTTAAGCAATCGGCCTTTTGAGCCCGTGATTTTTTCGAGTTCCTTAATTTGGCGCTCGAGCTTATTTTTTGAAATATCTGGGCCAATAATCACGCGCGTAAAGCTATTATCTAGCTTGGTATGCGCCTGATAACCACGCTTTTGTAGATCTTTCACCACATTTTCCGCGTTCTCAGCATTTTTCAGCGCCATCAATTGAATGATCCAAGCACTCTCTTGGTATTCATTGCGTTCTGGTACTTCTTTTACCACCACCGGCAACGGTTTATTTTCAAGTTGAGCTTGCTCACCTTGATCTTCTACCTCTAATGTAACTTCCACTGGTGTTGGTGGTAATGCCGCGCTGTCGTCTTCTGGCTCCAGCACTTCGAACGTTTCCACATCACTTTGCAACTCCGGTTTAATCGGAATGCTAGCGATCTCTTCTTGGTAATGTGTTTTTTTGCCATCTAATACATCCGGCAACACGATCACACCAATCGAGACCAAAATAATGGTGCCGACAAGGCGGTTTTGAAATTTACTTGCCATTTATTCTCCTTTGCTCTGCCAGTATTCAAGCACTTCACCAACGGTATGGAATGATCCCACAACAATGATGACATCTTGCTGGTGAGCCTTTGTCATTGCCGCTTCAAATGCAGCGACAGGCGTGGCAAATTGCGCTTGTTCTGCACCTAAATAACGACATAATTCTTCGGCTTTTGCCGCTCGAGGTCCCGTAAGTGAGGCTGGGTACCAATGGCTAGCCACTGGCGCTAAGATTTCAAGCGTCGATTTAATGTCTTTGTCATGCAACATCGCTACCACCATATGAATGGTGTGCTGCGGGTATTGCTGTTGCAATCGCTCGACTAAATATTGGGCTGAGTGCGGGTTATGGGCAACATCAAGTAGCACCGTGGGTGCTTGATGAATGACCTGCATACGACCCGGCAGTGAGGCATTGCGTAGACCATTCACGATATTGACATCAGAGAGGTCGAGATGCGCACTGGCGAGCGCCATCAGTGCTGTTGCAGCATTAGGTAAAGGTAGGCTTGGTCGCGGTAAGTCATCTAACTGAAAGCTGCCATGGCTCCAACACCAAGTGTTGTTGTCCGTGAGTGCATAGTCATACTGAATGCCCACTTGGAACAACTCGGCCTTTATGTCATCTGCATGAGCAGCAACGGTTGCGGGCGCTTTAGGTTGACCACAGATAGCGGGTTTACCGCTACGGAAAATACCCGCCTTTTCAAAGCCAATCACGTTGATGTCGTCACCAAGCCAATCAACATGGTCGATGGCCAAACTGGTGATGATACACACATCATGATCAACCACGTTGGTGGCGTCTAATCGCCCACCTAAACCCACTTCAAGTAATACCACATCCACTTTTTCACTTTGAAATAAGCGCAAAGCAGCAAGGGTGCCAAACTCAAACAAGCTTAAACTGATGTCACCACGCTGCTGTTCAACAAAGTCGAAAGCTTGGGTATGTTTTTCATCACTAAGATCAACGCCATTAACGCGAACGCGTTCGTTATAGCGAATGAGATGTGGGGAACTATAAACGCCAACCGAATAACCAGCATCGAGTAGAATGGCTTCCATTAATGCACAGGTAGACCCTTTACCGTTGGTACCGGCAACCGTAATCACCGTCGGTGCGGGTTTAGTCAATTGGGCTTTATTTGCGACGGCTTGAACTCGGTCGAGACCAAGATCAATCGCTGAGGTATGTAGCTCTGCTAAATAATCAAGCCACATCGCAAGTGGGGATGTGGCTTGAGGAATTTGGGATTGAATCATCTAACTTTAACCAATAAATCCGTGGTTGTTTGTTAGTGAGATACTTTACCCTTTTTCGTCGGCTTCTGGTACAGAATACTCAGCTTCTTGTGGAGAATCATCCACAGAAACGACCAACGGTGATGCGTTATTGGTCAATTTAGCTAAAAGGCTACTCACGCGTTGACGCATTTCTCGGCGATCGACGATCATATCAATCGCACCATGCTCAAGTAGGAACTCACTGCGTTGGAAACCTTCAGGAAGATCTTCACGTACCGTTTGTTCAATAACGCGGCGACCAGCAAAACCGATCAGCGCTTTTGGCTCGCCGATATTAATGTCACCCAGCATTGCCAAACTTGCAGATACACCACCCATGGTTGGATCAGTCATAACCGAGATAAAAGGCAAGCCCTTCTTCGATAAACGCTCTAGTGCCGCACTGGTTTTCGCCATTTGCATTAGAGACATCAGTGCCTCTTGCATACGGGCGCCACCAGAAGCAGAGAAACAAACTAGACCGCAGTTGTTTTCCATTGCCGCTTCAACAGCGCGAACAAAACGGGCACCAACAACAGAACCCATTGAGCCACCCATGAACGAGAATTCGAATGCACAAGCAACCACCGGAACACCGATTACTTCACCTTGCATTACAACAAGGGCGTCTTTCTCACCACTGGCTTTTTGTGCTGCAGACAGACGATCTTTATAACGCTTTGAATCTTTAAACTTCAGCTTATCTTGTGGCTCAAGTTCATTCGCAAGTTCAACGCGATTGGTTTCATCTAGGAACGTTTCCAAGCGACGACGTGCCTTCATACGCATATGATGGTCACATTTCGGACATACTTCTAGGTTACGCTCTAGTTCAGCATGGTAAAGCACCTGTTCACATGATGTACATTTAGTCCATACCCCTTCTGGGATCGATGCTTTACGTGAACTAACGATATTGCTTTTTTCTAAAATCTTTTCAAGCCAACTCATGGAAGACCTTTTCTCTATCACTCTTTCGCGCCATGCAAAAGATATAAAAACTGAATTTATGCGTGAGGATTAAAGCATATAAAATGCCAAGTGTAGACAAAAAACTGGTTGTACCTATTTTTGCTCACTCACGCATTCGCTTTATTGACTCTTCACACACCGTCTCTCATTGAACTAATAAAACATAATTTCTATTTATTATGAATAGATTAGCGAGATTTAGTTCAAATTATCTGGCAAAAATAGCGGACCGATCGGTGCACGAGGCAATCCATACTCTTGCGGGTAATCCACATCGACTAAATAGAGCCCTTCCGCTTTCGCCGTTGCCCCAGCTAACTTACGATCTTTGGCTTTAAGCAGCCAATCGATCCATTCCGGCTCTTGCTCACCGCGGCCGACGCACAGCAAGCTGCCGGTGATGTTGCGCACCATATGGTGAACAAAGGCATTAGCTTTAATATCGATCACCACATATTGCCCATGACGCGTCACGTTCAAATGAATCATATTGCGCCAAGGCGTTCGTGACTGACAATGGATCGCACGGAAAGAGGTAAAATCATTCTCACCTAACAAGTATTGGCCTGCCTGATGCATTTTGACTTCGTCCAATTCACCATGGTAGTGGCTCACTCCAGAATGCAAAATACCTGGTCTTAGCTTGCTATTAAATATGATGTAGCGATAGCGACGAGCTGTCGCGGCGAAACGCGCGTGAAACTCATCCGACACTTCTGTTGCCCAACGAACCGCGATGTCTTTTGGCAAGTTAGCATTAGCACCCATAGTCCAAGCCACCATTTTTCGGCTGGCTGTGGTATCAAAATGCACGACTTGACCCGTACCGTGCACACCAGCGTCAGTACGACCTGCACACTGTACTTCTATGGGATGATTGGCGACTAAACTTAATGCACGTTCAAGCTTTTCTTGCACGCTTTGAACTTCTCTTTGACGTTGCCAGCCAAAGTAGTGAGTGCCATCATACTCAATACCTAAAGCGATTCTCATCTTGGACTCTCTTGGAATATGGGTCGGGCAGTATAGCGAAACTGACCATGGCTTCAAGTGGCCGCCCGGTAAAGTTCGGTTAAATTTCCTAGCTCAACTCATTTATAGATCAAGCTATTATGGATATCACTCTTAAAGATAAAGGGGCTTTCGCCCCTTTATTGTTTGTTATCGACCATTAATTGCGTCAATTAGGCGCTTCGCCTCACGGCGAATGTCGTCGTTACCATCGACGATGGCCTCTTCCAACAGTTTTTTAGCACCACTAGCGTCGTTCATTTCCATGTAGATTTTAGCCAGATCGAGTTTACCCGATGCTTCCGCATTACTATCGACATCAATATCAGACATCTGACCTATCACATCAGGGAAATCACTTAAACCGACATCTAACTTTAGCGCTTCTTCGTCTGGGTTAAACAGCCCTTCTTCGCGGTCCACCTCTGCCATCAATTCGTCAATGGTGCGATATTGATTGTCACGTGGGTTGAAGTCGATCAGGTCATCTTGATTTTCCCAATCTTCGTTTGAGATTTTTGCTTGAGCAGGCTGGTTACCTTCATCCCAAGCATGGCGATCTTCTTCTGGAATATCATCCGAAATAGACGCTTGTAACTCAGGAGAAAGGCTAAAGCCATTCCAATCTTCGCCGCCCATTTCCAGCATGGCATCGATATCCATTCCAGCCGAATCACTGGCACGCTGATCAATCGGTTTCTCTACTGGAGTATAGCTATCATCGCCTTCTGCAAGTAATTCATTAAACGCGCTTTCATCATAATCAGACTTAATCGCTGCATTATCTCTATGCTCTTGAGGTTCAAGCGGAGCAGGTTCTAGAGATGAAGCATCACCAAATAAACCAGACAATACGTCTTGTTCATCTAAACGTTGGTCCAACTCAGCGTTATCAATGTCAACAGGCTCAAGATCGTTAAAGTTGAAGCTCGGCGCACTTTCTGGTTCTTCTGCAGTACTTTGTTGCTGCATTTCACCATCGCGAATCTCTGCTGGTTCTTGCTCTGCCGATCCTTGCTCAGCCGCCTCCGCTTCTACAGGGTCTGCAGCAGATTCAAATGTCTCAGTGATATCTGACGCTGTATTGTCAGCAGTATCAAACTCTAACACTTCATCAGACTGCGTTTGAGGCAGCTCTTGAGTCTGCTCTTGAGATAATTCTGGCGCTGGCTCTGGCGTCTGAGTAACGACTTCATTTGCTACAGGCGCTTCTACAAGCGCGACATCAGAGTCTTGCTCCATTTCGGCTGTCGCATCGGCCAATGCATCCGCTTCACCATATTCAGGCAACTCAAGATCATCAAAGCTAAAACGAGTTTCACCATCAACATCACTTAACTCTGACTCAGAATTGAACGCGGGTTCAGTTGATAACTCATTGGCCATAGATGCGGCTTGATTTGGCATTTCAGCCTTGAAATCCGCTATTGCATCGTCTTCGCCATACTCAGGTAGATCTAAGTCATCAAAATCAAAACGTTCTTCATCGTCTGATTGAGCGATTTGTGGCTCAGTTTCTAGTGCTTCAGCCTGCTGCTCAATTGGCGCTTCGCCGGAATCTCTTTCGTCGTTGGCAACCTCTTCGTTAGCTATATTTTCAGGGCTGACAGTTTCTGTGCTATGAGCTTCATCACTAGCAGCTTCATTGTCATAAACGCCGTCACCGATAATTTCGTCGAACGCATCTGATGATGCAGCCTGACTCTCGTCTTGCGGCTCATCTAGGGCTTCTTCACTCGCACTTGAAGATGATTCATTCGCTTGTGCATCATCAGCAGCTGGATGCTCAACAGCGTCAGCTAACGCTTCTTCTTCACCAAATTCAGGTAACTCAAGTTCATCAAACTCAAATGGTAGATCGTTTGCAACATCAACTGACTCAGCTTGTTCCTCATGCTCTGGCTCTGGCTCTGGCTCTGGCAATGGAGCGTCAGGCGCATCGACAGAATCAATGTGTTGAGAACCATCACCTTCGCTAGCGACAGGTTCCACCTCTGCAACGTCGACTGTCTCGGCATCTTGCTCAACAAAATCGAACTCTGGCTCAAATTCAGGTTCAGCTGATTGAGCTGGCTCTGGCGTTAACGGTTCATTGTGTGAATCGTCAATTTGAGCGGTTTCATTCACTTGCTCAAGTGGCGCAGCAGGCGTTTGCTCTTGTAGCGCCGCTAATGCATCTGCGGTGTCACTATCACCATCAAACAACCAATCATCATCACTTGGCGTACCAAATTCGTTATCAACCGTTGGCAATGCCGCTTTCGCTGGCTCTGGCTCTGGCTCTGGCTCTGGCTCTGGCTCTGGCAGGGAGGATTCATTCACACTTTCCGCGGTGCCAAGTGCTGGTGATACTGGTTCATCGTCTTCCAGTTGGTCAAAATTGAACTCACCAAGTAATGGATCCGATTCTGGTGCCACATTGAGCATGTCATCCAAAAAGTCATCGCTCGAAAATGCTTTTTCTTCTTCAACAACAGTCTCTTCAATGTCTTCTAGCTCATCGTTAAGCTCTACAGGCTCGGCTTGTTCGCCAAGCGTTGGATCTTCCGCCTCTGTGCCTGTTGATGCAAGCAGCTGTTCTATTTCATCATTACTTGGCTGCGCATCTGGTGCTGATTGCACCTCACTTGCCGCCTCTAACGTTGCTAAGCTATCTTCCGACTGAACTTGTTCCGGCTGACTCTTTTCAATTTCGAGCAGTTCTTCAAACAGATCAATACCATCGTCACCGAAATCATCGGCCGATAAATCTTCTACGCTTAACGACGCATCGTCGTTGTCACTATGGTCATCAAGCAGTTCATCGAGTAGATCCGTACTGTCGGCGTCATACGCGGACTTAGCGGTACTTTCCTCTAACTCTTCTTCATCCAGCAACTCATCCAACATGGAGACTGAGTCGAGATCAAACGCAATATCGTCTAAGTCATCAGCTTCTGAAGCTAAACCCTCTTCGCTTTGCGCCTGTGGGCTTTCCACAAGGTTAGGCTCTTCCGATTGAGCTTCTAAGTTCGGCTTAACTTCACTGTCTAGCTCGTCCTCTTCTCCTAATAACTCATCAAGCATCGCAGTGGAGTCATCAGACAGTTGCAGTGTTTCGTCTTCATCACTGTCGTCTAACCATTCATCCAGCAGATCAATACTTTCTTCACCAGAGTCGAGATCGAAACCATTTTCATCAGAATCAAGCAGCTCATCGAGCATTTGAGTATTCGTCAGCTCTGATTGGCTATCTTCCGCAGACTCGGTGAACAGTTCATCAAACAATGCGTTACTTTCATCTTCTAATTTCTGTAATGCTTCATCTGGTTGTTCAGTCGCTGAAATGTCGGATTCAAGCGACTCAGCAACACTCTCTTGCTCCGCTTGAACTTGGGCGAATAGGTCATCAATATCGCTATCTGAAGTAATCGCTTGGTTTGCAAAATCGCTATCGTCTTCACTTAAATCAAACCCTTCGGGATCATCAAGCAAATTATCAAATGAGAATGCGTCATCACCCTCAGCGCTTTCACTGAGCAACTCATCGAGCATCGCTTGTTCAGCGCTATCTTCGTCCTCATCAATATCGTCAAGCGCTGAGCTAAACAGATCATCAAGCTCACTTTGGCTCACGCCAGTGTCTGAAAGATCGAAACCGTCGTCATCTTCCGATGAATCTTCGATGACTACATCATTTAGCGCACGCTCCATCTCTTCAAGGCCAAGCGCTTTTTCACCACTATCTACGCTGATACCATTGGAGCTGACATCAAACGACGCCAAGGACTCATCGAGATCGCCGTCATCATCAATAGCGGCAAATGGGTCGCTGTCATCGTCATCATCAAGGTTGAAATCAAGCGCACTGTCATCTAACCCAGCAAAGATATCCGTTTCTTGCGTCGTTTCGGTGTCACCATCAAGCTCATCTGAGAACAATGTTTCGTCATCACTTGACTCACCAAACAGATCATCGTCCAGATCCAGTTCATCTTCGACGTCATCATCAAGGGCACCAGCGGCCAAAGGTGCCATTGACGCAGCGGCAGCCATTGATGGCAGAGAATTATCGTTTTGTTCTGCTTGAGCCTGTGCTTGTGCCTTTTTACGACCAAGCAATAGCATGATCATCAGGCCAATCAAAAGACCAGGAACGATGGCAAGCCCAGCAACCAGCCAGCCATTGGAAAGAATATTGTCCAACGTACTTGGGGCATTACTTTGTTGCTCGGCAACGCGCAAACGCTCTGCTTCTAATAGTTTTTCCACTTCTGAGCGAATGCGATTTTCATCACCCAGCTCTTCTTTTAAGCCATCAACTTCAGTTTGCACCTCTGCCAACATCAAACGTAGGCGATGATTCTTCTCTTCCAGCGCGGTTAACTCGGATTCAGAACTGGTCAGTTGCTGCTCTAAAGCCTCGACTTGTGGCGCTTTATTAACAGTAGTTGGCTTAGTGGCTTGTGGTTTGATGCTTGGTGCCGTACTCGGTTGAGATGGCGTAACCTGAGGCTTTGATACAGACGGTTTAGTCGCTTGGGGTTTCGCTTTATCGGCTGCCGATTCATTGCCATCCAGACGCGCTTGATGCAAGTTCATAATACGAACCGCTTCATCAGTCGAAACGCTCTGTACCTGTGCTAACGAAGGAACACGAATGGTGCTACCCGGGATCAAAGTATGAATGTTCTGATTTTCAAACGCTTGCGGGTTGAGCTGATAGATCGCCAGCAGCGTCTGTTGCACCGACACTTGATTAGACGGTTTAAGACGCGATGAGATTCCCCATAGGGTGTCTTGCCCTGAGGTTGGTCCATAGAAGCGTGAAGGTTCACTCGCGACCGATGAATGGCGCGCAATCTGTTCAGAGTATTGTGGCGAGTTTTGCAGCTCACCATTTGGCCCTGTCAGGCGAATACTTTCTGCACTTACGATGTTTGTCTGAGTCACGGCTACTAAGGCGATTGGCATTAGGAGACGTTGGAGAATTCGACGCATATATGGCTCAGTTAGGTGCTCATGGGAAATAAATTTAGTGATCTGCTAAATATATCGGATCATGAGGGCAAAACTATAGCCGTTGTGGCAAAAAATGTGTCCCTAGCTTAATAATCGCATTAATCTCACACATTTTTTTCAGGATTGATTAAAAAAGCCCCGCGTAAACGCAGGGCCCATAGAGTTTGCTAAGCAATTGTATGACTATTAGTAGTAGTCACGAATCAGTACTTCGGCAATTTGTACCGCGTTTGTCGCAGCGCCTTTGCGCACGTTATCGGCGACAACCCATAGGTTCACACCGCTGTGGTGGCTAATATCGTTGCGGATTCGGCCAACCATTACATGGTCTTTACCACCGGCATCACGTACTTGAGTCGGGAAGTCATCACCTTGGAACACTTCAACGCCTTCAGTATTTTCCAGCAGCTGGATTACATCTTGAGCATCAATTGGCGCACAAGTTTCAACATGAAGTGACTCTGCATGACCGTAGAATACCGGTACACGTACACACGTTGGGTTTACTGTGATGCCTGGATCGTTGAAAATTTTCTGCGTTTCCCACACCATTTTCATCTCTTCACGGGTGTAACCGTTTTCCATCATCTGATCGATTTGTGGAATACAGTTGAACGCGATCTGTTGCGAGAAGTGTTCGCTTTCTGCTGGCACACCGTTCAGCAGGCGCGCAGTTTGGCCGGCTAATTCATCAATACCCGCTTTACCCGCACCGGATACCGATTGGTAAGTTGAAACGTTAATACGCTCAATACCCACAGCATCTTGAATCGGTTTTAGAGCCACAACCATTTGAATGGTCGAACAGTTCGGGTTTGCGATGATGTTACGGTTACGGAACTCAGCAATGGCTTCTGGGTTTACTTCTGGCACAACCAGAGGAACATCATATTCATAACGGAATTGTGAGGTGTTATCGATAACCACAACGCCTTCATCAGCCGCAATCGGTGCCCACTTTGCAGAAAGCTCAGCGCCCGCTGAAAATAGTGCGATATGAACTTGAGACCAATCAAAATCTTCAACATTTTCTACGCGTACAGTTTTTCCATTGAAGCGGCTAGTTCGACCTTCACTGCGCTCACTGGCCAACAGGTAAATGTTACCTACTGGGAACTTGCGCTCTTGCAATACTTCTAGAATGGTTTCACCGACAGCACCTGTCGCACCAAAAACGGCCACGTTATATTGTTGGCTCATTTAATTACCTCAACTTGAAAACCTAATTTCGCTAGCGGTGCCAAATTACACTCTGAATCACCGACTAACTTTACAGCGCCATATTCACGACGATCCCAATACGTTTTACGCATTTGATCGAAAGCGCCTGGCTGTTGGATTTGACGGCGGAATAATGCGTCGTCTTTACGCACATCATAGATGATTTGCGTTAAATTGTGCAGTGTCGCTTCATCCCAACCACGATCTAACGTTAGTTGCGGAATCGGCGCGACGGGCAGTAGCTCTTGTGCGCTGGCCACCAAAGGCTCATCTAAATACTCACAATAACTATTAAAAATCATGGTCGTGCCACGCGCCTTGCCCTCTAAACCGTAGCCTGCAACGTGCGGGGTGGCGAATGCTAACAGAGGAAGAAGTGCCATATCAACATCTGGTTCAAATTCAAATACGTCCAAAGCCGCGGTAAAGCCATCTTTTTTCTCGAGACGTTGTTTTAGTGCTTGGTTGTCAACCACCGGGCCACGCGCAGCATTGATCAAAATTTGGTCACCGCGTAACGTATTCAATACCTGGTCATTGATCAAGTGGTGAGTGGCATCATTCCCTTCACGGGTGATTGGCGTATGCAAGCTGATAATGTCTGCACGCTCTAGCAGCTCATCCAATTCAGTAAACTGACGGGTGTCGCCGTCTCGCTGCTTAGGCGGATCATTAATGAGTACGTTAATCCCGATCCCTTCTAAGCATTGCTGTAAATAGCTACCAACTTGACCAGCGCCAATAATACCGACGGTTTTATCGAAGACCGAAAAACCCTGCTGTTGCGCCAGTACCATCATGACACTGAAGACATATTCCGCCACACCGACCTTGTTACAACCCGGCGCCGCGGTGAAAAAGATGCCTTTCTCCATCATCAGTACTTGGTCGACATGATCCATGCCTGCGGTTGCAGTACCGACGAACTTAAGCTTGTTCGCTTTCGCGATCAATTCAGCATTTACCTTAGTGACTGAGCGGATCATCAATGCATCAACATCGATCAAGTCATCGGCAGTTAAGCTACGACCTGGCTTCAAAATCACTTCGCCTAATTGGCTAAAAAGCGCCTCAGCATAAGGCATGTTTTCATCTATAAGAATTTTTTTCATCTGCGTGAATTCGTCGGTTGGGGATTAATCGGCAAAACTTTCTGTCTAGAAGAGTGTTATACCAGCTCTGTTGCGTGGATGTACACCTGCGGATGAGAGAAAGTCACCATATCTTCAGGTCAAGATGGGGAAATTCATTGTGCGATGTGCTTAGTGGCCGAAAGATAACAATATTTGACGCATAAAAAACCGGCCTCAATTGAGGCCGGTAAGATCCAGAACAAAAGGAATTTGACTCGCTCTCCATGAGCCAAAATCTGCGTCTGTTCGACTTAAGCATTACCTAAGTCAAGCTCTGGAAACTGGCTGCCATGCCAACAACGTTGACTGGCAAAATCAGTTAACCTTGAAATTTTTTAATCACAAGCGTCGCGTTTGTACCGCCAAAACCAAAACTGTTTGACATCACAGTGGTAAGCTCGGCTTCGCGCATTTCTGTCACGATATCTAGGCCAGCTGCCGCTTCATCAAGGTTATCAACGTTAATGCTTGGCGCAATAAAGTTGTTGTGTAGCATTAGCGTTGAGTAAATCGCTTCGTGTACACCCGCAGCACCAAGTGCGTGACCTGTCATTGCTTTGGTTGCAGAGATTGCTGGGCTGTTGCCACCAAATACTTGCTGGATAGCGCCAAGCTCTTTTACGTCACCCACTGGCGTTGATGTGCCATGCGTGTTCACGTAATCAACGCCATCAACCGCTGCCATCGCCATATTCATACAACGTACTGCGCCTTCACCTGATGGTGCTACCATGTCGTAGCCATCTGATGTCGCGCCGTAACCAACGATTTCACCATAGATTTTCGCGCCACGAGCCAATGCGTGCTCAAGCTCTTCGATCACCATCATGCCGCCGCCACCAGAGATAACGAAACCATCACGGTCCGCATCATAAGTGCGCGATGCTTTTTCTGGAGTATCGTTATATTTGGTCGATAGTGCGCCCATCGCATCGAACATCATCGTCAATGTCCAATCCAACTCTTCACCACCACCAGCAAATACGATGTCTTGCTTACCTAATTGGATAAGCTCCATTGCGTGGCCAATACAGTGTGCTGATGTGGCACACGCAGAACTCATTGAGTAGTTCACGCCGCGAATTTTAAATGGGGTTGCTAGACAAGCTGAAACCGTTGAAGACATTGTACGAGGTACCATGTAAGGACCAACACGCTTTACGCCTTTCTCGCGAAGAATATCTACAGCTGCCGCTTGGTTTAATGATGATGCACCACCTGAACCTGCAACGATACCTGTACGGTCGTTAGAGACTTGATCTTCGGCTAAGCCAGCGTCTTCAATTGCTTGCTGCATTGATAGGTATGCATAAGCCGCCGCATCACCCATAAAGCGCATCTGCTTACGATCAATATGCTCTGCAGGGTTGATTTTAAGATCACCCCATACTTGTGAACGTAGACCTTTTTCTTTGAACTGCTCTGAAGCAGTGATGCCAGATTTACCCGCTTTTAGAGACGATAAAACTTCTTCGACGTTGTTACCGATACTTGAAACAATACCCATACCGGTGATTACGACTCGTTTCATTATGACATTCCTATAATTCAAGATACCGCTAGATGATAACTAAGTTAGCTAGGAAAAGTGGTCAGCTTTCCCTTAAAACCGTACAATCAACCTATATTTATGGTCGATATTCACAAAAATCAGACACTATGACTTCTATTACCAATGCTCAACTCGGCTGGAATGAAGCTGGCACGCCCGTTTCAGACCAATTCGATGACGTCTATTTCTCTAACGTAAATGGTTTGGAAGAAACGCGGTATGTGTTCCTCAAGCAAAATCATCTACCAGAAAGATGGCAAGAATATGACCAGCGTCGTTTTGTGATTGCTGAAACTGGCTTTGGCACTGGTCTAAATTTCCTTGCCGTATGGCAATGGTTCGAACAATTTAGACAACAGCATCCCAATGCACCTCTTAAAGAACTGCACTTTATTAGCTTTGAAAAGTATCCTTTGAGTAAAGCGGACCTAATCAAAGCTCATCAGTCTTGGCCTGAACTGGCCGACTACGCTGTTCAATTACAACAACACTACCCGATCGCAGTGCCTGAATGCCAGCGTATTGTACTCGCTGATGGTGCCATCACTCTAGACCTTTGGTTTGGTGATATCAAAGATTGCATGCCATTAGTACCTGTTTCTGCACAAGGTTTGGTCGATGCATGGTTCCTCGACGGCTTTGCGCCAAGCAAAAATCCGGAAATGTGGAATCAAAACCTGTTTGATGGCATGGCGCGTTTAGCGAAGCAAGACTGTAGCTGCGCGACTTTTACCGCCGCGGGTTTTGTCCGCCGAGGCTTAATCGAGGCCGGATTTGCGATGAAAAAAGTCAAAGGCTATGGCACCAAACGGGAGATGATTGCAGGCAATCTGACTGAGCGTCAAGCCGTGACAAACTTCAAACCTTGGTTTCATCGCACTCCAAGCAGTCAACATGAACACATTGCCATTATTGGTGGCGGAATCGCCAGCGCCACGCTTGCAACCGCCCTATTGCGCCGTGGGCAAAAGGTCACTCTTTATTGCCAAGATGAGCACGCGGCCCAACGCGCTTCAGGCAACCGCCAAGGCGCGGTCTACCCATTATTGAACGGCGAACATCGCGGCGTATCACGCGTTTTCGCTCCGGGCTTTTTATTTGCGCGCCAGTTTGTTGAACAAGCGGCAGAGAAAATCTCATTCGATCATGATTGGTGTGGTATTACTCAGTTAATGTGGGATGAAAAATCGACCACTAAACTGAGCAAGATGCTTGAAGGCAGGTTTGATCCTATGCTGATTCATCACCTCGACGCAGAGCAAACCAGTGCGGCGATTGGCTTGCCGATTACGATGGAAAGCATTCAATATCCATTGGGTGGCTGGTTGTGCCCGGCGCAACTGACTCAAGGTCTGATTGACGAATTGACAAAAGACGCTCGATTTAAGATTAAATACAATCACAAAATCGACGCGATCACGCGCATTGATGACCATTGGACACTGAGCAGTCAAGCGGGAGATGTCACCCATGATTGTGTGGTCATTGCTAATGGTAATGAGTTTGCGAGTTTCGAGCAGAGCGCGCATATCCCGCTTGGCCAAGTCAAAGGGCAAGTCAGTCATATTCCTACTACGCCTGAATTAAGCTCACTGAAAAGCGTGCTTTGTTATGATGGCTATATGACGCCAGCGAATCCCAATAACCAACAACACTGTATTGGTGCCAGCTACGACCGAAGCCACCTTGATTATCAATTTGATGCCACAGCACAACAAGAAAATGGTGATAAGTTACGTCACTGCGTTCCTAATGAAAGCTGGCCATTAGCGGTGGATACGTCAGGTAATCAATCACGACAAGGCATCCGCTGCGTCAGTCGCGACCATCTACCGTTTGTTGGTAACCTGGCCGATTATGGGCAAGTCAAAGCGCAATATGAACATTTAGCTCAGCTGGATCTTGAGCAAGCACAGCCTACGCCACACTATCCAGATCTATTCTGTTTGCTAGGGTTGGGTTCTCGTGGTTTAAGTTCTGCCCCATTAATGGCTGAACTGTTAGCCTCACAAATTTGTGGCGATCCTCTACCGCTACCCGTTGATGTATTAGAGACCCTTGATCCTAGCCGTATGTGGGTGCGCAAACTCCGTAAAGGTAAGGCAATCACTGAGCTCTAAGTTGACGTGCTATAAATTGACGCACTAAATCTCAATTTACCAACGATAGATGCTCATCGAACATTGGTAATAAAAAGTGCCGCCTTTGATCGGAGAGATCAACTGGCGGCATTTTTGTCTCGTTCATATGTCAATATGCACAACACTAAGCTGGGCTAGAGCAACGTTTCCACTAACTGTACAACTTGTTCAGCCAAATCTGCTTGGCTAAGTTGACCGGTTGCCAAATCAAAGTTGTCATAAAAATTGGGAATGGAGAGTGACGCTTTAACATCTGCGCCAAAGTATCCAGCCGAAGCAACTGCCTGCGCCAGTACATTTTGAGCTCCACCAGGGCCAGGTGAAGTGGCCAAATAGATTGCCGGAGTATTTTGGAACACTTGCGGGTTAATGCGTGATGCCCAATCAAATAGGTTTTTGTAAGCGGCGGTGTAAGAACCATTGTGTTCAGCAAACGAGATGATCAAAACATCTGCCTGAGCAATCAGCTGCAGAAAGTTAGCTGCGTCTTGTGCTTGGCCGATTTCTTTTTCAACATCTTCACTAAACAGCGGTAGGTTAAATTGGTTGAGATCAAGCAAGGTCACTTGTGGTTCAGCCACTCGTTGAGCTAACTGCTGCGCGGCGTAAGATGCGAGGGCTTTATTAATAGAGGTTGAACTTGTTGAGGCTGCAAAAGCTAGGATATTCATTATGGCTGTCCCTTCGATTTGAATAGTGCTCCATGCTCAGCATAGAACAGAACCGATAAGCAACAACCACAATGTTGTAAAGTGTGACTTTCTTGGACTGGATGCGTATTGTAAAAAAGCGGTCGTTTAGCCGTGGTTACTGAGTTCCAACCACAAATCATTAACGACAATACGATCTGCCGGAGTGAGTTCCGCACGGGCTTGTTCTAAGCTTGCTACGATACGATTTTTCAACTCATCTACGTCGTTGACACCTTCTTCTTCGCAAGTCGCAGCAGACAAAGAAATATGCCCTCGTAAGTAGCCACCAGCAAACAGCTCATCATCCGAAGCGGTCGCTATTCGCTCATCAATTAACGTCAGTAGCTTCTCTTCAAATTCAATAATCATGATGTATATTCAATCACTCGGTTTGACCACAAAATAGGGCTGAAGCTTCTCATATTGCGAAAATGAACGCAAACTATCATCAAACCCTCATTGGCTCAGTTTTCTATACTTACTCTTGTGGTTCGCAACGTTGAAAGGCACTTTCAATACACGCCTGACTCAATATTTGAGCTTGCTCTAGTTCACCCGCGGTTAATTTTGTCTGCAATAACTTTAATCGCTGATTGGCTAGTTCAAAACCCTGTGAATCGGCTGCGCTTAACCACACATAACACTGTACATAATCCGAGCGGGTGGCTGCGCTATTATACAATAGCGTTGCCAAATCAACCTGCCCCTCTGGTAACCCTAAGGTCGCAGCACGTAGCAGCCACGGTTTGGCTTTATCTGGGTCGTTCTCCCCAAGAGATCCATCCACATATAAAAGCCCCATCTTATGCATCGCTGGGCCAAAATTTCGTTCAATCGCGATTTGATACCACTTTATCGCTTCAATCACGTTATTCTCTTCGTCTAAATAGAGATTGCCTAATACATACGCTGCCTCAGCGTGACCATGATCCACGCTCTCAACTAACCATTGCTTTGCGATGGCCAAGTCTTGCTCGCCTCCGCTGCCCTCTAACCACAGCAAACCTAGCATAAATTCCGCTTCTTTCCTTTGCTCAACGGGTAACTGACCAGCCGATTTTTGATACCAGTAACGAGCAAGATCTGGCCGCTCTTCACCATACACTCCACTTCGATATAACTCAGCCAAATTATATTCCGCTTGCGGAAAGCCTTGCTCAGCAGCAACATGATATAAAGCCATAGCGCGCTGAGGGTCGTGCTCCACCAACATTCCTTTTGAGTAGAGATAGCCTAAATTAGTGGCCGCGATAGGGTCGTTTTGCTCAGCATTATCGATGCAGTAAGGCGAAATTTGATCGGTAAGTTCGTTAACCGCATAGGAGCAGAATGGATCGAACGTGCTTTTCTGTTCCACTTGGTGGCTACAAGCAGCGAGTGTGATGATGATGAACACAACAGCAATAGCTCGTCGCCAAGCACGAGAATCCCCCATCAGTTTACATTCGACACGCATCGGCTACTCCATCGACGGTTTTATCAATCAGTTTAATTCTCAAAAATGAACGCCTAGCTTTTCATATTGAGAATATAAAAACAAACTCTTTTAAATTCAACAACTAACAACATGGTACAAGCTATGCAACTCCCTTCCTACGCATTCTAAAATGAAGGGATAGTCATGAGTAAACTAGAAGCAAGAATTCACCTACCCTTGCTATGCGCCGCGCTTGCGGTCAGCACGGCAAGTCACGCAGCCACACCATTTTCATCCTGTCCCACGCAAGCCTTTCTGATTCAAAACCCATCAGGAACACCTATCGCCTATGGCGTAAGTCTAGACGTGGGTAGTTACTCCGCTCTTTCTTGGGGCGTCGGTAGTGCCAAAATCAATGGTGTCGGTTTTAGTGTCCATGATGATTATATCTATGGCTGGGATTACGGCGCAGACTCTTTAACCCGTATTGGCTCAGAGCTGACATCCAACCCAATCACCGTCAGCAATTTAGGTATCGGCCCAACCTCTTTCTACGTGGGTGATGTCTCGGTTGATGAGAATGCTTGGTATGGCTACCGAGTCAACTATGGATTATTTCGTATCGACATTAGTACGGCCGCTATGACAAAAGTCGCCACGTCCGCTGAGTTGGGTAATATTCGTATTCTCGATATGGCCTTTCATCCCGATAACGGTTTTGTTTACAGTGTCGACAACTCAGGCTACTTGTATCAAATTGATGTGAATGAAGGCAGCAGCACACAATTAAACAAGATACTCGACAGCAGTACGCTCGGGCACAGTCTGGCTTTTGGCGCACAATATTTTGATGTCGACGGTAACTTATACCTGAGTAATAACGGTAATGGCCATGTCTTCAAAGTGACCATCGATGGCAATAATTCCAGCGCTGAATTCTTTGCCTATGGACCGTCGAGCAACTCTAATGATGGTGCCCGTTGTGCCCTCGCCGCGGTGATCCCCGGTGACACTACCGATTTCGGTGATGCGCCAGATAGTTACGGAACCACTTATGCGGCCTCCGGGGCTCGCCATGGCATCACGGACTTAAAACTCGGCACTCTTGTCGATGGTGAGAATGAAGCTTATGTCTACCCTCTCTCAGACGACACCGCAGACAGCAGCAACGATGAAGATGGTATTGCCTTCCCTGTCCCGATCGAAGTGGGTGAAACAAGCTTTTTATACGCGACAGTCGATGGTGCAGATGGTGAAGGGGTATTGAGTGCCTGGATTGACTGGGACCAAGATGGTGAGTTCAATGATGATGAATTGGTACTCAACAGTGAATTTGTCGATGATGGTCAAAACCAGCTCTACATCTCTGTGCCTAGCTGGGCGCTTGCCGGTGATACTTGGGCTCGTTTCCGTCTCAGTACCACATACGATGTCGGCCCGACCGGTGGTGTCGGCGCAGGGGAAGTGGAAGATCACTTAGTCTCGGTGACGGATCAAGGTGTCACGGTTGAGACTTACCCTTCAGGTGCGTCTTACACCACCTTTGCTTATGAAGACCAATTCCCGAAAATGGGCGACTACGACATGAACGATGTACTGATGAACGTCAAGTACACCGAATACAGTCAGAATAACGAAGTAATCCAATTGAAAATCGAAGGCCAAATCGCCGCACTTGGTGGGACCTATCGTTCCGGTTTTGCGATTCGCTTACCGGGGGTTGATCCAAATGATATCAAAACCGATTCAGCCAAACTCTATATTGATGGCGAGCTACAATCGGCCGACATTGTTGAATCTGGCACAACAGATGCGGTACTCATTGTTCATGAAGATTTATGGTCGATGACCGAATCCGGTGAAGATGATGGATGTACCATGTTTAGAACCGAAGCGGGTTGCGGCACCAGCTATCGACCAAGCTGGGAGCTTATTATTCCGTTCAGCTCTCCAATTAGCAATGCTCGTATGCCCGAGTTCCCGTACGACCCATTTATCTTTGCGACCCCTGGTTACTATCATGGTGAAACTGGTTTGCAAGTCAGCGGAGGTTTCCCCGGTCGCGCGCTCGAAGTTCATTTAAAAAACAAAACCCCAACATCTAAGTTCAATTATGGCTACGTGGGCAAGCAAGATGACGCCACAGATACTGGTGCAGGGACTTATTTCCATACCAGTAACGGACTCCCTTGGGGGATTGAATTGCCGCTTGACTGGCAGCACCCACTTGAAACCATCAGCATTCTCGATACCTATCCAAAATTTGCTGATTTCTCTCAAGACCCATCAGGTTTGACCGAACAAAGCTGGTATGTCACCCCAATCACCAACAAAGCCTACACGGACTAAGGGGCAAGCTATGAATCATTTTTCTAACTCTTTTAAATCCTTAGTTTTACTCACCGCTACCGCAGCACTATTAGCTTGTGGGGGGGGTGATGGCGGTGGTAACAGCGGTGGTAACAGCGGTAGTGGCTCAAGTGCTGCGCCAGCACCGACTCCACCAGCAACAGCAACCCCGGCTCCTAATCCGGCATCTCCACCAAGTCGTTTATCAGTGACGGATTTAGATATTGCTGCAGATAATAATCTTGAGTCAGTCTATGACGTTGACGTTGATGTTGATATCTCCGCCATTTCGACCGAAAAAGCATTTATCTCAATTTGTGATAATGGTGCAGCCAAAGGCGATTTGACCAAGTTGGATTTTAAGATGTGCTTACTCAAATCCAGCCTTGTTGATGGTAAAGGAGAGTTTGATCTTCGTGTTGCTAATCATTGCGATGAATTAATTGCCGTAATTTGGATTATGGAGAAAGACCGAGCACCGCTCACCTACACGCTGACGCACAATAACCAGAAGGAAACCTACTGGGATATTAATTAGGCCTATAGCGCGAAGCCATTAGATCGAAACTATTAGCTCGAAAGCCTGACCAAAAA
>NZ_AFWE01000205.1 GCF_000222585.1 Vibrio scophthalmi LMG 19158 | reverse complement strand
AATAAGAAGCGAGTTCAAAGGTTATTGCAGTCATTAGGTTATCGTTCCAAGGCCAGTAAAAAGCGTCATGGTCGAGCACCTAGACAGAAAACGCTTATGCCTGCGTACAATCTTCTCAACCGCCAATTTGACGTAAGTAAGCCAAATCAAGTTTGGGCTTCGGATATAACTCAAGTTCGATGTAAAGAAGGCTGGAATTACCTTTGTGTCATATTAGATTTGTATTCGCGAAAGGTGGTCGGGTGGTCAACAAGTCGTATAAACAGCGCTTGTTTAGTGCTAAAAACGCTGAATAAGGCATGGAAAAGCCGCCGACCAGATGGCCGGAAGTTAATGTTTCATTCGGACCAAGGTGTTCAATATCGAGCGATAGAAACTTTACGATGGCATCGGAAAAAGGCAATTACCGTGAGTATGTCGCGTAAAGGAAATTGCTGGGATAATGCCTGTTCAGAAAGCTTCTTTGCTCAGTATAAAAAAGAGTGGATTAGCAATCTAGGTGGGATGTCTCGTCAGGAAATGACAATGCAAAGTCGACTTTATATCGATACGTATTACAATCCAGTAAGAAGGCATGGGACTCTAGGTGGAGTGAGTCCCATAGATTTTGAACTAATGAATTAACCCTCAGTGTCTACTTTTAAGGGGTCATTCC
>NZ_AFWE01000206.1 GCF_000222585.1 Vibrio scophthalmi LMG 19158 | reverse complement strand
CTAGAAGCCCTCACTCGGGAAACTGCTATGTCAATTAAGGCTCCCTAAAATCTTGATGACTTCGGGCGAATGTTAACTAAGATGATGGTCGAAACGGTTACTCATCTAACCCCGCCTAATTACAGACGACGGCGAGATTCAGTTAGAAGTTCCTAGTGATCGTAATACGTCTTTCGAACCAAATCTCATTCATAAACATCAGACGCGATTCAAATCGATGGATGACAAGATCTTAAGCTTGTATGCCGGGGATATGACTACCCGTGAAATCGTCGCGACTTTAAAAGAAATGTACGATGCCGATATCTCTGCCAGTCTAATATCTAAGGATACTGATGCTGTTTTAGAACAAGTCGTCGAGTGGCAATCCCGTCCGCTTGATGCGATCTATCCCATCGTGTATCTCGACTGCATCGTCGTACAAGTACGTTAGAACAAGCAGTTCATCAACAAAGCCATTTATCTCGCTCTCGGCGTAAATATGAAAGGCCAGAAAGAACTTCTTGAGATGTGGATGTTGAAACTCAATGAAATACGTCCCATGGAAAGACTACATGACCATTACCGCAGACTTAAAAATCTATCAAGCCACGACGGAAGATGAAGCCCTGTTAGCGTTAGAGTACTTTGGTGATAAATGGGATAAAAAATACACTCAAATCAGTCGACCCTCTGGACGGCTCATTGAGACAATCTCAATACTCTGTTTTGATATCCGTAAAGCTATCTACACCACGAATGCGATTGAATCACTGAGCAGCGTGATCAGAAATGCGATCAAGAACCATAAACTGTTCCCGGCAGATGAATCTGCTTGAAAGGTGGTGAATCTGGCGATTATGAATACTTCAAAGCAATGAACAATGCCAATCCATCACTGAAAGCAATCTCTAAACCGCTTTATGATTATGTTCGAAGACGGACTAACGGAATAGTTGTAACCAAGAGCAGTTACACAGAATTATTTACAGGGTCAACTTATAGCTAGATACTCCGTACCGTTGTATGCACTTTGAATCTTATCTCTACCAACTACACTTCAATAATTCTAGTTAATTACCCTAACAGCCCTTTCTTGGCTTAAAATCACGTCATAGATTATTAGTTTATATCCCTGCACTGTTGCGATAAACTTACTACTATTACCCGTTATTATTGTTTTTATCTTAAGAATAATAATTAATCCACTACCTTTGAGTTTGTTGTTTAGTACCCCATGATGTACCCCATGCAGCAACCGTAAAAAATAAAGAGCTTTAAAAACATATGCTTAACAGCAAAATCCAATGGTTCCCTGGCCATATGCACAAAGCACAGAAGGAGATTGCAGAAGCGATCCCTCAAATCGATGTCATCATCGAAGTGCTAGATGCTCGTATTCCATTTAGTAGTGAAAACCCAATGATCTCCGAACTACGTGGTGATAAACCGGTAGTAAAAGTGCTGAACAAACGTGATCTTGCCGATCCAGAAATGACTCAACTTTGGATTGAGCATCTGGAAAAAGAGCAAAATGTTAAAGCGATGGCGATCACCACATCACAGCCGCAAGAAGTACAAAAGATTCTAGAATTGTGCCGAAAACTGGCACCACACCGTGAAGAGATTGGTAAAAACATTCGCACCATGATCATGGGTATTCCTAACGTCGGTAAATCGACCATTATCAACTCACTGGCTGGTCGTACTATTGCGATCACTGGTAACCAACCTGCGGTGACTCGTCGTCAGCAACGTATTAACCTGCAAAATGGGGTTGTATTGTCGGATACTCCGGGGATTTTATGGCCAAAAGTGGAAAACCCACACAGCGGTTTCCGCCTTGCCGCAACCGGCGCAGTAAAAGATACGGCAATGGAATATGACGAAGTGGCTTTCTACACGGTTGAATACCTTGCGCAAGCTTATCCAGAAAAGCTGAAAGAGCGTTACCAGATCGAAGAATTGCCGGAAAGCGATGTTGAGCTAATGGAAGAGATTGGCCGTCGTCGCGGAGCTCTGCGCTCTGGTGGTCGTGTTGATTTACACAAAGCCTCGGAAATTTTGCTGCATGAACTGCGTAGCGGTACGTTGGGCCAAGTCACTCTTGAGCGCCCAGAGATGATCACTGAAGAGCTGGTGCAAGTGGAAATTGAAACAGCGCGTAAGCTCGAAGAAAAGATCAAAAAGAAAGAAGAGCGCCGTAAACGTTACTTGAAGAACAAACGTTAATTGATGATTCTCGCGAGATAGCGTCGCGATCTCTGAATTAAGCAAAAGGGTGACCTAACGTCACCCTTTCTTTTTATCTAGGCAAAATAGTCCGACGCTATTTGTCGCAATCAGATGGTGTAATGCCGCACAATTTCAGCAAAATCGCCTCTAATTGATCCCAAGGCATCAGTTGAGAGTCAATCACTTCTAGGCGTGATTCAAAGCCTGATAGACTCATCTGATTGACTGACACCACACCGTTGGCCACGTTAAATGCATAAGTACCCTGATCGGTATTCACCACTGCTTTGATACGCTCAGCGGTCAGATCTGACAACATTGAAAACAACAAATCAAAATCAAATTCATATTCTGCGCCAAACAACCAACCACAGCTAAAATAGCCCTGCCCTTTGTTCTCACGACGAATAAAAGCTTCACCCGGTGGCAGTTCAAATTGTGGCTCTTGACTGGCGTGATCGTGATGGTGATGTTCAATATGGCTTGATGCGCTGCCGTGTACACGTTCGATATCCAACACTTCCAGTGGGAGATCGCCCTGCTTAACCAGTTTACTGAAGATCTTTGCCGGCGATTGATTGGTGATCCAATCGTTGAACGCATCAATATCGGCCACCGCACACAAATCGACTTTGTTACCAACCACCACATCAGCGCTATCAAGTTGGTCGTTGAAATTTTGGTTTGTGATGTACTTTTCAATCAGTAAATTACGCGGATCAACTAAAGCAATCGTCGCTTTCAGGTCAACGTAATTTTGATACTGCTCGGAAGTCAGCGTTGCGACAACTTGCTTAGGATGACCAAGTCCAGTGGGCTCAATGATGAGACGGTCCGGCTTTTGGCGCAGTAACGCATTAATACCAACAGACATCGGCACACCTGCGGTACAACACATACAGCCGCCTGGGACTTCTTTGATCAACGCGCCTTGATCAGTCAATATCGCCCCATCAATACCAATTTCACCAAACTCATTCACCAATACTGCCCACTTCTCGTTAGCAGGTTTATTTTTTAGCAGGTTTAAGATGGTGGTGGTTTTGCCAACACCAAGAAATCCGGTGATGATATTGGTTGGTACTCTTAACGTCATTGCGATTCTCCGAACTGATATTAGGTAAATTATACCCTTATCTTCCATTTGGTTGCAGTATCAGTATGAAGGAAAACGCCCCATTACAAGGCTAATTGCTTGATTGGTAGATAAAATGGCTGGCGGATAATTAGCGGCACTACCATTAGGCTATGCTCTAGATGACAAAAGGCGCACCATCAGTGCGCCTTATCCCTCGTTACTCAATCGTGAGTTTGCGAATCAGAGTGTCTATAGATGCATTCTGATATAAAACGAGGCTATAGAAATGAATTGTTGATTCCATCCAAATTGTAGGTAAGGCATTTATTCCTCCATGCGAATTGGTTCACATTGCCTTACACCTTAAATATGGCTCAATTTAGCTAAAGCGCAAGTTTCAAAGTGTGATTTATAGCTAAAAAATCCAACAAATAAGCAACCAAACACATTAATGTCTATTGGTCACAAATAATCAAATATGGAAATCAATATTGCATTCTTGTCGCTATAGTTAGAGGTGTAAGGGCGTATAATTTTAGCATCCAATTCAAGAGTATTTACGTTCCACCCAGTGAAGAGGTACAACATTCCATGACTAAAAGAGAGCAAATTAAGCAATCGTTTCTCGCAAAAATGCCTAAAGATGCGATTAATCAGTTTCTCTCGAAAGACACCACGCCAATCCCCGTATTGCTGATGTCCTTAGTGGTGGGGGTGCTTGCAGGCTTTGTTGGCACCTACTTTGAACATGCCGTTCAGTTTGTTTCTGAAACCCGAACCCAGTGGTTAAAAACCGAGATTGGTAGCGCATTACCATTATGGTTAGCGGCGTTTATCATCAGTGGTGCTCTCGCGTTTGTGGGTTATTATCTAGTACACCGTTTCGCGCCTGAAGCTGCCGGATCTGGCATTCCTGAAATTGAAGGCGCAATGGATGGCATCCGTCCCGTACGTTGGTGGCGGGTACTTCCGGTCAAATTTTTTGGTGGTATGGGCGCGTTAGGCTCAGGGATGGTGCTTGGCCGTGAAGGTCCAACCGTTCAAATGGGCGGGGCGATTGGTCGCATGGTGACGGACATTTTCCGTATCAAGAATGATGATACCCGTCATTCATTACTCGCATCCGGTGCTGCCGCTGGCCTCGCTGCCGCCTTTAACGCACCTTTAGCCGGCATTATGTTTGTGGTTGAAGAAATGCGACCACAGTTTCGTTACTCGATTATATCGATTCGCGCGGTGATCATCGCTTCGGTTTCGGCCAATATTGTTTTTCGCTATATCAATGGCCAATCAGCGGTGATCACTATGCCGCAATACCAGTCACCAGAACTCAATACCTTATGGCTGTTTTTAGTGCTCGGCGGTCTGTTTGGTATATTTGGCGTCATCTTCAATCGATTAGTGACCTTCTCTCAAGACCTGTTTGTTCGTTTTCACAATAATGACCGTAAACGCTACTTGCTGACAGGTTCACTGATTGGCGGCAGTTTTGGCATCATGTTGCTTTATATGCCAGAGTTGACTGGCGGCGGCATCGCACTCATTCCTAACATCACGAATGGCGATTACGCGGCAGGCTTTTTGTTATTGTTATTTGCAGGTCGAATCGTCACTACCATGATCTGTTTTGGCTCTGGCGCTCCCGGTGGGATTTTTGCGCCAATGTTGGCCCTAGGTACCCTATTCGGCTATGCCTTTGGTCTTATCGCACAACAATGTTTCCTGAACTGCCAATCACTCCGGGTATGTTCGCGATTGCCGGAATGGGAGCACTATTTGCAGGCACGGTGCGTGCG
>NZ_AFWE01000207.1 GCF_000222585.1 Vibrio scophthalmi LMG 19158 | reverse complement strand
CAAGGGCAGTACCATAGGGTTATTTGATCCCAATGTGCGTGATGGCTATAACCTAGGCAACGCTAGCTTAAACGACGCAGAAAAAGCGAAAATAGCCGCCGAAGCCTCTGCTAGCGTGGATGTTTTTGCCGGCGTTGAAGCCGGAGGTAGCCTCACGGCTGCGGTATACTGGGCGCCACCAACGCCACCCAGCAGTAAGAAAACAATTGAGCCAAATAACCCGGAACCGAAAGTAACCAACTTACAAAAGCTCGGATCAGTCCAAGGTTCACTCGCCGCCGCTGCGGGGGTTGGCGCTCAAGCTGAATTTCGCTTAGCGATTCAAGGCGGTATTTTGTTGGTAATCGCAAAAGCTGGACTAGTGTTTGGCCCTGGCTGCCAAGGTAAAACGGAAATAGTGGTTGATACTGAACGTCTAGATGAGTTTTTAGATTGCTTACTCGGCGTGTTGAAAAAAAGCAATTTTCGCAGGCTGTCTGTCTTTGGTGAGGCCGATGAAAATGGCGTAAACGATGATTTTGAACTGCTTAACGATATATTAACCATAGCAACGGGGCTTGGATTAAGTGCTTCAAAAGCGTTACTTATTCCTTTCAATGTGTGGCAAGACTATAAAAAAGAAGCCTTAAGCAAAGAATATGC
>NZ_AFWE01000208.1 GCF_000222585.1 Vibrio scophthalmi LMG 19158 | reverse complement strand
GAGTTATCGAACGCAGTGCAAGCCTCACTCGATGAGACAGCGCAAACCTCGCTTAATAACGGGATGATGCAATCATGGCGCGCCCTTCGTGGTGTTCGTATTGCGTTAAAGCGTGATGTGGATGAGCGTGTATTGTTGCTCCCAGAGGTGCGCGAGATTAAGCCGTATGTGACCATTCCGGTTGCATTGCTGGCGTATCAAGAAACAGGCTCTACAGAGAGTCGCGATGGCATTATCAAGCGCAACAAGCTACGCCATCCCTCTTTTGTGATGCAAGGTGAAACGGTAGAGATTGCGGTGGTGAAAAATGGCTGAGGTTTATTTATTGGTTAATGGCGTTCGCTATAACGGCTGGACAGAAGTCAGCGTCTCGCGCTCATTGATTAACCTTGCAGGTGAGTTTGATTTAAGTCTTACGCGCACATGGAGCGAAGCTGCGCCTATGACGATTAACCCTGGTATGCCTTGCGTGGTGATGATTGACCACACGACGGTGATATCAGGCCACATCGATGACTTTATCCCCACGTACAGCTCGAAAGAAGTGAAAATTCAAATAACAGGGCGTGATAAGACGGGCGACTTGGTGGATTGCGCGGCCGTGTACAAAGGCAGTCAGTGGACAAACGTAACCTTTACGCAGATTGCTCGCGACTTGTGCGCCCCTTTTGGTATTAACGTTATCGATTCTGTCAGCCAGCAAACTATCGCGCCTTATTTGCTCGATGCGGCGATTGATGAGCGCGTACTCTTTGCCTCTTGGCGTATCGAGCAAGGCGAAACCGTTGAAGACAACCTAAGACGCGCTGCTCGCCAGAAAAGCGCATTAATTACCTCTAACGCTCAAGGTAACTTATTAATAACCGCGCCAAGTCAAAAGGTGCTATCGACCAAGTTAACCCTTGGCGGCAATATCTTGGCCGCCGCGGGCCGTTTTTCTTGGCGCAACCGTCATGACACTTACATGATTAAGGGCGCAGGTTATACAGGCGGCGATATGGATGATTCACCGAGTGCTGACAACATCGGCAGAGCGATGTTAATTCGTGACCCAGAGGTAAACCGTCACCGCCCTAAAATTGTGCTCTCTGAGGATGCCTTCACCGCCGAAGGGGCCACTCTTCGCGGTCAGTGGCAAAAGACTCGCGATGTGGGTTCATCCACACAGACCCAAATTACCGTGGCGGGTTGGTATCATGATGGACAAGAGCTATGGAGAGAAAACGTGTTGGTTAAAATTGAAGATGAATATCAAAACCTCAATGCAACGTGGCTGATTGTCGCGGTTCGTTTTGTTGCAGGTGATAACGGCCAACTAACACAATTAACCCTCATGCCGAGCGATGCGCTGAGTATTGAGCCGCCAGCGAGTACCATGCTATGGTAGAGTTTGCTCAAATCGCCAATAAGCTGCTTACCCCAGTGAAGCGCCGTATGCAGCTCATGGTAGATAGAGCGATAGTGACCACGGTCAACAACTCGCTCACTCGCCAGAACTTGCAACTCATCGCACTAGAGGGCGAAACACCCAACAACGTGGAACGCTTTGTTAACTACGGCAGTATTTCTTATCCACCGGATGGCTCTGAGGCTATCGTGGTGTGTCCTGGTGCAAATCGTGATGCCATGGTGGCCGTTGCGGTTGACCATAAGACAACCAGACCACAAGGTGGTGAGCAAGGTGATTCCGGCCTGTACCATCTTGAGGGCCATTTGTTTATTTTGACCAAAGATGGCTTATTCAATCTATCAGGAAAGAAATTGAATCTCACCCTAGAGACGGAAGTGGTTATAACTACACCAAAGCACACTATTAACGCTGATGAGACAATCTTCAACGGGAAAGTAGTGGTCAATGGTGGTATGGAAAGCCAGTCGCTTAAATCGGGTGATATCAACGCAACCAAGACGCTCAAAGTAGCCAGCGTCGATGTAGGCAAGCACTCGCATTTAGACGCAGAAGACCGTCCAACCAAGGCCCCTACTGCCCCATAAAGGGCAAGTATGAGCGCAAAACTCACCTGGCATACAGACCATTCAGATATTGAACTGGGCTCCTCTGGTATCAAGCAAGATGACTCGTGGTTAACACTGGTCATCTTGATGCTTTTTACTGACCGTCGCGCACTAGACGATGACGAGTTACCTGGTCGAACAAAAGACCGCAGAGGTTGGCCTGGTGACACCTACTTTCCCTACCCAATAGGCAGCCGCTTATGGCTGCTTCACCGTGAAAAGATTGTCCCTCGCGTTTTGTTTGATGCAAAAGATTACGCACAAGAAGCGCTAGAGCCTCTTGTGCTTGAGGGGTACGCCAGGAGCGTATTCGTTGAGGTTAGCGTCTGGAATAAAGATTGGATGCGCTTTGATATCCGCATCGTAAAACCTGACGACAACACAATGAGCTACGCCATTAGTCAATTATGGGAGGCGCAACTTCATGCCTTATAGCACGCCATCGTTATCATCACTTATCGCACAAGGCGAAGGTGACATTGATTTTTATCTACAAGGCAGTCAAGCGCGATTGCCTTTTAGTATTGAGCGCAGCCTAAACTTTGCAAACTCGGCCATGATGAAAGATGCCTACGACCACCAAGAGTGGATTGCGCGTCAAATCATCCCAACCAAGAACTCAGACGACGAGTGGATAGTTAAGCACGCAGAGCGTCGCGGCGTTATCCGTAAAAAGTCCAGTGCAAGCATTGGCCCTGTATCGATTAGCGTTAACCCAGGCACGCAGGTGCTGCTAGGTCAGCGTTTTCAACGCGGCGATGGCGTCATATTCACAGCGCAAAATGCAGTCACCGAGCAAGACGGCCAAGTGACGCTTAGCGTTAAAGCACAAAGCAGTGGTAAAGCAACCAACTGCGAAAGCGGCGTCGAACTCACCCCTATGTCTAACATCGTGGGCGCAAAGGGGAATGCAATTGTTGGTAAGGATGGTCTTCGAGGCGGCGCTGATATCGAATCTATCAGCGATTTGTTGTATCGCTTGCAGCTTAAGATGCGTAACCCACCACAAGGTGGTGCGCTGTTTGACTATGAACAATGGGCGCTTGAAGTGCCAGGCGTAACGCGTGCGTGGGCAAATAACGCATGGCAAGGGCGTGGCACTATCGGCCTAACGTTTGTGAACGATAACGAAGTCGATATCTTACCCTCAAACGAACAACTAGACGGGGTAAAAAACTATTGCATCGAGCACCAAGATCCCGCCACAGGTGTGCGTATTGGTATGCCCGCAGGCCCTGAACTTGTGCCATACGCCTTAACGCTTAAGGTGATAGCTCTGCGCATTCAGGTTGCGCCAGATACACTAGAAACCCGTAAGGCAGTTACGGCCTCTCTTAAAGCGTTAGAAGTGCGTGAAGTGCGCCCAAACGGTACGCTCTTGATTAGTGATATCAGGCAGGCAATAAAAACGGCGGCAAGCGTTCGTGACTATACGTGCAACATAACGGAAGACCAAACCAGCAAGCGAGATGAGCTTTTAACTTTCGGGGCTATCACATGGCTATGACGCATGAAGATTATCATCGCAGTCATTTGCTATTGCAGCCTCAAGGCGCTGCATGGTCAAAAGAATCCGGTGGCTTATATAGCCTCTCTCTTGCGCTAACAAAGCCCTTTCATCGATTAGATGAATCCGGTGACGCATTAATGGGAGAGTTCACACCAGAAACCAGTACGCAGCTCTTGGATGAATATGAGAAAGCGTTCGGGCTGCCTGAATGCAGTCAGCTATCAGAGCAAACCATTCAAGCGCGCAGAGATGCGCTATATGCAAAAGATACTCACGAAGGCGGATTGTCCGCAATCGCATTAGAAGAGCTCTGCGCTGAATATGGTTTTGATGTAAGCATTACCATTACACACCGCCATCATTGCTTGCGTAGCTGCATCTATCCTATCTATCCAGACGAGCGACACTTTTATATCACAGCGCACGTCAAATCGACGCCAGTCACTCGTATGAGCGTGCTGGATAATTGTTTAACGCCCTTGGTCACTATTGATGAGTTGGCCGTCACCTGCATCTTAGATAAGTACGTGCTTGGTGGTTGGGAAGTGATTTATATCTTTGCTGAGGAATAGTTATGCATCCTTTACAAAATGGTACGCAAGCTGAAGTTGCGCCATCACCTAAACCCAAGAAAGGTGAGCCTGGGTATTTTACCGAAAGCGGTGAGAGCGGCTTACCTAGTATTCCGGGGGCTGATTGGTTTAATGCGGTTATTAAAGAGTTTCAGAACGCACTTACAGCAAATGGCGTAGCGTTTAATCCTGATAACTTTGACCACCTTCAAAAGTTATTCGCTGCTAATGGTGATCAGTTTGCGCCATATCGAGCTGATAGAGTCTATCGCTATGGTGAAGTGTGCAGCACCATCGTTAATGGTCAGATTAAATTTTGGCAGTGGTATTCCAATACTGAATCGCTTGCAGGAAAAGATCCTCTAAATGAAGCTAATCGCCGTCCTGGTTGGTCTGATACAGCTAAGTCGTGGTACTGGTCTCCATTCAACGGTTCACGTCCTGGTGAGACGGTTTGGTGGGGAGGGTCTGAACTTCCCGAAGATGTCATTTTGGATAATGAGCAGGAATTGCCTGTCGTTGTCTACCATCGATTAGCTGTTGCTAGACCTGATTTAGTTTCTGGTGGCGTTATTAGAATGAAGCCAGCTAGTGGGCGATACTTACGTGCCGCTAATGGCTCAAATTATATTGCAGGTGAAATCCATGGTGATGCGATCCGAAACATTACCGCTTCAATCAGTGCGCTGAACGCAACCAATGTAGGGCAATCCCCATATGGAGCCTTTTATCTCGATAATTATAACAATACTGGAACAATGAGAACGCCACAAGGTTCGGCATATAATGGATTCCTGACCTTGGCATTTGATACCTCAAGAATTGTTCCTGTAGCCAATCAAAATCAACCCGTCACATTAATAGAATGGAAAGGAGTAGCAATATAATGATTGAGCACTATTTTTTGTGGGATAAAGAAACATTCATTGTTAATCACGCTGCTATCTCAGTTTTTAATGGCTCGATGATGACTGAGCACCCAGCAACAGCATTAACTGTCAAACCGTTACCAGCAAAAGCAAATAACGTGGTGGTGGTTTGTGATATTGATGAGCGCGGAAAACCACACGGTACGAAGTATTTGGAAGACCATAGAGGGAAAACAATTTGGCTGAAATCTGATTGTAATCAATCAAAGCAAGTCGGCGAACTAGGCCCTATAGGGGATGGTTGGACTCTTTTGAAGCCCGAAACACCGTATGATGAATGGATTAACGATGCGTGGGTAACGAATATCAGTAATCAGTACATAGCTGAGTATGACAAGGTTGATACCACTCGGCGTTATTTATACTCACAGATAAGTGACCCTCTTTATTTTGAGTCTGGCAGAGAAGAGCGCCAAGGGAATCACGATATAGCTCAAGCATTAGAAAGCCAAGCCGATGCAGCAGTCGAAAAAATAAAAGCAGAAAACCCTTGGCCCAAAAATCCATAAACAACGCAAAAACAAATGAAAGGGTGTTTACTTAATGCCCTTTGTTTTATTTGTTTTAACTTGTGTTTCAAATGATTTTCCGCGCCACA
>NZ_AFWE01000209.1 GCF_000222585.1 Vibrio scophthalmi LMG 19158 | reverse complement strand
CTTCTCAGGCGGCTTTAGCTCTTGGTATGATCGGTCTTGGTCATGCGTGGGCATTGTATATCCCCGAAATAGGCGAAGTGATCCGACCTTATCTTGCCGCCTTAGGTGCGCTGCTACTGGCGCCAGTGCTGATCAAGTATTTCACCAATCCAAAAATTTTTATTGCTGATTTACGCCACCCATTGAGCGGTAGCCTGATGGCGCCGATGAGTATGGCACTCTTAATTCTGTGTGATTATCTCGCGGTGATCTCCCCGATTATTGCCTACCCTATCTGGTTTGCTGCATTGCTGTTACATCTCACCATGATGGTGCTGTTTTTTGGCTTTCAGCTGACCAATTTCAAAATGTCGAACATTGTGCCGAGTTGGTTTTTGTATCCGGTGGGACTCATCAGCAGTTCGCTGGCGGGAACGCAATTTGGCCATACGCTCTTCTCAGAAACCTTGGTCAACATTTGTATTACGATTTACTTCTTCATGCTACCACTGGTTTTATATCGCTTGGTTTTTGAAGGGATGTTACCGCGTAGAGCAAGGCCTACTCTCGCTATCATGGCGGCACCAATCAATTTAACCTTGGCAACCTACTTGGTTAACTTCAAGCAGCCCGATCCTATTCTTACCGGAGCCTTAGCAGGTATTGCGATCACCATGACGTTGATGATCTACCTGTGCTACTTACGTTTGATGCGATTGAAGTTCCAACCATCGATTGCGGCTGTCACATTTCCGTCGGTGATCAGCGCCGTCGCCATGCACCGGCTAACCTCTTTCTTCGAGCAATATCATCCACGTTGGCACTGGCTGCACGACTTCGGTTTATTTGAACTCTCGATCGCCACTGTGTTGGTGATTTGGGTTTCAATTGGATATGTAAAAATGTACTTTCCCGAAGGATTTCGCCGTCATGAGAGTAAAAGCTAGCATCTGAATAGTCATTGGTAGTGATCAGTCAGTCATTAGAGCCACTGAGCAATTTTTTGCAGTAAGCGTTCACTGTTGGCTGGTTTCACCAAGTAATCATTAATCCCGGCACTGCGGATACGCTCAGTCATACTATGTGTTGAGTCTCCGGTATAACCGATGATTGGTGTTAACGCATACTCGCTCTCATTTGAGCGTATCGCTCTTGCGGCGGCTACACCATCCATCGTCGGCATTTCAATATCCATCACAATCAAATCCACTGGTACTTGAGCCAAAAGATTAAGTACCTCTTGACCATTTTGCGCTTGCAGTACATTGAATCCATACTGCTGCATCAAGATTGCGGTATAAGCCCGAAAAGATTGGTTATCATCGGCAATCAATAATGTTTTGCCGCGATAGCTTTGCTCATGATGATCGAGCTTGCGGCTGGTTTTTGGTGACTCGAAGCACAATTGATCCATCACTTGGCGGCATTGGGTTAAGAGTTGACGCTTTTCAACTGGATAAAATTCAACACTGCGTTCGATGTTATAGCTGTACACTGACTCTTTATCGTATAGATAGACAATTCGGGCTTGAGTAAAACTGAATTTCATCTCCAGTGCCTCAAGGCTGGCTTGCTTGGCCATATTTTTGTCAATATCTACCATCACCACATCGTACTCAAACTCGTACTCTTCACAGTTGAGGGCTTTTTCTAGTGTCATTGAAGTAAGTTTAAAGCCTTGATAAAACGCACTATCCTCCAAGATACGTTTCAGCATGCTCGAAGTGCCAACATAAAGTATCGACTTGGCCTTCATCATATCAAGCTTAATATTATTCACCGCCGTAGAGCTGTAAGGCGGTAATGAAATCGTAAATTCAGTAAAGTGATTCAGCTCCGATCGGCAACGAATCTCCCCTCCCATCGCTTTAACCACTCTAAAACAAAAGGGTAATCCCAAGCCATGGCCACTCGCTTTCCCATGGGTGTAGAAGTCTTCAAAAATATGCTTGCGCACGTCGGCACTCATGCCTACACCATTATCATGCAAAACTAAGTGGTTAACGCCGTTACATCGCTTGAGCTCGATTGAAATAATGAAATTGTCGCGTATTCCGTAGTAAAACGCGTTTTTTAACAAGTTGTACAAGGTGTATTTAAGCAACGTATCGCTGCCAAAAAAGAAAAAATCTTGTTCGAGTGAAATCGATACGCAATTTTTGTCCACTTTACTTGGATAAGAGAAACTGGCTATCGCTTTTTCCACCACTTCACGCATTGAATGCTTACGATAGGTCGCATTGGTGATCCGGTTCTGATCTATCGAGGTGAGCAACAGATCGATGGTTTCCGTACCGCTACGAATCGCTTCGTTGGCATCATTAATCACCTCATTCGCCAACAATAGCGATTGTTTATCAAGGAGCAAAGGCGTTTCCGAATCCGTCTTACTGGTCATGTTAGGCAACAGAGACTCCAGTACATCTAACGATGCTTTTAACGCGCTGAGTGGGTTTCTCATTTCATGAGCAATGCCTGCACCAAAGGATTTTGCCAGTGAGACCTGGCTTTGATATTCCGTTTGACTGCGCAGGTAGAAGACGTTGCCAAAAGTATAAGTAAAAGCAAAGATTGGTACGTAGGGCCATACGATGTGATTGGCAATAACATTAATATTGGGGCCATAAACCAATAGAAGAGAAGCACAAATAGCGCTAATAGTTTGCAGCAACATAAGTGCCGTTCGATACACCAGCAAGACATGAATTAAGATCGCCGCCATAAAGGACATGACCCACACCGTTGACCAGTCATTCTTAAACATCATGTATGAGAAAAAAAACGGCAAGCAAATAGGGACACAAATCGAAAAATAAAGTGGCAGATAACGCTGTAGATGAGCGGGCACGTAATGACGCAAAGCAATCACGCCAAACAGTAACGAACAAAACAAACGCAGAGGTAGAGATTCGTAACTTTGCGGGAACATTTGCGCCCACACATAGTAATAAGCAGGGAAACCCAAAAAGCCCATCCAACCAATGACGGTTAAGTTGGGCTCTGCATACTGATATACCTTACGAACCGAATTCATCATATTTCTCATATCGATTTTTCAGCTCTTTGTTACCACTGAGCCAACTGCGTATCGATAGTTTAATTAATTAGCAACGATTTGAGAAATTTATCATTAAAAAACTTTCCTTCAGCGGTGATATTTTAAACCTATCACCGCTGAAGGGCGATCAGAGATTGGCACCATGCAATTTAATATGGCTGGTGTTTCGTTCAGCAACCACATCAACCCGCAGTGACATCTGCTCTTTTAGTTCACTAACATGTGAAATCAAACCAATGGTTCGCCCACCCTGCTGCAAATCGACTAAAGTTTGAATCGCCAGATCGAGTGATTCAGGATCTAAACTGCCAAAGCCCTCATCGATAAACAGCGTATCAAGACGAATACCACCACTGTATGATTGCACGACATCTGATAAGCCGAGTGCAAGCGCAAGCGCTGCCATAAACGACTCGCCACCGGATAACGTCGTTACATCGCGTAACTTACCGGAGTAGCCATCTTCCACCATCAAGTCGAGACCAGAACCAGCATTGCCTTTCGCGCGATCTTCACGACGACGCAGCTCATAGCGACCTTTACTCATCACTCGCAGACGCTGTGAAGCTTGAATCAGAACATCATCAAGCAAGACCCCTAAGACAAAGCGGTGCAAACTCACTTTTGATCCCGTGCGGCCATTGGCAATATCACTCAAGGTACCAATCACCTGATACTCTTTTTCTAGCGCAGTATTCTGTTGATAAAGTTCACTCAAACGATCGGCAACCTTGTTGAGGTTATCCATCACCGATTGCAGTTTACTCTTCGCATCCAAACTGGCTTGATAACTACCATCCGCTTGTGCTCTTTGCTGTTCAAGCAATTCAACATTCGGTAACTCTAATCCCGCTAAGTCCTGTTCTAAGGTACTTAGCGCACCATTTAGGGTTGAGCTACGTTCAGCATATTGATTGAGGGTCTGCTCAATCGCTTCAATTTGTTGCGGCTCAAGTTTCGCCATCAAGTAGCTATTATCATCACTGAAGACACTTTGCGTTAATGCAGTACTCCACGCTTGTTGTGCTTGCTCTAACTCCCTTTTTGCATTGTTCGCTTGCTTCTCCGCTTCTTGCCACTGGGTGTAAGCGGCTACTTGCTGTGTTTGTACGCTATCAAGCTGTGCTTTCGTTTGGCTTTCGTCACGCTGTAGTTTCTGCAGTTGTTGCTCGAGCAACTGCTTTTCACTGTTAACGGCGGCAATATCTTGTTCGTTCGGCGCAATATCTTGCATCAATGAATGTAACGTACCACGAAGTGTCGCCACCTGCTGCTTAGCATCATCAAGTTGCTTCTCCACCAACTGGCACTGCTGTTTCAACTGCGCAGCCTGCTGCTCTGAAGAGAGCACCGCCTGGCTAAGTTGTTCCACATTGATCGTTTGTAAGGTTTCAATTTGCTGGCTCAACGTCGCCGCCGACGCTTTTAGCGCTTCGACTGAGCTCGGAGTGTCGCCTAATTGTGCTTGCCAGCCAAGAACCGCTTGGTCAACCTTCGCCACCTCCATCTGCGCCTGCTGCAACGCTTGGCTACATTGCTCTTGCTGCTGTCGATGTTGTTGCTGGACTTGGCGAGCTTGATCCACTTGCGCTTTACTCACCTCACGTTCGGTAAACGTCGCAGGATGCGGATGGTCTTTGCTGCCACACACCGGGCAAGGCTCGCCTAAATGCAGTGTTTTCGCCAGTTGCGCCGCTTGGGAAGTATGCCAGTAATACTCTAGTTGATCGGCCTCGCGCTGCGCTTGTTCAGTACGCTGCTTAACTTGGTCGAACTCGCTCTGCTTGCTAAGTAAAATCGCGTGAAACTGTTGTGCGGCTTGCTGAGTGTTCAACAGATCTTGATGGGTATTGATCTGTTTCGTGATCTGCTTAAGCTGTTCAATTTTTGCCGGTAAGCCAATTTGTTGCTCTTTGGCTTGCTGCAGCGTCTGTTGCTGAGTTTGAATTTGCTGTGCGATCTTCTCTACTTGCTGAGTATGTCCTTCAAACTGTTGCTGAAGTTGGCGACAGTTTTGCTCGGCTTGATTGAGATTCGCTTGCTGTTTATCACGCTCAACCAATCGCTTGGTCACTTCATTGAGTGTAAATAAGCGTTGATTCAACTGAGGAATCACCTGAGCCGCTTGGCTCGCATGCTCAGCTTGAACCTGCGCTTGGGTTAAGTTTTGCTGCGCCATACTAAGTTGCTGCTCGGTTCGCGTGACCTCTCCTTGCGCAGCGTGATTTTTGGCACTGGCTTGGTGTTGCTGACTGTAAGGTAGGCTCAACGATTGCGCTTGCTGGGCTTGTTTGCGACGCTGCGTCAATTGCTCCATTTCTGGTTGCTTGGCTAGATGTTGCTGCTGCTCATTTTGCAGTGCTTGGCGCTGAGCAAATTTATTACTGAGATCAGCCGCGCTTTTATACTGGCTTTGAGCATTCTCTAGCGCCTGTTTCGCACTAATAAGTTGCTCATCAGCTTGAGCAATTTGCGGGGTTAGCGCGTCTCGTTGGGCGTTGAGATCATCTTCACTGGTGACTGAAGCAACATCCAATGCACCTTTGATTTGATTATCAAACTCATCTTTAGCGCGGCGGATATGCGCGGCTTTATCAAATAACGCTTTTTCAATTGCTGAATAGATGTGCGTTTGAAATAGCTGACCAAAGATCACTTCGCGCTCTTTAGAGTTGGCAATCAAGAGTTCGCGGAATTTGCCCTGTGGCAATACCATCACTTGGCGGAACTGTTTAACATCCAAACCAATAATTTCAACGATCGCCTTCCCCACTGGTGTCGGCTTATTAGCGATGAGGAGCTCTTGGCCCGCATCGATTTGAAACAAGGTACAGGTATGGCTTTTTTTCGTTAGACCGTCACCGCGTTTTTTCGGCATCATCTGATCAGGGGCGCGCTCAATTCGATATTGCTTGCTACCAAGCGAGAATTCAAAACTCACTTCACTGACTAGATCGGCCGCGGCATGATCGCAACGCATTTGATCGCCAGTACGCTCACTACCGGTCGTTTCACCATAAAGTGCAAAGCAAATGGCATCTAAAATCGAACTTTTACCCGACCCCGTTGGGCCATTGATCAAAAACAGCGGCGCATGACCTAGCTTGGTGAAATCAATCTCTTCTTTGCCTGCAAATGGGCCAAAGGCTTGGATGGTGAGTTTTAATGGTGTCATCGGTTAAGCCTCCGTGTGGCGAGTCAGTTGCTCGATAACTTGGCTAACCGCCTGCTCTTGGGCTTCGGTCATTGAATCTTGCTTGGCTTCGAGGAAAAAATCTTTAAACATATCCAGTTCACCGCGCGCTAAACGCGCTTTACCCAGTTGTTGATCAACACCAATCAACATTCCCGGCTTCTCAAGGTGTAAAACATTGGGGTAAACCTTACGCAACTTTTCCATTGGATCGAGAATGGCATGCTTATCTTGCAATCTAACCAATAGGTAATCGTGGCTATTGGGATCGCTCTTACCTTGCGCTAAAATCGCCTCCATTTCACCATCAATAATACGCATTTGGTGCGGCGCGGTGAGCGGAATATGTGTCGCACTCTTAAAGCCATCTTGATCTAACTCAACCAAGGTCATGCCTTTAGCCTGATGCTGCTCCGAAAAGCTGTACTTCATCAACGAACCGCTATAACGAATATACTCTTCGCCTTTCTTCTGCGGCTGATGTAAATGGCCTAGCGCAACATAATCAAATGGCACAAAATGTTGATGACTAACGCGATCCGATCCACCAATCGACAAAGGTCTTTCAGATTCAGACTCAATCGCACCATCAACAAAGCAATGGCTAATCAACACGTTTTTCTGTTGCGGGTTAAATTGTGCAGTAATGCGCTCAGCCAACAACTTATGAGCATCATCGTGATCTTTAATAGAAACAGCGGAGGCATCCGGTTCAGAGGCCAATTGAGACTGGTAATAATGGCGCACTAATTCCGGATCATTGTAAGGCATACCATAAAAGGCCACCTCACCAACATCACTGGCAATCACGACGGGAGTGAGCATATCGTCAAAATTGGCTAAGATGTGCAGGCCCGAATTTTTCATTTGGCTAGCGGCAAAACCGAGGCGCTGCGCACCATCATGGTTGCCAGGAATGAGAATAATCGGGAGTGAGAGTTCTCCACACACTTTATCGATAAAATGATTCATCAATTCAATCGCCGCGGTTGGTGGAACACTGCGATCATAGATATCACCAGCAATCACTAAGGCATCCACTGGATTTTGCTCAACATAAGCAATGATTTGCTCGAGGACCGCTTGTTGATCGTCAAGCAGTGAGACGTTGTGGAATTGTCGGCCTAAGTGCCAATCGGAGGTGTGGAGGAACTTCATTTGCGCCCTAACGGTATCGTTATTTTGGGCGCAATTTTAACACTCTCTGGCGAGAGTAACTATCTGTATGGTTTTGTTTTTCGCTATACCGGCTTGTTTTTACAATGCTCGATCGCGCTTTCTAATAACTCGAGAGCACTTTGCTGACATTCAGGCAATGCGAGAGCACTTTGTTCTAACGGAGTCACTCGTTGACCCCATTTAATATGGCCAGCGCCCCATGTTAAACCCGCACCAAAAGCGGCTAAAAGTAAGTTGTCACCCGCTTTGATTTTTCCTTGCTCAACCGCTTCACACAAAGCAATCGGTACGGTCGCGGCCGAGGTGTTGCCATAGTTTTGAATATTAATAAACGCTTTATCCTGCTCAATGCCCGCAATATCACACAAGGTTTGAATAATGCGAATATTCGCTTGGTGTGGGATCACAACATCGATTTGCTCGGTGGTTAATCCACTACGAGTTAAAACACTTTGCGCCGCCGCGCTCATGCCTTTCACTGCACGCTTGAAAATTTCTTTACCAACGAAGTTAAAACTCCAATAACCGTTATCTGCGGCAAAACGGTCCATTGAAGTGCCAAATTTCGGTACAGCAAGAATATCTCGCCCTTGTGAATCGCAACCCAATTGAGCTTGTTGTAAGCCAAGTGCTTGGGTTGTTTTACTCAGTACCACCGCACCTGCGCCATCACCAAATAACACTGCGGTATCGCGCTGTGTCCAATCAATGTAAAACGAGAGGCGCTCCGCCCCGACAACCAGAGCATGCTGGTAGTTACCAGCCTGAATCAGCCGCGTCGCCGTTTCCAAACCGTAAACAAAGCCAGTGCAAGCCGCATTCAAGTCAAATGCAGTGGCGCCTTGTATGCCCAAGTTTTGCGATACCTTAGAGGCAATATTTGGGATCAATGAATCGGGTGAACAAGTGGCGATGATGATCAAATCAATATCTTGTGCGACCAATCCTGCACACGCGATGGCTTGTTGCGCGGCGACCGTTGCCATCTCAGAGGTATCAACATGGCTGATGCGACGCTGCTCTATGCCCGTTCGGCTTCTGATCCATTCGTCAGACGTTTCGAGAAAGGTGCTTAAATCGTCATTGCTCAGCGTCGCTGGCGGAAGACATTTACCCCAACCCGTTATTTCCGCAAAACGAGTTTGTGTATAATCAGGTTCTGCTGTGTGGGGCTGTACTTGAGTGTTATTGGTGCTCATTACGATCCTTGGTATTTTCTTCTCTTTCACCTGATAGTATAACTATAGGCACGTGCCCTCAAGAGAGCACGATTACACAAAAAGAATTCAAATAAAAAGAGAAGTTGCCATGTCTACATTTAATACTCGTTGTCCATCTTGCTCAGGTGTCAATCGCGTGCCGGTTGAACGTGTTTCAGAAAGCCCAGTTTGTGGTAAATGTCAGCACCCGTTACTTGATGGTGCTCCGATCGAAGGAACGGAATTAAACCTCAACACACTGCTCAATAGCGAACAACCTGTCGTGATCGATTTTTGGGCGCCTTGGTGCAACCCGTGTGTCGGTTTTGCGCCGGTGTTTTCCGACGTTGCTCAAGCACAATCTGGGAAAGTTCGTTTTGTAAAAATCGATACCGAAGCACAGCAAAACTTGGCTATGCAATATCAGATTAGAAGCATTCCAACCATTATGGTGTTTAAAAACGGCCAAAGAGTCGATTTTATCAATGGCGCGCTACCTAAAAGCCAGTTTGAACAATGGCTTGCACAAGCTATTACAAAATAAATTAATCTAACTTAACTGCCGTCAAATCGTCTTTTTTGACGGCTTTTTTGTATATTTATCTGCATAAATATACAGGTCCTATATCGATAATTAATTTTTATCGTAAAGGGAAAAACTTTTCATTTTACGCCTGTTCAAAAAATCCCCATAGTCCGCCCATCAACTCCCCCTTTTTTGTCTCTTATCCCTCCATGATAAGAGCGAGTAACATGAGGCTACGACATTGGAAAATACACTTGCTCCTGCATCTCCAGCTCGCATTTCAGTACCTGTAATTGCGCTTGCTTTATATGCGGTGGCGTCTGGCTATTTAATGAGTATCATCCCGCTAATGCTTCCACACTATGGTTTGGACGTTTCGTTGGCGAGTTGGTTAGCCAGTGTATTTTATGCCGGTCTGTTAGTCGGTGCGATGGTGTTTGAGCCAATCGTAAATAAAACCGGTCACCGTAAAGCCTTCATTGGTTGCTTGTTGGCGTTTATCGCCACGATTATTGTGCTACCGGCTTTTACCAATGCTCCAGCATGGCTGTCAGCTCGCTTTGTCGCGGGTATTGCGGTGGCAGGCGTATTTGTGATCGTAGAATCATGGTTGCTTCATGGCGATGAAAGCGCGCGTGCCAAACGTCTTGGTTTGTACATGGGCTCACTTTACGGCGGTAGTTCACTTGGCCAACTTGGTATCGGTGCACTTGGCGTAACAGGCAGTATTCCATTTATTGCGATCATTTCTTTGTTGGTATTAGCGATTATCGTATTGGCTTTTGGCCGTACTGATCAGCCAGAAGAAGGTCAAAGCCATGCACTGTCACTTAAACAGATCAGCAAACTAAACCATGCTGCGATCATTGGCTGTATTGTTTCTGGTATGACGTTGGGCGCTATTTACGGCCTAATGCCTGTTGAGCTACGTAACCGTGGCATTGACAATGGTGATCTTGGCAGCCTAATGGCGTTGGTGATTCTAGGCGGCATGGCCGTTCAACCTATCGTTCCATGGCTATCAAAATACCTTGGCCGTACTCTGCTAATGGCACTGTTCTGCCTGCTGGGTGTTGCCGCGATTGGCTTTACTGCGATTGGCAATGGCATTTACGTATTAGGTATTAGCTTGTTTGTGTTGGGTATGGCGATTTTTGCCCTTTACCCAGTAGCGATTAACCTTGGCTGTGACAAGCTTGATCCGGCTTACATTGTATCAGTCACGCAAGTGATGCTATTTAGCTACAGCATTGGCTCTGTTGCTGGCCCTGTGCTTGCTGATCACTTTATGTTGGGTGAGCAAGGCTTATTGGGTTACCTCTTTGCGACACTGATGGCAACGTGCATCTACATGCTATTCGCCAGTATCAAGACCAAGCGTCAAGCAATGGCAGGCGAATAAGCGATTTAGTGCGACATTATCCAATACAAAAAGGGGCTCTTTAGCCCCTTTTTGCTATCTCGACTTTTACTTGGTTCTATCCGCCATTCGACGATGACGATTGGATTGATTCGGAGCCGGTTTGTTTGGTGCCTCTTTGCGTTCGTGCAACAAGTGACGCAATGCCAATATAGGATGTGGAAATAGCATTCTGGGCCCTGCATAGCGCATAACTTGCCTCATCTGCTCTTTCGGCTCAGGCTTATAACAGTGGATGGGACAGCGATTACAGGTCGGCTTATTCTGCCCATAGGCACAGCGATCTAAACGACCTTCCGCATAACTCATTAAGCTTTGGCATTCAACGCACAAGCCTTGCGGATTCTTCTCATGGGTTTGATGATGATCTCGGCAATAGATCGCAATCATAAATGACACGGTGCGAAACTCGGTCAGCAACTCCCCTGTCAGCAAATCTGAACTCGGTTTTTTCATACGTGCTCGTTCCCGTCTCGTGACCCTAGTGGTATTAGCCAGTCTTGTTATGCTCATCTAACAATGCGCTTATCTAACAATCAATGGGCTTGGCTACTGTAAAGACCAAGCGAGAACGGAGGTTGTTCTAGCTTGAAGTCATCAACACAGTGTACCAACCTTCTATAATAATCGTACAGAAAGGTTTGAGGTTAAAGCGCTCATCGTACTGCCGTCAATAGCGCTGTCGCTAAGCCAAACCAATTTATCCAGCAAGTTGTAGGTACCAGCATGTCACGAATATTGCTTTTACTATGGTGTTTACTTCCACTCAAAGGGCATTCCTTCCCAAATAGCGAACATAGCTGGTCTCACCGCAGTATTATCTACTTCTCTCCGCAGCGAGATGAACATGTGGAACGTTTTTTACTGGAAGCCTTAATGAATGAGTGCGACCTAAACAATCGTGACATTGTCACGTTAGTAATAACAGAAGATGGCGACAGTGAACCGCCATGGGTAAAAGAGCACTTTGATCTTGGCGTGTTATTTAATCTCTTTCAGATCCATTCACAACAGCATACCGCCGTGTTGATAGATAAGGATGGACAAGAGAAATTACGCTGGGGGAAGAAAACAGATTGGCAGACGTTAAAGCAAGTAATTGATAATACTGACCTAGGAAAACAAGAGAAAAAGAGACGAAAAGATCCATGTTCGATCTAAATAATGACAGAGACTAAAACTTGGGATAGATAAAAATAGAATAGATGAAAATTTTTGGGATTGTGTTTTGAGATGAAAATAGAATGGAGGCGCCTCCCGGAGTCGAACCGAGGTCCACGGATTTGCAATCCGCTGCATAGCCACTCTGCCAAGGCGCCTTTATTGTTCCAACTTCTCAGGAAGAGAAATTGGAGCGACACATCGGGTTCGAACCGATGACCTCAACCTTGGCAAGGTTGCGCTCTACCAACTGAGCTAGTGTCGCATTAGTTACTAAGTAACTGATTTAGATGGTGCCCCGGGCCGGACTTGAACCGGCACAGCGCGAACGCCGAGGGATTTTAAATCCCTTGTGTCTACCAATTCCACCACCAGGGCACACAAATCTAAATTTGTGATGCCTTTACGAATAAGTAAAGCACCATCTCTCACCACTTTCGCCGTGAGAACGAGGCGTACTTTACCCGATTATAATTTTACGTCAACAATAAATTTGACCAAATTAATCAACTGCTTAGTTTGCAATCTTGATGTGTGCATTTCATACCAAATTCGCTACTTTTTCCGCTACCCATCAAAGTAGAATGATGCGTTCGCGATACCCAACTTCTGTTTTTTGATCGTTGATCATCGATAGATTTCATGCCTTGAGTGGTATTCACGAACCAAGGAGAAAAACTCATTGTGCGCTTTGTAAGCAACAAATGATGGACGCTGACAAAACTCTCGCGTAAATTGTTAAAAATATTGGACTAATTCATAAAAAGGATCTTTGATGAAGTTACAAATCCCAACCAATTACCAACCTCTACTCGAACTGCGTGATACTGAAGTCGCGATTAAAAAGCTCAAAGATTATTTTGAGTATGCTTTGGCTTATGAGCTTTATTTAACTCGTGTTTCTGCGCCTTTGTTTGTCAAACCTGAAACCGGCTTAAACGACAACCTAAATGGTACTGAGCGCCCGGTAAGCTTTGACTTACTGGACGACAACGGTGCTCAGGTTGAAGTCGTTCATTCTTTGGCGAAATGGAAACGCATGGCGCTGGGCCGCTATGGTTTCCAAAAGGATGAAGGTCTTTATACTGACATGAATGCGATTCGTCGCGATGAAGAGTTAGACAATATTCACTCGATCTATGTTGACCAATGGGATTGGGAAAAGGTGCTCGAGAAATCGATGCGCAATGAAGAGTACCTGCGCACAACCGTTGAAAAGATTTATAACGCATTCCTAAAAACAGAAAACTATATCTATCAAGAATACCCAGTATTAGAAAGACGCCTTCCCGCTAAGGTGACCTTTATTACGTCGCAAGAGTTGCTTGACCGCTACCCAGATTTATCATCAAAAGAGCGTGAAAACGCGATCTGTAAAGAACATGGCGCGGTATTTATCCGTAACATCGGCCATGCCCTTTCTGATGGTGAAAAACACGATGGTCGTGCGCCTGATTACGATGATTGGAACTTAAATGGCGACTTACTGTTCTGGAACCCAGTACTTGATAGCGCTCTGGAGCTTTCCTCAATGGGTATTCGCGTTTGTGAACAAAGCCTAACCGAGCAGCTAGCCCTTTCCGGTTGTGAAGATCGCGCTTCACTGCCATTCCACAGCATGGTTTTGGACAAATCGTTGCCTTACACCATTGGCGGCGGTATCGGCCAGTCACGTATTTGTATGTTCTTCTTACAAAAAGCGCATATTGGCGAAGTTCAGTCGTCTATCTGGCCTGATGCGATGATTGCAGAGTGCGAAGAGAATAAAATTCAACTGCTATAACGATTCGTCATACAACGAATTAAATCATGAGCCCTGACCATCACGTTGGGGCTTTTTTATGGGCCCTAATTATATTAAAAAATAGCAAGGCACAGTTAACTGACATAAATTCAGCAATTGATTTTAAGGGGAAGTAAATTACATGAGGAATAAATGAAAAATAATGGAGGCGCCTCCCGGAGTCGAACCGAGGTCCACGGATTTGCAATCCGCTGCATAGCCACTCTGCCAAGGCGCCATTATTTTTGACCAATTCTCAGAGAGAGAAATTGGAGCGACACATCGGGTTCGAACCGATGACCTCAACCTTGGCAAGGTTGCGCTCTACCAACTGAGCTAGTGTCGCAATTTTTGTTACTATCGTAACGGGTTAGATGGTGCCCCGGGCCGGACTTGAACCGGCACAACGCGAACGTCGAGGGATTTTAAATCCCTTGTGTCTACCAATTCCACCACCAGGGCACACAAATCTAAACTTGTGAGGCCTTTACTGAAAAGTAAAACACCATCTGGATATCGATATGGGTTTATCGCTATCTTATTATTTGGAGCGACACATCGGGTTCGAACCGATGACCTCAACCTTGGCAAGGTTGCGCTCTACCAACTGAGCTAGTGTCGCA
>NZ_AFWE01000210.1 GCF_000222585.1 Vibrio scophthalmi LMG 19158 | reverse complement strand
CGAGCCATGGGCATTATCAAGATCGACAGCATTGATCGCTTGCTCCAATTGCTTAGGATGCAAACCAGAATACGGCGCATTAACCTGCTCAAACACCGCCTTCATTTGCGCCGTCGTGTGATTCATCGCGGCGGCGAAGACATCACTTCCCTGTTCACCGACTTGAATAAAGTGTTGTCGCCACTGCTGTTGAAAGTGATTGGGTGAATCGTTCTCAAGCTCAGTGACATACTCACCACCAGCAACGAGCATTGCTTGCTCAAGCACACGTAATGCAAAATCGATTTGCTCTAAAGAAATGATTAGCGGAGGTAAAAAACGGATTACCGAACCATCACGACCGCCCTTTTCAATCATTAAACCGCGCTCAAGCGCCGCTCTTTGGATTCGTAACGTGAGTTCACCATCAGCAACTGGCTCACCAAATCGATTAAGCTCGCTACCAGGCTTACAAATTTCAACCCCAAGCATTAATCCCTTGCCACGCACTTCCGCGATACAGTTGATGCGCTTTTGCAGCGCTTCCAAGCCGTGACGTAAATATTGCCCAGCAATATTGGCATGCTCAACTAAGCCGTCTCGCTCGATGATCTCTAACGCTTTTGCGCCTGATACCATCGCCAATTGGTTACCGCGAAATGTCCCCGTGTGCTCTCCGGGCAGCCAGGTATCATATTGCTTATTAATAACCAGCAATGACATCGGTAACCCGCCGCCAATCGCTTTAGAAAGACATAGAATATCAGGCTGAATACCTGATTCTTCATAAGCAAAGTGGTATCCGGTTTTACCCACACCACATTGAATTTCATCGAAAATCAATAAAATCCCATGATCATCACAAATACGACGTAGCTCTTTTAACCAGAATGCAGGAGCAGGGATCACACCACCTTCGCCTTGCACCGGTTCAACCACCATCGCTGCAGGCTTCATGATGCCCGCTTCATCGTCGGCTAGTAAGCGTTCAATATAACCAATACTCGCTTTTGCCCCCTCCTCGCCGCCAAGACCAAATGGACAGCGCAGATGATAAGGAAACGGCATAAAGTGCACATCAGACATTAATCCTGTACGGCGGGCTTTAGTGTTCAAGTTGCCCATCATTCCCATCGTGCCATTGGTCATACCATGATAGGCGCCACGAAAGGCAAACATGGTATTTCTGCCCGTAACTTGTTTCGCCAATTTAATTGCCGCTTCAACCGCATCAGCGCCTGATGGGCCACAAAATTGCAATACTGAATTTTGCGCCAACTCGGGAGGTAAAAAACGCTTCACAGCTTGAATAAAGCCGTTCTTCGCCTCGGTAGTGATATCGAGCGTTTGATACGGAAGCCCTGAATCTAACTGAACTTTCAACGCTTGATTGATCTCGGGATGGTTATATCCCAGCGCGAGTGTGCCGGCTCCAGCAAGACAATCGAGAAAGATTTGCCCTCGAGTGTCTTCAACTAACACGCCGTAAGCCTGCTTGATAGCTATCGGTAGACGTCTTGGATAAGAGCGGACGGCGGATTCGTGAGCGGCCTGATCAAGCAATGCTTGGTCGGGCGTAAGATCGTAAACGCCATCAACAAATGGCACCTGTTTTGAAAAATAAGTCGCGATATCTCGGGTATCGACTTCAAAGGCTGTACTCATAGAAATTCCCTTGAATGTAATCATCCTATTTTGGCGAGGTCGACGCCAAACATTAGGTACAACAATTCCCTTCGCAGCCTATAGGCGTGCAAAGACCAACCCGTCAAAGAGACGGATTACAATTTAGAAAGGAGGTTCAAGGTTCAGTGATGCAGCTGTTTTGTAAAACAGGACATTTTGGCAGAATAAAGCTGATTGGTGCTTGGACTATTGAAACTTGGATCAATACTTGTTGGTTAAATAATTTCAATGTTGGGTTTCCCATTAACATGCCGCGATTACGACATTAGTATCCCGTCTATCGATAATCGGATTATCGATACCTACCCTACGTATCAGCACTCAACTTGAATGCGAGCTACGCGTCTCCCCCAGAGTATCAATATAAATAACTACCGAGATTGCGCGCGAAATTAACATAACTCCATATTATCTGGCAATGTTTTTTCACAATCCGCTGTATTTGCATCTACATTAAAAATGTAAATGTCGATTACAAATAACAGTACATGACAAATAAGTATTAGACTTTTGATCTAACGAACTATTTTTACAAACAAAAGTTCTACTTTTATCAAAAGCTAAACTAACATTTAGTTAATCTTTTAAACCACATTATTCGTTTAAAAGCTCCATAGTGGTATTGAGTCCATGGATTAGGGAGAGAACTGTGAAAACTAAAAATGCGCTAATTTTAACGGCCATGCTCGTTAGTAGTAGCCAACTGAGCGCTCAAACTCTTGAGCAGGCAGTTGCGATTACGATGAAGACAAACCCAGAGATCAAGCAAGCGTTTAATGAGTACCAAAGTGCGGTAAAAGAGCACGACGCCTCCGGTGGTGCTTACTTACCGAGTATTGATCTTGATGCGGGTATTGGTTATGAAGGTCTTGACCCTGCAGCGTCTACGGGCAGAGAAGACACCGACCTCACCCGTAAAGAAGCCACTCTCAGTCTAACTCAACTTTTGTGGGATGGTAACGCAACCATCAACGATATTAATCGTACTGGAGCCGATGCTGAGTCGGTTCGACTGCAACTAATGTCGAACGCGTCTGATTTAGCATTAAAAGTCACTGAAATCTACTTAGATGCCGTGAAAGCTACTGAAGTACTGGCCTTATCAGAAAGTAATCTGGCAGTGCATAAAGAGATATATCGCGATATTAAAAAACGGGCCGACTCAGGTATTGGTTCAACCGCCGATGTTTCTCAGGTTGAAGCTCGTATCGCAAAAGCTCACGGTAACTTGCTGGCTGCACAAAATAACCTCATCGATACACATACTCAATTTCTTCGTGTGGTTGGGCAGCAGCCTTTAGGGCTTATTTACCCACGCGCAGATGAGAGTAAATTGCCTTTATCGTTACCTGAGGCCATCGATACCGCCTATGAACGTCACCCAGTCATTATGATTTCCAAGATCGATGTGGATGCCGCTCGCTACCAATACAAACAATCGAAAGGCAACTATTACCCAACCTTTTCCATTGAGGCGAGTCAATCATGGCGAGATGATGCTGGTGGTGATGTGGGCCGCAGTGAAGAAACACTTGCCATGCTAAGAATGCGATACAACCTCTACAACGGGGGCAGTGATAGTGACCTTTCAGAACGAGCCGCTTTCCAATTAAACAAAGCAAAAGATTTGCGTGATAGCGCTTACAGACAAGTGGAAGAAGGTCTAAAACTGTCATGGAGCGCTCTCGACTTAACCCTGCAACAAAAAGAGTTCCTTGCAGATCACGTCGATTCCGCATCTGAAACGGTGATTGCTTACGAAAAACAATACCGAATCGGTAAACGTACCTTACTCGACTTACTAAACACTGAAAATGAACTATTCCAAGCGCGTAAAGATTACCTTGATGCACACTACTCGGAGCAGTATGCAAAATACCGCGTGATGAATGCCACTGGTAACTTGTTGGATGCGCTACTTGTCGAGATACCGGCAGAGTGGACTGAGAAAGTGGAGTATTAATGATGAAAACACAATTTCTGTTTACCTTATTACCTTGCCTACTCATTAGTCCCTTTGTGACGGCGGAAGAAGAGCAAGATGAATACGAATATATCGCCACTCCTGTGGTTATTCAGGTTGCCGACCAAACCGACGATGATCGCGATGGCGTTATCAACGCACGAGACTTATGTGTTAATACCAGCGAAGGGGCGCTGATCGACAATGATGGCTGCGGATTTGTCATCGCAACCGAAGAAAGTCTTAAGTTACGTATTTTGTTTGCTAATGACTCATCAAAAATTGAGCCTATCTTTGAGAACCAAATCCGCTCTATGGCTGATTTCCTCAAGCGTTATCCAGAAACATCCATCGAGATCCAAGGCTTTGCCAGTCAGGTCGGCACACCAGAATATAATCTGGCGCTCTCAAAACGACGCGCGATTGCTGTGGAAGATGAACTGCTTGCCAATGGGATATCGGCAAATCGCCTATCAATCGTTGGCTATGGGGAATCTAACTTAGAAGCCTTAGGAGATGATGATTTATCTCATGCAAAAAATCGTAAAGTGACGGCCACCGTGGTTGGTTTTGAGCAAGAAGTCGAACAAGAGTGGAATATCTTCTCCGTCATAGAAAAATAATTTCCCACTATTAAAAAAGCCTCGGCAATTGTGTCCGAGGCTTTTTTGTATCATGCGTTATAGCTTATTAAGCTTTGCTTTTTTCTTTCGGTAGCGAAAGTCTTAACAGAATATAACCCAGTACAGCGGCTGTGGTTGACCCCATCAAAATACCAAGACGAGCATAGGTATCAAACTCTGCGTTCACAGGACCAAACGCTAGTGATGAGATAAAGATCGACATGGTAAAGCCGATACCACAAAGAACCGATACTGCAAAAATATGCTTAAAGTTAATCCCTTCTGGTAGCTGAGCTACACCCGTTTTCACCGCGGCCCAACTAAAGGCAAAGATACCAAGTGGCTTACCAATCAATAGACCCGCTGCGATACCCAATGGCAACATTGAGGTTAGGCCATCGATTGACACGCCTTCCAATGAAATACCCGCGTTAGCGAAAGCGAACAGTGGCAGAATAAAGAAAGCAACGTAAGGATGCAGTGCATGCTCCATATGTTTCAATGGTGAACGTTCGCCTTTGTTGCCTTTCAGTGGGATAGCAAAACCAATCACAACACCCGCTAGCGTGGCGTGTACGCCAGACTTAAGTACCGCAAACCACAAGATCGCGCCCACTATCATGTATGGCAGCAGTTTCGTCACACGACGAGAGTTCATCACAAACAGCGCCGCTGTCATTGCAAAACCAACCGCTAAAGCCGTCGTAGACAAGTCACCGGTGTAGAACAGCGCGATGATAACAACAACACCAAGGTCGTCGATGATCGCAAGCGCCAATAAGAACACTTTTAGGCTAACTGGAACACGGCTGCCTAGCAGCGCCATGATACCCAATGCAAAAGCAATGTCAGTTGCCGCTGGAATCGCCCAGCCTTGAATCGCCGCAGGATCATTAATGTTGAACAGCACATAAATCAGTGCCGGTGCTAACATACCACCAACAGCGGCAATAGCAGGGAAAATGGCTGTTTCTTTCGATTTCAGCGCACCTTCCAATAATTCACGCTTAACTTCTAGACCAATCAACATGAAAAAGATTGCCATCAGGCCATCATTAATCCAATGAGAAACCGACATACCGAATACATAGGTATGCAAAAATGATTGGTACATTTCATTTAATGGTGTGTTGGCAATGGTCATCGCAATTGCAGCGGCGATCACTAGTAAAACGCCCCCTGCCGACTCCATTTTGAAGAAGTCGCGAATAATATCACTCATGATATCGTCCTTATATTTATTATGTTAATAAGTGATTAACAAAGAATAACCCAGAGTGTATAGCTATCCTTAGGTAAGGAAAAATCGCTTGTTTAGAGTATTAACCTCGGAAATTCCGAAGTAAATGTTTCTATTTTGCGCATATTCCTTATCGGCTTAGTCATTAAACCGATATTGTGTGCCACAAAACAACGTTCCTGCCGCCTGTGTGACTATATTACTTGCATTGAATATAGAAAAAGCGCGATGTTTTCACAAATGTGAAACAACGCGCTTCATCGCATTATATTCGAAAAAACACAGAATAATCAATAACCTGCTAACTGCATAAATCCAACACTTTCATGACTACCCGTGGTTGTGATTGGCCCTTCCCAATAAGGCAGCACAAATGGCAGCCACATGTTCTCGTTCAACACTTGTGTGGTCAGGTTAATATCATAGTCAGCAACATTAATTACCCACTGCAGTGGAATGCGTTTCTGATTGGTAAAAATAGTGGGTTGCAAAGGAACAACCGAGATCTGTGAAGCATCAAGGTTAATCACTTTGCCGTCATTGGTTGCCAAAGTACCAAAAACAAAAGGAGTCTGCTTACGATGACGATAGCGGTTAATTGATAATGTGGTTTCATCATCGAGATGAAAAACAAACCAGTCCCAGCCTTGTTGTCCTTCTGCGAGTAAGCCACTCCCCCACTCTTTACTCATCCAAGCTTCACCAAAGACTCGGAAACTACGATTGCCATCGAGACTAATTTTACCGGCGACATCTAAGAAAGGAGCCGACAAATTAAGCGAAGCCAAAGGCTGCAAATCATGTTTAGTGACATAACCACGGTCACCGGGCAAAACAAAAGGCCCAGAAGCACTGGTGCGCAGCGTTAAATCAAACGAATCAGAGCCCGCATTTAGTTCGCCAGGGAAAGGCGTACTGCCCATGGCATCCCACACCCAGTTATCGATCCACAATTTAAACGGCGCTGCATTCATCCCTGCTTGGCCGATACCACCGCGGGACAAACGTTGCTCTTTCCATACTTTACTACCATCTGAGATAACAATATGGGAAATATACAACTGCGGGCTTTGCCAGCCAGCTCGCTCATGTTCGTTACTACTAACGCGCAGATAACTCCACTGGATGCCATAACGATTACCCGAACGGTCTTGTACATTAGCGAAGAAGTGCCACCAGCCATGTTGATATTCATTATGAAAGTCGAAGTCACGCGGCAACACAACAGGATCGCTAGGTAGAACAGGCTCAAATACTTGTGGGCCTTGATTTCGTAAGATCGTCACTTCTTGATTCTTAACCGATGTGCTGTCTGCATAATACTGCTGGTAAAGCCACCAGATCACGATACCTCCGAGCAGCAACAACAAAGAGGCACACAAAGATTTGCGAGAAGTCGACGTATTCATCTATAACGCATCCCTTAACGATTTCATGGGTGTGTTTCGCACTAAACGCAACACGGGCATCGCCCCGGCAAGCACCAATGACAACATCGCTAAAGCAACCGTATTGATGTATTCATAAGGGATAAATTGCAGCTCAAGCGTCCAGCCAAACGACTGTTTAATAATGATGTCCACCACCAAATGCGCCAACATTAAGCCCAAAGGCATCGCGATAATGATGGAGATAGCGCCAAACACAAATAGCTGCAAGCTGCCCATTAAGACCAGTTCTTTGCCCGACATACCTAAACAACGCAGCAACGAAATATGCCGTTGACGTGCAACCTCACCCGCGACCGTGGAGAAGAAAATACCAAACACCGCGATAACCAATGTGATGTTACCTAAGGTATCTGCAATCGAGAAAGTACGGTCAAAGACTCGCATGGCTTGTTTATGAATGCTGCCATTATCAAAAATCCGTTCAGCATTAAGTCTAAATACTGACTCCATGCGACGTTTTAATCCAACCGAACTCACATCTTCATTCAACACAGCACCGAGAGCAACCGTACCACTGCCAGCATAGGAGTAAAGCCAGTTACGATGTGAAAGCAATACCTGATTGTAAGGGTTACCGTAATCGTAATAGACCCCAACCACTTGCCAGCCCTGACCGAGTTTGCCATACAAGTTAATGTAATCACCCGGTCGTATATTCAGCTTGAGCGCCATCGATTCACTGATCATCACCCCTTTCGAATGATGTAAGTGGTACCAATAGTTCGGCACACCTAACTTCACTGTTAATGCCGCAAGTTCACCTTCTGAAGACCCGGTACTAACAACTTGCAATGCACCGTTTGGTGTTACGGTCTCTTTCTCCCAGCGCCACCAAACCGATTTCACTTCTGGTTGTCTATCTAACCATGTGCTCAAGCGAGCCGCTGAACTGCTGCTTGGGTAAATATAGATATCTGCCGCCAAGCGTTGGCTTAACCATTTATCGGTGGTATCACGGAAGCTGCCCACCATGGTTTCTACACCGATATTTGCAGCCATTGCCAACATAAAGGCCATAGTTGCAACGCCGCGATAACTCATACTCGCTGCCGCATCAGAGAAGAACCAACGCACTTTTACCCAACGCATTGAATAGCTAAAACTCATGAATACACGCCATACTAAAAAAGGCGTAAACAACGCGACACTCAATAGCATCAACGCAATGATGGCAAAGCCACTTTCTTGAGTTTGTGGAGCCTGATAAATCGCAACGGCAGCAACACACAACGCGCACGAGATCAGCGCTTGAATAGAAAACTCTGTGCCTGTAAAACGCATCAACGATAAACGCGTGGTCAAACGAATAGGCTGAGCGCGGAGCAAACGCACTAACGGCCATGCACACGAAGCAAGCGCGCCTAGCATGGTCATACCCAAACTGACGTAGCTCGATTTCCAATTCCAATTGATCGCTAAACCGACATTGGCATCATAAAGATCACCTAAACTCGCTGACACCGCAGGGATCAATTGATTGGCTAAGATCATGCCAAGCAAATTGCCGCAAAGCCAACTGATCAGCACCAACGCCAATAGCTCTAATAACATCGCCTGCGTTAATTGCCAACCCGAAACACCTGTTTGGCGTAATATTCCCACCAACGGCTGACGCTGAGTGAGTGACAGAGACATTGCTTGATAGAAAATAAACAGACCAACCAGAAACGCCAACATTCCCATAGCACTAAGGTTCATGTGGAAAGCTTGAGTAAGCGACTCCAGTTCAGCACGTGAACTGCGTACCAAAGCCAATCCGTTAGGTAGATTCGCTTTTAGCCTTTCAAGCTTTTCAGCCGGCATATCCGCACACGCGATAGTCGAAATCCCTGAACTGCGTTCCAACATACGAATCAGTGACATGTCAGCAATAATACGCGTGCCGTTAAGGCGGTTTTCACGATCGACAATCAGCGGCCCAAGATCACTACCATCATCTAAGTGAATAAAATCTCCATCCGTCCAACTCATGTGGCTCGCAAGATCCGCACTCACCAATACGGGATAAGGAGGATTCATCAAACCGAGCGTAGTGAGGTCTTTTAAATTCACCCCCGGTTGCAACTGCAACATCGCAATCGGGTCAATCCCAATCAGCATGAGATCGGTATTATCCGCTGTATTCACTCGCAGGTTGGTAAACGGCGCGCATTGATTGAAGCCTTCGCGACGCATTTGGATATAGTAACCTTGTGGAATTTGGTTAGTCGCGTGCTTAGGCCGGATTCGATAAGGTAATGGGTTTGAAAATAGCTGTTCGCCATGCGCATAACTTTCACGCGCATGTTCATTGATTGCGGTGACTCCAACCAGTAGAGAAACGCCTAAAGTTAAACCGAGCCAGACAAGAAGGATTTGAAAAGGATAACGTCTGTAGTGGCCAAGCAGTGCTTTAACTACGGGCCATAACATGAAGCTGTCCTCCTTGAAGACGAATACGTCCTTCCATATGCAGGGCAACTTTTTCACTATGTGTAACAAGCAATAAAGTACATTCAAGTTGGCGAGTCAAAGAGGTCAACAAACGCATTACCGCTTCAGCATTACGCTCGTCCAAACTCCCGGTAGGTTCATCGGCAAGCAGTAACTTCGGTTCCATATACAAAGCGCGCGCGATCGCTGCACGTTGTTGTTGACCACCGGAGACTTCTTCCGGGTATCGACCAAGCAATGGCATTAAATCAAGAGCAGAGAGAATTTGACGCCATAATCCTTGATCTTCAGGTAGGCCTTTAAGCTGACGACAAAAACGGATGTTATCGGCGATATTCAAGGTTGGCAGCAGATTGAACTGCTGAAAGATGAGGCCGATATTACTGCGACGATAAGCTGTTCGCTTACTTTCCGATTCGTTTTGCATCATGAAATTCGGAAACTCGATTTCGCCTGAGTCGACAGTATCAAGACCCGCAATGAGGTTCAAAAGTGTGCTTTTACCAGAACCACTTTCCCCCATCAGTGCCACTTGTTGGCCTTGGTGTAACGACAATTCAGCGCCTTGCAAAACAGGGTGGAATTCACCCCCATCTACATAGCCTTTACACAGGTCTGATAGTCGTAACATTTGTCGCTCGAAGAAGAAAAAAACAGGAGTGTGAATCTACACTAATAAGCGTTCAGTAGGAAGCGTTTTGCATGGTGGATCACAACATATGCATCAAAACACAACCATCCCGAGTTATATCTCTAATTTTCAATCAAATTTCGTAACCATTTCTTACTTTTCACCCGATAAAGCGACCCACCCCACTTAATCACTTCCTCAGTTAAAAACAATAGGTAAACGGCCTCTGGTGGCCAACCCCAATAGATTGCAGCCAACGCAGCTAATGGGATGCTGATCAGCCATTGTGCGATAAGGTCTTGATAGAGGCAAAATTTCACATCGCCTCCCGCTCTGAGCACACCAACAATGGTCATCATTGGTACGCAGCGCACAATCAAGCCAATGCTTAAAATGATGATAAATTTATCGGCTAAAGCGCGAGTTTCAGGGCTCAAAGCGCTAAAAGAGTTCAGAACCAAATCACGGCTTAAAAACAACACAATCGAGAGACAAATCGCGACAAGAACACTCAGCATCGTAATGCCGATCGCTTGATAATAAGCCTCATGATACTTCTTCGCACCGATCTGGTTGCCAATTAGTACCGCGGCGGCATTCGACATTCCTATTAACAACGCCAGTGAGATCGATTCAATCGGTGTCATCACCGACAAGGCAGCCAAGCCTTGCACGCCCGATTGCCCCATAATGGCATGGTAAGCAAATAAGCCGCCTGCCCAAGCAAGAAAATTGAGTGTCGTAGGCATGGAAAGCTTCAAAAAACGGCGGATTTTATCTAAACGTAACGTTGCTCGAATATCCGTGATTTTAAATGCCAGCAAATGATGCTTAAAATGCAGATAACCAAACAAAGTGATGACCTCAATCGCACCGCTCATTACCGTCGCAATCGCAGCCCCTTTAATTCCCATTGCAGGCAAGCCAAAGTGGCCAAAAATCAGCACCCAGTTTAAAAAGATGTTTGAAACAATGCCAATGCCACTAAAGGTCGTACTTAACCCAGGTTGATGAATCGCGCGCAAACCAACGGCCATACTCGCGACACAACCGACCGCCAGCATCGTCACTGACGAGATCACTAAATACTCACTGCCAAGCTGATTAATAAGCTCAGAATCCGTCGTGAGTCCCATTATTTTCTGAGGAAAAACCACAAATAGCGCCACCGCGAAGCAGGCAAAAATCATCGCGATAAACCAGGTTAACGCGGTACTCTCCCGTACGCCTTGCTTGTCATTTGCTCCCCAATATTGGGCAGTGAGCATCGCGCCACCAGTGGTCACCCCAACCAGCATAATCGTGGTGACAAAGGTCGCTCTTGCGGCAACCCCCACCGCCGCAATCTCCGCTTCGCCCAATTGACCCAGCATTAAAACGTCAACTAGGCTGCGACTGGAGAACATGATACTTTGCAAGGTAATTGGCAGAGCTATCGCAATTAAGCGGCGCAAAAAATCCCCACGCGTGTGAAGTAGAACTTGAGAAAACATCAGATAAGCCCTTATTAAAAGCACCGCCAAGAATAATCTCGACTATTTGATACGGCATGATTGCCAATTGAGCCGCTCATTATATACTCAATTAAAAACAAACACATACCTTGCTCGCCTAGATTGAGAAAGTTGGGAGAAATATGAAGAAAGTACTGGTACTTGGCGCCTCTGGTTATATTGGTTCTCAATTGCTCGGCAAACTATGCGACAAAGGTTACGCCGTCACAGCCGCCGCGCGACAAATCGACTATCTGCGTGCACGAACCCCCGAACGCCCTAACCTTGAGCTTTGCTATCTCGACCTCGCCGATGCGGACGCCACTCTCGCCTTAGTACCTCAGTTTGATCTTGTTTACTTTTTAGTGCACGGCATGGCACAAGGACATGATTTCGTCGATTACGAAGTCTCACTAGCGGAAAATTTCAAAGCAGCACTGGAAAAAAGTCACGTTGAGCAAGTGATCTACCTCAGTGCCCTTCAACCACAAACAGGAAATTCTGAGCACCTGCTCGCACGCAAGAAAACCGGTGATATCCTGCGTCAAAGTGGCATACCTATTACCGAAATCCGCGCAGGTGTGATTATCGGCCCAGGATCAGCAACCTTTGAGATCATGCGTGATTTTGTCTATAACTTGCCGGTGTTAATCACCCCTAAATGGGTCGATTCTAAAGCCAATCCGATTGCCTTAGAAAACCTCAATTACTACTTATTACAACTGGCCGACCAACCTAGTGGTGAGGATCAATTGTATGAAGCAGGCGGGCCGGATCTGCTCTCTTATCGTGAGCAATTTAGAGTCATTTGCGATGCCAGCCACCAACCATATCGCCTTTATGCCACATCATTACTCACGCCGAAGATAGCCTCCTATTGGCTAGGCATGGTCACTTCCGTTCCTGCAAGTATTGGTTCTGCGCTGCTCGCCGGGTTAGAGCATGATTTTATCGCTGATGCTTCAACGCTTGAGGCGCGTTTTCCACAAAACATGATATCGTTTGAAGAGATGGTTAAAACCAGCATTGAGCAAGAAGGAAAATTTGTCCGAAGCAACGTTTGGGGCTTCGACCCTGCGGCGTTAAACCGCTGGCAAGCCGGTTATGGCTACTACCCAAAACAGACAGGGGCAAGTATTGAAACCACCTTAACTAGTGAACAATTATGGAATGTGGTCAAGACCTTAGGTAATAAAAAAGACCCCTACTTTTTTGCCAATTTGCTGTGGCGCACTCGCGAATGGCTGGATATCTTTTTTGGTGGAGGGAAACCTATTCGCCGTTCGCCGGAAGGGTCTGCGCTAAAAGTCGGAGACTACATTGATTCATGGAAAGTGATTCGCTGTGAACAAAATCAGTTTCTATCACTGCTCTTTGGCATGCAAGGGCCTGGACTCGGCAGACTAGAGTTTACTATCACCGATCAAGGTGAGACTCGCCTTCTCAACATTACCGCATGGTGGCACCCACAGGGCTTCAAAGGGCTACTCTACTGGTTCGCGATGATGCCCGCCCACTTATTTATCTTTAAAGGGATGGTCAAAGCCATTGTGCGCAGAGCGCGTTAATGGTCAATCTCGATATGCAAACGCTGTAGCGTGACTAATAGAGCCATTTCGTAACGTCATTAAATACTGAGGCAGCTCTCTTTAACATCGCTGATTGTCTTAAGAAATGATTTAAGTGAACGTGGTTTCGCCACCGCGTAGCCTTGTGCGTAGGTAATACCGAGCCCTTTTAATATTTCGATATGCGCTTCAGTTTCGGCAAACTCAGCCACCGTTTCTAATTGCATATCATTCGTGACGCTGCAAATGGAGCTTACGATCAAGCAATCAGTCTCATTGTGCGGAAGATCCTTAATGAAAGCACCATCGATTTTCAGCACGTCAAGAGGTAACGTTCTTAGGTAGGCAAAACTGGCGTAGCCGGTACCAAAGTCATCCAGCGCAATCTTACAGCCCGCTTGCCGTAACTGAGTCAGTGTCTCTATGGCTTGCTGCTCATTTTGCAGTGCCGAGGACTCTGTGATTTCAAAACAAATGCGCGACAAAGGAACATGATAACGTCGAGCTTTGCTCAAAATCTCATCCGCTAAAGAGTCTACCCCAAGTGTTTTCGCCGTAAGATTAATTGAGCACTTATCTATACGCTGCCAGTCTTCGACGTTTTCGTTGAGCAATTGAAAAGTGTGTTCAACGACCCATCGATCCAACTCTACCTCAAACCCAAATAGGTTGATTAGTGGGAAAAAGTCGGCGGGCGAGACAATTGTACCATCGAGGTTTCTAATCCGAAGTAGCACTTCAAAGCTATGCGCGTTACTGTTTGGATCGGCCAAATTTGCGTAAGGCTGGCAATTTAGCTCAAATCTATCATTTTTAAATAATTGCTGGATATAACTCAGCTTATCAAGGCCTGCAACCGGTGAAGTATGCACATCTACCCAATGCACAGAGCGTCCATAGCTAGGTCTTTGTTCACATAGAGCTGAAACCGTTTTCTCAACATCTTTGTCTGGATGAATATGCGTGCAATACAAGGTTGGGCTCATTAAAGATATCGATGTCCCCTGCCAATAGAATTGAAACTTTTTCAGGTAATTGCTAACGCGATTTAAATCCTTATCTAGTGCATCATTAAGCTTCGCATAGCCGAGAATGCCGGTCGTGAAAGGTGGCCGATAACAATGTTCCAAGTCTCTAATTTTATAACAAAGAAACTCATGCAGCTGACGAATCAGCTGCGATTTTCCCTCTTGATCTAAATCTGAAACGTGACTGATCGTTGGCGTAATATCGAGATAAATCAGTACCAGTTCTTTTTTAGCGTCAAGATCTTCTTTCAATTGAGCAATGTTGTACAGCCCGGTGTAAGGGTCAATACGCTCAAAAGCAATTTGCTTTTGCGCCATTTCATAGTGCTTAATCGATTGACTGCCCAGCAAATAAGCCAGCGTCGTGATGACCGAAACAATAATCAGCAGCTCAGATAGATTTATTGATGACTCGTAGAGATAATTGACTCGATAAATCTCATCATGGGTAATCGTCAATATAGTGATAGCCCCAATAATCAGTGGGCGCACCAAACCATGTCGACCAAATCCTGATACCACCACGACCAATAGGCAAAAGCAAAGAGCATTAAGAACAAACGAGTTTTGATGTGTCAATGCAGTCGCGATAATCGCAATACAGATCAATAGCCAAGATAAGTAACCGATATCACGATCCGTCGAGGTACGTAAGTTTGCATCGAGTTTTACCAGCGTTGTATTACCGTTACTCACGCAAGCATTAAGAGTGATGTAAAGCAAAGGAGTCACTAATAAATGCGTCAGATAAGTACCCAGTATCGAGTAAATAATAAACCCGGAGCTCACCGGAGGAACATTGAGTAAATGAGTAACACTTAGCAAGGTAAATGTACTTAACAATGGCAGCCCAACACCAATCAAAACAAAGTACGTCTTTAAAACATAAGATACTGATTTATCACCCATATCACCAACAAGGTGATTGAACAGTTTTGATGCCAAGAACGGCATTATCGGTGTAATCAACGAGAGGATCACAACACTCTCCCAATGACGTCCAGTGATAGAGTAATAGACTATGCATGCCAGAATGACACCAGGTAATGCTCGCCATTCATAACGAATGAAACTAACAACCATGACAGCACTAACAAAAGAAATGGCTTGGTATGAGTCGCGAACAATGACAAAAAACGAGGATAGAAAGAACCCAACCAGTACAAAAAAGGCTATCCCTGAAGACAATTGAATATTTTTAAATAAAGGGTCTTTTGGGAACGTGATGTTCATAACGGTTCTCTAGGTTACTTGAGGGCAGAATTATACCACGCTATGCAACGAACCTCACAAATATAAGACGATATATGGAAAATTACTTGCATTAAATACGAAATCAAAACTAAAGATCAAGTGTCAGTTGAGATTGAGATAAAAAAATCCCCACGCTTAAGTGGGGATCTACATATCAACAATTATTTTGCGACCGTGTCTGTTTCTTTCGATTGCCACGCATCCTCTAGCGTGTCCAATTCAGGAAACTTCGTGCGATCAAATGATGGCGTTTTTCCTTGCTTTAACTGCTCTTCATAATCCTTGATCACTTTGATCGCTAATTTTGACAACAGAACAAGGGCAATAATGTTAATCAGAGCCATCGCGCCCATAGAAGCATCGGCTAGGTTCCATACCACCGGTAGAGAAGCAACAGAGCCAAACATCACCATACCTAGTACGCTAAGGCGGAAAACAAATAGGCCTCTTTTACTGTTGCCATTAAGGAACATCACGTTGGTTTCTGCATAGCTGTAGTTAGCAATGATGGAAGTGAAGCAGAATAAAATGATAGCGGCAGCCATAAAGTAACTGGTCCAAGAACCTAACTCGTTGGTTAGCGCTTGTTGTAGCAGACTGATACCCGTTGCTGCATCTGGCTGATCCATTACTCCACTGAGCATAATCATTGCAGCAGAAGCCGTACAGATAACTAAAGTATCAACAAATACACCCAGCATTTGCACAAAACCTTGTGATGCCGGGTGATTCGGGTTTGGTGTCGCACTCGCTGCGACGTTTGCAGCCGAACCCATACCTGCTTCGTTAGAGAATAAGCCTCGAGCGATACCACTTTGCATCGCCTGTGCAATCGTATAGGCCACACCACCGGCTGCTGCTTCTTGCCAACCAAAAGCACTTTTGACAATCAACATCAGCACCGCTGGCACTTCTGTTACGTTCATTACAACGATAATTAACGCAATCGCGAGATAGCCGATTGCCATAATCGGAACGATGCTGGTCGATACTTTGGCCACTTTCTGCAAGCCGCCCATAATGACAAACGCTGAACAAGTCACAATCACAACGCCCGTAATCACCTCATTGAATCCAAAAGAGTGGCTCAATGCATCGGTAATCGTGTTCGCCTGTACTGCGTTAAACACCAAACCAAAAGCGATGATGAGGAAAATGGAAAACAACGAGCCCATCCAACGTTGGCCCAAGCCTTTTTCCATATAGTACGCAGGGCCACCACGGTATTGGCCATCGACATCTTTTACTTTGTAAATCTGAGCCAAGGTTGACTCAATAAAAGCGGTGGCCATGCCGAATAAAGCAATCAACCACATCCAGAAAATCGCCCCTGGGCCACCAACGGTTAGTGCAACGGCAACACCCGCCATATTCCCGGTACCGACACGTGCCGCCATCGAGGTACAAAACACCTGGTAAGAGCTAAGTCCATTATCAACTTCACGCCCGCTTTTTAAGATTTGAGTCGCGTGTTTAAATTGACGAATTTGAATAAAACCCAGACGAACAGTGAAATAAACACCGACAGCCACCAGCAAATAAACCAATACTTGGCCCCAAAGCACACCGTTTATGGCCCCTACTGCGGTATTCAATCCTGTATTTAACGCAGCTAACCACGATTCATTGGTAACGTTCATATTTTGTCCTGTATATGAGGTTCTAATACGCTTGGTAAAAGAACAAATGGAAATGCCCTTACTAGGCACTCATGTAAACTCGTTATATTTATTATATTTATGTAGTCATATCTCTACTGCGATGAAGAGTCTCTATAGACTAGGTTTATCAGTCATTTGACTCCCCTCACTTCGATCGCGGCGAAATTAGCATAATTCAAGAATTTGATTTAGCTTGAAATATGTAACATTTGGTAAATTAAATTACACATCCACGTGATATATAGCGTTAACGACGATAGATGGATAAAAATGACGTAAACCCCTTTTATCACTTAGTGAGAAAGCCTAATTTTCCATCGGCGTTTAATACGCATCTAGTTTTCTAGAAAAAATCAAATCGATTTCATCTTTTTATTCACCACAGGTGTCGAGCAATTAATTCAAATAACTGTTAAACACTGACAAAAACGTTAAGCTAAAAATTGAATAGTCTCGATGGAACGGTCCCAAAAATGACAATACCTATTCTCTACTCTCTGCAAAACTGTCCCTACGCGATGCGGGCACGTATGGCTATTTTCAGAGCGAATCAGTCGGTATTGATTCGAGCCATCAAGCTCGACAACAAACCGCAAGCGATGTTATTAGCCTCAGCCAAAGGCAGCGTGCCAGTTTTAGTAGTTGCAACTGAAAATAAGCCTCGTTCCATGATGGTGATTGAAGAGAGCTTAGAAGTGATGCTGTGGGCGTTATCTCAACGCGATGAGGATAATTTACTGCGCACTGATGAGGCCGATGCCCTGCCCATAATGGTGAGTTTGATTACCCATTTCGAACACGACTTTATCCCTGCTTTTAATGCTTATAGTTGCGCGAAACGCTATCATGAAGATAACGTTATTGAATGCCGTCAGGCGTGTGAAGTGTATTTACAAGCGCTCGAAGAAAGATTGACTCGGCATACATTCATGTATGCAGAACAAGAAAGCTTAATGGATATTGCATTACTCCCCTTTCTGCGCAAATTTGCCCGCATAGACAAGCAATGGTTTAGACAAAGCCCCTATCCAAAATTACGAACATGGTTAAACCACTACTTGCAAAGCAGGATGTTTTCAAAAGTGATGGAAAAGCATGAACTCTGGCTCGATAACTATAAACAGATCTACTTTGGTCATGACAACACCTAATGGCAATTTGTCGCGTTATTGCTGAAAAAGGATACAAAAAGAGCTTCCCTTAGGAAGCTCCTGAACACGCTTAATCTTACTTGAGTAAGATTATTTGCTGACAACAAAACTGTTTGGAATTTCAGCCAATTGAGTGCCCAAGTTATTTGGGAAAACAATGTACTCGCCGTGATACTTCACATTTGATTTGTAATCGGTCACTTTGTGCAGCATAAAGCCCGCATTCGCCGCTAATTCGATGAATTTTGCATGATTACCACGAACAAACCAGTTCATTGGTTTTACCATCAATTCCCCATCAAAACAGCTATCGCATTGCTCGGTACAAAGAGCGAATGAGTTTTGGCCTTCGATAAAGATCTGTACTTTTCCCACGCCAACTAGCGGCTCAGAAGTGGATACTTCCCAGTCATTCTCTTCCATAAAGTCGAGAAACTCATTAATTTGGCTATCTTTGACCGCTTTTGGCTCTTCGCCTTCAGGAAAGAACTCTGCATAAAAGCCTGAGATACGCTCAAAGGTAGCCATCAGATTTGAAGCATTACCTTTAGTGCGACCTTCTTTTTGCCAGCGAGTCAGATCACTCACTACGCAGCGATGAAATCGTTGGGCTTTTAATGATTTTGTCACCCAGCGAATTAAGAAATTGTTATTTGCTACCGGTGCATTTACCAATCTCTTTGCTTGATGCTCAGCATGGATTTCTTCCAACGCTGCATTAACCAACTTTTGAATTTCAACTGTATATTCAGCCATTAAGCCTTTCTTCCGTATAACCAATAAAATGCGGCAGATAACAGTGAACATGCCGTCATTACGACTATCATCGGCCAAGCTACGCCATTCGGTAATGCCGCAACAATACCACCAATGATAGAACCAATACCAAAACGCAGCGTACCCGCTAATGAAGAAGCAGTACCTGCCATCGTTGGATAACCACTCAATAGCAAGCCCATCGCATTACTACCGATGGTCGATATTGTGCCGATAAAGAGCACAACAAACACCACAATGCCCCATAAGCCAAGATCCATCATCCACGCGGCAAACAAACCAATGCCGGCAAACAATTGAACCCAAAGACCAAAGCGCAACATCGCATGAGAACCCACTTTTTTCACTAAACGGCCATTGATGCTGGTCATAATAATCATAGCAACAATGTTTAAGCCAAATAGGTAACCGAACTGATCAGGCCTCACACCATAAATATCAATATAGACGAACGCGCCACCCGTTAAAAAGGCGAACATGCCTGCAAAGGAAAAAGCCCCGGAGAGCACTAAACCCATTGCAACGGGATTGCGGCACAACCGCACGTAGTTACGTAGCGTGGTCGCAATTCGTAAAGGCTGACGATTCTCAGTAGGTAAAGTTTCAGGAATTTTCCACAGCACTAACACGATTACGATGGCCGCAAAGGCGGCTAATACCCAGAAAATTGAACGCCAACCAAACCAGATCGCTAAATAACCACCAATCATTGGTGCAATGAGTGGCGCGATGGTGATCACCAAGGTCACAAAAGACATCGCACGGGCGAAATCTTCGCGATCGAACATGTCACGTACAACAGCTTGAATGACTACCGCTGCCGCTGCGCCCGCAAAACCTTGCGCTGTGCGTACCCAAGTTAAGGCATCAATACCATTGGTGGTCGCACTAACCACAGAAGCGATACCAAACAATAACACCCCAAGGATCAAGACCGGTCGGCGGCCAAAGCTGTCGGCGAGCGGACCATGAAACAATTGTCCTATTGCAAAACCTGCGGTATAGGCTGTTAAAGTGATTTGTACTTCGCCAGCCCCAACGCCCAAATCACGAGCAATAGTCGGCATCGCTGGTAAATACATATCAATAGCGAGCGGTGTTAACGCGCCAATGGCACCCAAGACAAGAAAGAGAAGAAAATTGATTTGTGGGGCATTGGATTGTGAAGCAGTGGCAGACATACGTCTCCTAGTCGGTTGCGATTGCGCTGCAGCGCTCCTTGCTGCAACCAAACAGAGTTTGAGACAAACCTATCCTTAGGGTATCTGGTCTATCGTCGTTGAAAATAGCGCAAAAGACTACTTCTCAATAGGAAATAAATAATTTCCTAATATGAGTATTATTTCTCACTAGGAAGCGCAATCCATTTTTTTTCGACTGCTAAACGGCGAATTATTTCCAAATAGAATCAATTTCTTCTTGGGTTAAATCGCGGTATTCACCCGGTTCTAGATTCTCATCTAGTACGATGCTGCCAATACGTTCGCGGTGCAGTTCATCAACCTTGTTACCTAATGCTGCAAACATACGCTTCACTTGGTGGTATTTACCTTCAGTGATGGTCAGCAACACTTCATTGTTTGCCGCGTCAACAATCTCAAGTTTCGCTGGTGCCGTTAGGCCTTTCTCATTACGAAGCTCAATGCCTTGCGCCAGTTTTTCTGCATAATCATCGCCAATCGCGTCAGCAAGTAGGACACGGTAGGTTTTTTCACATTTGTGCTTCGGTGCGGTAATGCGGTGAGACCATTGGCCATCATCCGTCACCAAAACTAAACCTGTGGTATCCACATCCAAACGACCAGCAAAATGCAAATCTTCTTTTTTAATGTCATCGATCAAAGCCAGTGCCGTTGGATGAGCGCCTTCGTCATGTGAACATACAAAGCCATCCGGCTTGAATAGCATGATATAGCGAGGACCGCGCATTTTAAGCTCGCGATCTTGCCACATAACCACGTTCTCATTGGTCACTTTTACTGATGTGATCTTACAAATCTCACCATCAATCGTTACTTCGCCACGTTTCACTAGAATCGTCGCTTCACGGCGTGTCACGTCCAACGTGTCGCATAAAAATTTGTCTAAACGTGCTTTTTCTTGCTGCACTTTATTTTGAGCCATAGATACCTCATCTCTGTTAGCTGCGCTATTATAGTGCGCCTAAGACAAATAGTTGAGCTATTTCACATAATTTATGTACACCCTGCGCCCCTATCAAGCCGACTCAGTAAAAGCGGTCATACATTACTTTCGTAAACACACCACTCCAGCCGTCATTGTGCTGCCAACCGGAGCGGGTAAAAGCTTAGTCATTGCCGAGCTGGCGCGCCTTGCCAAAGGCCGCGTATTGGTGATGGCACATGTAAAAGAACTGGTTGAACAAAACCATGCCAAGTACGAAGGTTATGATCTCAAAGGCGCGGTGTTCTCCGCCGGTTTAGGCCGTAAAGAGACCGATCAACAAGTGGTTTTTGCATCGGTACAATCCGTGGTGCGTAATCTGGATGAATTTAAAGACCAGTTTTCACTGTTGGTGATTGATGAATGTCACCGTGTACCGGAAGAAAAAACCTCCAGCTACCAAAAAGTGATCTCTCATCTGCGAGAACTAAATCCCGGGATGAAGGTGCTTGGTTTAACGGCGACGCCATACCGCTTAGGCGTAGGCTGGATCTATCAATATCACACCCGTGGTCAAGTACGCAGTGAAGAACCACGCTTCTTTCGTGATTGTATTTTCGAGTTACCCATTCGTTACTTGCTTGATGAAGAATTCCTCACGCCCGCGAAAATGATGGATGCGCCCGTTTTAAGTTACGACTTTTCACAGTTAAAACCCGCTAGCACGGGGCGCTATAAAGAAGCGGAAATGGACATGGTTATTGACCAAGCTAAGCGTGCCACACCGCAGATCGTCCAACAAATCATACAGTTTTCCGCCGATAAACAAGGCATCATGATCTTCGCTGCAACGGTGCGTCACGCACAAGAAATCTTCGGTTTATTGCCACAAGGACAAACCGCGATTGTGATTGGTGACACCCCGACACCAGAGCGCGATGCGATTATTCAACGCTTTAAGCAGCGTGAGATTAAATTCTTAGTCAACGTGTCGGTATTAACCACTGGCTTTGATGCGCCACATGTTGATCTGATTGCTATCTTACGCCCGACCGAATCTGTTAGTTTATATCAACAAATTGTTGGCCGAGGTTTGCGTTTGTCACCGGGAAAAACAGAATGCTTGGTGCTTGACTACGCGGGTAACAGCTACGATTTGTATCAGCCAGAGGTGGGCAATCCTAAACCAGATTCCGACAGTGAAATCATCACCATTCCCTGCCCTGCCTGTGGTTTTAATAACAACTTTTGGGGCAAGTTGGATAACAACGGCTTTTTAATTGAGCATTTTGGCCGCCGTTGCCAAGGCTATTTTGAAGACGACGACACTGGAGAGCGTGAGCATTGCGGGTACCGCTTCCGCGCCAAATATTGCGGCGAATGTGGCGCAGACAATGATATCGCCGCGCGCATTTGCCACGAGTGTGATGCTACCTTAGTTGACCCAGATAAAAAGCTTAAAGAGGCGCTGAACCTAAAAGATGCCTTAGTATACGAATGCCTTGAAATGGACTTTAATCTATTTAAAGACGACAAAGGTAAGAACCAACTCAAAGTGACCTACCGTGGTGAAAACCAAGCTGCGGTGCACGAGTTTTGGTCACTCAATACGCCGAAGCAGAAACAGACATTTTTAGCGCAGTTTGTTCGCCCTCATCTCGCGGATAAACATCGCCCCTTTACCGAATCATCACCGAGCAAAGTCATCGCCAATCAGCACCGTTTCCGCCCGCCACAGTTCGTGATCGCGCGTAAAGTGGGACGTTTTTGGAAAATGCGCGATAAAATCTTTGCCGATGAGCTCACTGACGGTTAATACTGACAGTGGAAGGCTGCACGCAGTGGATCTTGATGATTCACTTTGTGTTCATGTTGCATTATTTATCATACCCAGAAGAATTTGCGCAAAGGTAACGCTATGTTTAAAAAGCTCATTGTCGGCTTAATTACCGTGACAGGATGCAGCCTGCTCTCGCTACCCAGCTATGCCGATTGGCACAGTGGTGACAGTAATCACGGCGACAAACATAATGATGGCCATGCACTGGTACGTGACGTCGAAAAGCCCGGCGCAAAGATTGAATTTGAAGAAGACCAAGACGAAGTCTACGAAGCGGTGCAAAAAGGCTATATTCGCCCTTTCTCTGAAATGTATGCCGCAGTCGAACGCGACCTGCGTGGCCGCATTATTAAGGTTGAGTTAGAGGAAGATGATGATATTTGGATTTATGAACTCAAGATCAATTACAACAATAATATCATCAAGGTTGAGTACAACGCGCAAACGTTAGACATGATCGAAATCAGTGGTCGACATTTGAAGAAAGCCCTCAAAAACACAGAAGAATAAAATAATGAAAATATTAGTAGTGGAAGACGAACCTCGTCTTGGCGAACAGATTATTGAAGCATTAGAACAAACGGGCTGGGTGCCAGAGCTGTCGACCGATGGCATCGATGCACTCTACCGTGCCACTTCTGAACAGTGGGATGTGATAGTGCTTGATTTAGGTTTACCAAAAATTGATGGTTTAACGGTATTAAAAGGTATTCGCGACGAGAATATCAATACGCCAGTGGTCATTTTGAGTGCGCGTGATACCCTGACACAACGTGTAGAAGGCTTAAATGCTGGTGCTGATGACTACCTAACCAAGCCATTTGAAATGGTTGAGTTAACCGCACGTATTCGTGCTCAACTGCGCCGAGCTTCAGGTAACGCATCACCAGTTATGCAAGTGGGTAACCTAAGCCTTGATACCCGAACATCAAAAGTGATGTGGCAAGGCTCAGCAGTAAGCTTAACTGCGTTGGAATATAAAGTGGTTGCCTACTTTATGCATAACGCTGAAAAAGTCATTTCACGAACCGAATTAGTTGAGCATATTTACAAGCAAGATTTCGACCGCGACTCCAACACCATCGAAGTATTCATTGGTCGTATCCGCAAAAAAATCGCTCCGAATGTCATCAAAACCGTGCGCGGTTTAGGGTACCAGTTGAATGCGGATTAATAAGCTACCGTTTATTAAACGCCTTAGTCTCAAAAGCCGCCTTGTATTGGCGGCGGTTGTTTGGCTTACCGCGATGATCATTGCCGCTGGCGTGACGGTTCCTTCGCAAGTGTTCAACTACATGGTTACCGACACCAAATCTCAGCTTTCTCTGTATATGGATGAGATCTCGGGCAATTTAGAGGTCGATAAAGCGGGGAAACTCACTCTTTCAGCACAACTCTCCGATCCGCGCTTCTCTCAACCTTATAGTGGTCTCTATTGGTACGCATCTACTGCAGACAATGAACTGCGTTCGCGCTCGCTGTGGGATCGAAATATCGAGTTAAAGGATAAACAAACCGAAGCGCTCGGCGCTCGCGGTGAAAAGCTCATTTTTGTTCACTCTAATCTCTATTTTCCTGAATACGATGGCCCAATTACCGTTTTAGTCGGGGTCGATGAACAGCCAATCGAAGATACGGTACAAAAATTGATGGGTGAGCTTTGGGTGATTCTCGTCCTACTCTATCTTGGCGTGTTAGCCGTGATCTTAATTCAGATCGCTTGGTCTTTAAGCCCATTGACCAAAATGCATAAAGAACTCAGCGAATTGCGCAGTGGTTACAAAACCAGTCTAAGTGGTGATTATCCCAAAGATATCTCGCCATTGGTGTACGATTTGAATGCGTTGTTATTCCACTATCAAGAATTGTTAGAACGCGCTCGCCACCATGCCGGCAATCTTTCTCACGCACTAAAAACGCCTTTATCAGTACTCAAAAACGAAGTGCAACACTGTGAACCAGAGTTAAAAGCCAAGTTGCAACCACCTGTTGATCAAATTCAAACCCAGATTGACTACCATCTTGGCCGCGCCCGCATGGCGGGCGCAAAAAACATCTTGTCAGTTAAAGCCTCACCGGCCGAGCGAATTGATGCGATTTCAATGGCCTTTGATAAAGTCTATGCCGCTCGTGAGATCACGTTGATCAATGAGATTGATGACGCACTCGACGTCTCCGTTGATCCGACGGATCTGGATGAAATGGTGGGTAACTTGCTCGAAAATGGCTATAAGTGGGCGAATTCAATTATTCGTGTTCACGCCAGTCTGATCGACAAAGAAAATGTCTGCATCATTGTGGAAGATGATGGCCCAGGTATTCCTGACGATCAACTCGAACATGTCGTAAAACGGGGAGTTCGCTTAGATGAAACCACGCCAGGAACAGGACTGGGGCTGAATATCGTCAGTGAAATGGTTCACAGCTATCGGGGTAACCTCTCACTCACTCATAGTGCTATGGGTGGTGTAAAAGCGATGTTAACCATGAAGCTGAGCCATTAGACTCTTGTCTTGCGCCCATTGATGGTGTGTCTAACCACACAACGCCAATAACAAAAAAAGGCTTGCCACAATAATGGCAAGCCTTTGTTTTTCATCCTTTACCGATTCAAGTCATGCAAGGATTAGCTAGCTTGTTGCGCTAGCTTCAACTTATCTGCTCGCGCTTCGTTTAAGACGAAATAACTCAGCAGTACCAACGAACACAGCGCGGAAGTAAGGCAGATATAAAACGCCCAGTAGTAGCTGTACAGTTCACCGACAAAACCGACAGACAAACTGGCAAACAACATGCTCACTTGCATTAGGTTAGAGAACAACGTAGACGCCGTCCCTAATCGATCGTGCATCATATCTTGAATAGCGACCATACCCAGAGTTGCCGTGACACCGATAAAGACACCGTTCAACAACTGAATCGAAAGTAATTGCCAAAACTCGGTCACATTCAACATCGCAACAAAGAATAAGCAACCGCTGACTAAAGACAATGCCAGTAGTTTCATTGTGCCAAACTTGGCGGCCATTCTTCCGACTTTAAGCATGATTGGAATTTCACACAACGCAGCAAAACCAAACATATAACCCACCCAACTGGCATTTACCTTTAGCTCTTGCGTCAAATAAAGCGGCATCGTAGTGACATATAAGTTATTGGCACTAAACATGAAAACCAAGGCTATCGAGAATAAAATCACGGTACGGCTAAAAGGCCCTTTGCTCTCTTCGACGACTTTCTTTGCTTTCATGACGCTGCTTGGCAAATACATAAATGCCAGAATAATGCTCAATAGTGTCGCGACAGCAGCCGCAGCAAACGAAGCACTAAAACCAAAAGAGGCTTTTAAGATAAAGGCAATGGGCGGCCCAACCACCCAGGCAATGGCAATACCCGCACGCATCACCGCCAAAAACGTCGTACTGTCTTCAATATGTTCGTCGGCATATTCACGCCCAAGGGCAAATAATTGGCCAAAAATCGAGCCACTTAAACTACCAAATATCACTGCAATACCGACAGCTAAGTAGTAATTGCGGATAACACTGAACGCTAATACCGTGATTAAGTAACAGCTCAATGCCACCAATAATACAGTTTTACGATTCCAACCTTTATCTGACTTGACCGCCATAAACTGAGACACCACAACGGCGGAGCATATCGACAAAATCATATACGCGCTTAGCATCGCAGGACTCGCGCCCAATGCTTCTATAATAAATAAACTCGATAACGGGTAAAAAAATGAACCACATAATCCCGAAACAAAAGTCATAATCAAAAAAATCAAGGCTGTTTTTTCCTTGAACATACACCACTCCTAACCTGTTTTAATTGTTGTCTGGCCAGACCTAACTCAATGCCCTCAGTCTACTCAAAATAGAACAAATCAATTAATAACTTGCCGCCGACTAATAATACTTTCCCTTCATTTCTAGGTTTTTTTTTGACTGATTTTACCTAGCCAAGTAATCTAGTCATCAGCACAGAAAGGAATCATGCGATGAAGCCAACAATAGAAAATGTATTAAATAACAATCAGTTCAACTGGCAATTCAAAGAATATCATTGTAAAAAAAAGACTGAGCACTTCTCTTGCCCCTGGCACTACCATTCTGAGTATGAGTTGGTGCTTTATCGCGATCCAAATCATGTCTTTCAAGGCACTTGCTTTGCAGGTGACAGCGTGACGACCATCCGACGCAATAGCTTATTTTTGTTTGGTCCGGGCTTACCTCATATGGTCTCTGGTACCATTCATGATGATAAAGACCAAGGCCACTATTCGATGATTTTGTGGTTTCGTCATCAATGGATTGAGTCATTGGTTGAAAGCATGCCTGAACTTAAATCCATTAAGAAATTTCTCCATAGAGCAGATCATGGGGTGATATTTAGTGACGAGACCACTGAGAAAATTTTTCATACCCTCAATGATCTTGAAAGCTATGAACCACATCATCAGCTGCTGCGCGTATTGCAATCGCTCAGTTTGCTTGCTGATGATGTAAACGCCAGTAAACTCTCGGTTAATCCCTATGGTTTACACGTTAGAAATAGCGATGAAGAATCAAGTAAGCGAGTTGAAGCGGCAAAAAACTTCATTGAACAGCGCTACGCAGAACCCATTAAGATCAGTGATTTGTGCCGCTCCCTGCACATTAGTGAGAGCTCCGCCTATCGACTGTTTGAGCGACATTTTGTCGAAAGTTTTTCTGATCATTTAAAACGATTTCGCATAGGTAAGGCATGTGAAATGCTGCTCAACTCAGAACTTTCAGTGGCTGTTATTGCGGAACTGAGCGGCTTTAATAATCTGTCTAATTTTAATCGTCAGTTTAAAACCGTGAAAAACATGACCCCTTCCGATTTTAGGTCCCAATACAATTAGACTGCAGCTACCCACCTATGGCCGAGATAAGCTAACAACAACTCACTTGTTCTCAAGAGCGATGAGATTGGATGGAAAGCAAGCTCTGCTCTTGAATCATCAAAATTCGACCGTCGGTAGAATAGTCATGCTCATCATCTTGTCGACGCGGCTTTGATAGCGGTTGTAATAAGGTGAGATGGTGAGGCAATAATCGAGTTATTTGTGCCGCTAAACGATCACGCTCTGTGTCCACATTAGGATCAATACTGTGCAAGACCGTAAAAATGCCCGAATACGGTGTGAATTGTAATCCATTATCATAACTTAATGCCCCAACCCACATCGGTTTTTCCGTGGAGCCATCAATCCCTACTTGCCACCAACGAATATGGCTACGATGCATTAAGTCCCCCGGCAATTGAAAAGCCATTTCTTGCGGTAACCCGTGCCAAAACAAATCAGATACAGGTGGTTTTTTGTCCCGTAGCAAACGTAAGTAGTCTTTAAATTCGATGTCATTACGTGAAAAAGTTTGATTTTCTATCCAACCCAACTTCTTCATCAAGCTACGGGGGTTTTCACCAATATAGACAACGTTGATCGCCTGAGCATCAAATACGCCGGATTTACCCGGGTAGGCTTTGAACAGCAATTGATTGGCATCCACCACAACCTGCTTATAGCTTTCGTCTTTAGACTGCTTTTGAAAATCATCAGCAAACCAGAAAAAATGACTGTAATTTGCCAATAACATCAGTGAAAAGGCAAATAGGGTTGATTTAGCGAAGAAAAATCGCCAACGTAACTTGCGACCAAAATAGAGAAAAACAATGCAACAAATCAAGATGAGGAGCAAATATTGATGTTCAACCAATACTGCCTGAGCTTGTGTTAAAAGAGGGAACTGATCAACACCAATGGCCAGAAGATAACCCCACATGACGAACTGCCCTCCCCCCAGAAGAACACCAACGAGATCAAACGCTGCAAAACGTCGCCATGAAATTTTGTTACTGCCGGCCATAAAAGGGACGACCCAAGCAATTGGACCAAGTAAACGAGCGAACGTTAATACATAATTGCCTTTCTGGTGCATTAACCGGCGGCAACGGGCGATAGGTCGACGTGTTTTTGGCAGCCACGCACTCAGCTTTCTTTGAGCGCGCCCCCCTAAATAACGACCAATAAAATAGCTAATATGATCGCCTAGTATTGCGCCTACGAATACCGCAATAAGCCCGCTCCACACACCTTGCTGCAATTGATACCCTGCAGCGAGCAAAAATGGCTCGCCAGGAACAAACAAATTGGGGCCAATCAGCGCATCCAGCAATGCGCCGATAAATAGAGCCTCTCCTGTCAACAACATCCTCTAACGTACCGCCTTCTTATTGCTGCGGTTCGTTATAGTGACCGAATTTATATTCCATCTCGTTGTTACGCATCTCACCAAAAAAGAAGCGGCGCACATTCGCTTTTAGGTAAGTGGCCCCCATTTTAAAGATGCCATCTTGATCAAGGCGACGCGGATCAAAACCAAACGTCAGATTTAAAAAACGAAAGCGCCAAGTTTTACTCGCACGTTTCACATAGTCACAATCTTCGCAAAGAGTAATGTGTTCATCAAAACCACCAATACGTTGGTGTACCAGTTTGGTGGAAAAAATACACGCCCCCACTGCAGTCGGAAAAGTAAATTGGGTCACAAACAAACCTAGGTTAAACAGGCCATAACCAAGTTTATGGATCAGAGGTAATGATTGAGCGCCCATATAAACACCGGCAACTTCGAGCTGTTTTTGCTCTAACTGCTCAAGCGCGCAAGTTAAAAAGGTAGGGCTAAGACGAACATCGGCATCGAGAAACAGCAAACGCTCATGCTGAGCTAAACTGGCTCCGGTATTGCGGCCTAAACTCACTCCGCGTTGTTCCATTTTATGGACGGTTAAAGCAGGCAACGCACTCTGATATGCTTGCGCGACCTCAATCGTATTATCATCACTACTTGAATCGACGACGATAACTTCAAACTGTTGGTGTGTTTGTTGGCTAAGATCTTCTAATAAACGGCCAATGCGTTTTTCTTCATTCAACGTAATTACAACAATGCTTACTGGGCTCATAACTTACTCCTAAATCAGTCACGTATTTTGGAGCTAGATTACGATTGTAATGCTTAACCTATCGTGACATATTCGTTCAGATAGCGTTCATATAAACCTGATGTTGTTCGGCTATTTTAAATCAACAACAAATAAGAGATTACCGTTGATTGTCGGTTAACTAACCAATTCACCCAAAAGCCTTTTTTAACGCTTAGAATCTCACCACATAGACGCCAAAGGTATTGCTCAAATTGGGATAGAGTGCTAGTATCCGCGCTCGCTGTTAGAGTTACCATTTGGTTTCCCGCAGCGTATACCACGACACGAGGTCGCATCGTGTTGTGAAATCTATATTAATTTTACGAGAGTAATACTATGAAATTTGAAGCAGTAGTACGTACTGAACTAGGTAAAGGTGCGAGCCGCCGCCTACGTCACGCTGGTAAATTCCCTGCTATCGTTTACGGTGGTTCTGAAGCTCCAGTATCAATCGTTCTTAACCACAACGACATCGTTAACCAAATGGACAAGCCTGAGTTCTACGAAGGTATCGTTCTAGTGATCGATGGCGCTGAAGTTAAAGTTAAGCCTCAAGACGTTCAACGTCACGCTTTCAAGCCAAAAGTTGAGCACATGGACTTCATCCGTATCTAATTTCCTTTACCGAGGAATTAGTTGGATTAAAAGCCAACCTTTTGCATATAAGAATATCGGCCTTACCATCCGAAAATTCTAAAAATTCGAAACCCCAGAGACTTACCACCTCTGGGGTTTCACCGTTTTTGGAGACAAAAAAAGCGAGAAGCGAGAAGCGAGAAGCGAGAAGCGAGAAGCGAGAAGCGAGAAGCGAGAAGCGAGAAGCGAGAAGCGAGAAGCGAGAAGCGAGAAGCGAGAAGCGAGAAGCGAGAAGCGAGAAGCGAGAAGCGAGAAAAGTTTGGCTTGATGGCTGCGGGTTGTCAACGCCCCAGAGGCATACTACTGCTCAGCCATAAAATGGTGAAATGAAAATGTTAGAGGAGAACGATTGGTGTACTACGCGGCGTTAGCCCGTAGACGAGCAAAATAAGCTGGGTACTTATTGCGAATATGACGCTGCTGCTCAACCATATGTTTAAACGATGGACCTTTATAAAGCTGAATAATCACTTCGTTTTTATCGAAACGCAAAATTGCTCCTTCTATCGGCACTTTGCAATCCACACTCAAACTCAGCGTTCCCGTTAGAGAAAGCCCTTTGTATAACGTGGTGAGATTATTCATGATCACACGAATACCCTTTTCCGACACTTCGCTAACATGAAATAATTCATCTTGTATACGAACAACTGGCATCGCTCGGCTAGGATACCTCAATCGGTAATACTTGCGCTTCTGCACTTCGTCGTTCATAACATCGATCCTTTGCTCTTATTCATCGCGAGAGCGACTTTGCTACTTATGGTTTGCCTAATTATAACCATCGGCTATAGAAAACAAAACTTTAGCGTTCATTTTTGAATAAATCAATCCACATCCAGTAAATAATTGAGCCACATTCACTTTCTATCCAACTGTTTTTATTGATAAAAGTTTTCTTCTGTCGGTAGAAAAATCTATTGCTTTACTTCGGATTAATTAGGCATAAAATTGCCGCCTGTTCTACACACTCATCAACCAATATGAACGATTCTCGCTTCGGTAATAGCATGGCTGCACTCTCATTTGCGCTATGGGGCTTACTACCGCTTTACTATCAGTTCCTACCTAATGCCGCGATGGATGAGCTACTCGCCTTTCGCTTAATGGCATCAGTGCCTTTTGCTGCACTGATGATCATCTTTACCCAGCGTAAACGGATCGACTTGAAAACGATTTTCGCCGATAGAGCCTCACTATCTCGCGCATTTATTGCTAGTACACTGATGTGTATCTCTTGGACTGCTTTTACATGGGCAATGACCAACGATCGTGTCATCGACGCCAGTTTAGGCTTTTTTATTAGCCCGCTCACGATGGCAGCTTTAGGCGTATTTGTTCTCAAAGAACAAATTAGTGCCGGTAAAAAAGTCGCTCTAGTTCTTGCGACTGCTGGCCTCAGTTATCAAGTAATGCAATATGGACAAGTCCCTTATATCGCACTAACCATGGCCATCTTTTTTACTCTTTATGGTTGGTTTAAAAAGAAAATCAATTACGACTGGGCAACCTGTCTTTTTGTTGAAGTGCTGCTGCTTACCCCCTTTGCGCTGAGCTATTTGATCATCAAACAAGCCACCGTAGGAACGGTATCGTTAGAATCAGGCTGGCAAACGCTACTGCTTTATATCGGCTCGGCACCAATAACATTACTACCTTTGATTTTTTATTCCATGGCGATTAGATTAACATCGATGTCTAACGTTGCTTTGATGCAATATATTGAACCGAGTTTACAATTTGTTTTGGCCGTATTCCTCTTCGGTGAAGTATTTGATGAAGTGAAATTGGTAAGCTTTAGCCTGATCTGGGCGGGGTTATTGTTCATCATTATCGAGACATTAGTAAAACGCAGACCACTTGCGAAACCTTGATTCGGCAGTCGAAGCAACGTCCAAAGCAAACTAACAAAAGCCCCAGCCATCGTGCCGGGGCTTTTCGTAACACAGGGTTCAACCTAGATGAATGGTGAATAGAGCGGAACTAATTGAGCTCTAGTGAATAGAACAACTCAGTGCTCACGCCCTGATGGATTAGAACCAAAATCGACTTGTTGATAAATGTCAGCTAATTTCTTCGGCGATTTCACGCCACTCTTAGGTGTTGAATTAGGACTAGAATAGGATTGCGCTTGTAGCGCCTTTTGATGTGCTTTAGCGGATTGTAAATATGCAGAGTCGGCCATCGCCTGTTGGCGTGCATGGTTTACGCGTTCGAGAGTTTCCCACAACATACCTCACCTCCAGTTACTGTGTTTATACACAGCATAGCTTTCGTAACGAGAATGTCAACAAAATTACTGTATAAACACACAGCTCTTTTTTGGGTAAGTTAACTCACTGTGGTTTGCCAGCCTCTAATGTTTGCGTTAAGTGTCACCCCTAGAGTAATTAGCCTAAGCACAAAATTCCGTGCGCGAGGTCAATAATCGGATGTGAATTAGCTCGAATAACATTTTTAAAATCGTACAAAGCGATAAATTCTTAATCAAGCCATGGTAGTGTCTTCTGACACATTTATAAGTAGTTTGAGAGCCCAAAGGATAGCTTGTTAAGTTAACAAGTTACCGAGATGCTAAATGAATAACATCGCGCATAAAATAGTCGAAAGAGTAGACATCAAGATTCTGATTCGTATTGGTTATATTATTGCGATCAGCCTGATTTCATATACATTGATCATGGAGCATGGCGCCGTCGGTTGGTCATATGTGTTATTTCCGATTGGCATGATCACCGCCCTATTTACTCAATCATTAAGACGCCGAAAAATATTAGCTTTTCTCTCCTTCACTCATATTCTTGTCGGTGGATTAATTGAGCCTTTAGAACTCGACGCAATTGAAGAAGCTTTCCTGCTTCTTCCTTTATGCTATTTAGTGTTATTCCCAGCGACGATCTGGCCAGTATTTATCGTTCTTTCACTCGTCGCCCACTATTTTTTTACCACCCCAACCGAATTACTGCCTGAACTAATAGAAGACGCTATCGAACTATTACTGATCACCGTCTTTGCCACCATAATGACCTATTACAAGCGCAAGTTTGATGAACAACTCAAAGTCTATCGTAAAGAAAGCTTAAGTGATTTTTTAACCCAATTACCCAATAGGCGAGCATTTTATGAATATGTAAACGCTTACGCTGATACCAGTGTCCATAATCGTGATTTTGTATTATTAAAGATCGATGTCGACAACTTTAAAGATGTTAACGACTCTTTTGGCCAACATCAGGCGGATAAGCTGTTAAAGTCCATCGCTGAAAAACTCAAATATATCGTAATTGATCGGGCACAATTGTTCCGTTTAGAAGGCGATGAATTTGTTATTCTTCTCTGCGAACGAGCCAATATCGAACATCAAGTCAGCGGTATGGTTCGCGAGTTGATGCGTTCCGAGCAGTTTCAATTTGAGCTCGAGCGTGGCTCATATCAAGTGACCTTTTCTGTTGGGGTATCCTCACTGAAAAAAGCAGCGAACAATCATGATATTTGGCTGAAAAACGTTGATGTCGCAACGCTCAAAGCGAAAACAACCGGTAAAAACCGCGTACGTTGGTATGATGAGTCGTTATTAGATGAGACCATTCGTAGCCATCAAATTGAAGCGGAGCTAGAACAAGCCATCAAGTTGGCTCAATTTGCTTTGGTCTATCAACCTAAGGTGTGTGTCGAAACACAGTGCGTGACTGGCGCAGAAGCGCTGATTCGGTGGGAGCACCCTAACTTAGGCACAATAAGCCCATTTGAGTTCATTTCCATTGCCGAGCAAACCAAGCAAATTATTGCGATTGGCCGCTGGGTGATTCGAACCGCTTGTCAGCAAGCAAAACAATGGGCAGACGCCGGCACGCCAATTACCATTTCCGTCAACGTTTCAACGGTTCAGTTTGCCCACGACGACCTTTTCCCTTATATCCGCCATATACTGCGTCAAACAGGCTTAGCTCCGAACTTATTGCAAATCGAAATTACCGAAACCACCTTAATGAAAGATACTGAGCGCGTGACCAAGATCTGCCGTCGTTTGCAAAATGAAGGGGTGACTATCGCGATTGATGATTTTGGTGTCGCCTATTCGTCGCTCAATTATCTGAAACACTTGCCGATTGATGTATTGAAGATCGATAAATCGTTTGTTGATGATTGTGTTAACGAGCATAACGACCACATGTTAGTCAGAACCATTATCCAGCTTGGTCATAACATGGGTAAAAAAGTGATTGCCGAAGGCGTAGAGTATGAAGAGCAACGACTATTATTGCATAAAGAAGAGTGTGATGATTTTCAAGGCTATCTGTTTTCTAAACCGATTTCGGCCAATGAATTTACTCACCGTTTTGTCGAGCAGCGTTGCCCTGCCTAACATTTAGTGACGTATCCTCATCTCATTAAAAACATAAAGGGAGCTAAAGCTCCCTTTATGACCAATGATTGAGTGTTCAATCGTGTAGCCACTATCTATTATTGTAAGTAAGCATTGAGCATCCACATTAGCTTTTCTTGCTCACGAATATAATCCCCCATCAAGGCCGCAGTACCTTCATCTTGTGCTTCACCAGCAAAGGTAAGAATTTCACGCTGTTTAAGGAGTAATAAACTAAAACCGTTAACGAGACCTTGGACACACTCCTGACCATTACTGGCATTCACATGCTCTTTTAGCTCACTTAATTCAAGGTAACGCGTAAAGCTATGATTGGGTGTTTCACCCAAAGTTAGAATGCGCTCGGCAAGTTCATCGATCTTTGTTTGCAGATCAGTGTAAATTTCTTCGAATTTCACATGCAGTTCAAAGAACTGCTGCCCTTTAATATTCCAGTGATAGCCACGAGTGTTCATATACAACACTTGATAATGAGCCAACAATTGATTGAGTTGCTGAGAGATCTGTACAGATTGTTCGTGATTTAAGCCGATAAGATTAACTTGATTAGACATAATGCAATTCCTATTAAACTGAGTAATGAATCGTGCGCATAAATCGCGATATTGCGCTCTTTCGTTTCAATTGTTTCGTTTCGATAAGGCTAGATTACCCCTCTAACGCTAATCAGGATATTTGCTTAAATCTATTATTTTAATCGATGTCACCTATCAAAATGGGGTAGTTCGTAGTTCTAATCAACACTAAATAGCGTTAAATCCAATGCTATCGGCTCACCAAGCCAGTAAACATATTCAGTGTGATCACGATAGTCATCTTCGGTAACGGCATGCACCAAAACCGAGTGACCTTGACGTGCGTTATCCAGCCAATCAATCACCTTATCAAACTGCTCGCGGTCGAAATCAATCTCAAAACTCCACTGAGTATGTGGGCCAACTAAACGTTGGTTGAAACGACCGACAAACAAACCTAACGTTTGATGGATTTCTTCACGGATTTTGGCCGCATAGTCACTGCTTAATTGATCAAAATAGAAATGCGCGTGATAGTTTTGATGCTGATTAATGGGAAAGGTCATAATTTTTCTGCTGCTGTAATTAATGCGCTTATTCTATCCTTTTCTAGGTCACACCTCAGCCATACTTACATAGCTTACATTTGTGTGACCTGACTCTCTGAACGTTCGCTAAACCCAAGGCGCTTGGGTATATCACTATTCAAAAATCGCATTTTTATGGTATTAATCGACAATAAACGTCATTTTAGAGGTATCAATGGCAACAATAAACGATGTGTGCCGGATCGCTGGGGTTTCAAAAGCGACGGTATCACGAGTGATTAATGGCACCGGTCAAGTACGGCAGAGCACCCAAGATAAAGTTAAAGCGGTCATGAAAGAGCTTAATTATCGACCAAGCTCTGTCGCTCAAGCACTGGCAAGCCAAAGCAGTAATAGCATTGGTTTGGTGATTTCTGACTTTACCGGCGGCTATTTTGGTAGCCTTTTGAAGCAAGCGTCGGTCAGCGCAGAACAAATGGGTAAACAGCTCCTGTTTGCTGATGGCCATAACAATGCCGAAGATGAACTCAAAGCGGTTTACTCTCTGGTTGAAAAAAAGTGCTCACTAATCATTCTTTATAGCCGTAAACTCTCATGTGAACAGGTGATTGAGCTAAGCCAATTAATCTCGATACCAATTGTTAACGTTGGTCGCTCTCTGCCTGCAGAAGCTGGGTTTTCCATTACCTTCGACCAAGGTAACGCTGTCGAACTTGCTGCCCAGCATTTAATTGAATTGGGTCATCAACACCTAACCTATATCGGTCCAAAAGCCACTACTCCCACGTCTCGTCTTCGTCGTCAGGGCTTCGATGACCTGATCGCCGCCAATCAAATGAAGGGCGTCATTGGCGACTATTGTGAATCAGACTTTGGCTTTGAAGAAGGCTACCAAGCCACCAAGCAGTTTCTTCGTCAACAACCTTTTGGCAGTGCCATCGTTGCCGCGGCCGATGATATCGCCATTGGTTGCATTAAAGCACTCAATGAGCAAGGGATTCGTGTGCCGCAAGAGGTCTCCGTAGTCAGTATTGATAACGACCCTTGTTCAGCCTTTGTTTCACCGCCGTTGACGACCGTTAACATTCCAATTAAAGCGATAACGAAACGCGCAATGGACGTGGCGAAACATTTGATTGAAACCGGTATTGCCCCGAAACCCGAAGTCGTCCAAGGCGAATTACTGATCCGTCAATCTACCCAACGTATTTAATCCTCCTCACCTTCTCTATGTCGCCAGTCATTCAATACCTCAATGACTGACGACATCGATAGCAGTTTCAAACACGACCTCCCCTAAGACACACAAATAACGCATCTGAGTCGTACGGATAAACACTGAACAAAATTTGACCTAAACAACACTAATGACTCCCAATTCCCTAATTCTGTGAACTCATGCGCAGCAATGTAACCGGTTACAGAAACCGGTTTCTTTTTTGTCTACATTGGTTATTAACTAATCAACACACTTTCAAACAAGGAACAAGAATATGAAAATTTTTCTTTGTTGTGCTGCTGGAATGTCGACCAGCATGCTTGTCACCAAAATGGAAAAAGCGGCGGAAAATAACGATATACCATGCCAAATCTCGGCGCACTCAGTCTCTGAATTTGAAGAGTGCCTTGCAGAATGTGATGTCTGCTTGGTCGCGCCTCAGGTCAAATTTAAATATGAAGAGTTCAAACGTGAAGCTGATGCGGTTGGCAAAGGCTGCGGCCTTATCGACATGATGAATTACGGAATGCTCAATGGTGAAGCGGTACTAAACCAAGCTATCTCACTGTACGAGTCGCGTTAAACAAGGATAGAGGAATAACCATGTCTATATTCGATACTACTATGCGCTTCGTCGAAAACGTCGTAGCACCCATTGCGGGAAAAATATCCGCGCAAAAACATGTCATTGCGGTGAAAGATGGTTTCGTGGCAACCATGCCCTTTTTAATTGTTGGTTCACTGCTGTTAGTACTGGCCTTTCCGCCATCTGACTCCGGTTTTTTCTTTGAAGGTTGGCATTCTCTGATTAATTCAATCGGCCAAGATAATATCCTCGCCCCTTTCAACGTCAGTATGGGTATCTTTGCTGTTTATGCCGCATTTGGAATTGGATTTAGCTTGGCAGAATCATACAAGCTACGACCGATGAACACCGGTATGTTATCGATGTTTGCTTTTGTGCTAGCTGCCGCCCCCATGACTACAGTTGAAATAGGTGGCGTATTACCGGGAGCATTTCTAGGTGGTGCCGGCGCATTTACAGCCATTCTTTGTGGTTTATTAGTGCCCGAAATGCAGCGTTTACTGATCAAGTACAACATTCGCATAAAGATGCCAGAAGCAGTGCCGCCTAAAATTTCAGCTTCGTTTGATTTACTGATCCCAATCGTGTTTATCTCCGTGATCATAATGGTTATGAACACCTTGTTGGCGCAACACGGCCTCAAAATTCCTTCTGCCATTATGGAATTGTTCAAACCATTGGTTTTAGCGTCGGATTCCTACTTTGCTGCCCTACTCGCCGTGATGCTGATTCAACTACTGTGGTTTAGCGGCATTCATGGTGGCTCGGTGGTGGGTGGCATTATCGCGCCAATGCTGCTGGTCAACCTTGGTCTGAACCAAGAAGCACTCGCAGCCGGCGAAGCACTACCAAAAATTTTTGTGAATCCATTGGTCGACTTCTTTGTTTTCGTCGGCGGCGCTGGCGGTACATTTGGCTTGGTACTGCTTATGATGCGTTCTAAAGCAACCCAACTCAAAACCATTGGCAAAATGTCGATTGTCCCAGGCATGTTTAACATTAATGAGCCGGTGATCTTCGGTACCCCAATCGTCATGAACCCAATCTATTTCATTCCTTGGATTGTCGCGCCATTTATTAACACCACAATTGTGTGGATGGCTTTCAAAACGGGCTTTGTCGCAAAAATCATTGCTCTACCACCGTGGACAATGCCTGCACCAATTGGCGCAGTGATGTCGACCAACTCAATCACCGCAGCCGTTGTCGTCTTAGCCTGTCTTACCGTCAGTATGGTGGTGTTCTATCCATTTATGAAAATTCATGAAAAACAGTTATTGGCCGAAGAAAAGGCAGCTGAACAAGCTTCTTCCCCAAAACCAGCAAAGCAAGGAGAACTCAATGCCGCACGTAACTAAGCAAGATGAAGCTAAGCCAGATGAAGCTGTGTTTGGCTCAACGGAAAACACCAACGAGTTTTCAAGCTGCGATCCAGAACTGGAAATCACCGAAGAGTTCCTGATGACCCTACTCTGCTATGTTGGCGCTGCACGATCTGCTTTTATTTCAGCAATGCGCTCCGCTCGCAGCGGTAACTTTGAGCTCGCCACGCAGCAAATTGCCGAAGGTGATCAAGCATTAAAAGATGTCCATAAGTCACAAACTGAGCTTATCGGTTATGACCAAGGCTCTGGTAAGGTGCAGATGACACTAATACTGACGCATATTCAAGACCATATAATGACCACCATGCTATGTCGCGAAGTCACTGAAGAAGTGATCGCGATTCATCAAGAGTTAAAAGGACTGAAATCGTGAATAAACGTATTTTTGATTACACTGCGGAAGACTTTCGTTTAGCAAATCGCGAACAGCTAGTGCAAGCGATACGCCAATCCGAAGGGCGTACTCTCATGGTAGAGAACGTTGTCGCACTCACACCGCCGATTGATATGGTGTCAGGCCCAGAATTAGCTGCTGCGTTTGGCGCGGATATGATCACCCTCAACTGCTTAGACGTGTTTAATCCTAAGATCCGTATTCTATCTGAAGATCCTGATGAGTTCATGACGGTCGAGCAAGTCAAAAAGTACACTGGTCGATTAGTGGGATGCAACCTTGAGCCAATTCCTGAAGGTATCACTCACCTCGCGGTTGGGCGCACCGTGACGCAAGAAACCATTAGGCGGGCGGTAGAAATTGGTCTTGATTATGTCATGTTGACCGGCAATCCAGGTAATTGTGTCTCGCAAGAAACCATCCTAAAGGCGATTGGTTTGGTACGCAGTATTGCCCCTGAAATGCTTATCGTCGCAGGAAAAATGCATGCTGGTGGTGTTGGTAATGACTACAACCTCAACATTGTGCCCGCCTTCGCCGAAGCAGGTGCTGATATCATGATGTTTCCTGCTGCCTATACAACGCCAGGCGTAAGCCCTGAGCTTGCACAGCAGATGATGGCAGCGGTTCATCAAACCAACATGCTGGGCATGTTAGCGATTGGTACATCACAAGAGGGCGCCAGTGAGAGCTATATCGAACAGGTGGCTATCACAGCTAAAGCGGCAGGAGCTGATATCGTACATATTGGCGATGGCGGCTACAGTGGCATCGCACCACTCGAAAATATTATGCGTTTAGGTTTAACGCTGCGCGGGCGACGCCATCAATTTAAGCGAATGGCCAATCGCCGCTAAAAATATCACCTTTGGATTGAGCATAATAAACACGTGTTATCGCTCAATCCTTTTCCTTTGTTATCAAGAGTCAACCCAACTGAGATAACAAACTTGTCCTCCTTACAGAAGCGGATTTAGCTGTGCCTCTCATCGAATAGATAGAGGCTTTTTTTCAACTTGCATTGATTAAATAATCCCCCTTTCCACCGCGTATTTTGCCAGTTCAGCAATGCTGCTCAATTCAAGTTTGTGTTTGATATTTTGCCGATGAGTTTCTACCGTTCGATAACTAATATCGAGCAGTGAAGCGACCTTTTTACTACTGTGCCCTTGCGCCACCAGCTTTAGCACCGCCTCTTCACGACGGCTAAGTGGATTCGGTTTATTCGCCACCGGAATTTCACCATGAGAAAACAGTGTTTGTGTTACTGACTCACAAAAATAAGTCGATCCCTGTTCAACCGTTTTGATCGCTTGCACCATTTTTTCCGAAGAAATTTCTTTTAGCATGTATCCGACCGCGCCTGACTGCATTACCTTCATGATGTACTCTCGATTATCATGCATGGTGAGCATCAACACTTTAACATCGGCAATTTCATCTTTGATAACTCGCGTTGCATCGATACCATTCATCACTGGCATGCTTACATCCATGAGTACCACATCTGGCTGGAGGTTTTTCACTACTTCGATCGCTTCAACGCCATTACTTGCCGTACCGATCACTTCAATATTGGGCTCTAGGCTCAAACGCGCCATAAACCCATCCAGCACCACTTGGTGATCATCGACAATCACCACTTTGATTGGTCTATCCATACACTAACTCATCCAATTGCAGTAAGACGGTGATTTCCGTACCTAAACCCGGTTCACTTTCCAATTCAAACTCACCGCCAATAAATTCAACTCGCTCACGCATATTGCGCAGACCGATGCCGGTTTTACGTAACGTGGTAGCGACCTCAAACCCGACTCCATCATCACGAATGATCAGCTGCAAGCAACTGCCCATCTGTTGCAAAATCACGTTAACCGTCTTAGCCTGTGCGTGCTTTTCAATATTGGTTAATGACTCTTGCGCGACGCGATAGAGTGTTGTAGCAATTTCTGACTTCAGCTTCACATCCTGCCGATTAAAGACAACTTCCACTTGTATACCCGAGTGAGAACGAAAGTCTTGCAACAGTGTATTAAGAGCCGCTTCTAACCCGATGTCATCCAATGCACTTGGTCTTAGTTTGTGCGAGATATGACGCACCTCATTAATCGCCATCATGATTGACTGCTGTGATTGGCTCAAATGCTGCTTTTGCGTCTCATCATCCAGCTTGTTACCCAGTAATTCCAAATGACATTTACTCGATACCAACAACTGATTGATGCCATCATGCAGCTCACGTGCAAGATGCTTTTTCTCATCTTCTTGGAACATCACCGTTTTATGCGCCAGCTCTTTTAAACTTCGGTCGGCAATTCGGTGTTCATGTAAGTTAACCGCTAAAGTCACCACGACAATCACCGCAACCGTAATGACCACAATCACCATCATCGAGAAGAAGGTGGTTTCGATGTTCTTATCGACCGCCCGTTTAAGATTCGTCACTTCATTGCTGATATCTTCAATATACAAACCGGTGCCAATCATCCAACCCCATTTATCCAGCCAAGCGGCATAACTCAGTTTCGGGACGGTTTCTCCACTGGAAGGTTTTTGCCACAAATATTGGTGAAATCCACCACCTTGCTGGGCTTTTTCCAACAACGTTTTAATCAGAAAGTCGCCATTCTCATCTTGAATATGGCGTAAGTTCTGCCCTTGTAATTCAGGCATAATCGGATGAACTAAATTGGTACCATCGCGATAATAAACAAAGAAGTAACCATCTTTGCCATAGCGCAGTTTGGCGATGATCTGCTTCACTTGCGTTTGAGCGGTTGACTCATCAAGACTGGCGTCGTTGTATACATGACGAATCGCATCGAAGGCCAAATCGACGCTGTCTTTTAAGGCGGTTTCTTTTGATTGGATGAGGCTCGAACGAATGATCTCGACCTCTTTATCACGCAGCGCTTGAGATTGATGAACTGAAATCCAGCTGATGCTCACCGTAACCAAGAGTAACGGCAGTAAGCTCAGTAGTATCAATTTGACTTTAAGAGGCATCCTTGCTCCCACGCAAATTAGGCAGATTGCTTTGCCTGCAATTAAATACAAGGCAGACAAATAAAAACGGCTTACCTGAGTAAGCCGTTCACTGTAACATTTACACCACGTTAACAAAAATCACATGATCACATTCCGTAAAATTCTGGGAAAACCAGTAACGAAGCGAGCACCACTATCTGTATCGCGATAAATGGCATAACCCCTCGATAAATATCTCGCGTCGTGACACCGTTTGGTGCGACACCTTTCAAATAGAACAAGCTAAAGCCAAATGGGGGTGTTAAGAAGGAGGTTTGCAAATTCATCGCGATCAAGATGGCAAACCACGTCATGTTGATCCCCATCAGTTCTGCCACCGGAGCAAGGATAGGAACAATGATGAAACAGATTTCAACGAAGTCGATGAAGAAACCCAGCACCAAAATGACCAGCATAGTAATGATCAAGAAGCCCCATTTTTCACCCGGTATTTGCAGCATCCACTGCTCAACAAGGTGGTCGCCACCTGTATAAGTGAACGCCATTGAGAATGCCGTCGCACCCAGTAAGATAGCAAACACCATTGCCGTGACTTTGACGGTCTCTTTAGAAGCGTCGTAGACCATTCTCCAGCTAAATTGTTTGTACAGCACAGCCAATACAATCGCACCCGCACCACCTAAGGCCGCAGATTCAGTGGGTGTTGCAACACCTGCGAAGATGGAACCTAATACAACCACAATCAGAGCAAGTGGTGGAATAACCGCTTTGAGCGCTTTGAACACTTCCTCAGAGCGACTCACATTTTCATCTCGTTCGATAGGTTGCGCTGCGTCCGGATTCATCTTGGCATAGATAAGGATATACACCACATAGGCTCCCACGAGCACTAATCCCGGCCAAATCGCAGCTTGGAATAAGTCGCCAACGGGAACACCCAGCACATCACCCAGCAATATCAAAACGATAGATGGTGGAATGATCTGCCCTAAAGTACCTGATGCACAGATGGTGCCACAGGCTAAACCTTTATCGTAATTGTATTTCAGCATGACTGGCAGTGAGATTAGCCCCATCGCCACCACTGAAGCCCCAACCACACCGGTTGAAGCGGCAAGCAATGCACCTACCAGTACCGTCGAAATCGCGATACCGCCACGCACACCACCAAATAATTTGCCCATAGACTCAAGCAATTGCTCAGCTAAACGGGTTTTTTGTAACACTAACCCCATAAAGACAAACAGCGGCACCGCCATAAGAACGGTATTTTCCATGATTGACTGTATGCGATATGGCATAAAGGCAAACATGTCAAAACCTTCGGCCCAAACACCAAAAATTAGTGCGATACCACCAAAGGTAAAGGCCACTGGGAAGCCTACTAGCAACGCAAGTAAGGCAACAAAAAACATAACTATACCGACCATTTTTCGTCTCCTACTTATTCGCTTGGGCGTGCATCAGATGCGGGTTAACAATTCTATTTAGCGAGTGCAGCATCAGGCCAATGCCACTCACCGCCATAAAGAGAAATGAAAGCGGGATCATACCTTTAATGATCCAACGGTAAGACAGACCACCGGGATCACCCGATGTCTCGCCAAGCACATAGCTTTCTTTGGCGAAATCAATGCCATACCATGCAACTAACAAGCAGAAAGGAAGGAGGAAAAATACCGTACCAAGCAAATCAATAATGGCTTGAGCTTTGTTAGATAGACGTTCGTAGAACAGGTCAACTCGCACATGACCGCCCGCTTTTATCGCGTACGGCACACCAATGAGAAATACCGCCGAAAATAAGTGCCATTCCATTTCTTGAAAAGCAATCGACACATCATTGAAGGCATAACGCATCACGACGTCATACACGACGTTGATCAGCAGTAGAATAAACAAAATACTGGATAACCAGCCAAGCCAATCGCCAAAACGATTGAATAGCCGCTCGATATAGATCAGTCTTCTCATTCCTAACTCCGTGGAACTTTAAAGGTGCTCCGCTCGACAATGCCGGCGGAGCTTATTGTTGTAATATTTAAGGGGGACTTGGGCTTCCAGTGACAGAGTCACTGTTATTTTTCATACACAATCTTATTTTGACGCTTGGGTTTTATTGATCCGTACATCGCGATTGCGCTTAATTTTTATGACTAACTACTGTGCTTGGCTGTTTAGGTATGCACGATGAGAAATATTTGACCATGGACGAACTTGCTCAATGTAAGCCGCTTGTGAAGCTTGAATTTTCTTCGCCAGATCATCCTTTGCTGCATGATCACTGAGCAAACGGTCGTTAGCTTCACGCAATGCCGCAATGACTTCTACAGGGAAATCTTTGACTTGAACATTTGGGTACTCAGATTGAATCGATGCCCAGTTCTTGCCACTTTCGTGCTTAGATTGTGTGTACATATCGTAGGCTGCTGTCTTCATCGCCGTTTGCAGAATCGATTGTAGGTCAGCGGGTAGGCTATCCCAGGTACGTTGGTTAACTAGGAACTGAAGCTCGGTCCCTGGCTCATGCCAACCGGTGTAGTAGTAAGGGGCAATTTTATGGAAACCCATGCGTAAGTCTAGTGAAGGACCCACCCACTCTAGCGCATCGATCGTGCGACGCTCTAGCGAGGTGTATAGCTCACCTGGGGCAATATTGGTTGGCTTAGCGCCAATCTCCGCTAGAATTTCTCCCGCGAAACCCGGAATACGCATTTTCAGGCCTTGCAGATCATCAACTGAGTTGATCTCTTTTTGGAACCAGCCACCCATCTGCGTATCGGTGTTACCACCAGGAAACGACAGTAGGTTATGAGCTGAATACACCTCTTCCATCAACTCCATACCACCACCGTAGTAGAACCACGCATATTGCTCTGTCGGCAGCATGCCAAATGGCATGGACGTGAAGTAAAGCGTATTAGGCACTTTACCTTTCCAGTAGTATGACGCCGAGTGACCCAGATCATACTGACCCGATTTCACCATATCGAACACACCTAATGGTGCTTTGTGCTTGTTTGAGGAGTCAATTGTGATCACCAGACGACCGTTCGACATCTCTTCTGCCATCTTCGCCATGTTTTTCGTCGCATCACCAAAAATTGGGAAGTTTGGTCCCCAAGTTTCAGCCAGCTTTAACTTATAGACTTTTTCAGGTTCGGCTTGCTTGGCGGTATCCGCTTGCTTCTCTTCACCACAGCCCACTAGCGCAACCGATGCGGCTAATGTCGCGATGCCTAACTTCAATTTTCCATCAAAAAATGAATGTAATGCTCTCATTATCAGGTCCTTTGTTTCATGGTGCGTCTGAATGTGACACTTCCTGTTTCGAGGACAGCATGCAGGATCCAGCAACCGTAAAATATCAGCGAGAACACGGAGAAATTAACAATACGGTTGGAGCTTCCATAAAACCCACTACGTATAAGTACGTAGGAGATCAATTAGAGCAATATAAAAGACATTTAAATTAAGAGAATTAGTATTTGACTGAACAGAGCAAGGGGCTGATCTATACGTACGTAGTAACGCGGCGAGGATTTTGAGGTTATTTTAATTTTTGTGATACAACCGTTTCTATTCTGTATCATTTTATCGTTACAACAAAAAAGACCTCGACATAGTCGAGGCCTCAAAAACAACGTTTGCGAACTCTTTAAAGAGCTTTATAGATAACTTTGTTGCCCGCTAATTGTTCTTTTACTACTAGGTTTTCGTCTAATAGTTTTTTCAGTGCGCCCGTTGCCCAAGATGCAGCTTTAGCTTCTTCTTGACCAGCGGCAAGGCCGATACCTTTAGGGTTGATACCGTCAGCATTGCTCACAACGATATCAAGAACTTGTTGTTGCTTAGGAGTCAGTGCAACGTCAACTTGTTTTGCTACAACTTGTTCTTGTGCAACTACTTTCTCCGCAGCTGGTGCTACAGCGACTGTCTTCTCAACTACAGGCTTAGCTTTTTTAGTTGCTGGTACATTTGCAACTGCCGCTTTGATGTGCTTTTGTAGTTTCTGTTGCACTTTGCGCTTATGAGCAAGTCTCATCGAGTATTTCTCCATTTCACTGCATACGGAGCAGTGGTGAAAATTTGAAGCGCGTTTTATACCAAAAATTTGCCATTAATGACAGGGTATCTCGGTGTTTCTGCGACAAAAATAAGCGAACGGTTGCTATAAGTCTACAATTTAGACAATCTTAGATATTTGCAATTTTGCGACTACTGAATATATACACAGATATTGAAACCAACAGGAGCGTTAACTAACGCAAAGAGTTTGATATGCCCATGAGATTTGATATGCCAACTCGCCACCTTTCAAATCAACCGACTGCTCTACTGGCGTATGCCAATGTATGGAAGGGAGCAATCGTGTGTGTCGCATTGGGAGGATTGATCTGGTTTACCAATCAATGGCAACAATTTGTGGTGGGCTTATTAGTGCTAATCGCCCTATTTTATGCCGCTCAGTGGCTACTCAAAACCAGCATCGTCGCTTACACTTTAACGGCAACTCATTTTCAACAGCATTTCTATAAAGGTGGTTGGGTCTTAAAATGGCGTAACATCAGTAAAATAGATATTTGCCAATGCCAACACGAAGGCTGGTATCAGCCCCTACCCTGGGTCGGGATTCGGCTCAAAGATTATTCGCCCTATCTCGACAGCATCTGCCCCCGTATTACCACTGAGATATTGCTTAGCCAACGACCGCTACTTTATGTCGGCTTACAACAGCAACACAAAACCACCCAATTTGAAGAGATGGTTTTAGACCCTAAACCTTACACAACGGCTGATGGTAAACAATACACTGGCCTACAAGCCATGCTGGCAAATAGGATGCACTATCAAAGGCAACTCTTTGGCTATGACGTATTCATCTCCACCAATGATCTAGACCGCCCACCCGATGAGTTTGTTGGGTTAATGCGCCGCTATTTAGCTGCATCACAAGAGGTCGAGCATGCTCCGATAGCAAGCAAAGAGCGATGTACAGATAGGGAATCTGATCGCGACTAGCTCTCCTTACCAACGACTATTTCGCACCGCGTTCCCAAAAAACGGATACAAAAAAAGGTCGCTATCCGCGACCTTATTTATCAATACCAAATTGATAGCAACTTGTTTTAATAGTGCTTAGTAAAGGGGCATTTCATCGGCAACAAATGGATTACTTGCTCTTTCACGGCCAAAAGTTGACTCAGGGCCATGACCAGGAACAAAACGCACATCATTGCCAAGTGGCCACAATTTGTTTTTGATCGAGCTAATTAAGGTATTGAAATCACCTTTAGGGAAATCGGTACGACCAATAGCGCCGTTAAACAAGACATCCCCTACAAAAGCAAGTTGAGCTTCTTTACTGAATAAAACCACATGACCAGGCGTGTGGCCTGGAGTATGGATTACATCCATCGTTTGGTTGCCGAAAGTGATCACATCACCGTCATTTAGCCACTGATCAGGTTCAAATGCTTCTGTTAACGGAAACCCGAACATTTGGCTTTGACCTTCAAGGCCTTGTAACCAGAAGTTATCTTCTTTATGTGGGCCTACAATCGCTTTGCCACCTAATAATCGCGCTAAAGCTTCGGTGCCACCAACGTGGTCTAGGTGACCATGTGTCAGTACGAGGCTTTCAACATCAACACCGAGTTCTTTGATCAGCATCGCCAGTTGTTTTTCATCACCACCGGGATCGATCACAATGCCTTTCATCGTTTCATCGCACCATACGATAGAACAGTTTTGAGAGAACGAGGTGACAGGCACAACCTGATACTTCAGAGACATAGCTAAACCTTTTAAATATCGAAACTGGCCGAACTATGACACGATAGCCAACTAAGCTCAAGTGAGTTAGCTATCGTGAAAAAGCCTATGACCAGTAGCGTGCAGGGCCTGTATCAATGTGGACAAAATTACTACTTGGGTAGTAACCAACACCACCGACTTTCATCTCTCTTGCGATATCACGAACTTTCTTTAGTGACACACCATCGAGACGGAAATCAATCGCTTGACCAAGCATATGGTAGCTCTTCTTGGCTACGCCGCTAGAACTTGCTCGCAACGCTTCATTGGTCGCAGGCGAACGATAACCCGAGATAATCTGCACCTCAGCTTCTACGCCTAATTCTGATTGAATAAGAGAGATCTGATCGAACAAATGCTTGTCCATTTTGTGTGTTTCATTACGTCTGAAATCACGACAAATTTGATCAATTCGGCCCAGTTCTCTTGGAATATACTCGCTGCCATCGAAATAACGTGTTTCGAGTGCTTCGCCAGTATGGACATTGCTCATCGCTAATGAGCGTGAAAGATCGGGATAAGAAGCCAGTGCCACACTCGGGGCGCAACTCGCAACTACCAAACCACTTCCTGCCAACTTAAAAAAATGTCTACGTGTAACTTGCACTCTATAAACCCTTCACAATCCGATACGATTATCGTGTCGAAGCCGACACTACCTAACTCTTTTGTGAAGTGCAAATGCATAAAGCGTGCTAGAAATGTGACAAATTATTTCCGCCATAGATTAATTATTGAACTAATTAACAATTTTATTTCATAAGGCAAATTGCAAATTTTTCGTAAAGATCACGCTTTGCCGTTTAATTGCCGCCTCTAGCGATCAAAACGGTAAATATCGTCCCGATATTGCACCACGCCATCCTCTGCCCATGCGGTTTGGTAGATGATATGCACGGGAATGCGCTTGCGTAATGAAACCGCTTTATTGGCTTCATCAGGGGATACATCCAACTTTTCTAAATCGACACCTTGGTTCTCTAACAGCAAAGAGGCAAAGGCATCGGCGTGCTTAACCCGAATACAACCGGAACTAAATGCTCGGCTTTCTTTACTAAACAAATGCTTACTTGGCGTATCATGCAAGAAAATTGCGCGCTTATTCGGCGTGTTAAATTTATACAGGCCTAACGCGTTATAATTACCCGACATTTGGCGCATTCGATAGGGAAACGCTTTAGGGTTAAGTGTTGCCCAATCAATTTCTGATGGGTCAATTACCTGATTTGATTGCCAATTTGCAATTATATCGATGTTTTGTCGACTGAGGTAGTTAGGATCTGATTGCATATGTGGAATAATATCCTCTACCATGATTTTCCATGGCACATTCCACGTCGGATTGAGGATAACTGAGTCCAATTTAGTCGACATCACTGGCGTTTTGCGAGCCTCACGGCCGACGACAACGCGAGATTGAAACATCGATTCGCCACCATACCAATACTCCATTTCAAAGCTAGGCACATTAACGACAATAATCGTATCACGTTGCTGTGGCCACATTCGTTCACGCTCAGCATTCACAGCAAGCATGGTTAAACGTTCGCGATTAGCGACATTCAACCATTGAATAGTTCTAGGTCCAATAACGCCATCAGGCTTTAATCCATGCATTGCTTGAAACTGCTTAACCGCTTTTTCAAGTCGCCCATCATAATAGCCTATATTAAATTTAACGTTTGAGAGATCAACGTCAACGACTTCTAATCGGTCAAGCAATGCAGGACGTGCCTCTAACAGATCGCCTACTCGTTTCAACTGGGTATCTTGATGATATTTCGGCAGCTCTTCCTCATGCGAATTAGCAAGGTGAAGATAGGCACGAACAAGCGACTGGTAGTTTTCGTTATCCGGCGTATAAGTCTCAATTAACTCACCCAGTTGTTGTGATTCAATCGAAGCGTGTAAGGCATCAAGCGCGGATAAAGTCGGGGGGGATAAAGGCTGAGTGAGTTTCGTCTCAAAATACCACTCTTTACCCATATGCTTCGCTTGTTCTGCATAACTCATGTAGGTAATCATGGCATCGGTAGCTAGGATATCGTATTCAAACCAACGATTACTATTGCGATAAAAACGCAACTGCTTGAGCTGGCGCGACAGAAATGGACTGACATTCGCTTGCTGAATCAACTCGAGTTGAAACTCCAACTGACTACTTTGTTGAAGATCGAACCAAATCAGCTGTTCACCGTTATCACGGTAAATATCCTCAACTAATGACGGGTATTGCAGTTGGGTGACCGCTTGGCTATTGGGGCTAACCCAACCAATATCTTCAAAATATGATAATGCCCATGAAGGCATGGGCATTAATACTAGTGTTAGCAGCGCTGCATTGAATTTTAACATTTATTGACACACTTATTACGCTCTCTTTGCAATAAGTATGGCAGAATTTTCACTCAACGGCCGACTTGTTTTTGAGAAATTATATCAATAACTTAATGATATACTGAGAATTTACACAATAGCAGACCAGTGGTTATCCCATTGTATTGTCGAACGAATCGAACTTTTTTGCTGTGGTTTTATTTGAGTGATCACCGAACCAGAACCTGAACTGATACGAAACCCATCATCGAACACCACCACACCTGATGCATCAGGCAAGGGTGACAACTCCACCAACTCCAAGCTATTTTTTGACCAAATGCCAAAGCAATTACCCCTTGGTGAGGTGGCTAAAATCCAATCTTCAGTCGCCGCAATACTGGCAATATAGTGGTCAAATCGAGCCCACTGCTCAGGCTCAGCTTGCAACTCAATCAACCCACCTCCTTGAGTATGCATCGCTAACAGTGCTGGGTTATCTTCAACCTCGCCACGATACTGTTGACCACAAAGCACGGTTTTCTCGCCATCATGTGCCAAGTGGCGAATGCTGAGCTTCTTATCGACCAACTCTACTTGATCAATTAATTGCCCTTGCGGTGACAAATAGCTCAGACTTGGCTGCATGCTCTCAAGATTCACCGGCTTCCGGCCTTGGGTATGAACACCACCAACACCGATTGCAAGCGAGCCATCTGGCATCATAATGACTTCATGGGGACCTAAGCCAAACCCGCTGAATTCATCTCGCTTTTGATAGCCAGTAGCAACCTCATAGACGCCGATAATGCCACGGCTGCTGTTTCGCTCACCTTCGGTCGCATAGAGCCATTGCCCATCCGGTGAATACACGCCATGACCATAGTAATGACGCTGACGATCCGCTTGCCTCAATTGAATCATGGCACCGCGTTGATAATCAAACACCATAAAATAATCCCCCGGACGACGGGCAAAGGCTACCGCATGGTCAAGCACAGGGTGAATCGCTACCCCGTGTCCACGTGTAGGCAAAGGCAGTACTGAAATGGGTAAGCCTTGCTGATCGGCAACCACAACATTAAAGCGTTTACGACCAGACAATGAGCAGCCAATCAGAGCTGGCGAACGAGATTGAGATGAGGCGATGGAACTGCAACCAAAAGGCAGTATGGGAGCCGTAGCACCAAATAACGCCGCCTTAAGCAGCGTTCGTCTTGTTTGATCAGTCACCATCGGTTGCGTTAAATCCTATCACTACACCAAGTTCAATCGCGACTTCTTCATGGATGAGATAATTGAGATGTTCTAGCTTATTGAACTGTGCTGTAACCAATTGATAACCCGCTTTGCTCTGCAACAGTTCAAACAGACTGCTTTGTTCTGGCCAAGTTTCCAGAGTCATATCAAACTGATAAACAATGCGATCCGCTAGTGACTCTCTCCCCCGCTGACGCAACAGATGATCTAAACCATCACCATTGGCGAGATAGAGCGCTTTTAGCGCAGCCACATTGTGCTTCAGATTCGCCATCGATGTTTGCGAGCGCCATGACTCAGCGAAATACGCTCGAGGTTGGCCGACTTTTGCCATCGGACGAGAGAGCTTCTTCATACTGTAATCAAGTTGATTAGACAACAGAGCAATGTACTCCGCGTTCCAAGCGCTTTGATCTAACGTCAGCCAAGGATTCGTTTGCCATGCCGCAACAATCTCGGCTGCGTTGTTGGCTAAATTATCGCTGATTGCTGCTCCTAATTGGCAACTGTTTGATGCTGTTTTGAAATCAGACTTCGGATCATAAAGTAACCATTCAATCGCGCCTAATCCCTGCACGGTAACACTCTGCTGCGAAATTTCAGCGGCCGTCCAAGGCTTCTCTTGTTTGACTAAGCCACTCATCTTACGACCAGTGGTGTTTTTTTTATCTGGCCAAAATTGAACATTCCAACTCTGTTCAAGTGCAGACTGTGGGCCACGTTCTTGCCCCTGCAACGCCATCCATGCCTGCATCGTGAGTTGCCAATTTTGATCTAATTCAACGGTACTCTCACCCACTTGACAGTAACGAGACATCGCCTGATTTAACCACTGCGCCTGTTGATGAAATTGTGCTGCCGATGCAAACTCAAGCTGATAAACCGCCGCACTAATATGGCTTGATGTATCGGCTGAATAATCGGAATTTGTCTGACCTTGGCAACCTAATAACAATGCCGTTGCGGTAACGGCCAATAAAGCTTTATTCATTCGCTTAATCATGAACACCACCGTTATAAAGAGTTCAAGAAGGCAATCAATGCCTCACGCTCATTAACATTCAGCTTAAGCACTTTCTGCTTGCTCATTTCTGCTTCACCACCATGCCACAGAACTGCTTCCATCACATTACGAGCACGCCCATCATGCAATAAATAGGTATGTCCATTGACCTCTTCGGTGTAACCGAGCCCCCACAGCGGTGTGGTGCGCCATTCTTGCCCATTGGCAAGATATTCAGAACGACTATCGGCCAATCCTTCGCCCATATCGTGCAGTAACATATCACTGTATGGATGAATTATTTGATTGGATAACGCTGGCAACCCTTCACGTTGCGCCGTTTGAATATTGGTTTTATGACAGCTCTGACAACCAATATCGTTGAATAGCGTTTGACCTAATTTTACTTGTGGGTCTTGGACGTTACGGCGTACCGGAACCGCGAGGTGCTGAGAGTAAAATTCAACAAATTTCAGAATGTTATCACTGACTTCATGCTTGCCACCGTTAGGTAATTCATCACACAGTGTTTGTGCACTGGTACAGTTTTCGTTTGGAAATAGACGACTGGTTAAACCGACATCGCCATTAAAAGCGGCGGCATTTTGCTGCATCAGTGTCGGTTGGCCCGCTTTCCAGCCGAATCGACCAATCGCAAAATCCTGCTTTTGCACGTCCCATACTTTATTTACTTTGCCTGAAATGCCATCATTATCTTGATCCGCTTCGTCACTCCATGCTTGTAAGGTTTCATCGGGAATGCTTTCCAATAAGCCCAACCCAATCATAGGGGGCGCTACGCGGGCAGATAACATGGTATCTGGATGCATAGGCCCGTAACCCAAATCCGTAATTTCCACTTTTGGTTTGCGCAGCACGACTTTTGTGCCATCAGCAAACGTTACTGGGACATCACTGTAGGTAATTTTAATCGTTCCCTCTGGGGTTTGATCTTGCAGGGCGAAATCTTGTAGCTGACCACCGTAAGTGGGTTCAGGGATCACGCCATCTTTAATGTAAGCTTTTTTCTGCTCTGCGCTCATTGCCGGAATGCTCAAGCGCACCAGCATTGACACTGCATGCAAATCATTTCCTTCCGGTGGATGACCCCGACCATCTTTGACGTGGCAATTTTGGCAACCGTTGGTATTGAACAGCGGCCCTAGCCCATCGCGTGCATCGGTCGACGCAGGCGCTTGTACCCAAGGATTACGGAAAAAACTATTGCCGACACTAAAATCAAGTCGCTTTGACATCGGTAGATTAGCGGCAGGTAAAGAAAACGCGTTTGCGCCCTCTTTTTTAACGGATGTGTTGCCACCCGATTTAACATCGCTAGCCACAACAGCGAAAGAAAAAAATGAGATTAGCAACCATGCTAGAGAGGATTTTAAGTACAGCTTCATTCCAGTGCATCCTACAACAACCGAGGCTTTTAAAATTAGTTATGTTTACGCTCGGGGAGATTGAAAAACAAAGGGCTCTTAGTCACCGAGCCCTTGCAACAACTCATATCAGATCAAATTCATGTTTAGAATTCGTGATCAGCGGTGTCTGGATTTAGGCTGGTAATCCCAATCACGTTCGCTGCACGTTCAATTGATGCTGTTTGCGCAACCAGTGAAAGGATCGTTTCATTGACCAAAGCGTTACCCTGAGTGTTACCTGCAGCAATCAATTGATCGAAGTGCTGATTGTCTTTCTCAGCAGATGTCACTAACTGACCCACTTGAGCGCGTGTAGCGTCAAATTGCTTCTGAATTTCGTCCGCGGCTTTTTGATCTTTCTGTGCAACTAGATTATAGATGCTTGGACCTTCTACTTTACCGCCATCAACTTTTTGGTAGCTACCGGTGTAAACGTTGTAGATGCCTTGCTCGTTATAGAAATGAGAGTTATGTGTGTTGTCAGAGAAACAGTCATGCTCATCTTCCGTTGAGTTGGCTTCAAGTGCCACTTTCATGCGCTCACCAGCCAATTCGCCTAAAGACAATGAGCCCATACCAAACATCATTTTACGCAGACCATTTTCCGCTGAATCGTTGAGCAACACTTGGCGATAATTGTCTGTTTGCTCTGAGGACCACTGCTTTTCCATCCACTCAAGATCTTGCACTAGCAGATCCGCAGCGGCGCGAAGATAATCACCACGACGATCACAATTGCCGTTTGTGCACTCTTTACCAACCACAAAGTCGGTATAGGCACGTTCACCGGCACCAGCGTTAGTGCCGTTCAAATCTTGGCCCCAAAGTAAAAACTCAATGGCGTGGTAACCCGATGCCACATTCGCTTCAGAACCGCCAACTTCGTTAAGATCCGCAATCAGTTTTGGGGTAATTTTTGCAACATTAAGCTTATTCGCACCGATAGTAAGCTCTTTGTTCGCCACGATATTAGCAATCGCTCCTTCGTTACCCAACTCGTATTGATAATCCGCATCAACGTAGTCAATCAAACCTTCATCCAAAGGCCATGCGTTCAGCTGCCCTTCCCAATCATCAACGATTGCGTTACCAAAACGGAATACTTCAGACTGTTGGTATGGTACGCGAGAGTCGAGCCAAGCTTGTTTTACATCAGCGAGTGTTTTTTCTGATGGCGTGTTGAGAAATGATTCGATAGACGTATCGAGTGCTTGTGCTGTAGTCAAAGCATCAGAAAATACCGCGTGGGCGATGTCGGCATAATGTTCTACCACTTGCTGCTTGGTGACGTCCGCAGCGAAAACTGAACCACTTGCGAACACAAGAGTGGCGGCAATGGAGCGCGCCAAAGCTGATTTTACCTTCATGATTAAAGTCCTTGTTGAGCTTGAAGTTACCTTACTTAATTAACTTACGTATCTATTTTATAATTGGTAGTGCTAATTATTATCATTAACACTTAGATTGCGAATAATACAAAGTTACATTTTTTTTGCAAGGTAAAAACAAAAAAACCTCATAAAGATGAGGTTTTTATCGCGTCATGTTAACAAGGCTTTAGAATTTCAGCAGATGTTTACCGTGTGAGACCTTGGCTTTAAGGTAACTTTCATTACCCTCTTTAATATGCGCTAAGGTGTTCACTACTTCGGCAATCTCAATTCCGTGCTCTTTAAGTTCTTTGACTTTCTTCGGATTGTTGGTCACTAAGCGAATTTTGCCAACACCCAATGCTAATAACATTTGTGCCGCTTCTGAAAAATCACGCAGATCATCGCCAAAGCCGAGGTGATTATTGGCTTCGTAGGTGTTCATACCCTGACTTTGTAGACGATAAGCATCAATCTTATTGTACAAACCAATGCCACGTCCTTCTTGACGTAGGTATAGGATGATACCGCCGGACTCCCCCATACGCTCAACCGTTTCATCAAGTTGCTCGCCACAATCACAACGAGAAGAATGGAATACATCGCCAGTCAGGCACTCTGAATGCATGCGCACAAGTGGGATATCTTGGCTTTGATCGGCTTGCTTAAAGATAACCGCAACATGCTCTTTGTCCGTATTTAATCCCTTAAAAGACAAGATCTCTGCGTCAATTTTACTTCCAACACCGACTTTAAATTCTACTCTGGCACGTACTTCCGCCATATCAATACTCACTCGAACTCTTTTAATATTTATTGACTATCGCAATCAAACGACCGTCCTTTGTAACTAACTATGAGGACTCTTACTCAAGAATTCAATGGTTAGATCACTATTGTTATAATATAACAATTATAGTTCATAAAGATAGAGGTTGCTCGTCGAGGATTTTGTTAAAGATTTGTCCTGGTTTAAGACGTGACGAAATGACATGACTAGAGACTAAACCGGCAAAGGAACTGATGGCGTCGATAAAGATTCGATAATGAAATAAACAATGAAAGGGTATGATTGTGTTCAATAAAGAGAACAATGACACAACGTGGGCATTTGCCCCGGGTTGTGGGATTACCGAGGCGATATAGTAGCAGGATGCAGCTTAAATTAGGTCGGTTAATGCGCTTGTGAGCGCTGCCAAACAGAAAGCTCAACCCAGACGTGCTCAAGCTCTTTTAACTCGTCATCGGTAAGAACGCTTAATGTTGGTTTACTTTGCGGAAGCGTATGAGCTTGCAACGAACTAATGTGTGAGTAAAAGTCCTTTCTTAATTGTAGTAGCATCGTTTCCACAGCGCATTCCTAATATTCTAACTAAAACAAAAGTTTAGCCATGACCGTATATGGCATCCATGTCCTTATGATAACAAAAGCTTCATTTTGCGCACAATTTAATCAATTATTTTGGAGTAATATCACACAAAATAGAGTTGCTTTGATTTTAATTTTAAGATCCATTTTTTGATCATTTTGTACAAAATAAAACGGGTTGATCATTTGACCAACCCGTTTGTCTAATTTTTGCGTGGAAACTAATCGCGTTTGCCCAATTTTACCTGACCTTTGTCATCAAACCACAGTGCTTCTGTACGGCGGCGGCCAATCAAAAAAGGACCGTCATCGTAGAATAAGAAGTTCTTCCAATATTTCTTGAAGATACTCCACTTGGTTTCGAGGATGTTGTACTTTTCATAACAAAAATAAACAGTTACATCATCTTGCCAGTCGATAAACTCTAAAATTTCAGCGGGCAATTCTTCTTCATCAGATTCCCAAGCCGTCATCCAATCAACACTATTACTCCAATTTGGCGCTTTCATTGGCCAATCACTAGAGGCGAGTCGGTCAGCATCTGGACTCTGCGCGCTGATGTTATCTTTCCACAACTGGGCGGCACGGGCTTGATCCATTGGTTTGATCGCTTCAAGATCTTGCTCTGCTACCGGCATCGACTGATGGGTAAAAATCCATTTTCTTTGGTACTGGTCCAAAGGTAAATAAGACATCTATGTTCCTCAATTAAGACTTCAACCAACCCTTTTCGCTGGCTTCTTCAATTAGTTGCTGGGCTTTATGCCACAAAGTAGATGAACCATCTTCAATTCTACGATTCACCGTTAATGCTTGCTGCTTAGTTACATTGTGTTCTTGCCAACTTTGACCACCATTATGGTAGTTCAAAAGCATCGGAATAATCCGATCGAGTGCCTTAGCGTATTTTGCTTCGGCGGTTTGGGCCTGTTCAAACTCTAACCAAATATTTTTTAACTCTGTCGCCTGATCGCTCGGTAGCAAACCAAACAATCGCTCTGCGGCGGCACGTTCTTTTTCTTCTTGCTGCGCTGATGCAGCGACATCGTAAACAAAGGTGTCACCAGCGTCGATTTCAACAATATCGTGCAACAGCAGCATTTTCATTACCTTGCTGATATCAACCGGTTGATTGGCATGCTCTTGCATTAGCACTGCCATCAAAGCGACATGCCAACTATGCTCCGCACTGTTTTCCAATCGACCATCAGCACTTTTAACCCGAGTACGGCGAAGTACGCTTTTGAGCTGATCTAATTCGATGATCAAATTCAATTGCTGCTCTAATCGTTGCATTACTTCTTTACCTCACGCCATTCAGAATTGATCAGCGCCGTCAGAACGTGGTCTCGCCATTGGCCATCAATCAATAAATAATCCTTAGCGTAGCCTTCTCGCTCAAAACCTAATCGCGTTAATACCGCTTCACTGCGTTGGTTGTGAGGCATGTAGCTGGCCATAATTCGATGCATGTTTTGCTTAGTAAACATGTAGTCGAGAGCCATTTTTAGCGCTCGCCCCATCACTCCTCTTCCCTGTGCTTGTTCAGCCAGTGAATAACCAACATGACAAGCATGAACTGGAAAGCGGGTTAAATTACTAAAGGATATCGTACCCAACATTTGATCGCTGTGACGATCAATAATCAGTAAATAATACCCTAACCCGAGCCGATGCAGATCACTGAGTTTGATCAGGCGTTGTGTCCAGCCTGGTAACGTAAAAAATTCCGCTTCCCGTTCGGGCTCCCACTGCTTTAAGTGACTTCGGTTAGTAATAAAATACTGACTAATTTTATACGCGTCCGTTGGCTCAGCGGTACGCAAAACGATATCCTTATCCACCTCATACACTTGTAGAGGGGTACTCACTTTCGACATCAACTTTTACGAATTCCATATTCACGTAGTTTGTTCGCGACCGAGGTATGCGAAACGTTCAGGCGCTTAGCGAGCTTACGGCTTGATGGGAACGATTGATAGAGTCTATCCAACACTTTGGATTCGTAATCTTTCATAATGTCATCAAGCGAACCATCAAGGTTGATCGAGCCCCCACTTGAAACCGAGGCTTCAACCTGAGGTAGATGGAATAGCTCAACTGTCAGTCGCTCACTTTCCAATTCAGTGAGAGCACGTAGAACCATGTTCTCTAACTGGCGCATGTTACCCGGCCAGTTGTATGATGCTAACTGATCAACAAGATTGTCATCAATTTCAGGCTTCATCATACCCAACTGATTAATGTACTTGGCGACAAACAGTTCAAGTAATGGTGCTATATCATTGGAACGATCGCGTAACGATGGAATATTGAGCGTCAGTACATTCAAACGATAGAAAAGATCTTCTCGAAACGCGCCCGATTCAGCTAAATCGGCCAAGTTATGGCGAGTTGACGCAATGACGCGCACATTAACATGTACTTCGTGCTCTTCACCAACACGGCGGAAGGTGCCATCTTGCAATAAACGTAGCAATTTGATTTGCAAATGCGGGCTCATCTCGCCGATTTCATCGAGAAATACCGTCCCGCCGTTGGCTTGTTCAAAGATCCCTTTATTGCCTTCTTGATGATTAAAACTGCCCGGAGCATGACCGAACAATTCGGTTTCCGCCACGTCATCAGGCATAGAAGCACAACTTAATACTAAAAATGGAGCACCCGCTCGATGTGAGCGGCTATGGCAAGCGCGTGCCAACATCTCTTTACCTGTGCCCGTTTCGCCTTGAATTAGCAATGGTTGTTCAAGATTCGCCAGCTTTTTCGCTTGCGTAATAAGCGCTTTATGACGATTGGAGACACCGACAAAATGCTCAAAGCCAAGATTGTTCTGTAAAGGGAGAGTTTCTTTAAGCAGCGGCTTATCTTGCGCTGAACGGATAATCATCACCGTACTGGCTAAGATCGATTCTTTACTCTCAGTCGTGATGTAAACCGGCATGATTTCCATGACGTAATCAAGACCGCTGATAACGATATTTTCACGCTGGCGAGTAATTTGCCCTTCAGCCCATTTACTGAAGTTAAAACTTGGAATCAGCTGACCAATTTGATGAGCGATCACTTCCTGTTCGTCACGCTTAAATAGATTCAACGCAGCATGGTTGGCCATGTCGACGTTGCCTTTTAGGTCTATCGCTAATACCGGTTCTGGAAGATTGTTGAGTAACGAAATAAGCTCGGTGTTATGCCTTTCCATCGGCATAAACTGAATTTTTCGAACATCTTTTACACCCGATATACGGCGAATCTCCGCCATTAATTCACTGAAGGTATCGAAATCGATGTCCGGACAATTTAGATAAATAATCCCAGAAATATCAATTTCGATGCCTCGTAAATCAATGCTTTTAGAGGCAAGGATATCGAGTAGCTCGCGTGTTAAGCCGAGTCGGTCTTCGCAAAAAACTTCTAGACGCACTGAGAGAGTCCTAAGTTAAGGTGTCAGGAAAAGTTGACAGTAGTTTCCCCTAAGCCTAGATCCTCGTCAAGCAAAGCGATATCACTTGCTTCACATTCACGCTATTTGACCGAGATAGACGCGACTTTCGCCACAATTTGCTTGCGAATTGATGACAGTTTAACCGCTCGCTCTGCTTGCCAAGGCATTGGGCGCAATAAAGATATTGCCTTAATGCCTAATCGAGCCGTCAGAATCCCAACTCCAAGCCCCTGCCCTGCCCGTGCTGACAGTTTGCCAGCCAGATCCATCGAGAGTAAATCCATACTCGCATCAATCGCTAACTCACTCGCGCCTGCTGCCGCCATATTGACCAATGTCGATTTGAACAGTTGTAAACGCGACCAGTAACCCAGTTCAATACCGTATACTTGAGCCAAACTATCAATCATTTTGAAATTGCGCCAAGCCACCAGCAACATGTCTGCCACTGCCAGTGGACTAATGGCCACTAATGCCGCCGACTCTGTTGCGTGTTTCGACACGATCTGAGTCGCGAGTTTGTCTTGTTCCGCTATCACCATGGCATCATACATATCCAGCACTTCAGCATCACTGTGAGAGCCATTGACGGAATTAACCCAACGGTCATAACTCGGTGAGTGCGGTTGAATTCCACCTTGTTTCGCTAGCTGCTGACAAAATGCTTTCCCTTGCCCCACACTGTCACTGGCCAACAAAGATTCACTCTGTTCTTGCACTGAAAAGTGATTGCGTAAGCGACGCAGCTTCCACAACTCTTTCGCCATGGCACCAATGCCCAATGCCGCCAACGTTGAGACAAAGCCAGCCCAACCGAGTGCCAGCCAATCTGCGGTTTGAATTGCGGTAATAACTGTATCGATTGCTTGCCAGCCGACCAAGGCAGAAAACACACTGAGTAAGCCAGCACTTAACCACTTTCGGCCGGACTTTGGACGAATCACATGATCAAGCTGTTGCTCTACATCCGCGCCTTGCGGCTCTTCTATCTCGCTAGGCACAAACTTTTCTGATGGTTGGAATTGAATTTGCGCCGTTAATTCTTGTTCTGGCTTTGATGCTTGGTTTAATGGTTGATCAAAGAGCTGTTTAGATTTGAATTCGCTCATTTTAGTTTGTCTCCAATCAGCAATTCTAATGCTTTATCAATGCGAATATGCGGCAGTGGCTCATCTTGATGCGTGACCAATGGTTTAAAGGCGGTAAACTCAAACCCCTTTTGTTGCCAATACGATGCCGACGGCAGTTTTCGCGGTACTTCGCCGGGATAAACCGTGATGGCTTGGTCATTCATTGTTGTCCCTTGAATCGCGGGGATTGATTGTTCCCCTTGATTGATAAAACCCGTTTGTGTCGCTTGTATCGATGCCATGCTGATACAGCTCATTTCAATATTCTCAAATGAGGCGGTTTGCCACGCTGGGTGAACCATCTGTTGTAGCAATGACACTAAGTTTGGATGCTGATCAGGGGTAATATGATCGGCCTTAGTGGCTGCAAACAAGATTTTATCAATACGCGGCGCGAACAGACGCTTTAGCAACGAACTGCGCCCATAACGAAAACTGTGCATGATCTGCTCGAGGGCATTACGCATGTCCATAAAGGATTCGTAGCCAGCATTCAGTGGCTGTAAACAATCCACCAAGACAATTTGGCGATCAAATGTAGCAAAGTGATGTTTATAAAACGCTTTAACCACTTTGGTTTGGTATTCATGATAACGCGCTTTTAGCATCGCCAAATTACTGTGCTTGTCTGCTTTTACATCGGCATCAAAGCGACATGGAAAAAACTGCAACACTGGTGCGCCTTCCAGTTCACCCGGTAAGACAAATCGTCCCGGCTGGACCCAATGCAAACCATTGTCTTTACAATCATGCAGATATTGAGTGTAAGTTTGTGCAATCGACGCTAATTGACTTTCGCTCACTTCAGCACTTAAATCGAGCGTTTCCAATTGTTCTAACCATGGTTTAGCTAACTCTAAACGCAACCCTTTTAAAGCACTAAATTGGCTTTGACACCAAGCCGAAAAGTCCATATCCAGTAAGGGAAGATCAAGCAGCCATTCGCCCGGATAATCAATAATATCGAGGTTTAATGTCGCGGTATTGCCGAACAATCTTTTGGTCTTCTTACTTGGCTTATATTTGAGTGCTAGGCGAATTTCACTGACATCGCGAGTCGGTTCAGGCCAATTAGGTTGTTCACCTTGTAATTGCTGCATTGCCTCATCGTAGGCAAAACGTGGCACCATCATGTTAGATTGTGGTTCGCGCTTAGCGCCTACTAAACGCTTATCGCGACTGGCACTGAGTAAAGGTAATTGGCTGTGAGTCGAGGTATGAAGTAACTGATTAACCAGTGAGGTGATAAACGCCGTTTTCCCCGCGCGCGATAAACCCGTGACAGCAATGCGCACATGCGAGTCCATACTACGGTGTAAAAAATCGTTCACTTCTTGCTGAATATTCTTCATTGAATCTCTCGTTAACGGATAACCGTACCTAGGGTAACCAATACAACATTAATCTTGGATGAACAAAAAAACCTCTGAGGTTCATCAGAGGTTTAATGTATATCATAGTCGCCCGAAAGGCGCAGTGTTGTTGACTAATTCTAGAGCGGATTAATCATCTTCAATCAGTTTATAAATGACAAACAGTGCGATTTCGAGCAAGACAAACAACACACAAGTGATGGTGACGTACTTAACGTCGAAGATGCTGATGCCATGAAGGATCAAATCGTAACCAACAAACGCACCCACCACGGCTGCAATGATGATTTGTAGAATTTGGATAAAGCGAGGCATTGCGCTCCCCCTGTTATTTTGTCTTATGAATGTTGATTCCCAAGTAGCTTCGAGATGCTTGGTTGGTGAAAAGTTTCACCGACTTGCCTCTTGGAGTTACTTGGTCATAGATAGTATATAGACAAAAAGTGCAGCTTTCGCGGCACTTTTGTCATTTTTTGGCAACTTATTCAGTGTCTTGACTTAATCAAGTTCCATTTCTTGGATTTTTACTTTCCAAGTGTCAGGGCCAATCTGGTGTGCATTGGCACCATTTGAGTCCACAGCAACCGTTACCGGCATATCTTCTACTTCAAACTCGTAGATCGCTTCCATACCCAAATCTTCAAACGCTACTACGCGGGCTTTTTTGATCGCTTTCGCCACTAAGTAGGCCGCACCACCAACTGCCATTAGATAAACCGCTTTATGCTGTTTAATCGATTCCACGGTTGCTGGCCCACGTTCCGCTTTACCAATCATACCCATAATGCCCGTTTCATTAAGCATCATGTCGGTGAACTTATCCATGCGTGTCGAGGTTGTAGGGCCAGCTGGACCCACCGCTTCATCGCCTACTGCGTCAACAGGACCAACGTAGTAAATAAATTTACCTTTAAAATCGACACCTTTCGGTAAACCTTCACCGTTTTCTAGCATGCCCTGAATGCGTTTATGCGCCGCGTCACGTCCGGTTAGAATTTTACCTGAGAGCAAGACGGTCTCGCCGGTTTTCCATTCTTCTACATCCGCTTGCGTCACTTCATCAAGATTGACACGACGGGTGTTGGCGCCCGCTTCCCAAGTGATGTCTGGCCACTCTTCAAGTTTTGGTGGTGTTAATTCTGCAGGGCCGCTACCGTCGAGCGTAAAATGAACGTGGCGCGTAGCTGCACAGTTTGGAATTAAGCACACCGGCTTAGAGGCTGCGTGTGTTGGTGCGGTTTTGATCTTCACATCCACCACGGTCGTCAACCCGCCTAAACCTTGTGCACCAATGCCAAGTTTGTTCACACGATTGAAAATATCTAAACGCAGCTCTTCTTCCGCATTTTGTGGACCACGATCGATAAGCTCTTGAATATCGATATGTTCCATCAATGATTCTTTGGCCAGCACAGCAGCTTTTTCCGCCGTCCCACCAATACCAATACCCAGCATGCCCGGAGGACACCAACCTGCTCCCATTAACGGCAAGGTTTTTTCTACCCATTCAGCCACATCATCTGATGGGTTGAGCATCACCATTTTGGTTTTATTTTCGCTACCGCCGCCTTTAGCCGCTATTTGAATCTCAACATTATTCCCCGGCACCATATTAATGTGCACAACCGCAGGCGTGTTGTCTTTGGTGTTAATACGTTTACCCGCTGGATCCATTAAAACAGAAGCTCGTAATGGGTTATCTGGATTGGTGTACGCTTCACGTACGCCCGCATCCACCATCTGCTGAACCGTCATATCGGTGGAGTCCCATTGAACGCCCATACCAATATTCACAAAGCAAGTAACGATGCCTGTATCCTGGCAAATTGGTCGATGACCTTCCGCCGACATACGAGAGTTAATCAAAATCTGGGCGATCGCATCCTTTGCCGCCTGACTTTCTTCACGATGATAAGCTTTTTCCAGCGCTTGAACGAAATCGAGCGGATGGTAGTAAGAAATATATTGCAGCGCATCAGCAACACTGCTGATCACATCCTGTTTGCGGATTATAGTCATTACTTGCCTCTTATTTGCTTCCGTTTATTCCCACTTTATTTAAACGTTTGCTATCGCGCTCTGAGTACGCTTCGCCATCAACCTTTATTCAAAGTAGCGGGTTATGATTTGGTTATGATACTCTTGCTTTCCTCAACGCGCCACGAAGTGAACGATCTCTTTGTCACAAATTAAACAAATGAATAACAGTCAATCAAATTGCTTACAAATCAAACAGATTTCCTACTCTTCTGATCTAGCTTGCCGCCTGTTCGCCCCTATTGCCCAGCAACATTGGGTGATGTTACTGCGCTCAGCATCTTCGCAACATGTCGACAGCCGATACGATATCTTAGTGGCGAATCCTCTGGTGACATTGACCACCTTTGGAGAGACAACAGTAATCACTGAGCAAGATGAACAAACTCGTTCTGAACAAGACCCATTTCGTTTGATTGAGCAAATACAGCAAACGCATTTGGGCGCTTGTGATTATGAGGGTGATTTACCATTTGTTGGCGGCGCGTTAGGTTATTTTTCTTATGATTTAGGTCGTCGAGTTGAATCAATTCCGGCGTTAGCCGAGCACGATATCTCTTCGCCAGATATGGCGGTGGGTATTTATGATTGGGCCGTTGTTATTGACCATCTACAGCAACAAGCTTGGGTCGTAGGTAACAATACCGACCAGCATTGGCAATGGCTACAGCAACAAGCGCAGCAGTATGATGAGCAACGGTGTACGCCATTTGCACTGCAAAGCCCATGGCAGTCAAACCTGACCAAAACTCAGTACCAAACTCGCTTTGAACAAGTGCAGCAATACCTTCTTTCTGGCGACTGCTACCAAATTAACCTTGCTCAACGTTTCAGTGCACAATACCAAGGTGATGAATGGCAAGCGTACCAAAAACTAGAGCAAGTAAACCAAGCGCCGTTTTCTGCCTTTATTCGTACCGAGCACAGCGCCATTTTGAGTGTCTCCCCTGAACGATTCTTGCAAGTGAATGACAACGTCATTGAAACCAAACCTATTAAGGGTACACGTCCGCGTTTTGTCGATGAAACTCTCGATAGAGCCTCTGCTCTCGAGCTCTCCTTAGCCGAGAAAGACCAAGCCGAAAACTTGATGATTGTCGATTTGCTGCGTAATGACGTCGGTCGCGTAGCAAAACCCGGGACCGTGCATGTACCAAAGCTATTTGATATCGAAAGCTTCCCTGCCGTTCATCACTTAGTCAGTACCATCAAAGCAGAATTAGATGAAAACTATACTGCCGTTGATTTGTTGCGCGCCAGTTTCCCCGGCGGCTCCATTACAGGAGCACCAAAAGTGCGCGCGATGGAAATTATCGAAGAGCTAGAGCCACACCGACGCAATGCCTATTGCGGTAGTATTGGTTATATCAGCCGTCATGGGCGTATGGATACCAGCATTACCATTCGCACTCTGGTGGCGGAGAAAGGTCAATTGTACGTCTGGGCAGGCGGAGGCTTAGTCGCAGATAGTTTGTGTGATGCGGAATATCAAGAAACCTTCGATAAATTGAGCCGCATTTTACCGGTGCTAGAAAACGCGTAACGGCTTATTTCTGCTCTTGACCGCGAAACATAAATAACAATTAGTAAGTAGCGAGAAACGTAAGTCGCGACAAACAAAGCAATGGATCTGACGCTCGTTAGATCCATTTTTCTATCATCAATTTCAAATCTGCAGCGGTATAGGGCTTGGTGAGGATATCGTCCATACCACTCTCAATGCAGCGCTCGCGTTCTTCAAGCGTTGTTCCTGCGGTTAACGCAATAATGGGACGTGAATAATGATGAGTGCGTAAGTAACTCGCCGCCTCAAAACCATCCATTTCAGGCATGCGGCAGTCCATAAAGATCAAATCGTACTGGCCTTGTTCTGCGGCTTTAATTGCTTCAAGGCCGTTTTCGGCAAGATCTGGTTCAATCGCAAATTTTTTCAGCATTTGATTGATGATCACTTGGTTCATACGAATATCATCAACCACCAAAACAGCTAAACTCTCCAGAGTCTTGTGTACTCGTTGTGTCTGCAAGGCTTCGGTATTTTGAGCAGGTTGATGCGCAACACTCAACGGTAATTGAATTGAGAACGTACTGCCCTCGCCAACATCGCTTTCAAAGCCGATCTGCCCATCCATTAATTCAACCAAATTTTTACAAATCGCTAAACCAAGCCCGGTCCCTTCAAAACTTCGTTTGGTCGTTCGATCAGCCTGAACGAAGGGATCGAACAACTCTGCTTGAGCTTGTTGTGGAATACCACACCCAGTATCCGAAACCAACACGTGTAAATTATCCTCTTGCCACGACGCCGACACTTCCACTTTCCCCTCAGAGGTAAACTTAATCGCGTTACCAATCAAATTGACCAAAATCTGACTGATGCGCTCGAAGTCAGCATAAAACGCCGCTGGCATATTGGGCGATTCCTCGATGATAAAGAAAATGCGTTTCTCTTGGGCTCGGGGAGAAAAAATGCCATTGAGCATGCTTTTCAAATCATGCCAACTGAAATGGGTGGGAAACAATTCCATCATTCCCGCACTCATTTTACTGTAATCGAGCAAGTCATTGATGATGTGTCTTAAAAGGTCACCAGAGTGCGTTAAATTGGTCAGCAATTGCATTTGCTGGTTATTCAACGGCGTGTCCGACAATAACTCCGCACTGCCAAGTAAGCCATTAAGCGGGGTTCTCAACTCATGGTTAATCATCGCCACAAACTCTTTGGTGGCTCGTTCAGATTCTTCAGCTTGTTTGCGGGCCTGCTGAGTTTTTTCCACCATCAATTGGCGGCTAATCGCGCTGCAAAGTAACTCAACCACCAAAGTTAGCTGACTGGAAATAAAACGCGGTTCAATATCACTAAGATCAACATCAACACACAACTGCCCGATCAACTTATGATCGACTTCGAGTGGTAAGTGAAGAATATTGCCTTGCCAATATTCATTCTTTTTGGGTTCCGAAACGAATGACTGCATGACGCCAAATTCACTGCCGAGCACTGTCGATAACGTTGCTGGCACAAGGTGAAATTGGATACCGTAAATGACAGAGCAAGCAGATAAACGCTCGAGAAAGCTCGATAACAAACCATCATCCAACGTCCGTGTTAAAAACGCGCGACCAAAGTGAATAAGGGTTTCGCTGATATGACCTTCAAACTCGAGTTTTTGTAACCCTTGTAAGTTTTGGCTTTCTAACTGACCAAGCACTAATTTGAGCTGCTGATTTGCCTCATAAAGCTCAAGGCTTTTTTGCTCGAGCAAAGACTCAGCCGCTTTTCTCGCCGCCCTTTCTCGGGCGACTTTGCGTTCTAATGCACTACTGCTATCCATCGCGTTCATTCAACCAGTGAGAGATAAAAACGCACATGGCTATTATCGGCCGTTTCACTGGTCATGGTGATTTCAAGGATTTCATTAAAATGCTCGGCACAACCTTTGACTAAGCCAAGACAAACATGAGACATGCAACGAGCGCTTTTATAGTCGAACACCATTTCGGTTTCCGTTTCGGAAATAAATTCAAATTTAGGTGGATTCGCCTCTGCGTAGAGCTTTTTCACTTCTATATGAATGTAATCTTCTACTAAACGTACAAATTGAAAAGAGTTTTTGCATTCGCCTAAACTGGCTTTATTCGGTAGGGATGCGTATAGATTGAGGAAAACAGACTGACCAAACACTTGCTGTAGATCTTCCGCGGAAATTCCCGTCTTTTGACTCAGTAGCACGATCAGTTTGACCAAATTGCGATGGTCGTAACTGCCAATAGAGGTATAGATACCCTCGTCATTCGCTTCAAGTAATAACTCATCCAATAATTCCAGCCCAAATTTCTGCTCCACAAGATCCAGAAATTCAGTAAATATGATTCCTTTCATGCCCAGCCCTTTATCGTGGTTTTCTACTAATCTCTTTTCAACTACTTACCTTTCGATATATAGAGCACCTTGAGGTAGAGTGACGAGTTCGCTAACCTTTTATATATTATTCAAAGCATGATCTATAAAACTGGCTTTTTCAAATACCTATAGGAAGTTAATGTGCATATCCCCCCGAGCAGGCAACAACTCATTCAGCGCTTTTCGTTACAGCAGCCGGCCGCCTATCATCGGGAATCGCTTAAACGACTCGATCATTTGCAAGATCAGACTTTGCGCAAAGCGGCGGTATTGATTGGATTTGTTGAACGAGAGAACGGATTAAATGTGCTCTTTACCAAACGTGCAGCGCATTTAAAGCACCATCCGGGGCAAGTGAGCTTTCCTGGCGGAAAATATGAACTCGAGGATGGCTCACTACGTGCAACCGCATTGCGAGAAACGCATGAAGAGATCGGGGTCTTTGCACAGCAAATTGAGATATTTGGACAGATGCCCGAACTGCCAACAATTAGCCAGTTTTCGGTAACGCCGTACCTTGCTTTCATTGATGCAAATTATTTTGCAGCAATCGATCATAACGAGGTGGAATCGGTTTTCGAGGTACCTGTCGAAATCGTACTCGACCCGAAACATCTCTACAGCGACACTTTTTGCGTAAAACAGCAACACCACCGTGTATTTGCCATCAACTATCAAGGGCAATTTATTTGGGGAATGACCGCGCAAATCATCCACGCATTGCAAAATCATATTATGCATCAATGTTAATAAAAGCAACGATTGGTCAACAAACGCTCACATTAGTGAAATCAACGCTCAACCCCGCAAACGTTTCCCTTGCGCAAAATAACGTCAGCTTATCCAGTTGATAAGTTTTTCTAATGCGTCACATTAAGATAAATCAGGTGTGGCACGTCATTTTCGTGACAATAAACTCCTTTTTGGAATATCATATTATCAGTCCCATCAATTTGTGATTTAGATCTAATAATTGTGCAATCCTTTTGTGCAGAATTGCACGCAACTTATTACCTGTTCCCAAAAAATGAGTATCCCAATATGAGTTCTACTACTTCAACGGCATCTACGGTGCAATCATCGAGTAAGTTTACTTACAAAGATTTCACATGGTGTCTATCACTTTTCGGTACTGCTGTAGGTGCTGGCGTACTATTTCTTCCAATTAAAGCGGGTGCTGGCGGTTTCTGGCCATTAGTTATGCTAGCCCTAATCGCAGCTCCTATGACTTGGTTTGCTCACAAGTCTCTAGCTCGTTTTGTACTTTCTGCTAAAAACCCTGAATCAGATATCACTGATACTGTTGAAGAACACTTTGGTAAAACTGGCGCAAACCTTATTACTTTCGCCTACTTCTTCGCCATTTACCCTATCGTTCTGATCTACGGTGTTGGTATCACAAACACAGTCGACTCTTTCCTAGTTAACCAAATGGGCATGGAATCTATTCCTCGCTGGTTACTGTCTGGTGCGCTTATTGCGGCTATGACTATGGGTGTAGTATTTGGTAAAGACCTAATGCTTAAGGCAACTTCTGCAATGGTTTACCCATTGGTTATTATCCTACTAGCACTGTCTGTATTCCTTATCCCTGATTGGAATACATCAATGGTTGAAGTTGCTCCTGATTTCAGCACAATGCCTATCGTTGTATGGTTAGCGATTCCAATCATCGTATTCTCATTCAACCACAGCCCTGTTATTTCTCAGTTTGCTAAAGAACAACGCATGAACTTTGGTGATGACGCAGTTAAGAAAACTGACGCAATCACTGGCGGTGCGGCAATGATGCTAATGGGCTTCGTTATGTTCTTCGTATTCTCTGTTGTTCTGTCTCTATCTCCAGAGCAGCTAGCAATGGCACAAGAGCAAAACATCTCTGTACTTTCATACCTTGCAAACGTACACGACAACCCAATCATCTCTTACATGGGTCCTGTTGTTGCTTTCGCTGCGATTACTTCTAGCTACTTCGGTCACTTCCTAGGTGCTCACGAAGGTCTAGTTGGTCTAATCAAATCTCGTGCTTCTACTCCAGTAAGCACTATTGAGAAAGGTTCACTAATCTTCATCGTAATCACTACTTGGATTGTTGCAATCATCAACCCAAGCATCCTAGGTATGATTGAAACAATGGGCGCACCAATGATCGCGGCTATCTTGTTCCTTCTACCTGTGTTCGCAATGAAGAAAGTTCCTGCGATGGCGAAGTACAAAACTTCTGCACCTGTACAGATTTTCACAGTTATCTGTGGTCTTGCAGCGATTACTTCTGTAATCTACGGCGCTCTTTAATTACCCCTGTAAACTTGGGTAGTTAAAACAAAAATATAATGATAATTCTAAGCCTCCCTCTCTAGGGAGGCTTGCTTTTGAGGTAATCGATATGATTAGTGTTTTTGACATCTATAAGATCGGTGTTGGTCCTTCTAGTTCTCACACTGTAGGCCCAATGAAAGCGGGTAAAGAATTTATTGATGATCTTCGTTCAATGGGAAAATTGCGCGACATCACTAAAATCACCGTGGACGTTTATGGATCACTATCACTGACAGGGAAAGGTCACCACACCGATATCGCTATCATCATGGGTCTTGCTGGCAACACCCCTGAAAAAGTCGACATCGATTCTATTGCAAGCTTCATTGCACGCGTAGAAGAAACTGAACGCCTTCCTGTTGGCATGCACTGTCACACAGTATCGTTCCCTAAAGATGGCGGTATGAACTTCCATACTTCTAACTTATCGCTACACGAAAACGGCATGCAGATCCACGCTTGGATCGATGACGAAGTCGCGTACTCGAAAACGTATTACTCTATCGGTGGTGGTTTCATCGTCGATGAAGAAAACTTTGGTAAAGAAGAAGAAAACCCAATCAAGGTTCCTTTCCCGTTCACAACCGCTGAAGAGCTTGTGGATCAATGTAAAGAGCATGGGCTTTCTATCAGCGCTTTGGTTATGAAAAACCAAGCGGCTCTACACTCAGATGAAGAGTCTCGCACTTACTTTGCTAACATCTGGAAAACCATGCGTGAAGGTATGGATCGTGGTATGAATACTGAAGGTATTCTTCCTGGTCCACTACGCGTACCTCGCCGTGCAGCAGCACTGCGTCAACAGTTGCTAACGTCAGAGAAAACCTCTAACGATCCAATGGCTGTGGTTGACTGGGTAAACATGTTTGCTTTCGCAGTAAACGAAGAGAACGCAGCTGGTGGCCGTGTTGTTACCGCGCCAACCAATGGTGCATGTGGCATCATCCCTGCTGTACTTGCGTACTACGACAAGTTCATTCAAACCGTGACAGAGAAAGATTACATCCGTTACTTCGCCGCTTCTGGCGCGATCGGTGGTCTTTACAAGCGTAACGCTTCTATCTCTGGTGCGGAAGTAGGCTGTCAGGGCGAAGTTGGCGTAGCATGTTCTATGGCAGCAGCTGGCCTTGCAGAGCTTATGGGCGGTAGTCCTGAGCAAGTCTGTATGGCAGCTGAAATCGGCATGGAACACAACCTAGGTCTAACATGTGACCCTGTTGCGGGCCAAGTACAAGTACCATGTATCGAGCGTAACGGTATTGCTGCAGTAAAAGCAATCAACTCAACTCGTATGGCACTACGTCGTTCTTCAGCTCCAACCGTTTCTCTAGACAAAGTTATCGAAACAATGCTAGAAACCGGTAAAGATATGAACGCAAAATACCGCGAAACGTCTCAAGGCGGCCTAGCAATTAAAGTTATCTGCTAACTTTAGTAGTGAACAGCGGTCAAATTATTAGTAAAAGCATATTTTATTGATAATTAAGACGATATAATGGCGACTGTAATGGTCGCCATTTTTGTATGACCAATTTGAGAATCAGCCCCTGCTGAATCCCCCGTTGGTTACCGTAGTATTAATGAGGCAATATGATTGCGATAAAACCGGCCAAGCTGAAAGATTTCGCCAGTTTAATGCAGCTTGAAGTGCATCAAGAGCAGAAAGAAAACCACCTCCCCTTTGAAGAGGTGTACCACAATCGTTCTAAATATGAAGTGATTCTTGCGCTGTATTCTGAGCGCCAACCGATTGGTTATCTCGTATTAGACAAAGCCTTTTCTCACTATGCGACGTTTGCTCGTCGTAACGAGCTTGGCCTGAAATACATCGTCTTGGATAAGCACTATCAGCGCCAAGGCTTTGGTCGAGAAGCAATGCAGAAATTGTTTGTCTACGCCTATGCCGTCAATGGTGATAGTGACTCGCTGTGTGTCACTCTACCCGCAAAAGATGAAGCCTCACGCACCTTCTTCTCTCGCATTGGTTTTAGTGATACCGATAGTTTTTTCTATGGTAAAAGTGGCAAAGAGCGCATTATGCGCCATAGACTCTAGCGACATTAGATGTACGAATGCAAAAAAAGCCAATCTATTGATTGGCTTTTTTATGTATGCTCAACGCTGATTGACTCACATTAAATCGAGTCAAGTGATCACTCACCCTTATAAATACATCCAGCGGTGCACGTTTCTTTAATTTCTACTTTACTCAGCAAAGGTAACGCAGGCTTTAACTGTTGCCAAATCCATTTTGCTAGCACTTCACTGGTTGGGTTTTCTAACCCTTCAATATCATTTAAGTAGTAGTGGTCAAGACGATTGTAGATTGGTTTAAAAGCCGCTTTAATTTCGGCGAAATCAACCACCCAACCAGTATACGGGTCCACTTCCCCTTCAACATAAAGACGAACTAAAAAAGAGTGCCCGTGTAAACGACCACATTTGTGACCCTCTGGGACATGAGGCAAATGGTGTGCGGCCTCAAACATAAACTCTTTGTACAACTCTGTTTTCATCATTTTTCTCAGGCTTTCGTCAAGAAGCCGTCATACTAAAGCCTTGTAAGCAGAGTGACAAGCTCACATCTATCGCGATGGTCACTTTTCTTTTTCCCACAACATTGTTAGACCTTCCTCGCACACCCATTCACTAAGAAACATAACGGACACATGTTACTTACATCACAGTTACAGATGGAAGTTTTTGGTAATGGTCACATTCAAACCAGTTTCCTATGACATACGGTAATAAATATCCATAAAATTGTTACGTCTATTCTAGTAAAATGTAAAATAATAATGCGCTCTACAATAACTTTTAAACTCCTCGTCACGTTGGTCATGGTGTTTGGTTGTGTCCTTGCGATCTCGACTATCTATCAATATCAGCAGCAAAAACAACTTATCCACGACGTTCTCAGTCAACAGTTACATGATAAAGCCAGTAACTACTTTGATAGCCTGAATATGATGATGCTCACGGGCACCATGTCGCAAAAAGAAACACTGCGCGATAAAGCCTTAGCCCAAGATGGCATTGAACAAGTTCGTGTTCTCCGAGCTCCCGCCGTCGATAAGCTCTATGGCCCGGGCAATCCAAACCAAGCCGTACAAGATGATATCGATCAGCGTGCACTCAGCGGAGAGTTAGTTATCGAACCGATCAGTGCCGATTGGGGCAACGGACTGGTCGTCGCACTACCGATGAAATCGAGCCTTGATTACCGCGGCACCAACTGCGTTGGTTGCCATGCCGCACAAGAGGGCGAAGTGCTGGGAGCGATCCGCCTTGAATATAATATGAGTCATGTTAATTCTATGGTCAGCAAACAAGCGATGTTCGCCATGGGCATCATGGCTTCTATCACCTTTATCGGCTTTCTCTTTACGATGGGGCTAACCCGAAAAATTCTTGTACGACCTTTACAAAAAACCTCACGCTTTATGCTGCAAGTTGCCGAATCAAAAAATCTACTCGAGCGACTGCCAAGCAAACAAAATGATGAAATTGGCGTGTTGGCAAACTCGATTAACTCATTTATGGATACCGTCAGCGACAGCTTGCACAAAGTGCAACAAACCAGCCACTCACTGGCAGATTCCGCAGGCCAACTGACTGATGTGGCTCAATCTACCGATGATGCTGCCAACAATCAGCAAACTGAAACCAATGATGTACAGAGCAACATCAATAACATGTTGACTCAACAAGAGCAGACAGAACAAGCAACATTGGAGGCCTCGACATTAGTGAACCACACGGTGGATATCGTTACCCAAAGTGCAAGTAATGCACATAATGCCAGCGACGATATTAAGCTTTTAGTCGGTTCAATTGAGCAGGTAAAACAAAAGATCACAGCTCTGAATGATCAAACGACAGAAGTATCATCGATTCTTGAAGTCATTAGCGGCATAGCCGATCAAACCAATTTACTCGCATTGAATGCAGCTATTGAAGCAGCGCGCGCAGGTGAGCAAGGCCGTGGCTTTGCTGTGGTTGCAGAAGAAGTTCGTAACCTTGCAGGTCGCACCGCAGAAGCCACCAGCAATATTGAAACCATCATCGACCAATTCCAGCAAGGCAGTCGAGAATCTCTCATTTCAGTCGATAACGTATGCCAACAAGCCCATCAACGCTCGGAGGATGTAGAGTCTCTCTCCACCGCAATGCATAGCGTCGTAGATGAAATGCATCAAGTGCTTAACCATACGCAAAACATTGAGCAGCAAGCTCAGACCACCTCCTCGGTTGGTCATCACATTCAAAGCAAAATCGACACCATCACCGCTCACGCCAATGGGACCTCTCAATTGGCATCACAGACTCGAGACATCAGTTTAGATCTGGAAAACCTCTCCGAACGCTTGGAGCAATTGCTTAACCAATTCTCTTTAGAACAGCAGAAAAATAGCTGATCCCTGATGAGTCAATAGAGAGGTAATAACGGCGTTAACTGCCATCGCTGATATCGCAAGATCAAGGGTAAGTGTTTTTAATCGAACAAAATGAGGAAAACACTTACCTTATCCGCCCCCTTTCGCAATCTACCCGAATAGCGACTTTACACGTTTATCCCAACTCGATTATCAGATAGTATTGCGCGCTGTTTTTCACGCGTTAAGGTTAGCGTTTTGCATACTATTGAGCAGTTACAATCAGGTAAATTACACGGCATCACTCGTCTAGAGTTAAAACTAGGGTTAACTGAGTTTCCACTCGAAATCATCGAACTGGCTGACAGCTTAGAAATCCTCGATTTGTCAGATAATCAATTACATGATTTGCCAGATTGCTTGGCTCAATTACACCAGCTTAAAATCCTATTTCTAACCAACAACTGCTTTGAAACCATTCCAAGTGTATTAGCTCAATGCCCTAAATTGGAAATGATCAGTTTCAAATCGAATAAGTTGCAGCACATCTCTGCTGGCGCCCTACCCGACGATACCCGTTGGTTAATTTTAACTGACAACAAACTCACGCAACTGCCTGAAGATATGGGCCGTTTACATCGCCTGCAAAAGCTCGCATTGGCAGGAAACATGCTAACGGCACTGCCAGCATCAATGGCAGATTGCCAAAGCTTGGAGCTAGCCAGATTATCAGCCAACGCACTGAGTGCGCTGCCAGATTGGTTGTTCCAATTACCAAAGCTGAGCTGGCTCGCAATTGATGGCAACCCACTAAGCAGCGAGCAATCAAACCTCGACCGCGCGGACACATCATCACTAGCAATGATTCCGCAGGTGGCATTGGCCGACATTGAATTACTCGAGGTTATCGGTCAAGGTGCGTCTGGTGTGATTTACCGTGCGAAATGGCTTAAACAACCAACGGAACTGAGTGGCACTGATGCGTATATCGCAGTCAAGATTTTCAAAGGCGAAGTCACCAGTGATGGCTACCCACAAGATGAGCTACTCAACTGCTTACAAGCCGGTCATCACAGCAACTTAATCAAGGTCATCGCACAAATCAATCAAGCAGAAAAACTCGGTTTGGTGATGGAGTTGATCCCAAGAAACTTTGCCAACTTGGGGTTACCACCCTCGCTACAAACGTGCACTCGCGATACTTTCACGCCGAACTCTCACCATAAGTTAAGTGTGATTGTGACAATGCTGCAACAGATGGCTTCAGCGCTTGAGCATTTACATCGTCAGCAAGTGAGTCATGGTGATATCTACGCCCACAACACCATGTTTAACCACTCTGCTGAGATCCTTTTTGGTGATTTTGGCGCCGCAACCAATCTGGCTAAATTACCTGCGCAGCAGAGAGAGGCGATGCAAAGTATTGAGGTACGTGCACTGGGCTGTTTGATGGCTGATCTACTGACGCAGTTAGATCATACCACTCAACCAAATCAAGACGTGTTGGCTAAGTTGAGCGCACTCAGCGAAGATTGCATGCAATACACCGTCAAACAGCGACCGACATTTTCAGCGATTAACCACCAGCTACAACAACTTGCACCGCTCGCTTAGAGCTCGCCTTAGAGAGCATCTCGCCCCCATAGAGAGAAGCGCAGCGATACTGTTGCGCTCTTAGGTTGCAATGGCAAACCGACAAAGGCCTCCTTGTGTCGAGGGCACTGCTGGAGCAAGAAGCAGCACTTCTTGAACAATTTTCATCACCGCGCGAGACGGTACAATAAAATTAGTGCAATTATCTCTGTCAAAACGATAATAAAGGTTGAAGCGAACGATTTGACAGGTAATATGTCATTTCGATAAAAAAGTAATATCAACCTAATGTTTAGGCGTTTTTTTGGCCAAAATAGCCTTTATTAACGCTCAATGACCTTAGGTTTAATTTTTACCTCAATGGAGATTATTTTAAACATGACTTACGCGCCTGTTAAAGACGTATTGAGCGGTAAGCTAGCAGTAGACAGTCAAGTAACTGTTCGCGGCTGGATCCGTTCGCGTCGTGATTCCAAAGCTGGAATTTCATTCCTTGCCATCTATGACGGCTCTTGTTTCGACCCGATTCAGGCCGTGGTCCCAAATAATCTCAATAATTACAACGACGAAGTCCTTAAGCTAACGACTGGCTGTTCTGTTGAAGTTACGGGTACCATCGTTGCATCTCCTGCTGCAGGTCAAGCATTTGAACTTGCTGCAACGGAAGTAAAAGTGGTTGGTTGGGTTGAAGACGCAGAAACTTACCCGATGGCGAAAACTCGCCACTCGATCGAGTACCTACGTGAAGTTGCTCACCTACGCCCACGTACTAACGTGATCGGCGCAGTAGCACGTGTACGTAACTGCCTGTCGCAAGCTATTCACCGCTTCTACCACGAGCAAGGCTACTTCTGGGTTTCAGCACCACTGATCACTGCATCTGATGCAGAAGGTGCTGGTGAAATGTTCCGCGTATCAACGCTAGACATGGAAAACCTACCTCGCACAGACGCAGGTAAAGTAGATTACAACGAAGATTTCTTCGGCAAAGAAACGTTCCTAACCGTTTCTGGCCAGCTAAACGCTGAAGCTTACGCTTGTGCACTAAGCAAAGTTTACACCTTCGGTCCTACTTTCCGTGCTGAAAACTCAAACACCAGCCGCCACCTAGCGGAATTCTGGATGGTTGAGCCTGAAGTGGCTTTTGCGGATCTAAACGATGTGGCAAAACTGGCTGAAGACATGCTTAAGTTCGTATTCAAAGCTGTACTTGAAGAGTGCCGCGACGACCTTGAGTTCTTTGCATCTCGCATTGATAAAGAAGCGATTACTCGTCTAGAGCAATTCGTTTCTTCTGATTTCGCACAAGTTGATTACACTGACGCAATCCAAATCCTACTAGATTCTGGTAAGAAATTTGAATTTGACGTTGAGTGGGGCATCGACATGTCTTCTGAGCATGAACGATTCCTAGCTGAAGAGCACTTCAAAGCGCCAGTAATCGTGAAGAACTACCCGAAAGACATCAAAGCATTCTACATGCGTGCTAATGATGACGGTAAAACAGTTGCGGCGATGGACGTACTTGCACCAGGCATCGGTGAAATCATCGGTGGTTCTCAACGTGAAGAACGTCTAGAAATCCTAGATGAGCGTATGCGTGAAGTAGGTATCGACCCAGAGCATATGAGCTGGTATCGCGATCTACGTAAATACGGCACAGTACCTCACGCAGGCTTCGGTCTTGGTTTTGAGCGTCTAGTTTCTTACGTAACTGGTATGGGCAACGTTCGTGACGTGATCCCATTCCCACGTACTCCACGTTCAGCTAACTTCTAATTTGAAGTAAGTAGGAACGCAAAAAACCTCCGCATTGTCGGAGGTTTTTTTATATTGGCGCGAATCTTCTCTTGTTTATACC
>NZ_AFWE01000211.1 GCF_000222585.1 Vibrio scophthalmi LMG 19158 | reverse complement strand
TTTTTTATATCACGTTTTTTCTAGCACTTTATTTTCCATACTGTGTAGACGTGTGACTGCTCTCTTTTCGTCTTGCTACATCACCTACTCTTCCAGCATTAATTTAATGCCTAAGGCGACGAGAACTACCCCGGTTGTTGCTTCCATCCACAGCATAAAACGGCTGTTTTTTAATAATCCCTTCGCCTTATCGAGCGCTCCGGCCAGTCCACATTGCCATATCATTGCAATAACAAAATGAATCGCTGCCATCAGTAGCGATTGTAAAAACGCCGAACCCGCCGGATCGATGAACTGTGGCAAGAACGCCAAATAGAAAACCGCTGTTTTTGGATTAAGTACATTTGATAAGAAACCTTCACGCAAAGAGCGTTTTAAGTTCAGATTCTGACTCGCTAATGAGAGATCTGCCGCTGGTGCGACTTGCCCTTTCATAATTGCACGTAAACTACTCAATCCAAGCCAAATCAAATACGCCGCACCAATCATTTTTACAGCAGCAAACAGTTGTGCAGATTGCGCCAACAAGGCTGAAATACCAATCGCTGAAAAGGTCGCATGAACAAACAAGCCCAAACAAATACCTAAACTTGTAGTTGCGCCATCTGAGAAACCACCACGTGAAGAATTACGAATAACCAACGCAGTATCGAGTCCCGGCGTCAAAGTAAGAATGGTAATAGCGACGAGAAACGCCTCAAAGTTAACGATCATAACGACTTCTTCCCTGAAATATTACTAGTAAAATGGAGTGATTCTCGCGCATGAAAATAGACGCTAAGATTTACACGGCATTAAGATAGACGGCTATACTGTTATACCGCTATAAATTCCTCACCACAAACAATTTATCTTCGTAGCCTTGATTGCTAGACTGACAATTTACCCCACATGATGAAGATATCTCTATGAGCGCATTCGAAAAACTGGTTTCTCACTCACAGAAAATTGCCCATTTTAACCACCTTGCTGCCATCTGCGGTTGGGATCAAGCTTCAATGATGCCATCAGGTGGCAACCAGGCTCGTTCTGAAGCCATGGCGGAGCTATCCGTTCATGTTCACTCACTTCACACTCAGCCACAACTGGCAGATTGGTTTGCCGAAGCAGACCAACAATCACTGTCTAATGAACAAACAGCCAGCCTACGTGAACTAAAGCGCCAATGGCAACAAGCCAACTTACTCCCTGAAGCGTTAGTGCAAGCTAAATCGCTCGCGGGCTCGAAGTGCGAACATGCTTGGCGAACCCAGCGCAAAGAAAATGACTGGCAGGGTTTTGAAAAGAATTGGGCTGAAGTGGTTAAACTTTCCCAAGAAGAAGCACAGATCCGCGCTGAAGCCAATAACCTCACCCCTTATGATGCGATGCTCGATATTTACGAGCCCGGCACAACCACGACCTCGCTTGATACGCTATTTTCTGACGTAAAATCATGGCTACCAGAGCTCATCGACCAAGTCATAGATAAACAATCAAACGAAAGCTTCATAGAACCAAACGGACAATTTGCCACTGAAACGCAGAAAGCCCTTGGTCTTGAGGTAATGAAACTTCTACAGTTTGATTTTAACCACGGTCGCTTAGATGAAAGTGTCCATCCGTTTTGTGGTGGTGTGCCAAGTGATGTGCGCATCACCACACGTTACAATGACAATGAGTTTGTCCAATCACTAATGGGTATCGTGCACGAAACGGGTCATGCACGTTATGAGCAAGGTTTACCAAAATCGTTAGCGGGCACACCAGCCGGTGAAGCGCGTTCAATGGGTATTCACGAATCCCAATCACTGTTTTTTGAGATGCAAGTTGGCCGTAGCGATACGTTTATTGCACATTTAGCGCGTCTTGCAGGGCAGCATTTCAACACGGCAAACCCAGAACTATTTTCACAGCACAACTTTCAAAAGCTCTACACTCGAGTGAAGAAAGATTTTATCCGAGTTGATGCCGACGAACTCACCTATCCTGCACATGTGATCATGCGTTATGAAATCGAACGAGACCTAATCAACGGCAATATCAAACACACCGACGTTCCAGAGCTGTGGAATTTGAAGATGCAGCAATACCTAGGTTTATCAACCGAAGGAAACTACAAAAACGGCTGCATGCAAGATATCCATTGGACCGACGGCGCATTTGGCTACTTTCCGTCATACACACTCGGCGCGATGTACGCAGCGCAATACATGGCGGTGATGAAGAATACGGTGGATGTGGACGGGGCGATTCGCAGTGGCGATCTAAGCCCTATCTTTACTTGGTTGTCGGATAATATTTGGAGTAAAGGCAGCTTGCTAACAACGGATGAACTTGTGAAGCAAGCCACGGGTGAAACGCTCAATGCCGCGCACTTTAAAGCACATTTGATAAGTCGTTATCTATAAAACCAACATAACTGCCGGCAGATTTACACTATGACCTGCCGGCTTGCTCGATTACCTCAAATCGCGTCAGAATTTTACGAGCCAGAACCAAGCTTGTTCAGCCAAAAGAATCAATAGTAATAAGTATCATCGTTAAAGTCATTGGCTCTCACGGGGATCACTTTTTCCACTTTCGTCGTGGCTTTTACTTTATTCACCATCAGCGATAGGTTTGCTTCAAAAAACTCATCATTGTTATAAAACAAAATCAACTGAGGTTTATCGTAGAAATATCGATCAAATTTGTCGTTAAACGCGATGACGCCAAATACCGCATCCAACGTCTTCGGATCAACTAGAATGAACCCCTTTCGTTCACAATGTGAAGGTTCACACGCGCTACCGAATAGAAGACCATTTTCAAATGAAATCTCATCCCCTTTTCCTTTCAGTGCGTAGTACATACTCGTTGTTGAGCCCATCTTACGTACATAATCTTCTGTTTCGAAAATGTGATCAAATAATGTATAACGCGCCGCTAAAAACTCATGATAGTTGGAGCTATTGATGAGCTGTTCCATGCTCGTAACTTGTAGTAGCTCTTTTTTGAGGGATTCAAGGGCAAGCTGATGATGCAATTCACCAATGCGCTGACCGTAACTAGGGATGCACTTCGAGATACCAAGGGAGCATTGACCGTCGCGCTGTTCCCACCAATTCAATTGTTCTTGCTTCAATGCCTGTTGTTGCGGCTGTGCCAATTGAGTTCGTAACTCTTTATATTGTTCACCCAATATCTCATCCAGTGTATTTAATATTGGATCTTGGCAAATCATCTTCTCTGTCGGAGAAGCCGCTTTAGTGCAATCAAAGCTTGCTGCGTGAAGAAAAAAACTGGGGGTTATGGATAGAGCCACGAAAAGCCATTGGTATTTCATTTACTTTCTCAGATTCTTTAGTTGTAGGCATTATATACAAGCTTATCAAGAACAAGGGTATGCTGAGTCACATCATATTGAAATAAAACATGTTGGGTGGCTTATAGACGCTGAATTTTGTTGGATAAACGTACCTTGATTGCCGCTTAGGAAATCGGCTGCGTTAACGAACTCACCCTGAAACCATAAAAAAGGCTCCGTACGATACGGATCCTTCAAGCTTATTGAGATGAAGAATGAACTAAGAGACTAATTCAACTTCTCACTGAGTACTTTTTGTAGAAATAGACTCGTTTCACAAACATCACCAGCATGAGAGTGGCCATGATGATCATGTTGATTTAACTGATTGAGAACTAGTAATGTATTGCTATCGCTCGCCATCCCCGCATTGCTCAGCGCAATGTTAGCCGTCGCACCTCGATAAACCGTCGCATGTACATCGATCTGATTGATCGTTTCTGGTTTTACTGTGTACGGATTCGCATCGAGCACAGTAAAGTCAGCAAATTTTCCCGGCTCAATACTTCCAACACTCTCTTCAAGTCTTGCGGTATAGGCAGCATCAATTGTGATGGCCTTCATTGCTTCATCGACAGTAATACGCTCTTCAGCTCCCATCACGGTTTCACCCGATAAACCAATACGATTGACCGCAGCCCATACTAATGACAACGGTTGTGCTGGTGCCATCGGCGCATCAGAATGTAGCGAGAAATGACCACCAGCATCAATAAAGGAACGACCACGCGACATCACGGCGGCACGCTCCTCTCCTACTCCATCTTCACTGTATAACTCCGCAAGGATGTGCGTGTAATAGGGATTGACGCTGAAGTTTGCACCCAGTTCAACCGCTCGTGGAATATCTTCTTTATCGGTAATGCCCAAATGATGGAAGCCTAAGCGATGATCTTCACGCGGCTTTTCCTTGCTGAGCTTCTCTACAATATCAATCGCCTGCTCAAAACCTAAATCGCCATTTGCGTGAACAATAATCGTATAGTCATCGTTCCAGTATGGTCTCATACTGTCTTCAAGCTGTGCTGGTGTTTGTAGCCACTCCCCTTTATGACCATCAGTATAGCCATCTTTTAACTGCATTAACTGGCTGTACATTGCACCATCAGAGAACAGTTTTATAAACTTAGGTAACCATTGAATTTGTGCTTCACCCGCCATTTGTTGCGTCTGTGCTTCGGCAATTTCTTTGCCCTTAGCCGCATCGGTTCCCGCCATCGCGTAGGTCATATTACCAGCAGGAATTAACCAGTAATCCATTGGAAAATCATCTTCGAGTAATATAGATACCATTTGTTCATACAGCGCAGGTGTGGCTATCACACCCGGGTCGACCGCCGTTGTAATCCCGCCTGAATGCACGTAGTCTCGCGTACGTTCCATACCCGTCACAAAGCGACCCGATTCAATAAAGTACTCCATCACTTTTGGCGCTAAGATCTTCATGCCATTTTCAAACGCATGCCCTTTTTCCCAGTTAAGTTGATCGTAACCAATCCCCTCACCCTGCCAAATCGATTGTTCCCAGCCAAACAGCTCAATCGCAGCATCGTTAACAAAGAACTCATGCGCGCTGCGATGCCAAACCAAAATAGGACGATCTTTTGATACTTGATTAAGTAATTCACGGCTCATCTCACTACCATGAAAATAATTATGATAGCCCCAAGTGATCAGCGGTTCACCTTCGGGCAGCTCTTTATTTAGCTCATTAAGACGAGCAAAATAAGCGTCATTTCCCACGACTCCTTTTCTTTCTCCCCATGGAAAATTCCAATCGGCAGGGGTAATGAAATCCATGCCAAGGAACATGGCGCTCATCCATAGATGAATGTGAGGTTCGACAAAACCTGGAGTAATCACTTTATCGGCAAAGTCTTCATTAACCGAAAATTGATCAAGGCTTTGGTACTTTGCTTTTAGCGCACTTTTCTCTCCAACCTCCAGTATTTTTCCATCTTGCACCGCGACTGAATTTGCCCCTTCAGGAGTCGATCCCGCCATCGTGATCAATTCATTGGCCACGAATAGCGTCACCGGATTTTCCGAAGTCAGATCTAACGCATTTGTTGTCTCCGTCGTTTCAACCGGAGAGCACCCAACAACCAATGCAATACTTGAAGCGAGTAGCGGGAGTTTCATCTGAATATTCATCTTTGTTACCCTGTATTAATCCGTCTATCCTTTGCGAATAAGCAATACCTACCCACCTATTTTCTCAGGGTGGCTTTGCTCTAACCACAACATCCATGTTGTCAATGAATCCACTATATCAAATCAGTCACCCTTCACATCAATGCGTTATGCTGGGTAAAAGCCATCATTTTTCTAGGCACCTTTTACTAGACCAAAGCCAAATGCGCAGTGTGTTTACATTAACAAACAAAGATCGTACAAGGTTCTACTGATAGATAAAGCGATGTAGAGCGTTACTTAGTGACAAGACTCGAGCCTTCACCAAAAAGAGCTTCAATGTCATAACGGGAGCGCTTGAAAGTAAAATATCGACAACCAGCAGAAATACATAGATCCCCGGCCAAAGTAAGCTATGATTCCTTATCCCTAGACTAGATTGAAACCTTATGGCTGCCTTCTCTTTTTCTCTGATCCCAGTCGGGGTTAGATTTATGATCCTTTCTGCGTTTGGCTTTGCGTTGATGTCTGCGTGTGTCAAATACGTCAGCAACTATGGTATTCCGGTGTTTGAGATTGTAGCTGCGAGGGCATTAGTTTCTCTGCTCATCAGCTACATAGATGTAAAACGAAAAAAGATTTCAATATGGGGAGAAAATAAACCACTGCTATTTTTACGTGGTGCGGTTGGCACCGCCTCACTGATGTGCGTTTACACCGCGGTAACGATGCTACCGCTTGCTGAAGCGACGATTTTACAATACGTCCACCCTGTCTTTACCGCTCTTCTTGGCGTGTTATTTCTCAAAGAACGTGTGCAAAAATCGACCCTCGTGTGTATTGGCTTCTGTCTGGCCGGTTTATTGGTAATGGTGCAGCCAAATATGCATAGCGAGATCGCCGATGAGTTGCCTTTATTTAGTATTATGATTGCGTTGTGTGGCGCTTTGGGTAGTTCTATTGCTTACGTAATTGTAAGAAAACTCAGTCAAACCGAAGACAGCTCGGTGATTATTTTCTATTTCCCACTCGTCGCATTGCCAATCTCAACGCTGCTGATGTGGGATAGTTTTGTATGGCCAAGTTTGTTTTTGACTATGATGCTTGTATTAGTTGGTATCTTTACTCAAATTGGACAGTATGGGTTAACCAAAGCGATGCAGACCCAAGCGGCAGGCAAAGCGTCGGCCTACTCTTATGTACAAATCGTTTTCTCAGCTCTGCTTGGCGTATGGGTATTTAACGAAATACCCTCCATTTGGACGTACCTAGGTGGTGGACTAATTGTTACTGGCGCGCTAATTAACGTGTTTGGTAAACAGTTGCTGGCGCCGTTTAGGGCGAGATGATACTAAAGATAAAAAAGTAGCGAACACAAACGTCTTCGCTACTCTAGTTATCGCGGTCATTCATGCTAGATAGGGCAAATCCCTTGTATCACAGCAATAAAGAGCTTAAACACTGCATTATTTTGCGTAGCTCAAACCATGACCAAATGGGTACAGTGAGGCGTCTTTACCATTTTCATCTGGGTAGCCTTCTGCATCCGATGCTTGCTCAATGATTTGCTCTGCACTCTTCGCTAATGCAAATGGTAGTTTACCAGTTGGGTTAAACTTACCTGTGACCACATCCATCAACGCTGCATCTCGCGAGCCAAATGTCGCAAGGATTGCACCAGCGTCTTGCATGCCACTCGCTTCATCTAATACAAATGGCTGACGGAAGTAGATAGAAAGAACGGTCTTATCTGCACCCACTTCTTTCATCACTTTCTTAATATCTTCTAGTGATGGACTCATATCCCATGTACTTGATTGCGCCAACGTAGTGAAATCTAACGCGTTCACTTGATCGAAGTTCGCACCACCATACAACAACATACCTGTATCTTTATTGGTGACTCGCACACGAATCAAGGCGTAATCACTGTCAGCCGCATTAGCCACTTTCGCGCCTTTGCTGTCATCGCCTTTTGTAATCGTTAAGCTGTGTTCTCCAATCTCATCGGTATTCACACCCATGGTGAATAGATTCACTTTCTTGCCATTAATCACGCTTGGTAATGGCAATAGCGTATCATTTCCTTTCGCGACGCTATCATTTTTCAGCAGTACAACTGCTTTGCGCTGAGCTAAGCGTGCTTTCTCTTGATGCGCTTCGTTACCGACAATCGAGTTTGCCAACTCTGCATTAACGTATGGGTTTTCGAACAAGCCCAACTCAAACTGAACCTTCAGCAAACGCTTCACAGATTCGTCAATCCGTGACTCACTCACATCACCACTTTCAACTAGTTCGCGTACTTCAGCATTGCTATTGAATCCAGAGAATACATCCGTACCTGCTTCGATTGCGATTTGGATTTGCTCACGTTTCACTTTATCTTGTAAGCCCCAAGCGCGGTTGTTTTGATCGACTTGGTAATCCGTTTTCGGTGGGTTTTTATCACCAATAATGCCAGTATCTGAATTGATAACACCATCAAATCCTAGCTCTTTGCGTAGTAAATCATCGAGGATGCCTTTCGAGAAAGCCACACCGACGTTACCTGCAGGGCTACCTACGTTTGTTGAGTAACCATTGTATGGTACGCGTTTGGTGTCTTTCACTTCATCACTAACAAGATCACTCAGAGGAACGCCACCAGCATCTAGATTAGTTTTACCATCAGGATTGTTGATAGACCATTCGCCACCGCCCACGATACCGTAATAAGGCATAATCGCTGCCACGCCCGAATCAATCGCGACTTTGAATGGTTCTAGGTGGGCTTTGAAAGTCGCTTCGCCACCTGGGTAAGTTTGGTGCTGGCCGGCAATATAATGCGGGTCAAACCCTAAGAACTGTGGGCCGCCGCCTGGGAAGTGCTTCATGGTCAGAACAATACTGTTCTCATCAACCTCTTGGCCTTGCAGATTTTCCACTAAGGTTTTGATGATGTCAGAGGCCAATGGTGAATTTTCAGTAAAGGTTTCATGAACACGGAACCAACGAGGTTCAGTCGCGAGATCAGCCATGTAGCCATACATCCCGCGCAGACCAATCGCGTTCCATTCCGTTTGCATTATGTTGGCAAATTCACCAATTAACTCCATATCACGAGTTGCCGCTAAGCCCGCTTCTTTTGGCCATTCAGAAAAAGCGCCCGCGGAAACGTTGATACCCGGTTTTGCGTTTGGATCATTATGGTTACGAGCGTTTGATTTAAACAGTGCTGGAATACCAAGGCGGGTCTTTTCACGCATTTCTTGAACTGCATTTAAATATTCAGCCGCTTCTTTCGGGCTAATAGGTGCACTGCCCCAACTCGTGGTCGTTAAACCTTCCGGTGCACGTTTCTCTTTTGGCAATGCTTCGATTTCATCTTGTGGCAAAATCGCATTACGGAAGATAAAGCGAGTCATCAACTGATCGTTAACGTAATTTTCAGTGTCTTTGTCCGTTTTGCCGTAAGCGCCGGCGTTCATGGTATCGATCAGCATCATGCCAATTTTTTCTTCCAACGTCATTTGCGACACCAGATCGTTAATACGCACGTCTACCGCATTACGCCAGTCTTCGTATCCATCCAGTTTTCCGTTCTTATTCAGATCTTTAAACTGTTGATTATCAACCGTCAGAATTTGAACTGAGCGAGCGGCCAATTTGTTATCGGCAACATCGGCCGTAGCCGCATAACTACTGCTGCTAATCATTACAGCCAGAGCGACCGGAGTCAGAGTAAATAAGCGATGAACCATTTTCTTCATATCATTTTCTTCTATTATTTGGATATATATGGAGTACAGAGTTTTACTCTACCCATTGCCAGCAAATCATCAGAATGCGTAATATCAGCACAGCAAAAATAAACAACCTTAAATAATAAAATTATTTATCATACAGACTAAAAGGCGACATCATTGCGACATCGAGTAAAGTGGAAGTGGCTAATTTTTTTAACGTAAAATTAGTGCAAGATGAATAACAAGCCCGCGTATCAGCTTGGAAGAACTCAGTCTTCTTTGATTTCTAAGTGTCATTTAAACAACAATCAACGCTTAAACATAGGATGTTTATACAGCTACTTCGGCAGCAACACATCATGATGTCAAAGGAATAGCCACGATACCAGCACAGTAACAAAAAACCATAAAAAACAATAAGTTGTAATTATATCCAAGAATAACCATGTTTAATTAGTGGTTACTCAAGTTCATCGCCATCTTGCGACCAATTAATGGCTTCGTCAAAGTAATAAGCACAATTGGTTGGACAATATCACATTAAAAAACCCAAAATTGATCAACCAATTTAAACGTGAACGTATTCACAGACGTAATATCGACACTCATATAAGGCGAAATGGTCCATATGATTACAATTTGAATCAAGATACTAATTTTACAAAATATTGGTTGACCAATTTAAAATCCAGACTACGAAATAAAGAGAAAAAGAAGCGACAGAAGGTCTAATTTGAGAACCGCATTCATAAAACGATTCAGTTATAAATTTCACAAACCAAGATCAAAGAAATTATCGCGCAACATCAACTAAGCGAACAGAATAAAAAAGCCAGTTACATAGGCACTGGCTTTCGTAATAATTGGATAAACGAATGAGGATTATTGAGGACGTAGCGGCCGTGACAGTAACGCCATGATTAAATCACGACAAGTAATGATGTCTGATTTTTTAATGCATTCATTAACGCTATGTATATGTTTCATTCCAACACTAATATCCAAACACGGAATACCGTTCTTATTGAAAATATTAGCATCTGATCCGCCCATTCCATCATTAAATTGCACTTCTAAACCTTGTTGCGTACAACATGAGGCAAACGTGCTTAATAATTCAGTGCTTGGATCTAAACGAAAACCCGGTGTACCTTGAGCGATGCGGTTTTCGTAACTGATTGGCATACTCGACTGAAGTGTGGCTAATTGCTGCGACACATTATCGATAAAGGCTTGAACCTTTTCTTGTAAGCGAGAGCGAACTTCAAAGGTAATATCGACACTTTCCATAATGATATTGGTCGCGTTGCCACCATGAATGATACCGATATTACTGGTCGTCTCCTCATCAACGCGCCCAATCGGCAATTGAGTGATGAGCTTCGCTCCAGCGACCATCGCATTACACCCCGTTTCCGGCTCACTCGCATGGCCAGCCTGCCCCGTAATCGTAACGACACCTTTTGCTGAGTATGGCGCTGAAATATAAGCGGTACCAATCTCGCCACCAGCATCAATCACATAGGCGAGATCTATCGATGGTAAGCGCGCAAAATCGAGCACTTTTGCCCCTTTAAGCCCAACTTCTTCACCAATCGTAAAAATAGCGACAACGGTCGGATGCGGAACCGAACCAGAGGCAAGTGCGATGAGAGCGTCTAATATCACTGCTATACCGGCTTTATCATCCCCGCCCAGCACGCTTTTGCCATCAGTTTTAATCCAATCACCTTCTTCAACGATGGTGATGTTTTCACACGGTGTTACCGTATCCATGTGTGCAGACAAAGCCACCGTTCCAGAAAGAGTCCCGGGTAACAGCGCAATCAAATTACCGCACTGAGCGCCTTCATCCTGATACTCTAGGTGCGCGTTGTCTTGATAGAATTCAATCCCATACTTTGCTAGCTGCGCTTGAATATAAGCGCTTACTTGCGCTTCTTTATATGAAGGCGAACTAATTACTGCCATCGATACAAAATGGTCAATCACCTTATCCATTATCACTCCTTAGTACTTCAATCGCCTGCTGTAAACGTACTAATCCTTCTGTGAGTTTCTCACGCGGACAAGCCACATTGAGTCGCAAGTAGTGTTCTCCGCCTTTTCCGTAAACATCACCGGTCATGATCGCTACGCCGGCATTCACCATGTACGCTTTGAGTTGTTCCGCGCTCACCTGTAATGCAGAGTAATCTATCCAAGCAAAATACAAACCTTCCGGAAACTGCATCTTGAGTTCAGGTAATTCTCTTTGTATGTACAGCTGCACAAAATGTAAATTATCTTGAAGATAGGTTTTAAGCTCATCAATCCAATAGCCACATTGTTGGTAGGCGGTGATCGTTGCCAACACACCAAAAATTGGCGGTGACGACAAACCTTGTTGTAACTTCAACACTTGCATAAAACGCGCATGTAAATCCGCTTGCGGAATAAGAACATAAGAGCCACCAAGCGCCGGCGTATTGAATGCTTTTGAAGCCGAGGTACAAATCGCTACCTGATGGGTTGTTAACGATGTCACTGGGTAATAAGGCACGCCGAAACAAATATCCATGTGAATATCATCAGAGATAACAAACACATCATGTCGCTGGCAAACGTCGAGTAAATACGCTAACTCTTCTTTTTGCCACACTCTGCCCACTGGGTTGTGGGGGTTACACAGTAATAGAACACGGCAAGCAGCCACTTTAGCCTCAAAATCTTGCTTATCGATTTCAAAGTAACCGTTATCGTCAATCAACTCACTGGTCATCATCTGGCGACCAGAATGTTCAATACAACCAAAGAAACCATCGTAAGCCGGAGTGAACAGCAATACGCCCTCTCCCGGCTCACTGGTTAGTGAAATCAGAGTCGCGATTGAGTAAATAACACTCGGGCTATACGCAATCCACCCCGGTGAAATAGGGCTATAAAACCGGCTTTCATACCAATGGCAGATCGCCTGTTTATAGTCATCATGATTCCAACGGCTGTATCCATAAACCGGATGTTCAATACGCGCCTTTAATGTCTCCTGAATTTCGACTGGTGAGGCAAAGTCCATATCAGAAATAGTAAAGGGCAATAACCCCGGCTTACCAAAACGGTCTGCTACATAATCCCATTGAGTACAATAGGTATTCGTTCTGTCGATTACGCCGTCGAAATCTATTTTCATGCCATTGCCAACTCTATTTTCTTGCGCATTGTGTGTACTTGAGGACCAATAACAACCTGCAAGTTTGTTGCATCAAGGTGTACAACACCAATCGCCCCCGCACTCTTTAGCTGTTTGTCATTCACAATTTCAGTTGAATGCAATACCAAACGTAAACGAGTCGCACAGTTATCGATGGTGACAATGTTCTCTTTGCCGCCTAGCGCTTCAAGCATATGAGCCGCTAAACCATCTGCACCTAACTTGCTGACCACTGAATCAGTGTCATCTTCACGGCCTGGTGTCTTAAGATCTTTCTTAATGATGACGTAAGTGAAGACAAAGTAGTAAGCGGCAAACCAAACTGCGCCCAATAATGGCACGAAGAACCAGTTAGTTTTAAAGCCTTGCAACACACCGAATACAAAGAAACCAATCACATCACCCGCAGGACCAATGTTTACGTTGAAGATCGATAACGTTAAGTAACCCAAGCCTGTCATAAAGGCGTGAAATAGGTACAACATCGGTGAGATAAACAGGAAGATGAATTCAATCGGTTCGGTAATACCACTCACAATTGCGGTCACCGCACCAGAAATCAGTAGACCTTTGATCAATGGACGGTTTTTCAGCTTAGCGGTGCGGTACATTGCAAAAGCCGCAGCAGGTAAACCAAAGAAGAAGCTCAGCATGCGACCTTGAGAGAGTAACGCCGTTGTTTCCATTGGTGTTTCATGACCTGCAGCTAGGTTAGTATAAAAAATGTTCAACGCGCCAATCACTTGTTGACCATCGATAATCGCTTCGCCACCTACAGGAGTAAAACGGATCATCGCCGTCAAAATATGGTGCAAACCAAGAGGGATCAGTAGACGCTCACTCGCACCAAAGATCATTGGGCCAAAAACGTCCGATTGTTGAATGATGTACCCCAAACCTTTGATCAAAGAGTCAAATAGAGGCCAGATGTAAGGGATCAACATACCGAAAACAGAAAGCACAATCAGCGATACGATTGGCACTGCGTGTGGGCCACCGAAGAATGCAAAGGCATCCGGTAATTTGGTGTCTTTGTAACGCTCATGCAAGCGAGAAACAATCACACCAGAGAAAATGCCACCTAATACGCCCGTACCGATAGTTTGTACGCCAAGAATCATGGTTTGGCCTGCATCACGCATTTCATCTGGGCCTACCAACATGCCTGTATGTTTCAGTGCAAAGTTAGTCCCCATCGTCATGATAAGGTAACCAACAAAACCTGAGAACGCGGCTACGCCTTTTTCTTCTTTTGCTAGCCCCAAAGGAATGGCAATCGCAAACAGAACCGGCATGTTTTTAAAGGTGAATACGCCAACCATCGTTACGTATTGGAAGAAAATGTTGATCGGTTCGTAAGAAAGGAATGGCCACAACTTTTGTAGCTGAGCACCCGTTAGAGAGCTGCCTAATCCTAAAAGAATGCCCGAAATACCGAGCAATGCGATAGGAAGAACAAACGTCTTTCCTAAACCTTGGATAAAGCCCCAAAGCTTTGTTTTATGACTCATAATAGCCACTCCATTTAGATACACATTATTATATTTTGTAGGGAAACCTCTGTGGTTTTCACGGGTACAGTACGAAAGAACCTGCGGAAACAAAATCGAAATGTGCTTCTGTAAAAGTGGAAGGGAATTTTCATATTATTGAATGGTTTATACCGAAATTAGGCTTATAATCACATCCATCATTAAGCGGTCATAACAAAACAGCATAATCCTGCTGCATTGTGTGATTTAAACCATATTTTCTATATGCAGTAGAGCCGAGAGATCACGTGAGTATAAATTCTAATGAAGTAAAATTGATTGGCCGCTTGATACAAAAAGCTTGCGCTATCACAGTTCTGGCAGAAGAAATGGCGGTGAGTCGCCGCCATATCCACAACTACATCACCAATATTAACTACTATATTGAACAAGCTATCAGCGTGCAGAAAGGCATTGCGACATTAGAAATTAGCCCAGAACAATGGGCGCAGAAAATAAAAGATATTCCCTTGACTCACTACCGACCAATGTCGAGTGAGCGGCAAGATTATCTACTCGACAACTACTTGTTCTCAAACCAATACAAATACCAAAAGATCGAAAAACAGTTGGGCATTTCTCGGCCAACACTAAAAAAAGACTTGAGTGAGCTATCTGCGCGGCTACAACTTAGTGGCGTGTCTCTTCACTCTACTGAGGGTGGCTTTGTGGTAGCGGGAAGCGAAAAAAAACTGCGTCATCTCATGCTAGAACGCATCAATAAACAGATCGAGCAAATTCATCCGCATATTGAATTTTGCACTGCGACGACCCCACTCCAGTATCATACACAGACGCTGATTACTCAACTGCTCGCCACCCTGCCTTTAAAAGAAACCTACGTGATCATCACCAATATTTCCCATGCGATTGGGGGAAAGTTTGCTGCACATTTTATTAAAATGATGTTCATCTATCTAAGTGTCTCTCTTTATCGTATCAATCAGCAGTTTCTCATTTTACAAAAGAACAACGCCGACTATTTAAGGAAAACAGCCAAATTCAAATTGGTATACAACCAACTCAGCTTACTGATCAACGAAAAGCTAGAATTTGAGCATTTACACTTAGCCGAGTATTTTTTTAGCGGTTGTGCGGAAGACAATTTTCACGAGAACCAATTACGGGTTAAGATGTGCTCCATGCTTTTTCTACGTCAGCTAACGCAGACTATACCTTTATCGAAAAGCCAAATGACACAGCTGCATGGGCAACTATGCCAGTACTTACCGTCTGCCATCTATCGGATAAAGAACCACATTCACTTGCAACCCGCTGACTCTATTCGGCTTGAACACGGTTATTTGGCACCTATAGAGAGCACTGGAGCGATAAGCCATTATCAGGCGACTATTTTGGCGATGTCTACTTGCCAACACTGGTTGCTTGAACCCCTTAGATATGAGGAATTACAACAAATAAGCCAGTTTGTCGCTCAAGTGACGCAACAGGATGAGCAAAACAAATTATCACTCGATGCGCTACTCAATACACTACAAAGCCACGCTAAAGAGATCGCCTACGAACCATTAAAACAGGCATTATTGAATCAATACCCTACCCTGTTTTCAGATGATACCCAGCCCGATTACCTGCGTAAAAATTGGTTTAGTGTGGCGGATATCCATTGGATCAACTCGGGCGCTGATTTAGTCGATATCGCAGAATTAGCAGCGTTGCATTTGGCCAATAAGCTCGGCTTGCATTATCAAGAGACAATTCAGCCACTGAGCCAAGTATTAACTGCTTTTATCGATTATTTGCACATAGGTTCCAATGTCTATTTGTATTCCGCACAAGGCCGATCCTCACGACAAGAATCATCGCTGCAACTTGTGGTACAACCGGGAGACATTTCATCACAAACGCCCCCTTCCTATTACTTTTTCTTACTTCGAAGTGAATCCACAACATCGCACAAGATTCTCTACGCATTACATCAATTTGAGCAGCAAAAGCTGCGCCAAGAACACGAGCACTCAGACAACACAGACTCGAGTTGGATCGTTGAGTTACTAAAGCAGAACCTAGCTTAACGGCAAACTAAGCCGCCAATACTAAAACTACTACGAGTAAACACTATGCTTAGAAAAATTTTAGTCAGTCTTGCATTCCTTGGCATCGTATCCGGTATGGTGCAACTGGTCTTGATGGTGTTCTATGAAACTCTCGATGGCGGGATGTTGGCGGGTGTAAGCATTGCTTTAGGACTTGGTTTGGCTACCCTCATCTACTACTTTGTGTTTGATGCTGCTGATATCAGCTATACGCTTATTTCCATCGGTATTGGCTTGCTGATCGCCACCTTCGCGGTTAAATGGCTTGATAACTCAAACACGCCGCAAAAAATCATCACCATCGACTTTGAGGTTATTGGTATTGGTTCTTCTTATGTCAAATCAACCGAGTTTATCTACCTACAACTGAGCAGCTTGCAAGGGGATATAAAATACCCGATTGATGATGACCAGTTGGATCAATTTTCCGTGGGTGATGAACTACGTTTAAGCGCAGAGGTCGGTTACTTTGGCTACCCGACTGTTCAGTGATATGGGTCACTAACCAATAAGCACGCTCAAAAACAAAAAAGCTCAGGCATTGCACCAGAGCTTTATATTTTTCGCTATTGCTAATCAATTAATGGCTAGCTAAATCTGTTCCCAAGGAGCACCTGCGGTTCCTGGTGTATCGCCTTTTGTCCACCATTTGGCTTTGTAAGTTACGCCTTGGTAGATAGCTTTATCACCGCCGTTATAGGCTTTCGTTGGGCTCCACGCTTTCAGCGAACCATCATCTTTTTCTTGCCATACGTCAGACGCACCCGGTACGTCACCTTGTGTCCACCACTTCGCGGTGTAGGTCACGCCATTGTAGATAACCGTGTCACCACCGACGTAGACTTGGTCTTTATTCCAAGTATTACCGCTTGGATCTTCATTGCCCTTAACGTTCACAACCACTGCGGCCGTCGTATTATCGGTCGCATCCGAAACCGTTACGATGACATTCAGGGTACTGTCTTGAGTCGACTCCGAAGTTGGCACTGAAATGACCGCGCTATTACCGGTTTGCACAATCGTACCAAGAGATGTGGTAAAGGTAAGTGTATCGTTTTCTGCATCAGTTGCTGACACAGAAATTGTCGCCACTTCGCCTGCATTAACGTCTATTGAACTTGGTGCATTCAGAACTGGGGCCGTATTTACCTCTTCTCCAGTCCCTTTCACATTAATGGTGACCGCTTCATTATCTGACTTTTTGCCGTCAGTGACCGTCACCGTCACGCGCTCAACCACATCTTGCGCGGTTTCAGGTGCTTGAAAAGTTACCGTTGCACTGTTGTCACCGTTATCGACCAGCGTTGCGCCCGTCACAGAGAAAGTCAGTGCATCGCCGTCAGAGTCGGTCGCTGAAACATTAAAGCTAATTGACTGGCCAGAATTCGCATTTAAATTCGCTGGCACCACTAATACTGGCGCTGCATTGGGTACAACATTTTGGCTAAAGACATTATCTATCTGTTCTGCCAGTGGAGAACTGAGCTCTGAACATTGCTTCAACTTACTACCAAAACTGGTGAAGGTACCTTTACACTCAATATCGCCATGCACTTGCCAGACGATGATACCACCAAGGTCGTTATTGACTATGTATTCTGCTTTTTCACGAATCGCTTGTGGGTCATCGTAACTGAGGAAATACTTGCCATTTACCGCATAAGGTACACGGGCGTTGTCATCCCAAAAGTGTTCCCAGCCAGGTTGCTTAGTTAAATAGTTATAGTTAGGTTGCCCCTCAAAATTGGCCCAGTTGGTAATATCAACCGCTGAGTTAGTCGGCCCATCCACTTCAAAATTAACCATGCGTTTTTCAGTTGGTGCACCTAAATATGCCGTTGAAGCTGTTGTTTGCACACCGCGTCCGTAAAACGCCGCACCAAAGTTAATTTTTTCCGCTGGGATGCCGCGTTCATTAACCATCCAATCACGCAACGTATCAAGTGTTAAACCTGCGAACTCTTCTTCTGGGTACGGATAAAGTGGCGAGTTATGCCCTGTAACGTTTGACCAACCACCATTGAGGTCGTAAGTCATCATGTTGAAGTAATCCATTGAGCGCACTAGACGCTCCCAATTAAAGCCTTCTAAAGCAGCTGGTGTCGCTTTGAATGCCGCGGTGATCAGCTTATCATCACCAATGCGCGCGCGGATATCTTCCATCAATTGTTCAAAATTGGCGTAATCAGCGTCGCTTCCAGGGAAATTCATCCCACCAGTACCCGGGTATTCCCAATCAATATCAATACCGTGAAAACCTAATGCCATCAGCTTATCAATATCGGCAAGAAAACGCGCTTTTTTAACCGGATCGGCCGCCATTTCGGGGAAATGTTTAGACATACTCCAACCGCCAAGCGAGGCCATTACTTTTACGCCTTTCTCATTAGCCAAATCGATAAGGCCCGGTGCGCCACCTTCTTTCTTTAGAGGAATCGGCATTTCACCACTGACACCAGATGGTTCATGCAACCAGCCGTTGCCATTAGGGACAAAACCTTGCGCTTGAACACGCGCCAAGTTTTCTGCTTCCCACGCTTCATTGCCTGGGTAAGACCATAAGTATTCCAGTTCACCCCATAGAATGTGTAAATCCCAGCTTGAATAGACATCGGTATACAATAATGAACCGGGCTCTTGCACTGCATCTGGTTGATAAATTTGCTTATTGCGTAAATCACCACTATGCAACGAGCCATCTTTTGCTACGCCAAAAAAGGAATAGTTCAAGATAGAATAGATATCCATATCAACATTTAGATGAGTCGCTTCACCGGCAACAGTAAAACCGTGTTGAGGCCCTTTCCACGCTTCCCATTGGGTTAGGTAACCAATCACGTTTTTATCGTGTGTTGGTGCGGCGTGCAGAGCCGTACTCATAAGGAGTGTTCCAGCAACAGATGCCGCAATAGCGGTAAGCTTGATGTGATTTTTCATTAGTCTATATCCACGCTTAGTAATTGAGAGTCAATTCACCAGCAACTACTTTTTCATTACTTAATTTTCGACGCGAATAGATATTTTCAAGGTTGGCAGCATGGTTCGAATTTAATTGTGCAAACGAACATTTGTTGCGTGAATTTTTGTATCAACATAGCGGTTTAATTAGAATGGCATTTTATTAAAAACACTAAAGTGCAGATAATTATATCGATTTTATAAAAAACACTTATCATCGATAGATAATCAACCTAACAATTCACACCTAACCGGAATAATGCACAAAAAAAGAAGAAATGTTCTTTAGCAGAATGACGAAGAAAAACATAATCAACAAATCGGATAAAAGCTCCAACCATTGCAGCTAGAGCTTTTCATTTACTCACAAGTGACCTCATAGATTCAAATGATACCCCATCATTAGAGCATCATTTTTCCCACGAGTTTGCCTTTGTAAGCTAAACCTTGAAGCGAGACAATGACATTTGTAACGTCGTTGCTAATTGTGCAAGTTCAATACTCGATTGAGCGGTTTGCTCTGCACCCTGAGCGACTTCATTTGCCGACAGACTCATATTCTGAATATTTTGACCGAGATCTTCTGTCACAGAATCTTGTTGATTACATGCCGTCGCAATCTGGATACTGGTCTCAGTGACTTTCATCATCGTATCTTCAATCGTCTGGATTGCTTTACCTGTTTGTACGCTTTGATCGACACAAACACGGATCTTCGAACAGCTTTGCTCTGTCGCCGTTTTAGCATGAGCAGCACTGGTTTGTAATTTCTCAATAATGCTAACAATTTCACTGGTTGACGACTGCGTTCGCCCCGCCAACGAACGTACCTCATCCGCCACCACGGCAAAACCACGACCCTGCTCACCCGCACGTGCCGCTTCAATCGCAGCATTCAGTGCCAACAGGTTTGTTTGATCGGCAATACCACGAATCACTTCAACCACCACACTAATATTGTTTGATTCGCGTTCTAACTCTTCAACCAATTCACCCGCTTGTTCAATATCACGTGAAACAATTTGAATTTGCTCAATATTGAACTGAACATCTAGATTGCCTTGCTTAGCTTCTTGTGAGGCCTCTAGCGCTGACGTGGACGCGGTTTCAGTATTACAAGCAACTTCTGCAACCGTTGCTCTCATCTCCTCCATCGCGGCTGCAATCACCGTAATGTCCGATTGTTGCTGCTGCATGCCCAGTGAAGACTGTTCTGATATCGCACTCATCTCTTCAACGGCAGCCGATAGCTGAGTCACCGCAGAAATGGTATCTTCAATTAACATACGTAACTGATTTTGCATTTCAATATTGGTATCAGCCAATTGACCTAGTTCATCATTCCCAATCAATTCACGCTCTAAACGAAAGGTTAAATCCCCTGCTGCAATCGCTTTTGATTGTGCGACAACTAGATTCAGTGGATGACAAATTTGACGCGCTAAGAAGAAAGTAATAAAGACCATAAACGCAATCAACGCAGAGAAGGAAACCTTAGTCGCAGTGGTCACTTCATCAACACTTTCCATAATCGAGCGACGGTTATTGGCCACAAAAGTAAGGTTTGTTTTAACCAAATCATCCATAGCCACACCCACTTCTTCAAATTGACTAAGTGCTGCCACAAGGTCAAGTTGAGCTTGGGTCTTATCCCCACGGCTGACCTTTTGAGTAAAGTCACTTAACACACGCTGGTAACTATTCCAACCATTCATCACGCGACTAAATACACGGCGCTCATCAGCGTCGACAACCGTCGCTTGATACTTAGCAAGATCATTTTCAATTGTATTTTCAAGTGATGAAATAGTCGTAAATAACTGCGGAAGGTCGCGTTTTTGATACGTTAGCGCCGCAAATTGATTACGACGATACGCATTCATATCAAAGTAGATATCTTCTACCGATAACACACTTGGAATGGTGGAGTCGGTAAAGTTAACCACTTCCGATTCTACTTTGTTCAACTCTTGTAATAGAAAGAATGCAAACGCAATCATTACTAAACCGATCACCGAAAATACAACAGCGATTTTTTTTGTCACAGCCAAATCTTTGTAGCTCATGATTCTCATAACCTAGGAGTGTTTGAATAATTTATCCGCAGGCAATACCCACACCAATCTAACGGCAGCAAAAAGAAGCGCAACAAAAGCACGTAAAACATGAATTGAAGCAAATAAGTGGTGATGTAATCCAAAAAGATCTTGAATCGACAACGCTGCGTATCTGAATTAGGGGACTTACTTTTGGGTACTGGTCTGATGACTTAGTCATCGCCCGAAAACCTTATATCAGCACTTCTACAATAAAGTAAATCAGAAAATTGCCGTCATTGATGCGAATTTAGGAACTGAAAATTGTTATATTTTCTAGCTAGTTATGGCGATATCAACCAACGCAAACCTTTGCAAGAACCGCCATGTGACAATGGTAAAAAAACATCACCAAATTTACACTCAATCAAGTTTAAAATTGGTTTTAACGATGTTAATTCCAAAGCGGATTACACTGACTGTCAAAAAGATAACGCCAATTTATCGCCTATGAAACGTGATCTTTTTTCCAAAAAATGAGCTGTTCAACACGCATACTTGCAGAATAATGGTTTACCCAAACGAACAGGATTTAAAACGGCCGTTCAACAGCGACACTCAACTACCATCGAATCCACGCCATAAATCACTCCATATTGAGCAATAAATCAAAACTAGCGCATCCTGATTTTTATTTTGATTCTCATAATCCAAATAGATGGCGGAAATTCGCCATTAGACACATTACCCACTGTTTTTAAACAACTTATTTCATCAACTCTATTGGCATAAAGATTGCGATATATCAGCTAAGTTATGAATGCGAGACAAATTTCATAGCATCTGGATACCAATGAGGAGTGACTATGAAAAAGGTAATGCTAATTCCTGCCGGAGCAAAAGTTGCGGTCAATCAAGAGGGTGAAATACGCGTCCTTGCTGATGGCCAACAACCAAAAGACAATGAAGTCGTTTATTCTGAACAAGATTTTGCATTACTTGCAAATGTTGATATCCGCGTTGTGTCCGATACTCCCACAACGTCCTCCGATGATGTTCAAAGCGTACAAAACCTCATAGATCGTGGCCAAGATCCTACTCAACAAGAAAGCTTAGATCCTACGGCAGGCCAGAATAAAGGTTCTGCACCAACGCTCTCTCCACAGGTAGCAAGAGACAATCAAACAACGATCGCGGAAACATTTTTTGACACCAATGCGAACGATCAGTTAAGTGACCGTCCTTCACTTTTAACTCTTAGCGATGAAACTAACTCAGGTATTGAGCTTGCCGCGATAATAGGTGGTAACGATAGCGGAGCTGTCACTGAAGATGCGACCTCTCCATTGCTGATCGACTCAGGGAAACTGACCATTGAGGACAACAATAAACGTGATGCTAATTTTGACCCAAACAATATTGTCACACCAAGAGATGCTCTAGGTGAGCTAACGATTGATACTCAAGGAAATTGGACATACTCCGTAAACAACGAGAGCGTGCAGTACCTTGCTCAAGACGAAACCAAAATCGAAACCTTCACTGTTGCCTCGGTGGATGGCACCACGCACGATATTGTTATTACCATTACGGGGGTCAACGACAGCGCAGTCATCTCTGGCGATGCAATTGGCGCGGTGACCGAAGATGACACCGACCCAGTGCTGACCGATTCAGGCGTGTTAACCCTGACTGATGCTGATA
>NZ_AFWE01000212.1 GCF_000222585.1 Vibrio scophthalmi LMG 19158 | reverse complement strand
ACCTCACTCTTGAGGATGACGGTTAAGTGTAGGGCTTAAATGGTGTCATTCCCAATAGTGCAATCGGGAATCTCTCGAATCTCGCAGCGAAGCGTTCTTGAGAGCGCAGCTCGTTCTCGATTCTCTGTTCTCTAACCTCAAAGAAGAAAGGGTTGACGCTTTCACGCCAACCCTCACAATTATTCGCTTCTCGCTTCTCGCTTCTCGCTTCTCGCTTCTCGCTTCTCGCTTCTCGCTTCTCGCTTCTCGCTTCTCGCTTCTCGCTTCTCGCTTCTCGCTTCTCGCTTCTCGCTATTCGCGCTCGTGAATTGGTGCAAACTCGCGTTGTGTTTGACCAGTGTAAAGCTGACGAGGGCGACCGATGCGGTTAGCAGGATCACTGTGCATTTCATTCCAGTGTGCGATCCAACCGATGGTACGAGACATCGCGAAGATAACCGTAAACATAGAAACAGGAATACCAATCGCTTTAAGAATGATGCCTGAGTAGAAATCTACGTTCGGGTAAAGTTTCTTCGATACAAAGTATTCATCAGACAGTGCAATTCGCTCAAGCTCCATCGCAACATCGAGCAGTGGATCTTGGATGTTTAGCTCTGTCAGTACTTCATGACACGCTTCACGCATTACTGTTGCACGAGGATCGTAGTTCTTGTAAACACGGTGACCAAAGCCCATCAGACGGAATGGGTCATCTTTGTCTTTCGCGCGTTCCACAAACTCAGGAATGTTATCGACACTGCCGATCTCTTCCAACATCTTCAAGCAAGCTTCGTTTGCGCCACCGTGAGCAGGGCCCCAGAGTGATGCGATACCCGCGGCAATACATGCAAATGGGTTAGCACCAGAAGAACCCGCTAGACGAACGGTCGAGGTGGATGCATTTTGCTCGTGGTCTGCGTGTAGGGTGAAAATTTTATCCATCGCACGTGCAACCACAGGGTTCACTTCGTACTCTTCACATGGGTTAGCAAACATCATGTGTAGGAAGTTTTCTGCGTAGTTAAGGTCATTACGCGGATAGATGAATGGCTGGCCGATTGAGTACTTGTAACACATCGCCGCCAATGTTGGCATTTTAGACAGTAGACGATATGCCGCAATTTCACGGTGAACGTCATTATTGATATCGAGTGAATCGTGGTAGAAGGCCGCAAGTGCACCAACCACACCACACATAACCGCCATTGGGTGTGCATCGCGTCGGAAACCATGGAAGAAGCTAGCGATCTGCTCATGTACCATAGTGTGACGAGTAACGGTTGTTTTGAATTGTTCGTATTGCTCACGAGTAGGGGCTTCACCGTAAAGAAGAATGTAACAAACTTCTAAGTAGTCAGCATTGTTTGCTAACTGATCGATAGGGAAACCGCGGTGCAGTAGGACACCCTTGCCGCCATCGATGTAGGTGATTTGGGATTCACAAGATGCAGTGGCAAGAAAACCTGGGTCAAAGGTAAAGTAGCCATTTGCTCCAAGTTTACGAACATCGATTACTTGAGGACCGATAGTCCCATCCATAATCGGCAGTTCGATTGGCGCAATGCCTTCGACATGAAGGGTCGCTTTCTTATCCGCCATAACAATCTCCTTTGTTTATTATTTAATCCATCCAGGATGTTTATGTGCCATTTTTGTACGTCTCTTCACGTACAAAGTCAATTTTTCTCCTCTGATGTGTGCACTTGTTATTATTTTTTACGCGCATTAAGTTAAAAATCTGGTCTGTGTAGCAAAAATTGTTACATCAATTGTATTAGAATGTTGCCAATCGTATAGTAACGATGTGAAATTTGAGAGAAACCTAATAAATTCAAGGTTCGAAAGTAATTATAGTTTGAAACTTGAGCGCTGTTGTTAACATTGTATTTACAATTAAAGGGTGCTATTTGGCGTTTGCTTGTTAATTTAATGTTAAGTTTTGTTCGGTTCAGCTCTTAATTTCTTTAATAACTATAAATGCTCTAGTGAGCTGAGTGAGCAAGCCCGTGAAAGAAAGAAAGTCAAGACCAGTAAACCTAGACTTGCAAACCATGCACTTTCCGATCACTGCTATCGCATCCATCGTCCATCGTGTGGCGGGTGTGATTACATTTGTAGCAGTCGGTATCCTGCTGTGGTTGCTGTCTCTATCTCTATCCTCTCCTGTAGGATTTATGCAAGCGGCTGACCTGATTGATGGTTGGTTCGTTACATTTATTCTGTGGGGAATCCTAACCGCTTTAGCTTACCACATCGTGGGTGGTGTTCGTCATTTGCTGATGGACATGGGCTATTTTGAAGAACTCGACACTGGCGCGTTAAGCGCGAAAGTCTCTTTTGCTGTGACTGGTGTGTTGTCGTTACTTGCGGGGATTTTGGTATGGTAAAACACGTTTCATCCTTCGGTCGTAATGGTGTACACGATTTCCTATTGATTCGTGTGACGGCCATTCTTATGACCTTATACACGATCTATTTGGTGAGCTTTTGTGCGTTCACCGATATCTCTTACGCTTCTTGGACCCAGTTTTTCGCGGGAACCTTCACCAAAGCCTTTACCATGGTGACGCTTACTTGCGTATTAATCCATGCGTGGATAGGCCTCTGGCAAGTTCTGACTGACTATATCAAATGCACCAAATTGCGTGGTGGATTGCAAGTTGGTGTTGTTGCGTTGCTATTAGGTTACTTCTTCTCTGGTCTGTTTATTTTGTGGGGTGCGTAAGTGTCTATTCCAGTTCGTGAATTCGATGCCGTAGTAATCGGCGCAGGTGGTGCGGGCATGCGTGCTGCACTGCAAATCTCTGAGCAGGGCCTTTCATGTGCGCTGCTGTCTAAAGTTTTCCCAACCCGTTCTCATACGGTATCTGCTCAAGGTGGTATTACGGTTGCGTTAGGTAATGCGCACGAAGACCATTGGGAACAGCATATGTACGATACCGTAAAAGGTTCTGATTATATCGGTGACCAAGACGCGATCGAATACATGTGTAAAAACGGTCCTGAATCGGTGATTGAACTTGAGAAGATGGGCCTACCTTTTTCTCGTTTTGATAACGGTACAATCTATCAACGTCCGTTTGGTGGTCAGTCGAAGAACTTTGGTGGTGAACAAGCCGCTCGAACCGCTGCGGCGGCTGACCGTACAGGTCATGCGTTATTGCATACTTTGTACCAACAAAATATCAAACATAAAACGACCGTATTTTCAGAATGGTATGCGCTCGATTTAGTCAAAAATGAAGACGGCGCCATTCTCGGTTGTACCGCACTTTGCATGGAAACGGGTGAAGTGTGCTATTTCAAATCTAAAGCAACGATTCTGGCCACAGGTGGTGCTGGGCGTATTTACGCATCAACCACTAATGCGCACATCAACACTGGTGATGGTGTTGGTATGGCAATTCGTGCTGGCGTACCGATGCAAGATATTGAAATGTGGCAGTTCCACCCAACCGGTATCGCTGGCGCAGGTGTACTAGTAACGGAAGGTTGTCGTGGTGAAGGTGGTTACCTTCTTAATAAAGACGGCGAACGTTTCATGGAGCGTTATGCACCTAATGCTAAAGACTTAGCTGGTCGTGACGTGGTTGCTCGTTCAATGATGATTGAAATTCGTGAAGGTCGTGGTTGTGATGGCCCATGGGGTCCACACATTAAACTGAAGCTGGATCACTTGGGTAAAGAAACATTGGAATCGCGTCTGCCTGGCGTATGTGAGTTGTCACGTACCTTCGCCCACGTTGATCCGGTGAAAGAACCAATTCCTGTGATACCAACTTGTCACTACATGATGGGCGGCGTGCCAACACAGGTGTCTGGTCAAGCGATTAAGCAAGACGATGCCGGTAATGACGTTGAAATCCCAGGTCTATTTGCTTGTGGTGAAATTGCTTCTGTATCGGTACACGGCGCTAACCGTTTAGGCGGCAACTCATTGCTTGACCTTGTGGTATTTGGTCGCGCGACGGGTCTACACCTTGGTGAAGTGCTGGATAAGCAAGCAGAGGCGAAACCTGCAACGGATGCGGATATTGAGCGTTCACTTGAGCGTTACAATCGTTGGGAAAACAGTACCGACGGTGAAGACCCTGCTCAAATTCGTAAAGACCTACAGCAGTGCATGCAAAACAACTTCTCGGTATTCCGTGAAGGCGATGCAATGGCCAAAGGTCTTGAAGAGCTAAAAGTGATCCGTGAGCGTCTGAAAAATGCACACCTTGCCGATAAGTCGACAGAATTTAACACTCAACGTATCGAGTGCCTTGAGTTGGAAAACTTAATGGAAACGGCTTACGCGACTGCGGTGGCTGCAAATTTCCGTACGGAAAGTCGTGGCGCTCATGCTCGCTTTGATTTCCCTGATAGGGATGATGAGCAATGGCTATGTCATTCGATTTACAACCCTGAGACAGAAGCAATGTCGAAGCGTGGTGTGAATATGGAGCCTGTTCATCGTGAAGCTTTCCCGCCGAAAGCTCGTACATACTAAGGGAGGATAGATGATGAAAATGAACTTCTCTTTGTATCGTTACAATCCAGATGTTGACGATAAGCCGTACATGAAAGACTACATTCTTGAGGTAGAAGAAGGCTCAGACATGATGCTTTTGGATGCGCTGATTCTACTCAAAGAACAAGATCCAACCATTTCGTTCCGTCGCTCATGTCGTGAAGGTGTGTGTGGTTCCGATGGTTTGAATATGAACGGAAAAAATGGTCTTGCTTGTATTACGCCATTATCTGCGCTTGCCGGAGATAAGATAGTGATTCGTCCGCTTCCTGGCCTACCTGTGGTTCGTGACCTGATTGTTGATATGACTCAGTTCTACGATAACTACGCGAAAGTTAAGCCATTCTTGCAGACCGAAGGGGCCCTACCACCATCGCGTGAGAATTTACAAACACCCGATGAGCGTGCCCATCTTGATGGTTTATATGAGTGCATCATGTGTGCATGTTGTACCACTTCGTGCCCATCTTTCTGGTGGAATCCGGATAAATTTATTGGCCCAGCTGGCTTATTAGCGGCGTACCGTTGGCTAATTGATAGTCGTGATACTGCAACAGATGAGAGATTGTCCGATCTCGACGACGCTTTTAGTGTTTTTCGTTGCCATGGCATAATGAATTGTGTAAGTGTTTGTCCTAAGGGATTAAATCCGACCAAAGCAATTGGCCATATCAAGACGATGCTGGTCAATCGCTCAGTGTAAATAGAGATAAGATTGCCGCTGTTCATTGTTGAACAGCGGCTTATTACAAGCTCGGGATAGACCGCAGCAAACGTGAAAACTACTGGTTAAGGGAAAATATGCACAACGGCGTGATGAAGGCATGGCTCGAGTCTTCACACTTGGCTGGCGCCAATGCAACGTATGTAGAGGATCTCTACGAACTGTATCTAAGTGATCCCGATCTGGTAAGTGAGGAGTGGATTCGTGTATTTGATGGGCTGCCTAAGCCTGATCAGGATGTAGTTGAACAACCGCATTCACGTGTCCGTGATTACTTCCGTCGACTCGCTCAAGAAACAAAGCATTACAATGTCCAAGTTAGTGACCCCGATGTCGATGCTAAACAAGTTAAAGTACTCCAGCTGATCAATGCGTACCGTTTCCGCGGCCATGAAGCAGCTGAACTCGATCCCCTCGGTCTATGGAACCGCCCTCCGGTGGTTGAACTAGATCCTTCGTTCCACAATCTCACCGAAGACGACTTAGAAGAAAGTTTCAACGTAGGTTCGTTCGCCATTGGTCAAGAGACCATGCGATTGAAAGATATTCTTGCTGCGTTGAAAAAAATCTACTGTGGTTCTATCGGTGCAGAATACATGCACATCATCGACACCGAACAGAAACGTTGGATCCAACAACGTCTTGAGCCGGTGGTTGGTGAGCCTCAATTTACCTCTGAGGAAATGCGAGACTTCTTGGACGAGCTAACTGCCGCTGAAGGTCTTGAGCGTTACTTAGGTGCCAAATTCCCAGGCGCGAAGCGTTTCTCATTGGAAGGTGGCGATGCCATGATCCCAATGATGAAAGAGCTGATCCGTCATGCGGGTAAAAGTGGCATGCGTGAGGTTGTGATTGGCATGGCTCACCGTGGTCGCCTTAATATGCTGGTCAACGTTTTGGGTAAAAAGCCTCAAGATTTGTTTGATGAGTTCGCGGGCAAGCATGGTGAATCGTGGGGTACTGGTGATGTGAAATATCACCAAGGTTTCTCGGCAGATTTTGCTACGCCGGGCGGCGATGTCCACTTAGCACTGGCATTTAACCCTTCTCACCTTGAGATCGTGAACCCAGTTGTTATGGGCTCGGTGCGCGCGCGTCAAGATCGTCTTGGCGATAAAGATGGCAGCACAGTATTACCGATTACCATTCACGGTGACTCAGCGATTGCGGGCCAAGGTGTTGTGGCAGAAACCTTCAATATGTCGCAAGCGCGCGGCTATCGAGTTGGTGGCACGGTACGAGTCGTGGTCAACAACCAAGTTGGTTTTACCACCTCTAACCCACGCGATATGCGTTCAACCATGTACTGTACTGACATTGCGAAAATGGTACAGGCACCGATCTTCCACGTTAATGCTGATGATCCTGAAGCGGTGGCGTTCGTGACTCGAATTGCGCTTGATTACCGTAATGAGTTTAAGCGTGACGTAGTGATTGATTTGGTTTGTTACCGTCGCCATGGTCACAACGAAGCGGATGAGCCAAATGCGACTCAGCCGTTGATGTACCAAAAAATTAAGAAGCACCCAACCCCACGTAAACTATACGCTGACGTGTTGATCGAACGCGGTGATTATGACATTGAAACGGCAACGCAAATGGTCAACGAGTACCGTGATGCGCTAGACCGCGGTGAAGTTGTAGTTAAAGAGTGGCGTCCGATGGCGTTGCACTCTGTCGATTGGTCTCCGTACCTTGGTCATGAGTGGGATACGCAGTGGGATAGTCAATATGGCAGAGAGCGTCTAGTTGAGCTTGGCCATCGCCTATGTCAGGTGCCAGAAAGTCATAAGTTACAGAGCCGCGTAAATAAGCTCTATAACGATCGTATTGCCATGATGAGTGGTGAGAAAGCAGTTGACTGGGGCATGGCTGAAACATTGGCTTACGCAACCCTTGTTGATGATGGCAAGCGTATTCGAATTTCGGGGCAAGATGCCGGCCGTGGCACCTTCTTCCACCGTCACTCGGTACTGCATAATCAAACCGATGCGAGCACCTATATCCCATTGGCTAACGTGCATGATAAACAAGGTCCATTCCAAGTAATCGACTCGGTGTTGTCAGAAGAAGCGGTATTGGCTTTTGAATATGGCTATGCGACAGCCGAACCAGGTGGTTTAACCATTTGGGAAGCGCAGTTTGGTGATTTCGCCAATGGTGCTCAGGTGGTGATTGACCAGTTTATCTCATCAGGTGAACAGAAATGGGCACGTTTATGTGGCCTTACTATGTTGTTACCACACGGCTATGAAGGTCAAGGTCCTGAACACTCATCGGCACGTTTAGAGCGCTATCTACAACTGTGTGCTGAACAAAATATGCAGGTGGTCGTTCCTTCGACTCCGGCTCAGGTTTATCACATGATTCGCCGCCAGGTTGTACGCCCAATGCGTCGTCCTCTGATTGTGATGTCGCCTAAGTCCTTGTTGCGTCACCCATTGTGTACCTCAAGCTTAGATGATTTATCGGAAGGTACCTTCTTGCCAGCCATCCCTGAAATTGATCAGATGGATGCGAGCAAAGTAAAACGCGTGGTGTTCTGTTCTGGTAAGGTTTATTTCGATCTACTTGAACAGCGTCGTAAGGATGAACAGCAAGATGTTGCGATTGTCCGTATTGAGCAGCTTTATCCATTCCCACTGGAAGAAGTGAAAGCGGCGATAGAAGCGTATACCAACGTAGAAGATTTTGTTTGGTGTCAGGAAGAGCCACAAAACCAAGGTGCTTGGTATTGTAGCCAACATAACTTCCGTGCGGCGATCCCGGCAGGAACTGACCTAAAATACGCAGGTCGTCCGGCTTCAGCATCACCAGCGGTCGGCTATATGTCGGTTCACTTGAAACAACAAAAAGCGTTGGTTGAAGATGCTCTGACTATTGGTGCAAACACCTCAGATTCTAAAACCTCGAATAAAGAACTAGAAGTATAAGGAAGATAGAAATGACAATTGAAATTCTGGTTCCAGATTTACCTGAATCAGTCGCTGACGCAACCGTTGCTACTTGGCACAAACAACCGGGCGATATCATTGCTCGTGATGACGTCTTAGTTGATATCGAAACGGATAAGGTTGTGCTTGAAGTCCCTGCACCAGAAGCGGGCATACTTGAAGCCATTATTGAAGTTGAAGGTGCAACGGTGCTGTCGAAGCAGTTAATTGCCAAGATCAAACCGGGTGCGGTAGCGGGAGAGCCAACAACCGATACCACTGAAGAATCGCAAGCGTCACCAGATAAGCGCCACAAAGCCTCTCTAACTGAAGAGAACAATGACGCACTAAGCCCTGCAGTTCGTCGCTTGTTAGCAGAACATGGTCTTGAAGCGAGCCAAGTAAAAGGCACGGGTGTGGGTGGTCGTATCACTCGTGAAGATGTTGATGCTCACCTTGCTAATGCAAAAGCGGCGCCTGCAACTCAAGCCGAGATTGCACCCGCTCCAGCGACGGCGCGTAGTCAAAAACGAGTGCCAATGACTCGTCTACGTAAGACGGTTGCAAACCGTCTGCTTGAAGCGAAAAACAGCACGGCAATGCTTACCACGTTTAACGAAGTGAACATGAAACCAATCATGGACTTGCGTGCACAATATAAAGATCAGTTCGAAAAACGTCATGGTATTCGATTGGGCTTTATGTCGTTCTATGTAAAAGCGGTAACGGAAGCGCTAAAACGCTACCCAGAAGTGAATGCATCGATCGATGGTGAAGATATCGTTTACCACAACTACTTCGATATCAGCATGGCAGTATCTACACCACGCGGCCTAGTGACACCAGTCCTTAAAGATTGTGACACATTAGGCTTTGCTGATGTTGAAAAAGGCATTAAAGAGCTCGCAATCAAAGGCCGTGACGGTAAGTTAACGGTTGATGAATTGATGGGTGGTAACTTCACCATCACCAATGGTGGTGTGTTTGGTTCACTGATGTCGACGCCAATCATCAACCCGCCACAATCGGCTATTTTGGGTATGCATAAGATCCAAGATCGTCCAATGGCCGTGGATGGTAAAGTTGAAATCTTGCCAATGATGTATTTGGCATTGTCTTATGACCACCGTTTAATCGATGGCCGTGAGTCAGTGGGTTTCCTTGTGACAATAAAAGAGTTACTTGAAGATCCAGCACGTCTCTTATTAGACGTTTAATATCGCTGAAACGTCGAGTTATCGCCGATAGCTCGACGCATAAAGTGGCAGAGGCTAGACTCGCTCAACGGTCCGGCCTTCATTTGAATCGTATTGCGATTGATTTGAGAAGACCCTACAGACGTAAAAGCAGTACTCAAACTGTGACGTTATGGAAATTATAAATCCCTTAAGGGAATAATAAACGGAATATCAAAATGAATTTGCATGAATACCAAGCCAAACAGCTGTTTGCAGAATTCGGTTTGCCTGTGCCAGAAGGCTATGCTTGTGATACCCCGCAAGAAGCATTCGAAGCGGCAGGCCGTATTAGTACTGAGAAGAAAGTCGTTAAATGTCAGGTTCACGCTGGTGGCCGCGGTAAAGCGGGTGGTGTTGAATTACATGATACGAAAGATGGCGTAAAAGAATTTGCGCAAAAGTGGCTAGGCAAAAACCTAGTAACTTACCAGACTGACGCCAATGGTCAGCCGGTATCGAAAATCCTAGTAGAAGAAGCCTCAAGCATTGCTAATGAGCTTTATCTAGGCGCGGTTGTTGACCGTTCGACTCAACGTATTGTATTCATGGCTTCAACTGAAGGTGGCGTGGAAATTGAAAAAGTAGCGGAAGAAACGCCGGAACTGATTCACAAAGCGGCTATCGATCCACTGGTTGGCCCTCAGGCATATCAAGGCCGTGAGCTGGCATTTAAACTGGGCCTTAAAGGCGACCAAATTAAGCAATTCGTGAAGATCTTCATTGGTCTTGGCGAGATGTTCGCGCAATACGATCTTGCGCTACTTGAGATTAACCCTCTGGTGATTACTGGCGACGACAACTTGTTGTGTCTCGATGGTAAAATCAATATTGATTCAAATGCACTCTACCGTCAGCCAAAACTGCGTGAAATGCACGATCCTTCGCAAGAAGATGAGCGTGAAGCACATGCGGCTCAATGGGAGCTAAACTACGTCGCACTGGATGGCAATATCGGCTGTATGGTGAATGGTGCAGGTCTTGCGATGGGAACGATGGACATCGTTAACTTGCACGGTGGTCAGCCAGCGAACTTCCTTGATGTTGGTGGCGGCGCAACAAAAGAGCGCGTAACAGAAGCTTTTAAGATCATCCTTTCTGACAGCAATGTGAAAGCGGTGTTCGTTAATATCTTTGGCGGTATTGTTCGTTGTGACCTAATTGCCGAAGGCATTATTGGCGCAGTTGAAGAAGTTGGTGTTGAAGTGCCAGTGGTTGTGCGCCTAGAAGGTAACAATGCACCACTTGGTTCGCAAAAATTGGCTGAAAGTGGCCTAAACATCATTGCTGCAAATTCTCTATCAGAAGCTGCAGAAAAAGTCGTAGCGGCAGCGGAGGGCAAATAATGTCAGTACTAATTAACAAAGATACCAAGGTTATTTGTCAAGGTTTCACGGGTGGTCAGGGGACTTTCCACTCTGAGCAAGCAATTGCTTACGGCACAAAAATGGTTGGCGGTGTGTCACCAGGTAAAGGTGGTCAAATGCACCTTGGCCTACCGGTATTCAATACTGTGCGTGATGCGGTTGAAGTAACGGGTGCAACCGCATCGGTTATCTATGTGCCAGCGCCATTTTGTAAAGATGCCATTCTTGAAGCTATCGATGCTGGTATTAAGCTGATTGTCACGATCACAGAAGGTATTCCAACGCTTGATCTGCTGGATGTAAAAGTACGTCTTGATGAAGCAGGTGTAGTGATGATCGGTCCAAACTGTCCGGGTGTGATCACGCCAGACGAATGTAAGATCGGCATTATGCCAGGTCACATTCATAAGAAAGGTAAAGTCGGTATCGTATCTCGTTCGGGTACCTTGACTTACGAAGCGGTTAAGCAAACCACAGACGAAGGCTTTGGCCAATCGACGTGTGTGGGTATTGGTGGTGACCCAATTCCAGGTTCAAACTTTATCGATATCTTGAAACTGTTCCAAGCAGACCCTGAAACTGAAGCGATCGTGATGATCGGTGAAATCGGTGGTACAGCGGAAGAAGAAGCGGCGGCATTTATCAAAGATAACGTCACTAAACCCGTTGTGTCATACATCGCAGGCGTGACAGCGCCTCCGGGTAAACGTATGGGCCATGCTGGAGCCATCATCTCTGGTGGTAAAGGTACGGCAGAAGATAAGTTTGCTGCGCTTGAAGAAGCGGGTGTTAAAACGGTGAAGTCGTTGGCTGATATCGGCAAAGCACTACGCGAGATTACCGGTTGGTAATAGGTGACGGTTAACCAAACGACAAAGGCTCAGCATTGCTGAGCCTTTCTTTTTTAAGACGGTAGAGAATTGAGAATTGAGAATTGAGAATTGAGAATTGAGAATTGAGAATTGAGAGGGAGGCCTTTCTTAACCTAACTTCGCTTCTAACTGGGCAAGCCGTTGCTGCAATTCGAGTACTTGTGCTTCTAATTGAGTGATGCGGTCCGATTCCGGTTTTTTCTCTGCGGCAACCTCAATTTTTGGCACGCGATTGCTGCTCTTCCAACTTTTTATTGTGCTGATGAGTGCAGGCATCGGCACTGATGTTTTAAGGCGTGCTTTAACCAATGCGACGGTCGGCTCTTTGCCTTCCGCAATTAAGGTCGTAATAATTTGCTCAAGTTCTAAGCTGACATCTTTGGTAAGCATGGCGTTTCCTTTTTAGCGCTCTAACATCATTGTTGGATTTATTGGCATCATACTAACTTGCGTTGAAATTGGCGAATGGAAAAATAGGAAATCGCCTGTGCGAGATCTCTCACAAGCATTGTAGGAAAAAGAACTGACTGCATGAAGATGTTAGGATATTAAAATAGTTAACCCTATGACTTATAAGGCTTTGCGTGTTTGTTGTTCAGTGTCGAATTCTGTAAGTGTGATTGGGTGCAATTGTTTCTGCTTAGGATTCGCGTAAATTAACCCTTGTCGAATGGAGTTTGGCAAGAAATAGAACCACTAAGGATGTGGTGATCTTCAGGATGAAGGTTTTAAGTTCGCACGGAGTGATGAACTTAGCATGGAGCAAGGACTGTAGAAGGATCTCACTGCGCTAAAGGTATAGCGTAGGCACGGAATGCATAGGACATCTCTAGGATAGAGAAAGGACAGCATTAGGATGATGCAAGGGACACCGCTCAGGGATCAAGTGAAGTGCGCTAACGGGGATTGGTTAGCTAATAGGAATTAAAGGACACCGCTAGGACAGCGATGAACGGATATTACTGAAGGATTCAGTAGCTATTAAGGATGATGCATGGAGCATCTATAGTGGCTGGATTGCTGCGAGTGAGACTATAGCCCCGATACTCACGTGTCGGGGCTTTTCTTATTACCAAAAATAAATCTAACAACGTCAATTCTAATCATAATAAGAACCCAACCTAGCTTCATGAAAGTGTACGGTATAGAGGTTCGGCTAAATAAATTCGGCTTAGGCTCTTTCTTTACGGATAGGGTATTTATTACAAAGATTGTTTATTAAGCAAGGAAGTGTTGTGACTATAGTAACTCGCCGAGTGTTATTAGTGCCTTATAACGAGTCGTTACAGTCGGATTTTCTGGTCCTAAATTGTTGTGCAAAAAATCGTGCACAAATGAATGGGCCACATACCGTTGCTACCGCTAAACTGCTATTCCAAAATATCCTCAATGATGAAACCTTATATGCCCGAGCGGTACTTGATGGTCGTACACGTGATTACGTGGGGCATATTTTTATCAGCCATCTCGATAGTAAGCCAGAGCTTGGGTATATTTTCGATAAAGCGTATTGGGGGCAAGGTATTGCCTATGAAGCGCTTAGAGCATTTTTTACCAAAGCGGTAAGAGATTTACGCTTACAGCAAATTAACGCGACCTCAAAGGTTGGTCACGTAGCCTCAATTCGCTTATTAGAAAAGTTAGGTTTTGAATTAATAGGCCAAAAATGCGATGACTTTGGCCCGTATAATCAGTACCGATTTATCTCGGATGACTTTCGTTCTGATGATTATCTAGCTGATGACGCTACATTCGGTGAGGGGGCAGATAAAATTTTGCGACCCGAAACCCTTGCATAATGAGTTCGCCTTGGTAGCAGTCATCACCCAGTGCTGAAAACTCAAATTGATAGATACTATGCCAACGCCAGACTCCGTCTGGCGTTTTGACTTTATGCGTTTTTAATGCAGTGCTGATTAGTTGTAATTCTAGCTGTTCACATTTACGTTGAATCGCGATTTTGGCTAATTCAGATTGGCGACGTTGCTGCCAGAAAAGCATACAGAGGAAGCATAACGCTAAAATGGCCAATAGATCAGAAATCATAGGTCTTCTCTTGCTTAAGCTTTGGTAGCTTGTTGCAGTTTTAACAGCGCATTAGCCAATTCTGGTGAAGGCGAAGAATGCAACAATGGCAAGAGCACCATACGCAGCTCAGGCAACATGACTAAATCTGCAAAAAGCTGATTGAAGAGTGCTTGGTTACCCGTTTGCGCTAAGCGGAGAAGAAATTGTTCGGCAGTCGTTGCATTGGCGAGTAAATGCCAGCAGCGGCCTGCAATGCCGATCAGAACTTCTTGGTGACTTAAACGTGGATGAGCCAGGATTGCGTCAATCAGTGGTGCAGAAATGGTGATGTCTGCTCCGGCAAGTGCGCGCGCATAAGCAGATAGCAAAAACAGATCGGGATTCTGACCGTCGATCTCAATGCGTGCAAGCTCAGCGATACGCGTAGCCAGTTTCTCTTTGATATCGACATGCTCAAGCGCCCCCAAGGTGGCATAGAGCGGTTCGTTGGGTAAGTGTTTGAGTGCCTTACGGAGCGATACGCCATTCTCTTCTTGGCCTAAACGGGCACACATATCTGTGATGCCTTGCAAACCGACAGTCTGCCATTTTTCCCAGCCGAGGCCGCCAGAGAAATAGTGTTGAGCATGTTCGTAGTATTGGCTGCATGGAAGATTTAATTCAGCACGAATCTGGCTGTGAAACACCGCCATTTTTTCTTCAGCAGGCTTAAACGTATAAGGATTATTCGCCAATTTTTGCTGTTGGTCTTCATTCATCTCTTGGTTTAAGCGTGTCCCCATTGCTTCTAATACATACTTAATGAAGTTGCCGACTTCTGTCTGCTTTAGCAAGCCGCGTTCATCGAGTTCAAACTTGAGAAACCAAATCCAAGGTTGCTTCGCTTCGTTCCAATAGGCAATCGCAAGGTGCGCTTTACGCTGTAAAGGATAAGGGTAGGGTTGCTGACCCTGTTCAATATCGGCAAAGGTTTGGTTTGAGATGGTTTTAATTCGACGTCCCAAATCAAAGATTTGGTAATTACAGCCGCTGTTTTTTAACAGTTCACTTAGAGTATGAATCGTATCCATGGAAGACTTTTCCTAACTTTCTTTCCCTTATAGATGGTACTCTATGCGCTATTTTCAAGGTTCTCGACAAAGATAAATGAAACAAGATATTCCTTTGCTCGCATTATTAGATGAGCTAGAGCTGCAAATGCGCACTCTAGGGTGTTGGCAACATGAAATGCCCTCCTCACAAGCATTGGCGAGTATAGAGCCTTTTGCGATTGATACTCTTGAGCCGCAGCAATGGTTGCAGTGGGTGTTTTTGCCGAAAATTCGCGCCATGATTAATGCTCAACAACCGCTGCCATCAGGATTCTCTATGGCCGCTTATTTTGAACAGAGCTGGCAGCAGCAGGCGCAATTCTCAGCGTTAATTGCGGTCATTCGCCGTATCGATCAAGAGGTCGCTTAGATGTTAGAAATCGTTTATCAGGACGAATATTTTATTGCGATTAATAAGCCAGCAGGCATGTTGGTGCATCGCAGTTGGCTCGATAAGCACGAAACGCAATTTGCTATGCAAACCTTGCGCGATCAAATTGGGCAGCATGTTTTTCCTTTACATCGACTAGATCGACCAACATCTGGTGTCTTAGTGTTTGGTTTATCGAGCGAGATTGCTGCGAAAATGATGCCCATCTTTGCCAACCATGAAATGAAGAAAACCTATCATGCGGTGGTACGCGGTTGGATAGAAGAGGGCGGGCGTCTTGATTACGCCTTGAAAGTCGATCTGGATAAAATTGCCGATAAATTCGCTAAGCAAGATCAAGAAGCGCAAGAAGCGATCACCGATTACCTTCCTTTGGCGAAAGTAGAAGTACCTCATTCCACGGGCAAGTTCCCAACGACGCGTTATAGCATGGTGGAATTGAGCCCTCTAACCGGACGTAAACACCAGCTACGTCGCCATATGGCTCATCTGCGTCACCCGATCGTCGGAGACACGACCCATGGTGAAGGTCGCCATAATCGCTTGTTCAATAATGTTTATGATTCGCATCGTTTGCTTTTGCATGCCTCATCGCTTGAATTTATTCATCCGTTTACGCAAGAGAAACTCACTATATCCGCCGGATTTGATCACACGTGGCACTCTTTGAGTGAGCAATTTAACTGGCCACTCCCACAGTAGTTTTGACTAGCCCAGCTTTGCTGGGTTTTTTTTGTTTATTTACCCCTTAGTGTTGCTCAATAGGTTGCAGTGCAAGCTATACACTGAAAAGTAATGACTAAGAAATATTTTGTTTCATTTTTGAGATGTTAATTCCTAATGCCATAAACAGTATGTATGAACGGTAAAAAACAATACTTCCAGTGAATAATTTCAACATAGAATTCGCACGCTATGAGATTTTGGCTATTTATCCTCGCCAAAATGAGTCGCGTATCTTCGGCCGAGATGCAGAAAATTCGATTTCTATTTGTTATCAATGATCCGTTGTGGAAGTTCTAATGATGAAAAAAACATTACTCTCTTGCTTGATTGGCGCCAGCATTGTCGGCTCTGTACCGAGTTTCGCTAATCAAGAAAATACATATTTTCAAAGCGTCTACCAAGATACCTACGAGCAAATTAATCAACGTATTGAAGCATTGCGACAACTGGCGATGAACGATGAAAATGTTATTGTTGAAGATGGTGTTCGCTACCTTGTCGTTAACGACTCTCGTTACAAGTTGAACAAAGACAACTATCTGCGATTTGAGGCAACATTCCCTAATTTTTATGATGAAACGACCTTCCGTAATGTATTTGATTTTCTAGATTCATCTTGGGAGTTAACTTGGTACGAAGGCGGTATGATCGCCGTTAATAAAACCTTCGGCAATTACGATTGGGATCAAGGCTGTCTTTTAGAATATGTCCCGAATGGATTTATTGGGAACTCTGGTGTCGAGCGAGTATTGATGGAAACCGATACTTGCTCATTAAACGATTTTAATAAAGAAGTCGCTTTCATTACGAAGCCTGAAAAGATCGAATTAACAGATTTTGAGCAAAATGGCTTTGAAGTGACGGCAGTGGATACTTATCAAAATCGCCTTTACGTGACACATTCAAAAGGTGGTGAAGGTACCGTTAGTATTTATGACCTTGCAAGCCAAGCGCTGCTAGGCACTATTGATGGTTATGAAAAAGACGGGGTACATCATGCTTATAACGTTATTACCGAGCTGAATGTCCATGATGATAAGCTGTATGTATCTTCACTCTCTGCAAACCGCGTCGATATCTTCGATTTAACCAATGACCATGCCCATGTAATGTCTTTGGGTACTGGTGAATGGAATGGCGAAAATGCGATTGTTCATGCGCAAGCTTCGGCGGCAAACCAAGACTACGTATTTGTTTCTGATGCGATGGGCATCAATGTCTACCGTCAGCAAGATGCGACACCTGAAAATCATGGTCAATTAGGACGCTATGCTTCACTGCGCTTTGGGAATGGCCAAGATACCTACCGCAAAGTGCAAATGCATGTGATTGGCGATTATTTGATTGCCAATGTGATGGGGCGAGAATATTACATCTATGATATTACGCAAATTGAAAACAGTGTTGCTACACCACTGGAGCCAGTTAAGGTAGTCAGTAGCGCGATTCAAAAAATGGCTCTACTTAACGATAGCTTAATGGTGAGTGAGCACTCGAAGTTACGCTTCCAAGCGGTCGATGATTTCATTGCTAATGATTTCCAGTTCAGCGAAACGGCGCAAACCATCGAGCAAATCAGCGGCACTTCGGTGGGCAACCATCGTGATATCGCCCTTACTGATCAGTACATGGTATTGGCAAATGATGAGGCTTTAAGTATTGCTCGTCATCAGAATAAGGCGATTCAATTTGTCGCGGACAAGAGTGTTGAAACCAGTAAAATTAGCTTCGACTCTATACCAGCAATGTCGGTCAGTAAAATTTTACAGAATGATGAAAGCTACGACACGTTAATCAATGAAGACCTTCGTTCAGTTCGCGTGAATTCATTGGTAAAAACAGAGCTGCTTGATCACGATATGATTAAGATCACCAGCTATGTGGCACAAGACCTCACTGACATTAATATTGAAATGCGTTTCAACGGATTAAATAAGTGGTTTACGTTAGGTAATTTCGATCGTATTCCAGCATTTACTCAGATCATTTTACCTTTGTCGGCGTTTGGCGATCAGTATCAATTCAATAGCGCTAATCGTGATGGCGTGTTCGATTTAAGTGAGTTTGTTGATAGTGGATTGGATATCAAAGCTGCGCTAACCACTCGTTTTTCGTCTGATACCGATAAGTTTGCTCAGGTATTGACCAGTTTAAAACCAAGTTGGAACCTTGTGTTCGCGCCGGACTGGGGGGGGAACTGGCGCTCGATTAACGGTCTGTATGCGCGTGAGTGGATTGTTATTATGACTAACTTCGCTTACATGATGTCGCAGGAAGAGTTCAAGCATTTGTGGTTTAACTTCAATACGGTGTTTGGCCACGATATGTCGGGCCCGAACAGCCAAGAAGATGTGTTTACCGCCGAAGAGTACCAACACTACTACGATGGTATGCTTGCACGTGACAAGATCCAGTTGGGCGTTGTGAACTATGGTGGTTTGGGGGGCTTATCGGGGTATGGCGTCTTTACTCCGACATTCTATTCACACTATTACGGTGAATGGGAAATCGTGCCGCACGAATTTGGCCATGGTTCAGACGGTAAAACCTTTTTCCCAGATGGTTCAAGTTTTGCTGCAAGTTGGTTTGGTTGGCAGCCGTTTATGCATGCGTTAGGTAACTACCATATTCGTAAAGGTGACTTACCGTATATGGACGACAAAATCAGCGGTTTCTTTAAAGAGGAAAATGCCGCTTATCGCTATGATCCGATTCAAGATTGGCGTCGTACCTACCGCGCAGATACGCACATGAACACTGTTGATACTTACTTCATGAGTTTCTCGACGATGCCGCAAGGATGGTTTGAAAATAATAGCACCTTTGATTTGAATCAATTGAGTAAGCAAGAACGTTTAATCTTGGCGCGCTTCAATGTGGAGGGCAACAGTGAGTATGCTTGTCGTTTCAATTTTGTTGATGGTGATGACAGTGTCGTACTTTATGGCCATGTGAAACAAGACGAGAATGGTGACCGTACCTGTATCGGTGGTGATGCGCTTTATTTCCAAAAATCAGATGGTAGTAAAGCTGAGATTGTCTCGCCTCTCAACCAATTTGATTGGTTATCCCTGCATAAGCCTGAGTCTCACGGCGAGCCTGTTGTGGATAGTCAAGGAGCGACATTGTGCAGCACTTATCATGCTGAATTTTACGGCATGGGCTATCAAACCGAATTGGGCCAATGTGTACAAGATGAACGCGTTCGTGTTCAAAATGGAAACCACTGGCTGCTAGGTTCTCACGTAAGTAGCTATTTCTATAACTAATTCTATAGAGTATAAAAAAGCCCTCGAGAGAGGGCTTTTTGAATTTGGCAGCTTAACGAAGGAATCGAGTCACTTGGCTTGGTTATTTCGCCAAATAGTCACGGATGGCTTGTTCAATACCTTGAGCATCTAAGCCAAGTTCTGCGTACAGTTCTTCTTGAGTACCTTGCGGCACAAAGTAGTCCGGCAAACCAAGGTTCAATACTGGTTTGAGGATCTTCTCGTGCATCATGTATTCAATCACACCTGCGCCAGCACCGCCAGCAATGGCATTTTCTTCGATCGTTACTAGTACGTCGTGATCGGCGGCAAGCTGTTTAATCAAATCATGATCGAGAGGCTTTGCAAAGCGCATATCTGCGACCGTAGCATTCAGTGCTTTGGCTGCTTCAAGTGCGTTTGGCATGAAAGTACCGAAGTTTAGAATCGCTACTTTTTCACCTTGACGAACCAAACGACCTTTACCTATTTCAAGTGCGGTAAACTCAGTTTCAATGTCGGTACCCATACCGCTACCACGTGGGTAACGTACCGCACTTGGACCAGTGTGAATATGACCGGTGTAGAGCATTTGACGACACTCATTTTCGTCACTTGGTGTCATGATCACCATATTAGGAATGCAGCGCATAAAGCTAATATCAAACGCACCTTGGTGAGTTTGACCATCAGCGCCAACCAAGCCCGCACGGTCAATGGCGAACATCACAGGCAAGTCCATGATCGCTACGTCGTGGATCAATTGATCATAACCGCGTTGTAAGAACGTTGAGTAAATAGCCACAATCGGGCGGTTGCCTGCAATCGCCATACCTGTTGCTAGTGTTACGGCATGTTGCTCAGCAATCGCTACGTCAAAATATTGCTCAGGGAACTCTTTAGAGAAGCGCACCATGCCTGAACCTTCACGCATTGCTGGCGTAATCGCCATCAACTTAGGATCTTGCGCGGCCATATCACACAGGAAATCGCCGAAAATCTTAGAGAAAGTCGGTTTGCTGCTGGTGCTCTTTGGCAAGCTCGAATGGCTTGGATCGAATTTTGGTACGCCATGATAACCAATCGGATCTTTCTCCGCTGGCTCATAGCCTTTACCTTTTTTGGTCATAATGTGCAGAAATTGCGGGCCTTTAAGTTCACGCATATTCTTGAGCGTTTTCACTAACTCAATCACATCATGGCCATCCACTGGGCCGATATAGTTAAAACCAAGCTCTTCAAATAAAGTGCCCGGGATCATCATGCCTTTTAGGTGTTCTTCTGTACGTCGTACCAACTCTTTGATTGGTGGTACTCCTGAAAGTACGCGTTTGCCACCTTCTCGAATTGAGGTATAAAAGTTACCCGATAGCAGTTGTGCAAGGTGGTTATTCAATGCACCGACGTTCTCAGAAATCGACATCTCGTTGTCGTTGAGGATCACCAACATATCTGGATGAATGTCACCGGCATGGTTCATCGCTTCAAAGGCCATACCTGCGGTAATTGCACCATCACCAATGACACTAACAACTTTACGATTCTGCGCTTCTTTGTGAGCACTGATCGCCATGCCAAGTGCTGCGCTAATCGATGTTGATGAGTGGCCGACAGAAAGCGTGTCGTATTCGCTTTCACCACGCCATGGGAACGGGTGCAGCCCGCCTTTTTGGCGAATGGTTGGCATCTGCTCACGGCGACCGGTCAGAATTTTGTGTGGGTATGCTTGGTGGCCTACGTCCCAAATAAGTTGATCAAACGGGGTTTTATAGACGTAGTGAAGCGCCACGGTTAATTCAACCGTGCCTAACCCTGATGCCAAGTGACCACTCGACTGGCTCACAGAGTTCAAAAGATAGGTGCGTAGCTCATCACATAGCTTGGGCAGCACATCTTTCGGTAGGCTGCGCAGCTCATCAGGCGTATTTGCCAGTGCCAGTGTTGGGTACTTTGATATATCAAGAGTCATAGTATTGCGCGCTTATAGTGTTAATTTTTGCGCTCGATGACGTATCGGGCGAACTCTTCTAGTAATCGGGTATTGTAGGGGATCGCTTGCAAAGCTTGAAGCGCTTCCTCTAATAGATTGTTAGCTTTATTTACAGCACCCTCTAATCCTAGCAAAGCCGGGTAGGTACTTTTATTTAATTCTTGGTCCGAGCCTTGTGGTTTACCAAGGGTTTCTGTGTCGCCGATGATATCTAAAATATCGTCTTGTACTTGGAATGCTAAACCGATGGCATCGGCGTATTTATCCAGTAAAGGCAATACTTCAACGCCTTTTTCACCAGCGGCGAGTGCGCCTAAACGAATCGCACATTTCATCAATGCGCCAGTCTTATTACGGTGAATTTCTTCCAACTCACTCAAGCTGACCAAACGATTTTCCGCTTGCAGGTCAAGCGACTGACCCATACACATGCCGGCTGCGCCAGAGGCTTGTGCCAGCACTTGTACCATTTTAATACGTTGTGCTTCGGCGATCGGATTAAGTTGACCTTCAGCCAAAATGGTAAAAGCCATCGTTTGCAGTGCATCGCCAGTTAAAATCGCGGTCGCTTCGTCAAATTTGATATGGCAAGTCATTTGGCCACGACGCAGTTCGTCGTCGTCCATCGCGGGCAAGTCATCGTGAATCAGCGAGTAAGCATGAATGCATTCAACGGCGGAGGCTGGCGTATCGAGATGCTCGACGTCACAACCTAGCATTTGCCCTGTGATATAGACTAAAAATGGACGTGCACGTTTTCCGCCTAGTAAAAGGCCGTAACGCATCGCTTCAATCAGCGTTTGATTTTGATGTGGATATTGCTCTAGCCACCATTCGAGTTGCTGGCTATTTCGTTGTTGAAACGATGTTAATGCTTCAAGCATACAGTAATCTTCTAACGGTATTATTCAGGCTGAGAGGAAAAATCAGATAACGGTGCGTCATCGTCATTTTGCAATAAGATGCTAACGCGCTGCTCGGCGTCATTCAGTTTGCTTTGGCCTGCACGAGCTAAAGAGATGCCACGCTCAAATTTCTTCAGCGCATCATCCAGCGCTAAATCTCCATTTTCTAAGTCTTCAACGATGGTATCTAACTCGTCAATGGTCGCCTCAAAGGTCATATTTTCAGGTTTCTTGCTCGCCATAATATTTCTAGATTAGGAAAGATGCACGAAAGTTACCTTAGCCGCTAATGATGGTCAAATTTAACCGCGGAAAATTGTGGTAAAAATCGAGCTTAAACAGGGTTAATGTCGCATTAAAAACGGCTTATGACTGTTGGTGTTGAGTATCAATTTGGTTACAGAACGCTACTCGCGCAACAAAAGTAACCATTCATTTGGGGAGAATGTGAGTGTGATACCAATAAAAAGCTAAAGATTCACAACCGCAGCCGATATAATTCCAGAGAAAGTTTAAAAGGTTAGCATGAGGAGTGCTTTGTGGATTTAGCAACGCTAATTGGACTCATTGGCGGTTTCGCATTCGTTATTATGGCGATGCTACTAGGCGGAAGCCTAGGGATGTTCGTCGATACTACGTCTATCTTAATCGTAATTGGCGGTTCTTCTTTTATTGTGTTGATGAAGTTCACCGCGGGGCAATTCTTTGGCGCAGCAAAAATTGCTGGCAAAGCATTCATGTTTAAAACCGATGAGCCAGAAGATCTGATTGCTAAGATTGTCGAAATGGCGGATGCCGCGCGTAAAGGTGGTTTCTTAGCACTTGAAGAGATGGAAATTACCAACAGCTTCATGCAAAAAGGCATCGACTTACTGGTTGATGGCCATGATGCTGACGTGGTGCGTTCGGCACTGCAAAAAGATATCGCGTTAACGGACGAGCGTCATGAGAAAGGCACTAGCGTATTTAAAGCCTATGGTGATGTTGCCCCCGCGATGGGGATGATCGGTACTTTGGTGGGTCTTGTTGCGATGCTTTCCAACATGGACGACCCGAAGTCGATTGGTCCAGCAATGGCGGTGGCACTTTTAACCACACTCTACGGTGCGGTATTGTCTAACATGGTGTTCTTCCCGATTGCCGATAAATTGTCACTGCGTCGTGAACAAGAAAAACTCAATCGTCGTTTGATCATGGATGGCGTGCTGGCAATTCAAGATGGCCAAAACCCACGCGTGATTGATAGCTACCTGAAAAATTACCTCAATGAAGGCAAACGAGCCATCGACGTGGACGGTTAGTAAGGAATCGCTATGGATGATGAGAACGACTGTAAATGTCCCCCACCGGGTGCCCCGTTATGGATGACGACATTTTCAGACTTAATGACGCTGCTAATGTGTTTCTTCGTACTGCTGTTGTCATTTTCAGAGATGGACGTACTGAAGTTTAAACAAATCGCGGGTTCGATGAAGTTCGCTTTCGGTGTACAGAATCGACTAGAAGTGAAAGATATTCCTAAAGGCACCAGCATTATCGCTCAGGAATTCCGCCCTGGTCGCCCAGAGCCGACGCCGATCGATGTGATTATGCAGCAGACCATCGACATTACTCAGCAGACGCTAGAGTTTCATGAAGGTGAGTCAGATCGTGCTGGTGGCACCCAACGTGAGAAAGGTAAATTGACCGGTGGCCAATCACCAGAAACGTCAACCAAAGACAATCAGAATACCGAATCAGATAAAGAACAATCGCAAGAATCTGAGATGTCGCAAGAGATGGAGACCTTGTCTGAAGCGCTGAAAAAAGCGTTAGAACGCGAGATCAAAGATGGTGCAATTGAAGTCGAAAACCTCGGTCAACAGATTGTGATTCGAATTCGTGAGAAAGGGGCATTCCCAGCCGGTTCTGCGTTCTTGCAACCTAAGTTCCGTCCGTTGGTGCGTCAAGTGGCTGAGTTGGTCAAGGATGTTCCGGGGATCGTTCGCGTTTCAGGTCATACCGACAATCAACGTTTGGATTCGGAACTGTATCGTTCAAATTGGGATCTCTCCGCGCAGCGTGCGGTGTCTGTCGCACAAGAGATGGAGAAGGTCCGTGGTTTTTCTCATCAGCGCTTACGCGTTCGTGGCATGGCCGATACGGAACCGTTAGGGCCTAATGATACTGAACTACAACGTTCGAAAAACCGTCGGGTTGAGATCAGTATTATGCAAGGTGAACCGCTCTATAGCGACGAAGTTCCCGCTATCGGTCACTAATAAATGACTAAACTAAAAAGACGAGCATCACGCTCGTCTTTTTTATGCTCTTTTCATCATGTATAATCCGCGCCCTTAGGATCTCTATACTGTGATGCTCGTGAATAAACGGCCGGTATATTGATGATGATTGCGAACAACTGTTAACCAGTGAAGTGAAGTATGAAATTTATTGTAAAACCTCATCCAGAAATTTTTGTAAAAAGTGAATCGGTGCGAAAACGCTTCACAAAGATTCTTGAAGGGAACATTCGCAACATTATCAGAAACCGTACTTCGGCTGTTGCGGTATTTAACCGTCGCGACCACATTGAAGTCACGTCAGAGAGCGATCAGTACTACAAAGAAGTACTAGAAATCCTGACACACACACCAGGCATTCATCATGTACTGGAAGTGAAGCAGTCAGAATTTACCGATTTACACAATATCTATGAGCAAGTGCTAGAACTTAGCGGCCCATTGGTAGAAAACAAAACGTTTGTGGTACGTGCTAAACGTCGTGGTCAACATGACTTTACCTCTATCGAACTAGAGCGTTATGTTGGTGGCGGTCTAAACCAAGCCGTTGCAACTGCAAAAGTGAAACTGAAATCGCCAGATGTGACGATTAAAGTAGAAGTAGACCACGATAAACTGAACCAGATCCTTGCGCGTCATAAAGGCCTAGGTGGTTTCCCTCTAGGGACACAAGAAGATCTATTGAGCCTGATTTCAGGTGGTTTCGACTCAGGCGTTTCGAGCTACCTGCACATTAAACGTGGTTCAAAAGTGCACTACTGTTTCTTCAATCTTGGTGGCCCTGCACACGAGATTGGTGTTAAACAAGTCGCGCATTACCTATGGAACAAATATGGCTCATCAGCCAAAGTGCGTTTCATCTCAGTGGACTTTGATCCTGTTGTTGCTGAAATCCTTGAAAAAGTCGATGACGGCCAAATGGGCGTTATCCTGAAGCGCATGTTTATGCGTGCGGCAGGTATGATTGCTGAGAAGTATGATATTCAAGCGCTTGTGACAGGTGAAGCTCTAGGCCAAGTATCAAGCCAAACGCTAACCAACCTCCGTCATATTGATAACGTGACAGATACCTTGATTCTACGTCCTCTTATCAACTGGGATAAAGAAGACATCATCAACGTTGCGCGTGATATTGGTACCGAAGATTTTGCAAAAACGATGCCTGAATACTGTGGTGTTATTTCTAAAAAGCCAACAGTGAAAGCGGTGAAATCGAAGCTAGAAGCTGAAGAAGCGAAATTTGACTTTGATATCCTAGAGCGTGTTGTTCTTGAAGCGCGCAGCATGGATATCCGTGAAATTGCGAAACAAACGGAAGAAGCGGTTCCTGAAGTTGAGCAAGTTCAAGCGGTTGAAGAGAATGCTGTTGTGCTTGATATTCGTAGCCCAGATGAAGAAGACGAGAGCCCACTTGAGATTGATGGTGTTGAAGTAAAACACCTACCGTTCTACAAGCTAGGCACTCAGTTTGGTGATCTTGACCAGAGTAAGACCTACCTTCTTTACTGTGAGCGCGGTGTAATGAGCCGTCTGCAAGCGCTTTACTTGCAAGAGCAAGGCTTTGCTAACGTGAAAGTTTACCGTCCATAGCCAGAGGCGAACGACGTTAGTGTTGGTGCATTGTTAGTGCATCCATGACTGAGAATAAAGGCGCAAATCGTTGATTCGGTTTGCGCTTTTTTGTTTTTGTGGGAATTGAGAAGAGAGAAAAGCGAGAGGTGAGAAAGCAAGAGGCGAGAGACGAGAAAAGAAAAGCGAGATTCCCTATCACGCTCGTGCCTCGCTGTAGGGAATGACGAGGCAAGGTTTTGTTAGGTTGTTAGCCAATAATATACGAATGTCGTCATTCCCTAGACTGACGAAGGAAGGAGTAGGGAATCTTTATGCTGAGAGGTATTGAGGAAAGTGGCGCGGGAGTCAAGGTTCAAGAAGCGAGAAAAGCGAGATCCCCTATCACGCTCGTGCCTCGCGGTAGGGAATGACGAGGTGGGGTTTTGTTTGGTTGTTAGCCAATAATATACGAACGTCGTCATTCCCTAGACTGACAAGGAAGGAGTAGGGAATCTTTATGCTGAATGAGAGATATAGAAGCGAGAATAAAGAGGCGAGAAGCGAGAATAGAGAGCCGAGAGTGAATTTTAGGCATAAAAAAACACCGCCTATAGGCGGTGCGAAAAAATTTGACAGACAGGTCAAAATAAATACAGGAAGTATACGTTTCGTCTCTGGGATTGATGAGACAAAACCATGGTAGAAATTCTACCCAACTCGAAATACGAGTTTGCAAACACAACATCGCAACAACAAAGCCAATTGATTTCAAAGAAACCAAGCCGTTCAGGCTTGTATTGCGAGACGAAATATAGAATTTCTCTGGTCGTCAGGCAATGGACATTTTATAATGTTTCAGATTAAAAAAACTAATCCAATTTATTGAAGGCGCCTATGTCCAGAAGATTACCCCCTTTGAACTCGTTGAAGGTATTTGAAGCCGCGGCTCGCCACTTGAGCTTTACTCGTGCGGCAGAGGAATTATTTGTGACGCAGGCAGCAGTTAGCCATCAAATCAAGGCGTTAGAAGAGTTTCTTAGCTTGAAGTTATTCCGCCGTCGTAACCGTTCATTGTTGTTGACGGAGGAAGGGCAAAGTTACTTTCTCGACATCAAAGACATTTTTACTTCATTAGCTGAAGCGACAGATAAAGTGCTTGAGCGCAGTGAAAAAGGCGCACTAACCATTAGTTTGCCGCCGAGTTTTGCGATTCAATGGTTGGTTCCTCGCTTAGCGGATTTTAATCAGCAAGAACCAGATATTGATGTACGCATTAAAGCCGTTGATATGGATGAAGGTTCATTAACTGATGATGTGGATGTGGCGATTTATTATGGACGAGGTAATTGGCCGGGATTACGAGCCGATAAACTTTACCAAGAGTTTCTTATCCCACTGTGTTCGCCGTCACTATTATTAGGCGCTAAGCCATTAGAAGAATTAGGTGATCTGAAAAACCATACCTTATTGCACGATACGTCACGTAAAGATTGGAAGCATTTTGCTAAATTTCATGGTGTTGAGGGCGTGAATTTAAATCATGGACCAATTTTTAGCCACTCAACCATGGTGCTACAGGCGGCGGCGCATGGCCAAGGTGTTGCGTTAGGCAATAACGTATTAGCGCAGCCTGAATTGGAAGCGGGTCGTTTGATTGCACCGTTTGATGAAGTATTGGTGTCAAAAAATGCATTTTATGTGGTCTGCAATGAGAAACAGGCTGATATGGGCCGAATTGCGACCTTCCGCGATTGGATGCTAGCGAAAGCACACAGCGAGCAAGAGGAATTATTGGAAGATGACGAATAAGGTAATTATTGATGGCGCTGAGAATGCGCCGCTGTTCATTTTTGCCCATGGCGCCGGAGCGGGAATGGATCATGCCTTCATGCAGCAAGTCGCTACGGGGCTGGTTGAAAAAGGCATTCGCGTAGTACGCTTTAATTTTCCTTATATGGTGCAACGCGCTGAACTCGGTACCAAACGCCCACCCGATCGTGCGCCTAAATTACTCGAAACCTTTGAGCAGATCATCGCACAATACACCGATAAACCGGTAGTGATTGGCGGTAAGTCGATGGGCGGGCGCATGGCGAGCTTATTGAGCGAGCATCCTTTGGTTGCGGGTATTGCTTGTTTAGGTTTCCCTTTCCACCCTCCGGGCAAACCTGAAAAATTTAAAGGTGAACACTTAGCGACGTTGAACAAGCCGTGTCTGATTCTCCAAGGTGAACGTGACACTTTTGGAACTCGTGATGAGCTTGAACAGTTTGATTTAGCCCCGAGTGTACGCAGTAGCTTTATTCCTGATGGCGATCATGGCTTCAAGCCGCGTAAACGATCGGGGTTTACTGAGCAGGGTAATATTGATTTAGCGGTTGAAAGATTGAGTCAGTATATTTTTGAACTCTACGATACGGCCGAGGAGTAGTATGAAAGCGAATAATGTGCTGGCGGCTGGGGGACTTTTAGCAGGCATTGGTGTTGCGTTAGGGGCATTTGCTTCGCACGGCTTAAAAGCAATGTTGTCACCCTATCTACTTGAAGTCTTTAATATTGGTGTCCAATATCAATTTATCCATGCATTGGCGATCATTGCTTGTGGCATCCTAATGACGAACAAAGTCAGTGCAAAAGCGCAAAAGTATTTTTTCATCGCCGCGATTTGCTTTATTATCGGCATCTTTTGTTTTAGCGGCAGCCTTTATGCCTTAGCGCTAAGTGGAATTAAATGGTTTGGACCAATTACTCCGCTAGGTGGCATGACCTTTATGTTAGGTTGGGCTTTGTTCGTCTATGCAGCACTACAGAACAACAGAGGTGAGTAAGTGAAACAACTAATGCTCTATTGCCGTCCTGGCTTTGAGAAAGAGTGTGCGGGTGAAATTCAAGATCGAGCGAGTTCGCTGGAAGTGTTCGGTTTTCCGCGCGTTCAAAAAAACTCTGGATTCGTGTTGTTTGAGTGTTACCAACAAGGTGATGCAGCTAAGCTAGTGAAGTCGTTAGATTTCAAATCGCTGATCTTTGCTCGCCAAATGTTTGCCGTTGCTGTTGAACTGACCGACTTGCCACGTGAAGACCGTATTTCGCCAATTCTGCAAGAACTGAGCGAAGCGGATGGCATGCCAATGTGTGGTGACCTACGCATTGAAACACCGGATACTAATGAAGCGAAAGAGCTGCTCAAGTTCTGCCGTAAGTTTACCGTGCCAATGCGCCAAGCATTGCGTGGTAAAGGTATCTTGTTTAATAAAGATAACCCGAAGAAACCGGTATTGCATATCTGTTTCGTTGAGCCGGGTCATTGCTATATTGGTTACTCACTGCCGATTAATAACTCACAGTTCTTCATGGGTATTCCTCGTCTGAAATTCCCAGCAGATGCGCCGAGTCGCTCAACGTTGAAACTGGAAGAAGCGTTTCACGTATTTATTCCTCGCGAAGAGTGGGATGAGCGTTTGGCTTCTGGTATGTGGGGTGTCGATCTGGGTGCATGCCCAGGCGGTTGGACTTACCAACTTGTGAAACGTTCAATGTTCGTTCACTCAGTGGACAATGGTCTGATGGCGCAAAGCCTGATGGATACTGGTCAAGTAAAACATCACCAAGAAGATGGCTTTAAGTTTGAGCCACCACGTAAGAACGTGACTTGGCTGGTATGTGACATGATTGAAAAACCATCACGCGTGGCGCAACTGATGGGTGAGTGGATCATTAGTGGCTGGGCAAAAGAGGCGATTTTTAACCTTAAACTGCCAATGAAAGGTCGTTACGACGAAGTACTGCAAGATATCGAAAACCTTAAAGTATTCCTAATTAAAAACGACGTGAAGTTTAAGCTGCAAGCGAAACATCTTTACCATGATCGTGAAGAAATCACCGTTCATGTACAGAGCTTGTCGAACATCTCGCCTTACTAAACCAAGCGCTATCGCAACGATGCGTTGACTATGTATGGTCAATTAAAAAGCTCCCAATGGGAGCTTTTTTGTTTTTCTGCTGGGTTTTGCGTTCGTGTTGTCGACGGCCTGCAGCAATCAGAGCAACAATCACAGTAACATCAAGTTATGCTTGATTCGGCCCTTCGTAGCGTAAATCTTGCAGGTTAAAACCTAACTCAATATCGGTTTTTAGCTGCGCAACTTGGCGGCAAGTTCGCGCCATTTCGATATGTTCATCAAACTTTTTACGGTACTTTTTCACCAGTTCGTCAGCGCTATAAGCCTGCTCAATGGTCTCAAATTGCGTTAAGATCTCTTTGGCTGCTTTTGGTCCGATACCAGGGATCCCCGGAACTTGGCTAGAACTGACGCCTGTTAATCCCCAATAATCGGCCAATTGACTTGGCTTCACGCCAAACTCTTTTTCTATAAAAGGTGCATCTAACCAGCGATGCTGGAAGTAGTCACGAATTTGCAGCGTTGGAGAAAGCAACTGACAGTAGCCTTTATCGGTGGATATGATGGTGACTTTCTCGTTGTGGCTTGCGACCTTAATCGCTAAGGTTGCCACTAAATCGTCAGCTTCATCACCATCAGAGAGCAGCGAATCAATGCCCATTTTCCACCATGCGTCTTGAATCGCGTCAAGCCCTTTGAGTAGCGGCTCTGGCATGGGTTTACGGTTTTGTTTGTATTCAGGCAGAATTTCCGCACGCCAACCGCGTTCTTGCAGGTGATGATCGAACACCGCGACGATGTGTGTCGGTTGCGCTTCATTGATAATACGGGTGAGGGTTCGCCCTGTGGTTTCTATCGTTCTTGCAATGTCGGTGGGATCGGGCTGTACAGAGTGTACGCGGCGAATCAGGTTTAGAGCATCGATAATGACAAGATGAATAGACATAAGCGTTTAAAAAGTAAGGGCCTCAAGGCCCTTATTGTAAATGAAGTGGGGGATAAAGCCAGCCAGAGACGGCGATATCCCAATGTATCAATGACTATTTTGAATCGGTTGAGATTCGATAGCATGGCTCGTAAGCGGTATTGCCAGGGAGTTTCATGCGGTGCTGGGTGACGAAGTCTTTTAGTAATAAGTCCATTTTCTTCATCAGTTCTCTATCGCCGTCTAAGATGAATGGCCCGTGACGTTCTATTTCACGGATACCTTCTGCTTTTACGTTACCGGCAACAATACCAGAGAAGGCTTGGCGCAGTGCCGCAGCCAAGTTTTCTGGGCGTTGATTGAGATGTAAATCAAGACTGGCCATGTTTTCATGGGTCGGATCGAACGGTAACTGGAATTCCGGTTCAATTTTTAGTGACCAGTTAAAGCTATAAGCATCGCCGGTATCTTTACGATGTTGACGGACTTGATCCATACTTTGCTTCATGATTTTGGCCACTTTAGCCGGATCATCAATTACGATTTGGTAATGTTTTTGCGCCGCTTCACCTAAAGTGTCACCAATAAATTGGTCGATTGAGCGGAAGTAAGCTTCGCTCTCTTTAGGGCCAGTGAGTACGATTGGCAGCGGTTGTTCTGCGTTCTCTGGGTGCATCATGATACCCAAGATATACAACAGTTCTTCTGCTGTGCCTGGGCCGCCAGGGAAGATCACAATACCATGTGCCATACGTACAAACGCTTCAAGGCGTTTTTCAATATCGGGCATGATCACCAATTCATTCACGATTGGGTTTGGCGGCTCTGCAGCAATAATTGAAGGTTCTGTTAAACCAAGATAGCGTTGCGAGGTATAACGTTGTTTGGCATGACCAATCGCGGCGCCTTTCATCGGCCCTTCCATCGCCCCCGGTCCACAACCGGTACAGATATTCAGTTCACGCAACCCCATTTCGTTACCCACTTCACGGGTGTACTGATATTCGGTAGGGTTAATGGAGTGGCCCCCCCAGCACACCACCATATTTGGCTCAAGGCCTGGGGTCAGGGTGCCTGCATTACGTAAAATACCAAACACCAAGTTGGTGATATGGGTGGCATTGGTTAAGTTTAAGCGTTGGTTGTCAGCCAAATGCATGTTGACGTAGACAATGTCACGTAGCACCGAGAACAGGTGTTCTTGGATGCCTTTGATAATTTGTCCATCGACGAAAGCATGCTCAGGTGGATTGGTTAATTCGAGCTTGATGCCACGCTCACGACGCATCACGTTAACATCAAACGATTTGTGCTTTTCGAGCAGCTCTTTTGAGTTGTCGGTGTGGCTGCCTGAGTTAAGCACGGCTAGCGTACAGTTGCGATAGAGTTGGTAAAGATCACTGGATGCCGTTTTTTTAAGGCGCTCAACTTCAAGTTGAGAAAGTAAATCCATACTACCCGCTGGGCTGATGTGGGTGATCATAGTGACCTCCTTGAAATAATGATCGATCGCTGCTTTGTGGCGAGCGAGTCCTTAGCAAGCCTGAGTGGCAAAATACGGTGGTGTATGCAGAGACTCGATAACATGACCGTATTTTTGAGCTTAGCACTGTTAGCGTAAGAATAAAGACTAACCAATTGATATCAATACATCTATCACGCTTAGCGTACGATAATTGACTTGGGAGAGAGTGTGAGAAATAAAAAAGCCGCTTGGTGATAACTCAAAGCGGCTTTATTGATTAACGGTTTTATTTGTCGCGGCTATTTCCACACCAATTGATTGGCGCCCACCTTTTTGCTTTCTTGCAACTGTACTCGCAGTCGTTCCAGAACTTCTTCCGGTGTGTCGGATTCTTTAAAGACGGTACTGACGGCTGTAAGCGTAATGCTTAAGCTTTGTTCGCGGAATTTGAAAGGCAAACGCGCCACTTGAGCTTGAATGGCTTTGACCAGTTCGAGATTCTCAGGATCGGCACGTTCTGGCATGATCACCAAGAACTCTTCACCAGAATAGCGCGCGATAATATCGGCATCGGTTAACTCGGCTTTGATACATCGGGCAATGATCTTCAGTGCTTTATCACCGGCGGTATAGCCAAAACTGTCGTTAACTGATTTGAAGCCATCAATATCGAAGTGCACTAAACGCAGATTATGTTGATTGCGGATCCAGCGACGATATTCAATTTCCATTTTCTCATTGAACGCAGAGCGATTCAGCACGCGAGTCAGTGGGTCTTGTTGGATACGTTCCGCTTGATCTTCCAAGCGACGACGGTGGTCTTGGGCGGTTTCTGATAACGACTCCAATTGACCATGACCAAACTTCATACGCTCAAGCAGTGCTTTTTCGCGACTTTCAGCATGCTTCAAACGCTCAGAAAGTGAAGATAGCTGATCCAACAATGGGGATAAATTTTGCTGCGCGGCCTCAAGTGATTGAGCCCCTTGTAAAACGGAGTAGCTGTTTGTAATCAAGGATTGCAATTCTTTACCATGCTCAACACGCTGATCAAAATAACTGATGCTTTGGTCGGTAATTTGCGCGGAGCTTTTTAAAGAACTGGAGATGGATTCGTTAACTTGATTGAGAAACTGCTGCGAGGTTTTACGTTCAAAATCGGTGCCTTGAATGACCAACTTTAGTATGTGTAAGGTTTCTTCAAGTAGTACTTGAGTGTTGACACCCAGTAGTAATTTGGCACGAATATCATTCAGTAACTCACCTGACTCCCCAGTAAAATCTAGCTCCGTAATCAGATTTTGTAGCTCTTCGTTGAGTTTGTTGAGTAACTCTTTTTCGCCATCACTACTCGGTAAAGAGGCTGTGCTATCAGGGTTCGAGGTGAGGATTTTGAGCGAGCGTTCATAGATAGTAAGCAACTTGATTGCTTGCTCTGAACGAGAGGTTGGGTTACTGGCACAGAAGCTCAATAAATCACGCAGATCTCGTTTGATTTTCGATGGGATACCAGCGACCCGTAATAGGGTTTCACCAGCATGTTTCACTTGTGAATCAAGCTGTTTTTTCTGTTTATCCATAACCACTGTGTGTTGTTTTATTAAACGTTCTAATATCACCAATTTAGGAATTAGCGAGCTAATATCTTTCTGTTTTTCAATCGCCACTTTTAGCTCGAGCAAGCTCGTGAGTAATCGTGGATCGTTGGTGCAACAGGCGTCACTCAAAGAGGTGACGACACGCTGTAAAACCTGCTGCTCTCGTTTAAACTTGAACGAGCTATCTCTTTGTGTCAATCGAACTTGTTCCAATTGAGACTTCAGATTGTGTAACTGCGACTGAATATCTTGTTCGAGTGCACCCATGTAGATCTAAACTTTATGATTACGTGATCTAAAAAGATCTTATTAATTAATTTATTGATAATAACAAATTAATTTCGTTCGTCACGGCTTGTCACCGCGGAACGGCACGGTTTTACTCATCTTTTAATATTTTTTTGAGGCTCTCCTCATTATTGTAAGAAGAGTGTACCTTTATTAACCCTTGGTTAATTGCGTGCTTACAGGCTTTGCGTACGTTACCGGTTGCTAGACTGGCTGCAGGGGCATTTTCAATCGCTTTCAAATAAACCCATTGGCTCGTCTGTTCTTGCATGCTGATCGTGCGTGCAGCTCCAGTTGCCATTAACAAGATATCTAGCAACTCTTTGTCGTTCAGTGCGGTATAGGCGCGAGGAAGAAATGGGTAATCCACCATTCCGACACGGACCACTCGGTTAAGAGATCGCTCTGGTTGGAACTGATCGACCCATTGTTGAATCTTATCAACTAATTCTGTTGGGTCACTGTTGCGATTAGTGTTGGGCTCGATATAAAGCAAATTAGCATCTGAAAAATGGTAGATGCGTGCTGGAGACGTGATCTCTTTACGCAGGTAACGGCCAAACTCTTTTTCCAATTTTAAGCCTTCACTGTAGCCGTGTTGCATGTGTAGATTACGTAGAAAGGGAACGTCGATCATCACAAAACGTAGACGGTCATTAAGTGGCTCGTGGATCAGTTCGCCGATATGCCATTTTTCAAATTGACCGCTGCTGGCTTCCAAAGAAGCGGCTAACTTAGCATTTAGCATACGTAAGTTGCGTAACCCTGAGCGGGAGTGGGTGAATAGGTTTTGATTTAACTTGTCGATCTCCGCTTTTTGCAGCTTGAGGATATGGCCTCTACGCAAAAGGAAGGTAAATAGAATTGAGCTGATAATAAACAACCCAAAAGCGATTTTCTGGAATTTTCGATACTCAGTTTCAGCGTGATCGAGCTCTTGCTGTTGACCACTCATGTGAATCGAACGTTCAACAAAATCCTTTTGCTGACGGAAAGCATCCTCACTGATGATGTCGAGCTCTCTTTGTTCAATAGTGGCAAACTTATTGTATTGTTTGAAGTATTTCAACGCCGTTTGATATTGTTTGTTGAGCTCGTAGCCATGATAAATCAAGCTGTAGGCGTTTTTCTGTAGTGCAACATTATTGAGCTGAGTACCAATTTCTAACGCTTTTTTGGCATTGTCGATGGTTTGTTGACCTAGTCCTTGGTGCGAGGCTAAGCCCGATTTTAGTAAGTAAGCGTAAGCTTGCAGCTTAGGTGCATGGGTGCCAATCAATAACTCTTCCGCACGCTCTAAATATTGTTCTGCTAGGGTGAAGTTAACCAACTTTAGGTAGGTCGCAGCTAATGAAATACGAATATCGATCTCATTGATAACGTTGTTCTGCGTACGTTCATGATCCATCGCATTGAAGAGTTGGACCAGTGCGAGGTTGTACTTACCTTGCTGGTAATAGATGTCACCCATCATTTTCAATACTGATGGCAGTACCGGCGAGTTTTGGTAGTTATCGTAAAAATCGGCGGCTTGTGATAGATGGACAATGGCTTTATCCAATACACGGCGATCATAAAACAGCGCACCTAAGCGATAGTTTACTTTGCCCAGTTGTGCGCTTGAATCTTCTTCAATCGCTTTCCAGTAGGCAATTAAAAACTCTGATAGCGCTTTATTGTATTGCTTGTGGGCAAGGTAATGCTCGCCGACAGTAATGTGGTAGTTAATCAGCGTATAGGTCGATTTTATCTGATTGACATACGGTGTTAGCTGAGCAAAAAGTTGATTCGCTAACTCGACTTCCCCTTCTTTAGAGGCGATCTCTGCCTTGAGCATGACGTGCTGATATTTTAGCCCTTTTGCTAATTGCTCCGGGCTTTTGATCGACTTATAGATGTCGCTGATTTGATGCAGTTGTTCACGTGCTTTAATGCCATCACCGGAATATAACCAAGCTAAACGGATCTGTTGCAGTTCGACATCAAGGCCAAGATAGGGCAGGTGATAGAGTTTGGCTAACGCTTTGGCTTCATCAAGATGAGCCAATGCGAGTTTTGGGTTGCCAAGATTGAATTCGGCGTCAGCTAAAATTTTCAGGGCGTCGATGGAAGCCCCTGGGCTGCGGACGCGGTTATCGGCTTCATCACGTGAAATAGCGGAAGGGCTTTTTTCTGCGTTATTAGTCAGTGTGCGCTGGGTGAGAAAGTCCAAAGCGAGTTGCCGAGCTTGCTTTGGAACAATATCAATCAGGCTATTGGCTTCATTTAATATCGGCGAAGTGTACACCGGTGTCGCAAAGCTCATCGGTGACAATAATAAAAGCAATAAGCAGAGCCAACGCTCCCAGCGCAAAGTATGCATCCTAAAAACTATCCTTATTGACGAGCCATACGCTGATTATGGTTAGGCTGTGCTTGCTCTGTCGAACGGTAAGGGTTGATATCTAAACCACCTCGACGAGTGTAACGCGCGTAAACAGTCAACTTTTCTGGCTGACAATAGGTCATGATGTCAGTAAAGATGCGTTCAACACACTGCTCGTGAAACTCGTTATGCTCACGAAACGAAACGATGTATCGTAACAGAGCTTCACGGTTAATTTTTTGACCGTGATATTGAATTTCGACACTGCCCCAGTCCGGTTGGTTGGTAATTAGGCAATTTGATTTCAATAAATGGCTATGCAGTGATTCGGTGACGACTTCTTCTTCCGCAGCACCTTCAAGTAAGCTTGCGTCAAACTCATAATGCGTGATTTCTATATCTTGATGATCAATGCACTCACCTGCCATCGTGACGATAACCGTGTCGGTGTAATCTTCGACTGAGCGCAATGTTACGCTGACGGTTTCACCAGCGCAGTGAGAGAGATCTTTGATCAATGTCGCTTCGACATCATCCCAGCAAGTAAAGCGCGTTTGGTTCAAGCTATTAAGGTAAAGTTTAAAGGACTTTGATTCGATCAAGTTTGCGCTAGTGGCGGGAATGCTCACATCACCCACCGCAACTTGAGGTAATCCTTTGTCGTTCAACCAAGAGAGTTCATACAAGGTCCAAATGTCGCAACCATGAAAAGGGAGCGTGTCACCCAGTTCAAGATCATCACGGTTTAGGCTACGTGGTACAGGCTGAAGTAGCGATGGGTTGTAGAGACTTGCGTACTCAGTCTTTTGGCCTAGTGTTAACCCGGCGAGCTCTTTAGCGTTGGAATATTTACTCATACTTTGGATCGATTTGGATTAGAATGACGGGAATTTTACGCAATCTCGCACCCAGTGTCATTAAATTGGAGAACCGAATGGCTGACAACGTTTTGCAAGCCTTACGCACATTCAGTGAAAAATACCGCTCAGCCTTCCAAGAGCAACACGGCTCATTGCCAATCAGTGAAGAATTGGCCGACCTCGTTTCCCCTTGTGTTGAACAAAAACGCGCGGATAGCGTTGAGTGGCAAGCGTTTTCTCGTGATGAGTTTGCTGATTTCACTAACGTGGAACAAGGCATTGAATTGACATTGCATGACGATATTAAACATTTTTATGGCAGCCAATACAGTGCCGACATGGATGCAAGCTGGAATGGTAACGGTTTGTCACTGCTGCAAGTTTGGAATGATGAAGATTTTGTTCGCCTACAAGAGAACATTCTTGGCCACTTGGTGACGCAGCGTCGTTTAAAACTTAAGCCAACGGTATTTATTGCGGCGACAGACGCGGAGCTTGATGTGATCTCCATTTGTAACCTCACCGGCAATGTCGTGCTTGAGCGCCTAGGCACCGATAAGCGTGATGTCTTGGCCGAGAATGTGGCTGAATTCTTAAATCACTTAGAGCCTGCGGTGTAACCATGTACGTTGTTGAACTTCAATTTGAGTGTTTTGATAACACCACCATTAGTGCCGTAGACAAAGCCATCAATGGTTTGATGGATGCGTTGCGTTACAACGGCCAAGTGCTCGGTCGCGAATTCCCGATTGTGATGGGGGATGGCGAGTTTTATGTGCGTGTGGTCTGTCCTGAAAAACAGAGCTTACATCCTAATAACCATTCTGACTTTGTTAAAGTGTGCATCAACCGTTTAGCGGAGGCGAGCTTACTGGCACCAAAAATGCGTATGCTGGGGCGTGACTTAAATTCAGAAGAAGCAGCAGAAGAAGAGACGCCAAGTTGGCAAGTGCTCTACACCACTTACGTTCATACGTGCTCACCACTGCGCAGCGGTGAAACCTTGTTGCCAATCCCTCTGTACCGTAATGGACCAACTTTAAATGGCGATCATAAAGCGGTAGTGAAATGGCAAACAGAGTGGCAAGCGTGTGATGAATTGCAAATGGCGGGCGGTTGCCGTGCTGAACATGCCGCGCTGCATGAGATTTGCGACACCGACAGCGTATTATTCCGCCGTGGTTGGGATTTGCGTGGTCGGATTGAGTTTTTGACCACCATTCCGACGTATTACTATCAATACCGCGTTGGTGGTGCGAGCTTGGCGGAAGAAAAGAGCCGTAAGTGTCCGAAATGTGGTGGGGAGTGGCTGTTGGACGCGCCGTTACACGATATTTTCTACTTCAAGTGCGATGATTGCCGAATCGTTTCTAATATCTCGTGGGATCACATTAAGTAGCGCATATTAAGTTGCGAGTGAGCAACGATAAGCAAGTTATCGTTTAGATGAAATAAAAGACCCGCCGGACGAGCCCATAGTTGGAGTATTAGTCTTTAGGCGGGTTTTTGCTTTCAGGCTGTTCTTCTTGATGTGACGACGTTTTGTGATCGGCGGGGTCGCGCTTTTTCATCTGGCCCATCTTCATATTGGCGGTATATTTTAAGGCGGCGATATTACCAATGATGACGCATAAAACGATGGTAATGATGACCCACGGATTAGTTAGTAAATCCATCATACTTCTCCACAAATATTGGTAATAAACTGAGTGTAGATGTAATCAAGCTGGCTTAACACCTCTTCCATCGCCAAGATGGGATCAAGACGCAATTGTTGCTCAAGTATCGCTGGAGAGAATTGCGCTAAACAATCGTGCGCGGTGTGCTTATGGCTAATATGCCAAGGCTCTGGGGCCACGCCACCAAGATCGTCGGCATAGGGAAAGAAAAAACCAAATTGAGCGAGATTGTCTTTTAACCATTGATAAAATGGCGTTTGATGACCTTGTAAATACTCCCATGGCTCCAGCTTTAACTGTACGCCTTGTGGTAACAAATCGCGGTCAAACAGATCAAATTCACACCCCCAATGATGACGACTTCCGCCGGGCAGTGCCGACCAGCGTAAAATTGCCATCACTTTCTCTAACTCGCTCAGTGTTGTGTCATCAATGGGTTGGCTATCACTATCGAGAATAGCGCTGTGACCTAAAATCTTATTGTTCCAAATGGTTTTCTGTCGTTCAAAGTCGCGAAAGCCACTGGCGATATTGAGATTAAACCCCGCCTGAGTCGCCGCTTGCTTGAGGCGTAGCAAATCATTGCCAACCTCAAGATGAACTAAGAAGGCTTTCTGACCAATCACCACCTCAGAGAGGTGGCTTTGGCTTTGGCCTGTGAGCTGCTCAGGCGTCATGATCACGCGAGGATATTCTCCAGTACTTTTTGATACATATCGGTCAGTTTTTCTAGGTCGGCAATACTGACACACTCATTCACTTTGTGAATGGTGGCATTCACAGGACCGAGCTCAACCACTTGTGTCCCCATTTGTGCAATAAAGCGCCCATCAGAGGTGCCACCGGTGGTCAGTAGCTGTGGCTCTTTATGGTTTACGTCGGCGACGCCTTTCACCACCGCACTGAGTAATGTCCCTGTATCGGTTAAAAATGGCTGGCCGCTTAGCGTCCACTTTAGATCGTAGTCTAAACCATGGGCATCGAGGGTTGAGTGTACACGGCGTTTGATTTCACTATCCGTTAGCTCGGTACTAAAACGGAAGTTGAACTGCACGTCGAACTCGCCAGGAATAACATTTGAGGCACCAGTGCCTGCGGCTAGATTCGGGATCTGGAAGCTGGTGGGTGGGAAGTAGTCGTTGCCATTATCCCATTGCGTTGCAGCAAGTTCAGCTAAGGCCGGCAGTGCTTGATGAATCGGGTTGTTGGCTAGGTGAGGATAGGCGACATGGCCTTGGGTTCCCTTCACTCGTAGATCACCGGTAATTGAACCGCGACGGCCATTTTTAACCACATCACCGACGGCATGCGTACTTGATGGCTCGCCAACAATACACATATCGATGATTTCATCACGCGCCATTAAGGTATCAACGACGCGAGTCGTGCCATTAATAAACGGGCCTTCTTCATCGGAAGTGATCAAAAAGGCAATCGAACCTGTATGGGCGGGATTCTCTTCGATGAAACGTTCGACAGCCACAACCATACAGGCGAGTGAGCCTTTCATGTCTGCTGCGCCGCGGCCATGTAAGTAGCCGTCAATCACTGTTGGCTCAAAGGGCGGGGTACGCCATTGTTCTACTGGGCCAGCAGGCACAACATCAGTATGACCGGCAAACGCAAATAGGGGCGCTTCCGCACCACGGCGAGCCCAGAAGTTGGTGGTGTCTTCAAACACCATCACTTCAATCTCAAATCCGAGTGATTTGAGACGATCTATCATCACTTGTTGGCAACCCGCATCTTCAGGGGTTACTGATTGTCGGCCAATTAAATCTTTTGCCAGAGCCAATACAGGGCTATCGCTCATCCTTGAAATCCTTTTAATAAAATATTGCTATGCAAAAACTGCTGCGTATTGATCGGCTTTAAAACCAAGGTGATATTGCCCATCAACCAGTAAAATTGGTCGCTTGATCATTGCTGGCTGCTCAACCAACAGTGAAATTGCGCTTTGCTCGTTTAAGCCGTCTTTTTGTTCCTGGCTTAGCTGACGAAAAGTGGTGCCACGCTTATTGACGACATTTTCCCAACCGAGTGCTTGGCAAAACTGAGTAATCATTTCGGAATCAACACCTTGCTTACGGTAATCGTGAAAGTCAAATTCCACGTTTTGCTCGCTGAGCCATTTCTTCGCTTTTTTTATCGTATCGCAGTTTGGAATACCATACATGGTGACTTTCATTTTTCTCTCCTAAGAGGCATTTATTGTTATTTATGAATCCTATCAGGAAGTTGGTAATGAGACAAAAGTGTGACGGATATATTTTGATGAGTAAAAAATACCCCCTAAAGGGGTAGGGGAATGGCGAGTTATTGATCAAACGCAACAAACGGATTGGATAAAAGGAAATAATGTCCTTTGAAGTTTATAGGAGGTATCAATGGAACTGAGTCCTGTGTTTGCAAGGCGTTTGTATTTAGCTCTGCTAGTTGAAAGTCTAGAGAGACCAAATGTTCCTAAATTAATTGAGCAGACTGGCTGGCCACGTCGCACAATTCAAGATGTAATTAAAGCTTTGCCGGGTATCGGTATTGAACTTGCTTTTGTTCAAGATGGTCGACGTCATAATGATGGCTATTATCAGCTATCGGATTGGGGCCCTTTTGATAGTCAGTGGGTGACAGACCGTGAACCGGATATTGCTGCGAGCTTAGGTTTCCGAGCTTAATCTTTGCAATAGCGTTTTACAGCATCGTGTTTGGAACTTATGTTTTTGCAATAGAGATTTTTGAAACATAGAGTTTGAGCTGAAATCACAAGTAAATGAATAACTCCCGTATTCTGGCCGTCGTTTCTATTTCGTTATGATCCCATGACATTGATATGCATTGCCAACGACGGTGAACGAGGTTGCAAAATCTTGTGGGGTGATCATGTACACCGTGTCCGCGCCAAGTTGATTGGCGCGGTTTTTTATGTCGTGCAATGCGCCCTGAATCAGCACATCATTGGCAAAGAATAAGTAAGAGTACCAGTGACCTTCACTGCCCGTAACTTCCCCTAACCACAAACAATCGCCCGCATTAAAACCACTGTCCATTCTTAAATGAACCGTTTCGGCATGCTTGTCCATTATCGTTGTGGGTGTCGTGCAGCCCAATATGCTGATTGAGAATAGTGCAACGACAACCGATTTACATAGCCTGTGAAACATAAACAAAAAATCCTATCCAGCTGACGGCAAGTAGCATCCAAGGCAGTATAGATCTTTTTGTGTTTGTTGAAGTTGATGTTGTTTCAGGCTGTTGAGTCTCATCACTCTTTTCGTTGTCAATGCGTTTACTTCGCTGAATTTTTTTCTTCGCTTTGTCTGCTTGGCGTGCTTTTTCTTTTTGCTGTTTTTTATATTGTGCGATGCCTTTCTCAATCCCTTGCGCGATCAGTTTGGTCTGCTCTTTCGTTTGCCCTTGTTTTTGCGTCGCCTTGGCGATGCTGGTGGCTTCTTGTTGTGTTTGTTGCGATGGGATTATTTTGTTTTTCATCTGAGGTATTTACTACTGGATCAAAGATAAGCTCATCCTAGCACGATATAATCTGTAATTAATCGCACAATCTAGCAAGAGGCACATTTGATGAAGAAAATGATTCTCGCCAGTATTCTGGTTTCGGTGCCTCTGTTTGTTTGGCTGAGAGGTTCGCCTCCGCCTAATGCGTTGTTAGAGCAAAGTGCGTTTAGCCATCAACAGCAAATGAGCGATTTGCAAACCCAGTTAAAGGCAGATCCTAATCAAGCTGATTTATGGTTTCAGCTAGGTCATGGTTACTTAAATCAACAAGAGTTTACGGCTGCGCTTACTTGCTTTGACTATGCGATGCGGCTCAGTGATACACCTAGCGCCAGCCAATTATCGGCTAAGGCGAGCGCCCTGTACTATCAAAATAAGCAGCAAATGAGTGCTGAAGTGAAAGGGTTACTTAACCAGTCATTGGCATTAGAGGCGGATAATTTAACCGCATTGACTTTGCTCGCGAGTGATCACTTCATTAGTTTTCGCTATCAGCCCGCCATAGAGATCTGGACACAGATTTTAGACTCGCAGCATCCAGATGTGGATCGCATCACGATCATTCAACTGCTCAATCAAGCCAAGCAAATGCAAGCGGGGCAGTAAACCTATTTCCGTTGACTTACCCTGACGATTATTACCTCTAGTGAGCAATTCGCAATGAGAGCAAGTGATTAAAACAAGCGAGACAAAAAAGCCGGCAATCAGTGCCGGCTTTGTGTTTAGAGGGATTGTTTAATCAGGCATTAATATTGCGCTTCGCGTTTTTCTGCCTTTTCTTCCCATTGTGGAACCACGGTGTCTAAGAAGTGCTTCTTCTCGCTGTTCATCTTGTCCATATCCATACCAAGGGCCTGTTGTGCTTTGGCTTTGGTTGAAATGTCAGGCATTTCAATTGGATCGGTGATGCCTTTTTTCGCCAGCAAACGAACCAACTTGGTACGTGCATCAGCGGCTTTATCTACCGCAGTGCCGAGTACTTCTAGCGCGACTTCCGGTGCGTGCATGTGCACCCCGTGAGAAGCAATCGCGTAATCCCAGCGCCACTGAGCATGGCGAATGTCTTGGAGGATCTCGGCCATTTCGGCGTCGGTCGCGCCTGCTTCCCATGCTGCGCCCGCTTCAAAGTGTGCGGCAACAATTTGTTTTTCAGCGGTCAACTTCATATTGAGGACTTGTGCTTTACGAGTGTTTACAATCTCCAGCATTTGATCTTTTGATTGAGTATGGCAGTTGGCACAGGTGTCTTCGAAGCGGTCAAATGGATTACCGACTTTATGATCGGTATAAACAGTGCCATCTTCTTTGGTGACCTTTGGCATATGACAATCGACACAAGCCACTTTGTTTTTGCCGTGAATCCCATCTCGCCATGTTTCATAACCCGGGTGCTGCGCTTTTAGCATTGGTGCTTTTGATACTTTGTGCGTCCAATCCTTGAAGCCGATTTCATCGTAGTACTCTTCCATTGCGCCAACAGTGGTGCCTTTATCCCAAGGGAATTTGACCGCTTTGGTTGGGCCGGTGAAGTAATATTCCACATGACATTGGCCACACACAGAGGCTTGCTGATCAAGTCGAGACTGCTGGTCGAATGGTTTGTCGATCGCTGTAAATGCGCGTTCTACATAAGGTTTGGCAAGTGCAAGGGCGGGTTCACCATTTTTGAAGCCTTCACTGCGGGTATCGTGACAGTCAGCACAGCCAATTGGGTTGACGATTTGCTCGCCTCCGCGCGCCCACTTACCAGAGAAGTAGCCGTCTTCACCTTGCTCGTCGATTACGCGCCCCACATCCGGGCTTTTACAACTCCAACAAGCCATTGGCATTGGCCCTGAGTTTTCATCGGTTGGTCCACCGGTGCGCAGAGTTTGACGTACATCATCTAGGGCGTAAAAGTGGCCGCGGGCTTTGTTGTAGTCTTTGGCAAAGCCATAACCTGCCCACAAAATAACCATGTTAGGGTCGTCCGCCAAAGCATCATCAATGCCATCACTTTCTGATGTTGCTCGCCATGAATGATATTGGTCGGGGTGTTGTTGCTCGTAAGCGTCGTTACGAGGATCGATTAACGCTTTGTCTTCAGACGCAGCAACGCTAGTAGCCGTCATGATTGAACTTGCCACTATCACTATTGCTGCAGCGGAACGTTTTATCCATTGCAATTTATTCACAGTGCTATCTCCATATTCTGTTTTTATTAGCAGCGTTGTGATCTGGCTATATTCCAAACTAAGAATTGGAGTTGCTAAGAGTGAGTTTAAAGAATTGTAAATATTTATGTTCTGGTCATTTATTGTTCATTGTTTGAGATCAATTTAAGTAGGTGACCGAGTTCAAAAATGGCCATTTATACCACTAAAGGGGTAGTTGCTCTTATTTGTTTGGTAATGATTTTCAATTGCATTACTTGTTTTTATTCAGTGGGTTAGCGTGAGCGTTGTGACTGGTAAAGGGTGATCAGTATCGAGTTTTTAAGCTTGTTAGGTGCGGGATAAAGTCAACAGGGGTAGTATATCCATAGAAGCGTTGTGGCTTTATCCAAAATAGGAATTGATTTCATTTGATACAAAGTGTGTATCAAAGGATTTTAATTTTTACTCATTTCTATGTCAGTTGTCTTTAGAACTGTGGAATAGAATGAGAACAAGGAAAGGATAATATGGGCAATATAAAGTTGGCCATAGTCATAATGCTGAAGTTATTCCTCTCATTATGCCTCTATGGTTATTCTCTTCATGCCGTTGCCGACACAATAGCGGTTGAGTCTCCAACCTCCTCTGCACGACATGAAGTCACTCTGATCCGTGATAAAGACTACAAATGTATTCAATGTCATAAGGATTCCAAACAAACCTTATCTGGTTCGCATGGTGAAACGGCGCATCAAGCGCTCGGACGAGATGTCAATTGCGTTGATTGCCATAGCAGTATTGGCCCAGATCACCGTGAAGGCGCACCTAAAGTCATTAAATACTCGAGTGCACAATCGCAAGCGGGCAGTGATAAAGTGTTTCTTGATCCCGACACGATTCTTAAAGCCAATAGCCAATGTGTTGACTGCCACCAACCTAGTGATTTACGTGAATCAAGTTGGACGCATGATGTACACGCCAAAAACTTAACCTGTTCAAATTGCCACGATGTTCATGCGACCAAAGCCAAAGTGTTGGAGTTTGAGCATAAGCAGCGCGTTAAGCTCTGTGTTGATTGCCACGCGGATTTCACCCAATTGAATAAGGAGAAGTAGCATGAAATGTTCTCGACGAAACTTCTTAACGAGTGCCGGTGCTGGCGCGGTGATCTTTACCACTGGCGGGTTGGGTGTGGCGGCTCTACAAAATGCTCAGGCAAGCAGTGATGAACAGAAGCCCCCTAAGCGCTATGGCATGGTGCATGACGAAACTGCTTGTATTGGCTGTACCGCTTGTATGGATGCGTGCCGCGAGGTGAATAAAGTGCCAGCTGGCGTTTCTCGCCTTGAGATCTTGCGTAGTGAGCCGCAAGGTGAATTTCCTGATGTTGATTACCGTTTTACCCGAAAATCTTGCCAACATTGTGAAAATCCACCGTGTGTTTACGTTTGCCCTACGGGCGCTGCTTATAAGGATGAAGAGACCGGTATTGTTGATGTACACAAAGAGAAGTGTGTCGGCTGTGGTTATTGTTTAGCCGCTTGTCCTTACCAAGTGCGCTTTTTTAATCCGGAAGATCACGCGGCGGATAAATGTAATTTCTGCCGAGATACTAATTTGGCACAGGGCAAGCAACCAGCCTGTGTTGAGTCTTGTCCCACTCAGGCGCTCACTTTTGGTGATCTCAATGATCCGAATAGTGACGTCAATAATATTATCGACAATAAGGTGGTTTATCGCGATAAGGCCCATTTAGGCACCAAGCCTAAATTGTATAAAGTGCCTCATCAAAAAGGGGAGATCTCATCATGATAGGATTCGACAGTGCGTTCCAATTTGATTCGTTGGTTTGGGACTGGATTATTGCGGTGTATCTCTTCTTGGCTGGTATGTCTGCGGGCGCTGTAATGATTGCGCTTTATCTTAAGCGCCGTGTTATTGAGGGCGACCCTGCTAATAATGGCATTATCAAAGCCATGGCGTGGCTGGCGCCGTTTGGCATCATCTCTGGTTTAACCATACTTATTTTCCACCTGACGAAGCCGCTTTCGTTTTGGAAGATCATGATCTTCTTCAACCCTAATTCAGTAATGTCGATGGGGGTGATTTTATTCCAAGTCTATATGGTGGTTCTGTTTATCTGGATAGGTATGCTGTTTAGAGCGCCAATCATGAATTGGTTTGATGGAAAACTGCCCGATAAACTGCTCAATTTTGCCGATGGCCTGTTGCTGAAAAGTGGCCGATGGAGCAATGGTATTGAGCTGTTCCTTGGTTTTCTGGCGATTGTGCTAGCCGCTTATACTGGCTTTTTACTATCGGCATTGAAAACCTATCCAATGCTCAATAACCCTGTTTTACCTTTGCTGTTTTTGTTCTCAAGTCTGTCATCGGGAGTCGCAGCGTGTTTGATGTTTGGTATCTTGCTGTTTAAAGAGCCTGTGAGCAGCCCAAGTGTGGCTTGGGTGCACTACATTGAAAAACCGATTGTGATGTTCGAGCTGTTTATTTTGGTCACTTTCTTTACCGGTTTGATTTTCAGCGGCGGGCAAAACGAAGTGTCTGCTTGGAATGCAATCGGTGGTGGTTTCTGGTCAAACTGGTTCTGGTTTGGTGTGGTCTTGATGGGGATGTTACTGCCATTAACACTGAATAGCGTGACGTCGAAACGTATTCAGCATCAAGGTGGTTATATCTTTGTTGTCACCATGCTGAGTTTAGTTGGGGTACTGATGCTACGTACCTTTATCCTTTATGCTGGTCAAATGACGGTGGTGTAATCGATGATTGGAGAGGTAGGACATTTTGCTTTAATTTGGCTGGCAGTCTCGAGCTTAATGAGTACGGTTTGCTATGCATGGCAAAAGTGGCAACTAAAGCGAGTACCTACTTCTTTATCGTTTATTGTCGGTCTTAATGGCGTGGTCGCAACGTTAAGTTTATTGATGTTGGCGCTACTGTTTGTTCAAGACCAATTTCAATATGATTACGTGGCTTCTCATTCCAATTCGGCTTTACCTGTCTATTTTAAGGTGGCCGCAGTTTGGGGTGGCCATCAAGGTTCGATGCTGTTTTGGGTCTTTACTTTATCACTCTGTTCGGCATTAATTTCACGTCTAAGCACGAGTAAAGAGTCTGCTTTAACCGGTTATATTGAGGATGTCTGCTGGGTGATGCAGCTGTTTGTGGCTGCCTTTGCCTGGTTTACCTTGTTGGCCTCCAATCCATTTGTTTATGCTTCCGTTCTGGTCGAACAGGGGCGCGATCTTAACCCTATGTTGCAAGATATTGGGCTGATCTTTCATCCACCGCTGCTCTATTTAGGTTACATTGGTTTTTCTACTGTATTTGCTTTTGCTTTCGCGGCGTTACTTCAAACACCTTATCATCCCGCTTGGATAAAACTCTGTTTGCCTTGGACGATTCTTGCGTGGTTCTTTCTCACCATTGGTATCGTTGTGGGGGCTTGGTGGGCGTATAACGAACTCGGTTGGGGTGGCTGGTGGTTTTGGGACCCGGTGGAAAATGCTTCACTTCTCCCTTGGCTTACTGGTAGTGCATTGTTGCATGTCATGCTCGCGGCAAGGCGCCAGCAACAATTGATGATCTGGGTGGTTATTCTGGCACTGGTTACCTTTAATTTGAGCATTCTTGGCACTTTTATTGTGCGCTCAGGTATTTTGACCTCCGTACATGCATTCGCCGTCGATCCGAGTAAAGGTATTGCGCTTCTGTTGATTTTAGCAGTGACCTTGCTGGTGGGCTTTGTGTTATTGATGCTGAGGAGTGACATGATTCAAAGCGCGCCGATTCAATCGTTGTTCGGTCGAGGCTATTTGATTCTACTCTCACTGGGCTTGTTTTTAGTGGCTACGCTCACGGTGTTACTTGGTACCTTTTATCCGATGTTGTATGAGATGATCGGCTTGGGGCAGATTTCAGTTGGGGCACCTTATTTTAACACCCTGTTTTACCCATTAAGCTTGATCGCATTATTGGTCATGGGGGCGGTTCCACTTCTGAAATGGCATCACGGCAGTCATCTAACACCAACTCAGATCATTTCCCTTGCTAGCATCAGCTTAGCGGCGGGTGCAAGCCTTTACGTACTGCAAGTTGAGGCATTTTCCTTTGCGACATTACTGGTTTGGGCTGGCGCGTGTTGGGTGATCGTGACGCACAGCTATTTCGCTATGATGCAGCGAAAAGTGACCTTTATGTTACTTGCTCATGTCGGCTTTGCGATAGGCTCGATTGGCGCGGTAATGAATGCTGAACACTCTTATGAACTGAATCAGAAAATGTCAGCCGGGACGGTGATCGAAGTGGGTGACTGGCAGGTTGAGTATCTAGAGAGTCATTGGTATATCGGAGCAAATTACACTGCACAGCAAGGCATTATTGAATTTCGTCGCGGTAACGACCACTTTATCGTTAAGCCTGAACGTCGCCATTATCCTGTACGAGTGATGAACATGAGTGAGCCATCAATCAAGAGTGTTTGGAATGGTGATTACTATCTTACGCTCGGCCCAAAAGTGAGTGCACAAGCCTACGCGGTTAAGATTCAATTCAAAGCATATGTTAATTGGATTTGGTTCGGTGCACTGCTGGCGGCTTTTGGGGCTTTAATTCCTTTATCAGCACGAGTTGTCGCTCGTTATAAAGCTCGGAGTGCGTATGGCATTATCGCGCAAGCCTAAAGTCATTATGCTGCTCGCAGGGCTTTTGATTTTTCTTCTTTTTTTATTGTTGGGTATTCGCGCGCCTCACTCGCCGTTGCAGGGAAAATCGGCTGTGGCGATGTTTCCAACTCAGGCTGTCACCACGTTGGCAGAAACAAAACCAATTACACCTCAAACTTTGTTTCAATCGGACTACCAGTTGGTGAATGTGTGGGCTTCATGGTGTGGTGTTTGTCGTGTCGAGCATCAGTTCTTAAACCAACTCGCGGCAAAAGATATTCCCCTGATTGGATTGAATTATCGTGACAGTCAGACGCAAGCTCAGCGTTACCTCGACTCACTGGGTGACCCTTACCAAACGGTGATCTATGATCCTAACGGCAACCTTGCGATTGATTTAGGAGTAATAGGCACACCGGAAACCTATTTGGTGGATCGGCATGGCGTCATTTTATATAAACACACTGGCGTGCTTGATCAGCAAGTATGGCAGAGTGCTTTTGCTGATTACTTTGACTGACAAGGAGGGGGGATGAGGACGATAGTATGGTTATCACTGTTGATGGTGAACCTTGTTTGGGCTGACTCTTCTGAGTTGTTTATCCCATCGGCACAATCGCAAATTACTCGCGTTGAATTATTCCAATTTACCTCGCCGGAAAAGCAGCGTCAGGCAATTGAGTTGGCGAAATCATTGCGTTGCCCACAATGCCAAAATCAAAACTTGGTCGAATCTAATTCACCGATAGCACTGGATCTACGCTTGTTGGTGTTTGAAAAAATCAATCAAGGTCAGAGTGAACAGCAAGTGATCGATTTTATGACCGCAAGATATGGTGATTTTGTGTTGTATAAACCGCCATTTGTCTGGGCGAATGCGTTATTGTGGGGGCTTCCGGTATTTATGCTGTTGCTGTTTTTGTTGCATAGTGCAACGCGGATTCGAAAAGGGCGTTATGCTTCGGCTGAGGTTTCCTCTGATGATTCAGGTGCACAACGTAGATAAATAGCCGCCCTATGGTATTACCCCTCTCTTCATTTTATCTAACTCGTTCAGCAGCGGTACTTTTCTAAAATGGCTGGAAAAATTGTCTTTAGTTCGTCGCCAAAGATGGGGTAGAGTGACGGTAAATTCAATTCAGAAAAGTCTTTCCCCGTGCAGTACGCAATTGAACAATACGATAAAAATGGCTTTCTTAACGCACCGAAATGGCTTTGGCTCGGCTGGATGTTACTGGCAAAAGCATGGGTGGTTTTTGTGGTTGCAGGCGCGAGCCGTGATAGTGGTAGTACGATATTAAGTTACGTCTACCCAGATCATGACATGCTATATCTCGGTTTGATGATGGGAATTCCGAGTATCGCGTTAATGTGGTTAGTCAGTTTACGCACACCAGAACGCCGCTGGGCAAGTCTATTTGTTTCTTGGGGCAAGCCGATTACGCTCGCAACTGCGGTCAGCCAATTGATCCAAAGTGTTTACCATGTTTATCTGCAGGCAGGCGCATTTAGCTGGGCTAATGGCTTAATAATGTTACTACTTTTATGGTTTTGCATTTATGTTTACAAAAGCAAAACGGTACGAGATTGTTTTCTGATCCCTGCAACAGATAACAACTGATCCCAATCAAAACACCGATTTCAATAATCATTACACTGAGCAAAAATAAAATAACGAGGAGCTCTTAAATGTCACAGCCTCAAACGGCCATCCTTCCAGAAGCGGAGCCATTTGCACAGTACATTCAGCTAAAAGTACGTCAAAATGCCGCGCAAGTTCTTACTCAACTACAAGCTTTACCAAGCTTGGTGGACGAACTTAATCAACAGCAATGCAATGCGAAGTTAAGTCTTTCTATCGCATTCACTCATCATTTTTGGGCGCAATTGAATCAAGCCATGCCAGCTGAGTTGATTGAATTTCCTCAACTAGGTGAAGGTGACATTGTTGCTCCAAGCAGCGATGTTGATGTTTTGATTCATCTGCATTCAACCCGTCCTGATTTACACTTTTATGTGGTACGCAAACTGCTTGCCGAAATTGCAGATGATGTTGTGGTTGTCGATGAAACCGCCGGTTTCCGCTACCTTGATGCGCGTGACATGACGATGTTTATCGATGGTACTGAAAACCCGAAAGAAGGCATGCGTGAAGAAGTCGCCATCGTTCCTCAAGGGGAGTTTGTTGGCGGTAGCTACGTGATGGTTCAACGTTTTATCCATAACTTACCGGCATGGAATCGTCTTAGTGTACAAGCACAAGAGAAAGTGATCGGCCGTACTAAACCTGATTCGATCGAGTTAGACGATGTGCCTGCCGCTTCGCACGTGGGTCGTGTTGACATCAAAGAAGATGGCAAGGGATTGAAGATTGTTCGTCATAGCTTGCCATATGGTAGTGCAAGTGGCGAGCATGGACTGCTGTTTATCGCTTACTGCAATACACTACATAATTTTAAAACCATGCTAGAAAGCATGTATGGCGTAACCGACGGTAAAACCGATCAGATGTTGCGTTTTACGCACGCGGTAACCGGTGCGTACTTCTTTGCTCCAAGCCAAGAAATGTTACAGAGTCTTCGCGTTAAGTAATCGTTCATTACTTAGCATGATAGATTGAGAAACCGAGCCTGCGAGCTCGGTTTTTTTATACTTGTTCCTCTCATTCGCAAAAAAGCTAAAGATCTCTGAGATTTGCCGATAAAAATACAATACCGGTAAAAGGCTATTTATCTTATGACGATCACTGTTAATACCAATGTCTCGGCAATGACCGCGCAACGCCATCTTGGCAACGCAACGCAGTTGCTGAATCAATCCTTGGAGAGACTCTCTTCAGGGAGTCGTATTAATAGCGCTAAGGATGATGCGGCGGGATTGCAGATATCCAATCGTCTTGAAAGCCAAATGAGTGGGCTTGATGTGGCGATGCGTAATGCCAATGATGGTATTTCCATCATGCAGACTGCTGAAGGGGCGATGACAGAGTCGACCAATATCCTGCAACGCATGCGTGATCTCTCTTTACAATCTTCTAATGGCTCGAATAGTGGTTCGGAGCGGCAAGCCCTTCAAGAAGAAATGACGGCTTTGAATGATGAATTGAACCGAATTGCTGAAACCACTTCTTTTGGTGGTCGAAAATTGCTCAATGGATCGTTTAAAGAGGCGGCTTTTCAGATTGGTGCCAGTTCTGGTGAAGCGGTGCAGGTATCATTGAATAATATGCGTACTGATACGTTGGCTATGGGTGGTTTTAGCTATGTCGCGGGAGCTAAGGCGAATGAAGAGTGGCAGGTCGGCGCAGATAATCGCCAATTAAATCTCTCTTTTACTAACGCGAAAGGTGTGCAAGAGCAAATTAATATCCAAGCCAAAGTAGGTGATGATATCGAAGAGTTGGCTACCTATATTAACGGTCAAACCGAAAAAGTTTCAGCATCGGTTAATGAAGATGGCCAATTGCAGATCTATATGGCTGGCAAGGAAACTTCCGGTACGATCAGTTTTTCCGGTAGCTTAGCCAACCAACTGCAGATGAACCTGACGGGATATGAGTCGGTTGATAGTCTCGATATCACTCAAGCCGGTGGAGCACAGCGCGCGGTCTCGGTGATTGATACTGCTTTGCAGTTTGTCGATAGCCATCGAGCTGAGTTGGGGGCAATGCAAAATCGTTTTGGTCACTCGATTAATAATCTCAGTAATATTAACGAGAATCTTGCTGCCTCGAACAGTCGGATTAAAGATACCGACTACGCCAAAGAAACCACGCAAATGGTTAAGCAGCAAATCTTGCAGCAAGTGAGCACCTCTATTTTGGCGCAAGCGAAACAACAACCTAACCTCGCTTTAACCCTTTTAAATTAATCTTGTATAGCCAATAGGGCGCGTGAATGCGGATAGCATAAGGCGTGGCTTATGCGCTTGTCTTAAAAAAGAGAACGCTATCGACCAGTGATAATAAACCTTTAGTAAATAAATCGACTTTTTATTGTTTTTATCCCGCTCATCACACTCTTCTGGCTAAAGCGTCTTTTTTCAAAAAAAACTTAAAAAAATTCTAAAGGTTTTCAAAACCGCGCCGTTAATAAAAGTAACTTTGAGAGAACTACTTGGTTTTCCGAGACGTCGGAAACCGGAAACATCGGAAAATCAATTGGAGATAACACCATGGCAGTGAATGTAAATACTAACGTTTCAGCAATGACAGCTCAGCGTTACCTTAACCAAGCAACTAGCGCACAACAAACTTCAATGGAGCGTCTATCGTCTGGTTCTAAAATCAACAGCGCAAAAGATGACGCTGCTGGTCTACAAATTTCAAACCGCTTGAATGTACAAAGCCGCGGTCTAGATGTTGCAGTACGTAACGCGAACGATGGTATCTCTATCGCTCAGACTGCTGAAGGCGCGATGAACGAAACAACGAACATCCTGCAACGTATGCGTGACCTATCGCTACAATCTTCAAACGGTTCTAACTCTGATTCAGAGCGCGTAGCAATCCAGGAAGAAGTAACATCTCTAAACGATGAGCTTAACCGTATTGCTGAAACAACTTCTTTCGGTGGCAACAAGCTTCTTAACGGTACGTTCAGCACTAAATCAATGCAGATTGGTGCGGACAACGGTGAAGCAGTAATGCTAACGCTAAACGACATGCGCAGCGACAACGTAGGCATGGGCGGCACGGCTTACAAAGCAGCGGCTGAAAACGCTAAAGATAAAGATTGGGGTGTAGAAGCGGGTAAAAACACGCTAGAAATCACTCTAACTGCTAAAGATGGTGCAGCGCCTGAAACTATCGCTATCAACGCGAAAGAAGGTGACGATATCGAAGAACTAGCAACTTACATCAACGGTCAAACAGATAAAGTTAAAGCATCTGTTGACGAAGATGGTCGTCTACAAGTGTTCGCTGGTAGCAACAAAGTTGACGGTGCAGTGTCTTTCGGTGGTTCACTAGCGGGTGAACTAGGTATGAGTGCAGGTAAAGCGGAAACGGTTGATACTATCGACGTAACTTCTGTTGGTGGTGCACAGCAATCTGTAGCGGTAATCGACGCAGCACTAAACTACGTAGATAGCCACCGTGCAGAACTAGGTGCATTCCAAAACCGTTTCGACCATGCAATCAGCAACTTAGATAACATCAACGAAAACGTGAACGCATCTAAGAGCCGCATCAAAGACACTGACTTCGCGAAAGAAACAACAGCGCTTACTAAGTCGCAAATTCTTTCTCAAGCATCAAGCTCAGTTCTTGCTCAAGCGAAACAAGCGCCAAACTCTGCACTAAGCCTACTAGGCTAATCGTCAGAATAAACAAAAACCCAGCCTCGGC
>NZ_AFWE01000213.1 GCF_000222585.1 Vibrio scophthalmi LMG 19158 | reverse complement strand
GCGTTGTTGCTTGCTATTGCCTATTTAGGACTCTTGCGTATTGCGGCCAATAATGAGCCATTACCGCCAGAAGATCCAAACCAGCCGCTGGACCAATTACCCAATACTCGCCAAGTGCTATTGTCGGGTCTGCATTATTTGTTACCTGTAGTGGTGCTTGTTTGGTGTTTGATGGTGGAACGTTTGTCACCGGGCTTATCGGCATTTTGGGGATCGGTAATTCTGGTGGTTATTGTTTTGACTCAACGTCCACTGCTTAACTGGATGCGCAAAGACGGTAAACACAACTACGGCTCTTTCAAAGAGGGTTGTATTGATTTACGTGAAGGCTTGGTAGCGGGTGCGCGCAATATGATTGGTATCGGTATCGCTACCGCGACTGCCGGTATTATTGTTGGTGCAGTCTCTCAAACCGGTGTTGGTTTAGTTTTGGCTGATTTGGTTGAAATGCTATCGATGGGCAATCTGCTACTGATGTTGCTATTAACGGCAGTACTTAGCTTGATCCTTGGTATGGGCTTGCCAACAACAGCGAACTATATTGTCGTTTCGAGCCTATTAGCGCCGGTGATCGTCACTCTGGGTGAACAACATGGCCTGATTGTTCCGTTAATTGCGGTGCACTTATTCGTGTTTTATTTCGGCATTATGGCTGATGTGACGCCACCGGTTGGCTTAGCTTCCTTTGCTGCGGCTGCGGTTTCGAAAGGCGATCCGATCAAAACCGGTTTAACCGCGTTTTATTACAGCTTACGAACTGCGGCGCTGCCATTCCTATTTATCTTTAATACCGATTTGTTATTGATTGATGTGGATTGGGCGCATGGTATCGCAATCTTTATTGTCTCGACGGTGGCGATGTTAATTTTTGCCGCTGCCACGCAGGGATGGTTCTTAACTCGTAACAAATGGTATGAAGGCGTATTACTGCTGTTGGTGGCCTTTACCTTATTTAGACCGGGATATTGGGTTGATTTAGTTGTCGATCCTTACCAATCAACCAACCCGAAAGTGATGACACAAACGTTAGAGTCTTTAGAGCCTGGTGATGTGCTGAGAATGCGCATTAGTGGTGAAGATAGCGTAGGTAAAATGCGTGAATTCTCGGTGCTGCTAGAAGTGCCAGAAGGGCAGAGTGGTCAAGACCGGTTGGATGCTTTAGGTCTTGAAACCTACCAACAAGACGAGAAGACATTCATCGATATTGTGGCCTTTGCTAGCCCTGCTGAAGCGGCCGGTTTGCAGTTTGACCAGCAAATCGTCGACGTTCGAATTACCGTTGAACGTGTTCGCAAAGAGTGGATGTGGATTCCTGCCTTGCTATTATTTGGCTTGGTCGTGGCAATGCAACGACGAAGAGTGGCGAAAGAGTTGAGGCTCGCGAGCGCATAACCCTTCATTTTGTTTCTCAAAATATTCATTTTAGAACAATGAGTTAAAACCCAGCTATGCTGGGTTTTCTTTTCTCTGCAATATCAATACGGAGTATTTAGAGACTATTGCTTGTACTGATAATGGTTGCGATTTAGAATCGCATCCTTCAGTGCTGCGAAAAAAGAAAAATGTCGAAAATTTTGGTCGTTGATGATGATATTGAACTGTGTCAGTTGATATCAGAAGTTCTCACGTTAGAAGGCTATCAGGTAGAGTGTGTTCACTGTGGTGAAAGCGCGTTGCAATATATTGAAAAGCATCCGGTCGATCTGGTGTTGCTGGATGTCATGCTGCCTAAATTAAGTGGTTTACAAGTGGCGCGCCGAATTTGCCAGCGCTTTGCGACGCCTATCTTGATGCTTACAGCGCTTAATGATGAATCTTCAATGTTAGACGGTTACCAAGCGGGGGCGGATCAATACGTCGCTAAACCGTTTAAAGTGCCAGAGTTGTTGACTCGGATTAAAGCGATTTTTCGTCGAGTTGGCTTAGAAAAGCAGCGTCAAAGTTACTGTTCCGATCAAAATGGATTTTCAGAGTCTGTTTCTGGTTTACCTTTTACCGGGACAGAAGCAGATCTACTTAATTATTTGATGCGAAACGAAGGTGTTGTGATTTCCAAGGCGCAATTGCAAATCGAAGTGCTAAAAAAAGAGCTCAGTCCTTTTGATCGTAACCTCGATATGCACATCAGTAATGTTCGCCGCAAATTGGTCGAAGCGGGGATGTCAAAACAGCATATTAAAACCGTGCGTGGGCGAGGCTATAGCTTTGTTGCCAGCGTTCTTGAGTAAGTCATCGGGAACCCAACGTGAATTCAACCCTATCTGCCTTTTTTAGTCGGCTATCTGCCTGTGTGATTGGCAAACGTAAAGGCAGTTTGGCATTTCAGCTATTTAGTTATATGTCAGTGGTGGTCTTGAGCATCTTATTGCTGCAAGGGATCACAGAGCAGGCTTTGATTCGTACCGTATTGGTTTTACCTGACTCGGTGAAAAGTGAATTGCGCGATCTTGCCGCTCAAGCCAATGTGATGATTGAAGATGGTGATATGGACGAGTTGGCCGATTGGGCCAACGCTCAGCCTTACTATCTGTTTGTGTTGGATAAAAATAACCAGCCGATCACGCACCGTAAAATGCATCCCCATTTCGCCTTTAAACTGAAGTTCTTGCGTCAGTTAGATCAGATGATGGGTGATAGAGTTGCCAAGCCATTGATTGGTCAACCATTGATTGATGATCATACCTTGGTGGTTCAGTTACCAAGTCATATGCACCCCGCACATCGCTTTCTTAGTTACTTAGCGATCAGTAAATTTGTCATCGCTTTCTTTATTTTGACGATTTTTTCTCTGATCTTGGCGCGTAAGTTACAACAGCCACTCGATCGATTAAGAGAGGCGAGTCATCGTCTTGCTCGAGGGGATTTTAACGTCAATGTGGTGGCCGAGTTAAAATCGAATACGCGTGAGTTCAATGAACTTGCGGAAGATTTCGATCAGATGAGTATTCAAATTCACTCGTTAGCGGAAAAGCAAAAGCGCTTGATACGTGATGTATCCCACGAGCTGCGCACGCCACTGGCGCGACAAAACCTAGCCTTGCATCTGCTAAAACACAAAGTATCAGAGAAGGATCGCAGTTTAGTCGAGCGAGTGGAAAGGGAAGTGGAAGAGATGGACTCTCTAGTCGCCGAGATCCTCACGTTTAGTCAACTTGAAAACTCGCGCTATGAAGTGAAACTAAAATCGGTCGATTTAGAAAGCTATGTGGCATCACAAGTAAATCAAAGTCAGTTCGATATTGGGCCGCAACAACGTTTGAGTTTTATTCCGAGCCAAGCACAGAGCCAGGTTTTGGCTGACGAACGCTTGGTTGTACGTTGTGTGCGTAATTTGATCACCAATGCTGGAAAATATGCGGGTGAGCAAGCCAATATCGAAGTATTGCTTTACAGCCTTACTCAAGATGAGAAAGAGTACAGTGTGGTGGCGGTGCAGGATGATGGTAAAGGTATTCCGACCAGTCGGCTGGATGAGATATTTCAACCTTTTACGCGGCTAGAATCGGCACGTGATAAGAAGTCGGGGGGCTATGGGCTTGGCCTTGCCATTGTCAAAGAAGCGATGCACTTGATGCATGGCCAAGTACAAGCGTCCAATCGGCGTGATGGTGGCTTACGCATCGAGCTTCTCTTTCCCAATTAGTTCATTTCTACACAAAAGAGCACGCCAATCGGCGTGTTTTTTTGCCTTAAAGTTCGTTTCTTAAAGAAAAGCGCCAACTAACAGTACCTTGGAATAAATGTAATATTTCCCTGACAAATGCAAAGAATGTAAATTTCAATGCAAATGATAGTGATTATCAATTATATTCTCTTTCGTTCAATAGGGCAGTCGCAGTGGGCTGTAAATAAACCGATCGACTTACTAAGAGTTAGAACGATTTGGAATGAATGACATCTTGAAACTAGGGTGCCCAGTAGAGGAAACCGCGTTTCAAGCCGGGCTTTAAGGGCACAAGTCGAGCTTGCGCGCAGCGCATAGTTTCAGTGCTCAGTTGTAGGAACAGACCTACGACGGTTGCCAATCATTACCAGTACATTTCGACTCGTAAAATCATTGTTATTTACGGTGATTAATTCATGTCACGGTAAATATAAAAATGAGTAGGGAAATAAAAATGAATTTCAAAGTAACATCCATTTGTAGCGCTGTATTATTCGCGCTAAATACCCCCGTTGTTTTAGCACAAGAGAGCAACACACCCGTTGATGAAACGATAGTTGTTCATGCTCAGAGTTTTAACGACTACAAAGTGGATAGTGCGACTGGAGCAATGCGTACGGATACCAGCATGCTTGATACAGCGCAATCCATCAATGTTATCCCTGAGATTGTTCTTGATGAGCAATTAGCGACAACCTTAGGTGAAGCGCTACAAAACGACGCGAGTGTGAGTGCGGGTACACAAAAATGGAACCGTGAAGTGTTTTATCTTCGTGGCTTTGAACTCTCTTCAAGCAATGGCTATTTAAGAAATGGTCATTCTCTGTTTACTCATTACATGTTGCCGATTGAAACACTTGAAAGCATTGAAGTGATCAAAGGCCCTTCAAGTTTGCTTTACGGCCGTGCCGCTCCGGGTGGTTTGATCAACATGGTCTCTAAGAAACCAACGGAAGCTCCACGAGTGAATGTTGGTACCAACTTTGACGACTTGGGCAGTACTCACCATCATATTGATGCGTCAGGTAAGCTCAACGAGTCAGGCTCACTTCGCGGTCGCACAGTGTTGGTAAAACAAGACTCGGTTGAAAGCCGTAAATACGCAACGGGTGATGAACGCGAACGTGATCGCTTCCTCGGTTACGGTGTGATTGAAGCCGATCTGTCAGACTGGGGCTTACTGTCGTTTAACTACGAAAAAACCAGTGACAGAGCACCTCTGGATACTGGTACTTGGTTAGATCTAAATGGCAATGTTATTGGCAGTCGTGACATGATTCGTGATGCTAACTGGTCATTTATTGATAACGATGTTGAAAACTGGGGCGCAGATTTAGATGTGTACCTAAGCAGTCAATGGCGTGCAAACTTTAGCTTCAACTCGCAAGAAATGAAGCGTCATCGTTATGATTCTTCTCCGAAGCCGACAGATCAGACTCTGGTTGATGGTAGCTACACGTTGAGCCCATTTGACCGTCATGACACATGGAAAACCAAAGCGTTCCATGCTGATCTACACGGTGAATTTACTGCATTAGATGTGGACCACCAAGTGTTGATGGGCATGAATGGTCAGTTCTATGACTATGCTCAGCTTCGAGTGAAAGGCAGCACTGTGGGTGTAAATGCTGGTGATAATCCAGCCAACCCAGGTCTTGATTACCATAATGATAATTCTACATATAAGAGTGATAACAACTATTACGGCTTCTATGTACAAGATTTGATCACTTTCAATGACCAATGGCAAGCGCTGATTGGTGGTCGTTACGACATGTACTTTGCCGATGGCACAACGAGCACAGACCAAGTTGTGAAAGGGGCTAATGACAGTGAGTCATTCTCGCCTAAAGCGGGCATCATTTATCACCCAACATACAATGGTAGCATTTACGCGAACTACTCTGAGAGCTTTAACCCAGTAAGTAATGTGGTTAACGACGACAGAAGCATCACAGAGCGTAAGCCAGAAGAAAGCCGCCAATATGAAATGGGCACCAAATGGGAGTTAATGGACAGCCGTTTATTACTGACTGGTGCGGTGTTTGATATTGAAAAACGCAACATCAGTATTACTGAAGGCGGCATTACTACCCAAAATGGTATTCAACGTCATATTGGTGCAGAAATTGGCTCACAAGGTCAAATCTCGGATAACTGGTTCCTGATGATGTCTGGTATGTATCTAAATGCTAACTACGACAAGCATGATAAGTACCAAGACAAAGCACCAGCGAACGTACCAGAATGGTCTGGTTCAGTATGGACTCGTTATTCAATGACAGAAGCGACTGCCTTTAACTTCGGTTTGTTCTATCAAGGCGAACGTTGGGCTGATAATGCAAACACCGTTAAGCTAGACGGGTACACTCGTGTAGATACGGGCGCTTCGCACTCAATCAATAGTGATTACGTCAATTGGGATTTCCGCTTTAATATCGAAAACCTATTTGATACCGATTACGTCGCGGGAACGGGTGGCAGTACAAGTGAGGGTGTTGTGACTGACGTCCATTATGGTAACGAACGTCGCTTTAAGTTCTCAGTAAATGCGACATTCTAAACCTCGCGTATTAAACGAAATGTAAATAGACACCGCTCGATCTTGAGCGGTGTTTTCCGTTGTCTATCGTAAGCCTCAAATCAGAACGTGTTTAATGCTTACAACAGATTATGGCTACCCGTTGGCAAATATTAATGATAATATTTATCAAATAGAATTTGAAAATTTAAGCGTCAAGCCAATTTGCTTGATTGTTGATTTCTCGAACATTTTAAGACTATGAACTTATTTAAAACCAGTTTAGCGATTGTAATTTCTGCGGCAATTAGCCCAGTCTCAGCCTCAAGCCTCGACAGCGCGCAAGCGATCCAAAATAAAACTAACTCTGCCTCTGTTGCAAGCCAAAAGCGCATTGATAACAGCGCTGATACCACGCTTAGATTGCAAGCTGAGATTGAACAGCTTGAAGAAGAAGTCAAAAACTTAGAAGTGTATCAAAAGCACCTTTCAGCTTTGATTGTTAATCAAGAGCAAGAGATGGCGAACATCGATGCCCAAGTACAAGAAATTAAAGTGACGCGCCAAGGTGTTGTGCCTTTGATGTACCAAATGGTAGAGGCATTACAACAACGTATTGAAGCTGATGCGCCAATCAAAAAACAACAACGTTTTGAGCGAATTGAGAAGCTACAAACTTTAATGACGCGTGCTGATATTAGTGATGCAGAAAAATATCGTCGTATTTTGGAAGCATACCAAATTGAAATGGATTACGGCACTAAGCTGGGTTTATACCAAGGGAAAATTACGTTAGCGGGCGAACAGCGTGAAGCGGATATTTTACACCTTGGCCGTATCGCTCTTATCGCCAGAAGCTTAAACGGTAATACATTCTGGGCGTGGGATAAGCAGGCTAATGATTGGGTGATCGTTGATAGTTCGGCAAAATCTGATCTTGATAAAGCGTATGCAATGGCGGCGAAACAAACAGCGCCAAGCCTTATTACCATTCCAGTTTCACTGCTAGCGGAGACGAAATAATGAAACTTAAATTACTCGTTTCAGCTTGTGCATTGAGCGTGCTTTCTTTTACTACTTCTGCGAGTAGTGATTTTGCCACCCAAGCGAAAGTGGAAAACAGTCAACAAGCTAAACATAACCAAAGCCGTGAATCGGGTTTTAAAGCCACAGAGAAAGAACTGGCAGAGCTTAAAGCGAAGTTGGATGCTAAGCGCAATCAACTACAAACACAAAACGACAGATTAGCGGAAACGTTTGGCCAAAACGAGGATGCGTTAGCACGCCTTGAAGAACAGTTACGCCTTGAAACTGGCAGCCTTGGTGAAGTCTTTGGTGTCGTTCGTCAAAATGCAAAAGAGCTACAAACCGAGTTAAATCAATCCGTCACCGGTGTTGATGCACAATCTTATAATGCCCAAATTGAACAAATTATTGCGGCGACAAGCCTACCTTCGATGCCTCAATTGACTGCTTTGTGGAAAGCGTTAGATGAACAAGTCCAAGCGGGTGGCACGATTAGCTTTAGCCAAGTGAACTTTGTTGACGGTGAAGGTAAAACGAATCAAGTCGATGTTGCTCGTCTAGGTGCGATTGGTTTGGTTGGTAACAACGGCTACTTGGCATGGAATGGTCAAAAAGCAGAAGCTAAAGCGTACTTAAAACAACCCGAAAAGGGCCCGACATTATCGTTGGTGAGTGATCTGCAAAACGGCGCGTTACAAAATGTCGTGGTTGACCCGTCGCGTGGCATCATGCTGGAGCAATTGGCTTTGGAACCAAGCCTGAAAGATCGTCTGCAAGCGGGCGGTGTGGTAGGTCAAATCATCCTTGGTCTGTTGGCTATTGGTGTGATCATTGCGGTATTCCGTGGTGTGAGTTTGGCTATGGCTCGTCAAAAAATTCGTGCGCAGCTGAAAACGCCAAATGTGCCGGGCAACAACCCATTAGGCCGAATTTTAGCGGTCTACAACAAAGAACAAAATCGTAGTGTTGAAGCACTTGAATTGCGTTTGCTTGAGGCTGTCGTTGATGAACAAGCGCAACTTGAAAAGGGCCTTTCAATGTTGAAACTGTTGGCTGCTTTGGCGCCAATGTTGGGTCTGTTAGGTACGGTAACGGGGATGATTGAGACTTTCCAAGTCATTACCCAGTTTGGTAACGGTGATCCTAAAGTCATGGCGGGTGGTATTTCAATGGCGCTTGTGACGACAGTGCTTGGCCTGATTGCCGCAATGCCTCTGTTACTGGCACACAATGTGTTGAGCTCACAAGCGGAAAGTATTCGTAATATTCTTGAAAAGCAAGGTATTGGTATTGTGGCTGAACAAGCAGAAAAAGCGTTGCCAAGCGCACCAGTACGCACTGTAGAGAATGCTGCGTAATGGAACTGTTTTCAATCTCATGGTTGCCCAGTGGTATTCAAACCAGTGATTGGGTTATGTCGTTGCAAAGCTTTATGGAGCAGGGCGGGCAGGTTCTCTGGTGGTTAGGGCTGGTCGTATTGATATGCTGGGTTTTAATTGTAGAGCGAGTGATCTTTTTGCTTGTCCATTACCCAAAATTACGTCAAGACTGGCTCAATCAATGGCATCAACGCCAAGAGCAGAGTTCTTGGTATGCGCATGCCATACGCGACAGTTGGATTGCACAAGCACATATGGCTTTGCATCAAAACCTTAATATGATCAAAGTGCTGGTGGCGATTTGCCCAATGTTAGGTTTGCTTGGCACTGTGACGGGTATGATTTCAGTGTTTGATGTCATGGCGACGCAAGGCAGCAGTAATCCAAAATTGATGGCGTCAGGTATTTCATTAGCAACGTTACCTACCATGGCGGGTATGGTTGCAGCGCTAGCGGGCATGTTTGTTCATGCTCGTTTGGCGAAAGCTTGTCAGCTTCGAGAAATTAAATTAGAAAAATCATTAAGGAGTCAGCGATGAGACTCGGTAGACGCCAACATAAACAAGAAGAGGCGCAAATCGACCTTACTTCGATGCTCGATATTGTCTTTATCATGTTGATCTTCTTTATTGTTACCAGCTCGTTTGTACGCGAGTCTGGTGTGGAAGTGAATCGACCTCAGGCTTCAAATGTAGTGAGCCAAAAAGACGCGGGCATTTTTGTTGCGATTACTTCAGCGAACGATATCTATATTGATAAACGAGTTGTGGATGTAGAGCGTGTGCAAGCAACGTTAGAGCATCTTTTACTCGATAAGCCTGACGCATCATTGGTGATCCAAGCCGATGAGCATGCTTATAGCGGTACGGTTGTTAAAGTGATGGATGCAGCGAAAGGCGCGGGCGTGAAAAATATCGCGCTAGCGGCGGAGAAAAAGTAGTGTTGCGTGTTCTTTTTGCTTTACCCATTGCAGGTGTGATTGCATTAGCGCTGTTTAGTTTTATGGCATGGATGGTCGATGGTGGTCATCGCCGTGCGCCCGAGCCTAGTGAAGCGTTAAGTTTTAATATGGTTATGGTGGAAAACGAACAAGACGTACAACGCCGTCAGCGTAGTGTTCCTGAGCAGCCTAAAGCCCCGGAAGTCCCAGATCAGGCACCTGTTTCACAGGCCAAGAATCAAGTGACCAACGTGTCACCAATGGCGATGCAACCGATGCTAGGGTTGAGCACCACCATAGACGGGTTAGCGATTAATGCGCCTACCTTTGGTGATTTTGGTGTCAATCAACAAGCCATGCCGCTTTATCGTGTTGAGCCTCGTTATCCAGCGCGTGCACTTAAACGCGGCGCTCAAGGTTATGTGGTGCTCAAATTCACCATTGATCCAACAGGACGCCCTCAGGACATCGAAGTGTTAGAAGCCAATCCTAAGCGTATGTTTGAGAAAGAAGCCATTCGTGCGCTGAAAAAATGGAAGTATCAACCTAAGGTTGAAGATGGCAATGCGTTAGCGCAACTAGGTCAAACTGTTCGATTGGAGTTTAAGTTAGCCAAATGATAATACGTAAATTATTCACGGCTGTGCTGGGTTTTATCGCGATTTCGGCCGGTAGTGGTCTTGTTGGCGTGTCTGTTGTCAATGCTGCTGAGCTTAGCCAGTACACGGCCATCCGAGTGCAAAAAGCGAATCAATTGGCGCAAGACGAGAAGTTTGCTGAAGCGATTCAAGCTCTGCGAAAGATTGAAACGTCTAAAAGCTATGATCAAGCGTTCGTCGCTCGGATGCTTGGCGTGTTTTACTGGCAAGATGGTCAGACGAAACCTGCAATTAAGCAGCTCAAGTTAGCTGTCGAGAGCAAAAAACTTGAAGACGAGCAGGGCTGGGTAACTGAGAAAATGTTGGCGGATTTACTGCTCAGTGATCAACAGTTTAGTGCTTCATTACCTCATTACTATCAGTTAGTACAGCAGGTTCCTGAGAGTCAGACAGAAGACCAAATTTGGTTGCGTATTGCGCAAGCTCATTATCAGATTGAACAGTGGAAAGCGGTTATCCCTGCGATTGACAAATATCGTCGTTTCCAAGCCAAAGATGAGCTGCAACCCCTGTCATTAAAGCTGGGGGCACAACTGCAACTGAAGCGTTGGAATGACGCTATCCCGACACTTGAAAAGTTGGTCTCACTGCAACCGGACAAAGTGAATTGGTGGCGCCAACTCGTGAGTTTGCAGTTGCAGCAAGGCCAGAACAAACAAGCATTAAGTACGTTAGCGTTGGCGAAAGGTCAAGGCGTTGCATTGTCGCAACAAGATCGTGTTTTGCTTGCCCAACTGTACGCGCAAAGAGGCATTCCTGAGAGAGCGGCGATTGAATTGTCCCAGTTAGAAGAAGCAACGACAGATCTTGACCTGATTGTTTCGCAAGCGAGTTACTGGCAACAAGCACGAGAATGGCAGAAGGCGACCAAGCAATGGCAACTGGCGGCCAAACAAGCCGCGAAATACCACTGGAATGTCGCTCAGTTGTTGGTGCAAGAAGGGCAATATCAGCAAGCATTAACGGTACTTGATCGTGTTCAGGGGCGTAAGGCGGATGTCGCTTTGGCTAAAACACGTGCTTATTACAAGTTAAATCAATTAGAGCAAGCTCTGATTCATGCTAAGCAAGCCGATAATATTGAGCCGAGCAGTCAGTCAAAAAGCTGGATAAAATATCTTTCGCAATTACGCCGAGCGAATCAAACGGTATCGTAATTCGAATTAGAAAAGTAAAAGGGAGCTTCGGCTCCCTTTTTGTCATATCGAACTCGTCAATCTGTTGCTTTACGCTTGTCTGTAGGGCTTATTCGCCCGCGCGACTACGATGCTCAACAAAGCGGAAAAACATCGATAAGCCAAAACAAATAAGAAAATAGACCAATCCGACAATCAGCCAGATCTCAAAAATATAGCCCGAAGAATTAGCCATTTCGGTGCCAACAAAGGTCATTTCTTGAATCGAAATGAGTGACACGATAGAAGTATCCTTGACTAAAGAAATGGTTTGTCCAGCCAGCGCAGGTGTAATCGATTTGAGCACTTGGGGTGCGATAACATATCGATATTTGGCCCAACGAGACATGCCAAGAGAATCGGCGGCTTCCCATTGGCCCTGATCAACGCCTTGCAAACCGGCACGTACTATCTCGCCAATATAAGCGGAAGAGAGTAAGCCAATACATAACACACCAGAGGCGAGGTTTTCCCATAGATTGGCAGGGCCAAAGAAAAACTGCTGAAAAGGATTAAGTTCATCTGAATAGTTACGTAGCAGGTTTTCCAACCCCAACAATGGGATAAGTTGATTAGAGATAAAAAAGTAAAATATGAAGACAAAAACCAGCGGTGGGATATTACGTACCAACTGGATAAAAGCATTCGCTGGCACATTAAGCCATGTGGATTGTGAAAACTTAGCTAAACCTAACCCAACGCCGACCACGACCGCAAAAACAATCCCCCATAAACTCAGGCGCAACGTCGCGAATAACCCCTGAAAGAAATAGGGTAAGCTGCCATCTGCACGCGGAGTAAACAGTAAATCCAGTGCTTTCTGCCAGTGCCAAATGTAATTAACCCCGACGGTAGAGCGATGATATAACCAAGCAAACAGTGCAAAGCAGAGTGCCAGCAATACCCAATCCAATGGCTTAAAGCGCCAAGGCGATATGGCGTTAGGGATTTTGGTGGATAAGGTTTTGGATGGAAGGGGCTTGCTCACTCATATACTCCAAGCTTGAGATTGCCAATTGAACGCGATGTTCAATTGGCGTTGTTTTCCCGTGTTCGTTGCCTTTAATGGCAATGATTTACTGTCCTTGGGCAATTTGATCTTGCCAATCTAAGGTTGAGAACCAATATTCATAACGCTCTTTTAACCAACCATCTTGCGTACGTTGCTCAATCCATTGGTCGAAAAAGGCTTGTTTGTCATCTTCGCCTAAACGTACTGCAAAGGCTTCATTGCCTTGAGATAAGCGTTCGCTAAACGGTAAGAACAGTTTGTCAGCATGCTTAATTGTTTCATGTTCCGGTTTTGGGCTCGAAGCAATAACGGCATGCGCATTACCATTCAGCACTTCTTGGAAGGCTTGAGAGTCGTCATCAAACTGAAGGATTTTCGCTTTAGGAAACGTTTCGCGAGCCACTTGGACCGTGTAAGCACCGCGACGAGCGGCAATTTTTACTCGACGCGAGTCGAAATCTTCAAGTTTAGTAAAGCCTTCCGCGAGTTCTTTATTGGCTGCAACTTGTACCCCTGAGTGTGAATAAGGTGCAGTGAACAACACACTTTTAGAACGTTCAGGTGTCACAGACATTCCGCCAATGATGACGTCAAATTTTTTGGCTAACAACGCGGGAATAATGCCATCCCATGCGGTGGGAACAAATTCCACTTTCCAGCCAGAATCTGCCGCAAGTCGCTTGGCGACATCAATCTCAAAACCAATCAATTCACCTTGTTTATTACGCATTGCCCAAGGGACAAAGGTCGACATGCCTACGCGTAGTGTGCCGCGCTCATTGATGGCTTCCAGATTAGAGGTCGCATTTGCTTGCTCTTGTGCGCTCACTAACGAAGGGATCGCGATGGCTATCCCTAATAACGCTGTGATGGTTGCTTTGAATAACTTCATGTTATCTCCTTATATTTTACGCCAACTGGCTCCTAGTCTACTTTCTAGCCATGCGGATAAGCCGGAAAGTGATAATGTTAAAGCAAGATAAATAGCGGCGACTGAGAACCAAATTTCAAACGGCATCGCGGTTTCAGAAACGATGTTTCTCGCTTCAGTGGTCAAATCAAAAATCGCCATCACACTGACAATCGATGAGTTTTTGATTAGCGAGACCACTTCGTTGGTCAGCGGAGGCAAGGTACGTTGTAACACCTGCGGCAAAATCACATCTTTGTAACTGTTGAATGGTGATAAGCCGAGTGTTTTGGCTGCCTCAAACTGTCCTTTAGGAATGCTATTTAGCCCCGCGCGGAGGATTTCTGCCGTGTACGCGCCTTGAAATAAGGAAAGAGCTAGTACAGCGGTGCTAAAGCGGTCTAAGCCGATAACGGGGCCAAAAACAAAATAAAGTAGGTAGATTTGCACCAATAGCGGTGTGTTGCGGATCAATTCGACATAGCCAGTCGCGATCGCTCGGCCAATAATTGAATCACTTAACCTTAATAATGCGGTTGCAAGCCCGATTAAAAGGGTAAAGCACAAACTTATCGCTGAGATTTTGATTGTGACGACTAAGCCGTCAATCAATTCAGCGGGCCACCACTCACCATCTTCATAGAAGATGATGTAATCGGGGACGCGATGCCATTGCCACTGATAACCCATTGCTTGCGCACCTGAATCCAATAGCCAGACAATCGCCAGCGTAATCAAGGCTATTTGCACCAAGGCTTGTAGGACGGGTTTAACGATTCGTACGATCATTTAGTAGCTTAAAATTTGGTTTAAGAAGGTTTTGGTGCGTGGATGTTGTGGATTTTCAAACAAAGCGACGGGCGAATTCATTTCAACGATCTCGCCTTCATCCATAAACACCACTCGATTAGCGACTTTTTTAGCAAAGCCCATCTCATGGGTTACGCAAATCATGGTCATGCCGCTTTGTGCTAATTCCACCATCACATCGAGCACTTCATTGATCATTTCAGGATCGAGCGCAGAAGTGGGTTCATCAAATAAGAGTAAATCTGGTTCCATACATAACGAACGAGCTATCGCCACACGTTGTTGTTGTCCGCCGGAAAGCTGAACAGGGTATTTGTTGGCTTGTTCCTCGATGTTGACTCGCTTGAGATATTTTAGCGCGCGCTGTTGTGCTGCTGGTTTGGAAAGCTTTAGAGTGCGAATCGGAGATAGGGTCAGGTTTTCCAGCACGGTCAAGTGCGGGAAAAGATGAAAGTGTTGAAAGACCATGCCAATCTTGCCGGGCTTAATGGTTTTACTTATGGTTTGCTCACCAAATACTTGGATTTCGCCTTGCTGAAACTGCTCTAAGTTATTGATACAGCGAATTAGGGTAGACTTGCCAGAGCCAGAAGGGCCACAAATGACGACAATTTCCCCAGGTGCAACCGTGAGATTAATATCTTTTAGCGCTTGGAATTCGCCGAACCATTTATTAACGTTGCTAAATTCAATGATGGGTGTTTGAGTCATCAAGGTCACATTTTTATTTTTTATTGTCGTTAGACAATAACAACTAATTAACGATTTTGCACTGGCAAATGAATTGAAAGCGTGCATATTCGGCGATTTACACTGGATTTGTATAGTTCATAACCGCTGTCTGTGATCATTGGCACACCCTCATTTAAGCCACTGCGAATAAAGCATTTTGACTGAGTCGCTTTAGGGTTAGAATTAAGTCATAAATGAATCTATTTGGAGCTTGGCTCGCGCAATGGAATATGTTGCTGTTATTGTCCTAATTTTTGTCGCTTTCTATCTTTTCGTCCAGAAACGTTATTTGAACACCAATGAGTTAAAAGACAGTACGTATAAAAAAAATGGACCACTACTCAACGGCAAAGAGTCTGCATTTTATACTGCTCTTATTTCTGCGGTTGGTCAGCATGGTGTCGTGATGTCTAAAGTCGCGATGTCGAAAGTGGTTGCACCCAAAGCTACCGACAAGAAGAGTTGGTTTATTGCTAACAACCGTATTGCCAAGAGCTATTTTGATTATGTCGTCTGTGATCCTCGTAGTTTAGAGGTGCGTGTAGCGATTGAACTTGATGATGGTAGTCCCTTGAGTAAGGGTAAGGCAGAGCGCCAGAAACTCTTAATGCATGTGTGTAAATCAGCGGGCATTCCTTTGATTGGTACCAGCGTCAAACACAGTTATCAAGTGGGTAGGTTACGTCGTTTGTTGGCGGCACATATTGATTTAATCGAACCCGATAAAGAAGTGCGTTTTTGTAAACGTTGCGGCAGTCCAATGGTGATCAAAACGGCCGCGCAAGGTGATTTTAAAGGCCGCCGATTTTTTACCTGCAGTCGCCAGCCTCATTGTACCTATACCGAAAACTACAATGTGGTGTTTGAAGACCTAGATTAAATTGCACACGGGTTCTGACTTTGTGCTGGAACGGGAAGAGCAAGCCATTATGACTCTGCAATAGCTTGCTCATTGTCTTGATATGCCATCACCTGATTGCGTCCATTTTTCTTCGCTTTATACAGTTCCATATCTGCAATATGTAGCACATTTTCTAGGCTATTAAACGGATCGCATTGATAAACGCCAATACTGGCGGTCAAAGCAATCGGCTTCTCTGCAGAGAAGAAATGATAGTCCTCAATTGCCTTTCTGATTCGTTCTGCCTTGTATAGAGCTTCTTTGCTCGACGTATTACGCAGAGCGACACAAAACTCTTCACCACCAATACGATAGACGGGATTTTCGTCACTGTGTTTGTCAATTAATGCCGCGGCTTGTATCAACACTTTGTCGCCAACATCATGGCCATATTGGTCATTAACTTGTTTAAAAAAATCCAGATCGAGGATCAGTAATGCCATTGGCTGTTGGATGTTGTTACGGCGGTAGCGTTCAAAGTTATGCACTAAAGCGTGACGATTATAGACACCCGTTAATGAATCGCGTGAGGCGAGTTGCTGCAATGAACTATCAGAGTGTGCCCGTTTCACTTCAAGAATGTGTGAAACTACCCAAATACACAGATAGCACAGTATGAAATTGACTAAAATGTATGGATGAAAAACACCGTGATATTGCAGCATCTTAAATACCGCCGCTGACAAAACAAGTACGATGCCAATCGTCGTAGCTATCGCGCCTTTCTTTGTACCTAGCAGTAGATAGAACATCAAAGGAAATAGTGACGCCCAAATCAACATACCGTGATGGATGGAGTGGAGAGCAACGCCAAGTGCTATCGCCCCAATCAGAGCATAGGCGTAAATTTCAATCACCAATTGGCGACAATGGTTGTAATAGGTTTGGAAACAAACGTAGCCAGAGAACAACGCAAATAAAGTGTCATAGCCCCACATGAGTTGGGGGGAGCCCAAGGTGATGTTTAGATAGGCGATAACAATCGCAGCGAACGTTAAGAGTAAGCTCAGCCAGAAAAGAACTGCACGGCGGATCTGTTGCGAAGGATTAAATATGTCCGCTTCCATTGTCTATTTCCTTAGCCAACATATGCGGCTGATTTGATTGCAACGACAATGGTATTCATTTACTGATTTGAAGCAAGCGAAGTTTTGAACCAAGATCACACTTTTGATGTTGTGTATGCAACTGACAACGTAGAGCGATCTTTCAATCCAATTTAGTGAGTGTCGACCGCTAATTTTTTAGTATGAGAAAAACTGATCCAAGTTTTTAGTTTGGTTAACGCCCAAACTTCACGTGTCATCAATAGATTACAAATTATCAAACTGGCGGCAATCGCGATGGCAGCACCGATCTCTTGGTAGAGAGGGACAAGGCTGAAGAGCAGTACAAGGTTGATGATTAATGTAATGATGAGTGACCGAACGGTTTTGCCTTCGTTATGAGTCATGTTTAAGACTAAACCCACTGGGCCAAGCTGCATGCTGACAAAATGGCCAACGCAAAGAATAATTAGTGCAGGGTAGGCATCGAGGTATTCTGCGCCAAATAACCACTCGATGAGTAAATCACCAGCAGAAACTAAGACCAAGAAAATTGGCAGAGACACAAGAACCGTTAGTCTTACAGCGCGGCTAAGCAGTGTCTGCGCGTTTTCCATATCGCCACTTTTGTATAAGCGAGCGATGTTAGGCATCAACACGGCACTAATCGATGAGAGAACGATGGTGATTAAAGTGACGGCTTGCATCCCAACACGAAAATAGGCGACGGACTCTAAGTCGCCTAACCACCCAAGTAAGACAATAGCCAGTTCAGCGTTTAGGGTAACGACAAAAGTAATCAATGCAAACGGAACTAAAGAGCGTAACCAGGATCTGGTTAGGTAGTCAGGGCGAGCAGGTTCACTGTATTTTTTAATCACATAGCGGACCAAAAGATAGCTCAATGTGCAGGTGAGTAGCGAGGCGAAAATGGTTATCGTGACCAGTGTCATCGAGGACAAAGGTTTATCGAAGAAAACGTAATACAATAGGACGGCAAGAGTAAAAAAGGGCGCGAGCAATTTGGAGGGCAGTTGCGCCAAAATAGGTTTTTGAAAACCATTGAGAACCGCATCTTGTTGGCTTGCAATACCGCGTAGTGGAATCGCCCACATGGCAATTACAATGAGTGCTGCAACGTGTGGCTGAAAATAATCGAAATAAACCAAGCTCGACATGACCGCTAAAATAACCGCGGAGATTGATAAAACATATCCACGCGACCACCAAAATATGCCATTCAGTTGCGGCCAATTTTTCTCTAAATGAAAATTGGCGACTTCGCGAACCATTAAGTTGGGTATACCAGCTAAAACAGGTAAAGCGGCAACGGTAATAATAGAGAAGACGTAGGTGTATAATCCGTATTGTTCAGCACCAAGAAAACGGGCAAAAATAACCCCGGAAATGACAGATAAACCACGACTGAGCAATTGAAGGCTTGCGGTTCCAAAAAACAATTTAGCGAAAGAACTCATAATATAAAACTTAACATCCTTGTTTCACGTCTCTAGTGTCTATCTATCTTGCTCATGTGGCTTATTATGGTGAGCACGAGTGTTACGCGTACAAGGACTATAAGTTTCATCTGTACGGCTATTTCAAATGACATAAATTCATTGAGAGCCAATTCTACACTGTTCGCTTGTCTGATAAATGAGACGAAATTTAATTGTTTTTTATTGGTAGCTTGATCTTCATACCGGCGAATGTTCAATGCATGTCGTGTTTCTATTCGGTATACAAGGTGGCTTGAGTCATGGTTACTAGTCGCTCGAAAGGTTGTGGTTTCGAGTAGAAGTACCCTTGAATTGTGGTGCAGCCAAGTTGTTGTAACAGTGTTTGTTGCGCGAGGGTTTCTACCCCTTCAGCAACAATGTTGATTTCATTTGATCGAGCTATTGCGATGATGGTTTTGACGATGTTGAGGCTCGATTGATCGTCGATCATTTTAATGATGAATGAGCGGTCGATCTTAATCTCGGTGATTGACAGGGCATTGAGATAACTGAGAGAAGAAAAGCCTGTGCCAAAGTCATCAAGTGCAATGCTAAATCCTTTTTGTTGCAAAGCACTTAAGGTCGGTTGAACGGCTTGCAGATCTTCAATAAAGACATTTTCCGTCAACTCTAACACCATCAGATGATTGCTAACCTGGTAGCGCTCAGTCGTCGCCAAAACCAAATCAACAAATCCCGGGTGAAGAAGCTGCTTAGGTGAAACATTCACAGAGACAGTAATCGGTCTTTCTGCGTGCTGATTAAGTTGTTTCGCATCACGACACGCTCTATCAAGTACAAATGCACCCAGTTCAATAATGGCGTCATTCTTTTCTGCAATATCAATGAAAACCAGTGGTGATATAGGGCCAAGAGTAGGGCTGTACCAACGACATAGTGCTTCAACACCGATAATCTCTCCACTACGAGAGTCAACCTGAGGTTGATAATGAACGTCTAATTCCCCACGTTTTAGCGCCGAGTGAAATTCATCTTCAAGCAAGAAGTGATTTTGCAGTTCAGCCCTAATTTTCTCATCAAAGAAGGTGATTTTGCCTTTGCCTTGTTTTTTAGAACGAGTCAGAACAATATCGGCTTTGGATAGAAGATCGCGGGGCTGATCACCATCATTTGGGTATAGAGAAACACCAATGGACGCACTTAACTCTAGAGCTATGCCGTGTATAACAAATGGTGAGGTTAACGTTTGTTGAATGTCTTGGGCGAAGGCTAGAGCTTGTGCTTGGTCATTGAGCGCTGAAATGCTGAATACAAACTCATCGCCACCAAATCGGGCGACGGTACCATTATTACCGGCCAGTTGAGCGAAACGCTTTGCTGTTTGAACAAGCAGTTCATCACCCACTTCATGACCATATTTATCATTGACGCGTTTGAAGTTGTCGAGGTCGACAAACATCACCGCTAACATCTTACCTTGCAAACGGCTAAAGGCGATGCCTCGCTGAGTATTCCGTTCTAGTAATACTCGATTAGGGAGGTGTGTGAGCACATCGTGTTGGGCTTGATGGCGCAACTGCTCTTTACCCTGCGCGAGCTTGGCAAAGTCTTTTTCAATTCTGCGCTGAAATTGGTTGAAACGTCGGCCTAAATAATTACTTAACAACATCGACATTAAAATGAGAACCAGGGCGAGGGTTAAGCAAAGTAGCAGTACTTTGATCTGTTCGTTTTCATTTTGTTCGCGCATTTGGCTGAGTTGGTCTGCAATGCTGAGATGAATGTCTTCAATATAAACACCAGTACCAATCAACCATTGCCATTCGTGGTCATATTGTACATAGCTTACTTTATCCATCTCCAATTGGCCGCTAGGGTGGTAAGGCGCTTTATACTCAAGATAACCTTGATTAGTGTTGCTTGATTGAAAAACACTTTGTGCTTGCTCTGCAACGCTTTCGAGATGAGTGCCGATTAAACTATCGTCCTTGTGTGCGAGCACTTTTCCTTGTTTATTAAGAACAAACAAATAACCATCGCTATCGAACCGGTAATTGGCAATAGAATCCAATAGTTTCTCTTTTACTTGAGATTCAGCATCTTGCAAATATTCCCCTGAAGCAATCACCCAGCCGTAGGGTTCAAATAGGCGTCCATAACCAATTTTTTCATATTCATCCGGTTGGTTTGGCTTTTTAAACCACCAACGATAATAAGCATCCAAGCGGTTTGAGGAGGTAAATTTATTGATGAAATTTTTAATGTATGGAACGCCTTGAGAATCGCTCATCTCTAACCCTTGCTTTCCTTCTTGCTTAGGGTTTGTGGCGTGCATGACAAAGAGACCATCTGTCTGGAAAATAAAAAAGTAACCGTTGCCATCGTCGTAACGCACATTGCGTAGCGCCTCGGAAATCATTCGCTTAACGTCTTGCTCAGGTTTGTCTTGGTTTTCCTGATAAATGGTCATCGCCACTTGATAGGCGATATCAACATGATGTTTGACTTGAGATTTGAGTGACGTGATTATTTTCCTGCGCTCGTAACGCACTTGGTCATAAGTGCTTTCTACTCGTTGGGCAATGGTCTCTTTTTGCTTCAGTAGGTTCGTGGCAATGAGGTTTTGTTCTAACTGCAGTGCGGTTTTTTGGCTGTCGTTAACTACCAATGAAAGGAGCAGAATAATAAATAGGATAATAAGTGCGAAAGGGACCGTTTTGATTGTGTAGAGTAGTTTTCTATCCGTAAGCGCATTCATTGCAGTGATCACTCCCTTTGAACACTCTATATCTTCAAACGTATCAATGAATAACGAGTCGCAGATATAATAATATTTTTACTAATTTTTCATAGTTTTAGTGAGCTTTCTATCGAGCAAAGATTATAACGTTACGCATATCACGCTTATATTTTTTTTATTGCGATGCTTTGCAATAGGTCAGAAATAGAGTGTAGACAAAAAAGAATTATTGTTTTTCTGCTTTGATTAAGAATCAAAATTAATGTTCACTGTATGGTGGTGTTTATATTCTATCGGTTGAATTGGAAATCTTCATATTATGAGCATCATATCGTAAATAGGATATTTTCCTGCCACTGTTGTGATGATTCGTTGTTCAAGGAGCTTACTTTGTCATTCTATATCGCGTTGGATTTTGGCGGCAGTTCAGTTAAATGTGCTGTGATGGATCACTGCGCGACGATAATTGAACAATTTCACTTACCAAGTCGTGTTGCTAGCTTCGAGCAATGGTTTGAACACTTTGACCCATATTTCCATCATTATCAAGACAAGTACTCGATCGTCGGAATTGCGATGAGTGCATGTGGCGCAGTGGATGTTGAAACGGGTTTCATTCATGGCAAAAGCTCACTTTACTATCTGCATGGTGTGGACGTAATTTCGCTGTTTACCCGCCGATATCACGTTCCCGTTGAGTTGGAAAATGATGCGTGTTGTGCGGCACTAGCGGAGAAGTGGCTTGGGGTATGTCGAGATTCTGAACATTTTTGTTTAGTGGTGATTGGTTCGGGCGTCGGTGGGGCGATCGTCACCAAAGGAGAGATTCAAAAAGGGCACAGGTTACACGGTGGGGAGTTTGGTTATGCCATTATGGGCTTTGAAAACGGCCGTCCACAGATCTTATCTCATCTAGCATCGACATATGCATTGGTGGTGAAAGCGGAAAAGGCGTTATCGTTACCACGTCACTCACTGAGTGGTATTAAAGTGTTTGAGTTGTATGATCAAGATAATGAAGTGATTCGATCGGTGGTATCTGATTGGATCAATTATTTGGCGATGGGACTCTATAATTTACATTACACTGTCGACCCAGAATATATTGTATTGGGCGGAGCGATCAGTCAACGAGAAGATTTGGTGGTGCTGCTTGAGCGGAAATTTGACGAATATCTTCAAGCGATGCCTTATTGTCATGTTAAACCAAATGTTATCGCATCACCATTTGGTAATGATGCTAATTTGATCGGCGCCATGGTGCATTTTTCTCAACGACAAGGTGGTCGATTTAGTCAAAATCAATATATCGGAAGTGCCTAATCTAGTAGGGAAGTGCGTTTTATAGTGATACTAATAGTCGAGAGTAGCAGTCAAAAAAGCCGACATTGATTGTCGGCTCTTTATTAGTTTTGTGCGGCTTTTACACGAATCTTGCTCTTAGCAACTTCTTTTAAGTTTAGCTTCTCAAGTGCTTCGTTTGCTTCTTCATCATTTGGCATCTCAACAAAGGCAAAACCCTTTGATTGGCCTGATACTTGGTCTAACACCAAAGTACATTCACGAACTTCGCCAAACTGAGCAAACAGTTTGCGAATGTCTTGTTCAGTCGTCGCACGAGCGAGGTTACGAACGAGTAATTTCATAGTAAATCATCATTTATGAGGAAGGTGCTTTGATTGTACAGACTAGCGGTCAAAAACCAAGATAAAACCAAGACATTGGCACTATTTCTGTACTTTGGCGGAAGTGGAGAAAGAAACGCCGGATTGATCAGTTAAATAGTAACCAATCCGGTGTCGTAAGACGGCAGGTTATAGGATAGTCGCATTCTCGTCGTAAATGGTGACACGATTTCGACCATCACGTTTTGATTGATATAAGGCGTGATCGGCACGTTTATAGGCTTCATTAAACTCACTATCACGAAGCGTAACACCCCCGACGGAGATGGTTACATCGATACCAGAAATCGCGCTATCCGCTACATGCTCGCGAATAAGTTCAGCTTTATCGTAAAGCATGTCATCGGTCATATCTTTAAATAGCACCACAAACTCTTCGCCCCCCCAGCGCACAGCCGCATCTGTACTGCGAATTTGGCTGGCAATACGGCGAGTCACTTCACTAATGACTTCATCACCTTTTTTGTGACCGTGGGTGTCATTGATGATCTTAAAAAAGTCGATATCAATAATGAGCATTGAGAAGTTATGGGCTCTATTGAGTCTTGGCTCGTAAAAATCTCGGCGATAAAATCCCGTCATTTTGTCGCGTGTAATACGGCGTTGACGGCCTTTAATATAAACCACAATAAAGTGCACTAAAAAGGCGATTAGCAGTGAGGGTGCAAGGGTACGCTGAAGAATATCCCATGCACTGAATCCAACCATAATCGGTTCAGCATCGGTACATGGAATCTCGATCGGCTGTTGGTAGGCTGTTAAAGCCGCACTGGTATTGGCGACCGTAAAATGTTCTTGGTTAAACCGATTGATAACTAGATCGATATAGTCGTTTTTGAGATCGATAGCTAAGAGTGCATTAAGTTTTTGTGCGTTGTAGACCGGATAATAGACAGTGCGTACCCACTGTTCAGTGCCCTCTTCTTGATAAGGTTCAGAGAGCTTGATGTTACAACCATAAAACTGGTCAAAGGTGTTCTCTAATCGCTCAAGTTTAACAATACGCTTCATCACGTCGTCAGATTGGTACGAGCCAAATCGTTCTTGGTACTCTTTACGTAATGGTGAGAAGTGCCCGTAGTTAGCGGGATGCTCAAAAATCGCAATAGTCCAAATATTGTCGTGCGTGATCGGGTCGAGTTGCGAGCGAAGCTTATTGATCCCCGTTGAAAGTACTTTAACGTCACCGGCTTTACTGACCATGATATTGACGCCGTTACGCTCGTATATACCTTTGGCCAAATTGATGGTATCGGTATTGTTATAGTACTGGGCGAAACGACGACTGACAGAATAAATCTGGTTAAAGTCTGTAATTACAGACTTTGACAATTGCTTGAGGTGAACGGCATTAAAAATCGCATACGCAGTGCCCACAAGAATGATCGTCGCCATGAATAGTTTAGCGATAGGGTTAATGTGGTTGCGAAATAGGTCAGATAAGCTTTTATGCATTTGCGTTCTTAATCAAGAATTGAGGCCGAAGTGTAGTTGTTAAGATTATTTATCCAAGTATACATCTTAATCGACACGATAAACATTGCTTGTTTTATTAATCAAAGATAGAACGTCTTGTTATCACTATAAATTTACGCAATGAGTGATTCAGGAAACGATGGCTGATTCGTTTATAATATTGTCAAAATTTGATAACTAGAATAACCAGACGTCAGTGTTTAGCACTCGCAATGTTTCTTGCGCAAATTTTTGACTACTTATTGTGGTAGGTATCAGTCCGTGACTCAAAGCGTGTTTAGAAAGTGATTAGTGAGTGTAGGGCAGAAACAACAAAGCCACATGAAGTGGGCTTTGTTGTTTGTTCATAAGAACGAATTTGGTGCCCGCTACTGGACTCGAACCAGTGACACCTTGCATGTCATGCAAGTACTCTAACCAACTGAGCTAAGCGGGCAAATTGTATTGTTCAACTTTCTTGTTTAAGACAAGAATGGTGCCCGCTACTGGACTCGAACCAGTGACACCTTGCATGTCATGCAAGTACTCTAACCAACTGAGCTAAGCGGGCATTCCTGTGGAACGAGACGAATATTACCCACTGTTTTGGGGCGGTGCAAGGGTAATTTTGAGTAAATTGAACTGTTTGGCGGAGTTATGTGCAGATTGGTTGCGTTTTATTCTTGTAAGGCGGAAAAGTGTGCGCTAGCTCACTCAGTAAATTGAACGAGCCGAGTCGGTTTATAGATATTAGTGTTCATAAGTAAGGAAAATATGGCTGATTTTATTGGCCACGACCATTAAACATCACGATGAAGGTACTAAAAATAATTTTGCTATCCATCATAAACCACGATTTTGTTGAACGCAGTGATAACGCATAGCTGTGATCAAAGCCTACTTTGCGTCTGACATCATCAATGCAAGTGTCGTAGCCTTGGTTGACTTGCGCTAAGCCGGTTATACCCGGCATGACCCCGTAAGTACGGTCGGCGAAGTAGGGAATCGCAGTTTCCAGCTCGTTGTAAAAAGTTGGTCGCTCAGGGCGCGGACCAATAAGTGACATTTCTCCGCGTAGTACATTGAACAGTTGCGGTATCTCATCCAGTCGTGTTTTACGTAAAAAGCGTCCAATAGGGGTGATTCTCGGATCATTCTTGGTTGCCCATACTGCGCCAGTTCGAGTTTCAGCATCTTGATACATGGTGCGAAACTTAATAATGTAGAACAACTCCATTTGTGCTGGTGTCGATTTGCCGACCCGCAGTTGGTGATAAAACACGGGCCCAGTGGAAGTGAGTTTAATCGCCAATGCAATAAACGGCAGTATAGGTGCAAGGAGCAACAACGCAAAACAAGCACCGAAGAGGTCAAACAAGCGCTTAGCGAGCCAAGTTGGGTAATTAGCAGTGATGTGCGGCATGTCAGATTCCTTATACTCGTTTCCAGCGTCCATTTTCTAGTCCGAAGATGTAGCGCAGTCCACCATAGAGATTGGCAAAGTGCCCCGCGACAAAATAGGCGAGAAATTGGCAGTATTTGTTGGATATATGCTGAGGAAAACGGATACCAAATAGCGCAATGGCATAGAGCAGTATCTGTGCGAGGGCGAATAAGGCAAACATTGGTTGTGTAGCGAGCAATACCGAGGTAACGAAGCAAGTGATCATTAAGTAAGGAGTCAGTAATCTCAGTCCTTTTCCTGAGGCAAACGCAAATGCAATGGCGCGATAGCGTGGCAGAAATAGCCCCGCGAGATGAATGGCTTGTTGCATGTTGCCCGCCGAAATACGCAGGCGACGTTGGTAGTCTTTATTCGCACTCGAGGTCTCTTGCTCAATCGCTACCACGTTAGGCTCATAGATCGCTTTGTACCCTAAGCGAACAATTTCCATTGGCAGAATAAAATCATCATTGATGGTGTTGTCGGCGAGTGGTTGAAATAGATGAGTTCGGAATAAATAAAATGCACCGTGTGCACCAATGTTCGCGCCTAGGTTGGCTTCACCAAGCTGAACCATACTTTGGTAGCGCCAATATTTCTCTTCACTGGGATTGATTGAAGCGAGCAGCTGATATTGGCTATTGAGCACGCCGACATTCGTATCGTGAAAATGATGATCGGCCAGCAGGAGCGCGTCAATCGAGATTAACGCAGAAACATCGCTTAGCGCGGTGATATCACTGATTATGTTCGGCATTAGGTGATTGATGAGGGCCACTTTACCGCGGTTGCGTGTGAAGTTGATGATTTCAAAGTGCGTTTCGCTACAGATGGCTTCTTGAATGGTTTCTTCGGCAATCGCTACGGTGTTGTCTGTGCAGCCGTCACAAGCGATGATGACGTTATAGCGCTCACGTGGATAGTCGAGACAGGCAAGGTTGCGAATTTTATCGGCAATCCAGTGTTGTTCATTATAAGCGGGTACAATTATGGTAATGGTCGCTCGAGCGCGATCGGCACGCGAAGGTTGATAGTAACGTAATGGGGTGTTGAACTGACGAGCGGTTTCATTTCTGGCATACCAACGCAGCAATAGCGGATAGCCGCAGTGATGATAAATCACTAAGCTCGCACTGAGAAAAAATAGCGCAATGAGTAGAGTATTTAGCATATTAACGAACCTCCACTGACAAGTTTTGATAAGCCGCGACCATCGTTTGAATATTATTATTATTGAGTACAAATCGACGAGGGCTCACAGATTTTATGTCGGCTAAGGTAGACAACGTTTGTCTTGCGAGCGCTTGTGGTTTTTCGACCTCAAATAAAGCGCCGCTGTGAGGACAAATGGTTTCTTCGACTGACCCGACTTGGCTTGCAATCGTGACAATGTCACATGCCTGTGCTTCTAAAGTGGAAAGTGGGAAGCCTTCGTGACGTGATGGTAAGCAGAACATATCGAGTGATTGATAGAAACGCGGCATATCCTCAACCAAACCTAGCCAATGTATGCGATCTACCACATTGAGTTGCTGGGCAAGGTTTTTGAGTTTTTCAGCTTGAGAGCCGATACCAGCAATGGCGATAGAGATGTTTCGCGGCAGAAGGACGAGAGCCTTGATTAATATGTCATGGCCTTTGACGTATTCCAATCGTCCTGCGCTGCCAATAATCGTATCAGACAAAGGTAGCCCCAATTTTTGTCGCGCTAAAGTCAGGCTTGCGGGTTTGAAGCGCTGGCAATCAATCCCATTTTTGATCACGGTAATATCGGGGTAATTGAATTGACGGCTTAGGCCTGCACTAACACGGTCTGCATCGGCAACTAAACGTGGTTTTGCCATATTTAAGGCGAGGCGCTGTAGGCGAGCGCTGCTACGATTTGATAGATGCCATATGTCATGCTCGGTATGAATATGGCAAGAGATGCGAGCGATTTTTGCTGCTGCGCCACCATACAGTAACGGGCCAATATGATGGGTGTGGAGCACCTGTGGTTTTAATAACTTCAATAATTTTGCCAGTACGAGCAGTGTTGACAGTTGCACGCCATGAGGTTTATTGAGAAAAATAAGGTGGTTCTTAAATGGCATTAGTCTTGGCCAGCGTTGAATTGCTCTGGAAAGGCTACCTTCCAAGCTAACAATCAAAATGCGATGTTGCTTGTCGGCATGGCGTAACATTTCAAGAACTAACGTCTCAATACCACCGGGCGCAAGATGTTGCACGACATGAACAGTTAATTTTGGCTGTGCTTGTTTTGCATCATTCTTATTCATGTTTTACCACCGTATTAATCAACGTATATGGTTTTTGCATCTTCTGTGCCATAATTTAACGTCAATAAAAACAATTATTTATGTAATTTATTGTAGGGTGTTTATCGGTGGTGTTATTTTGAGAATCGTAATGCAATTTTAGGAATGGTTGTCAGTACTGGTGCATGCGTTATCGCCTCTACTTGATCAGATCTACGCAGAGATGAATCAAATAATTCGAAAAGGTAAGCCATCCCTACACCAAGCCCGATACCAGCTATCAAGCCAGCAAGAATGTAAATCAGAGTCGGTAAATTCGCAGGAGCGCTTGGGGTATAGGGTAGGTCGATAATTTTGACACGTTTGTTTTCCTCAAATACCCCAAGAGAGCCTGTTAATTGCGCCATTTCATAACGTTGCAATAACTCGTCATACAGTTGGCGCTTGATCTGAGCATCCCGTTTCAAACGGTACATCTGTTGTGCTGTGTCCCCAAAGTTTTGGGCTTGTTCTTCAATGGCTGTAATCATTGACTCAAGACTTTTGGTTTCTTCTGTCAAAGACTCATAGCGACTGCGTACAAGTTGTAAGCTATGAAGTTGGGTGACCAATAAGGGTTGAATGTTATTAATATCAGAGAGGGTGTTGCTGCTGGCGATATCCCAAAGTTGATCACTGGTGACATTGGGTTGTTCAACTTCTAACAATAAGTTGCGTTCACTCTCCAAGCGCTTTAGTTCTCTTTTTTTGGCTTGTACGGAGCTGTGGTTATCGGTGTACTTAGCTTGGAGTAAAGTCAGTGCGCTGCGAATTTCGATGATTTGATCTTCAATGCGGCCAATAACAGGATTTGTCTTGGACAACTGCTGATCGAGCGAGCCTAAGCTTTTTTCCACCCCTGCCAGTTCGGCTTGCTTCTCCGCTAGGTTTTGTTTGAGCGTCGCCAGTTGGGTGAGGCTTTGGTTTTGCATTTCAGGAGTTACAGCAAGGTTTTTGTTTCGGTACTCGGCCAGTGCATTTTCGGCTTGGTCCAACTCACTACGGCGTTTTTCAATGTGAATGGTTAAGAACTCACTTGAGTCACGAATAGAAGAGCGCTCAGGCGCGAGCAGCTGTTCAATAAAGTGCTCACTGATTGAGGTTAACAAGGAAGCCATACCATCTGGTTTCTCGGCTGTTAACTCTATCTGCAAGAAATCTTTGCCAGGTTGATTGACAGAGAGGTTGGCCGATAAACGCTGGATAATGCGTTCTTGTTGTAATGTACTCATATCAGGAGTGATCAGGCCTTGATCAGCCGCGACGGATTGGAGAACATGGCGACTTTTTAACAAGGTGCTTAGCGCATTTAATCTTTCTTTCAACATGGTTGAAACAGCAATATCCTCCAAAAATGGGTTCATTTTTGCCGTTTCTTGGATAAGCATACTGGTGTGTGAGACATACACCGTTGGGGCCAGTTTAGCGACCATCAAACCAACAAAAGGTAAAATTAATGTCGGTAACACGATAACGTAACGCTGTCGCCACGCCGCATTTAATATCTCCGCAATACGCAGCGTGATGCTACTCATATCATATCCAATAGTGAGCGAACAAATTGACTACGAGCTCGCCAACTATCATCGGCGACAATGTCTGCTGAGTGCTTAGGTTCATAGTTGGTCATTTTAAGCGCTTCGCTCATTTCATGAGCGCTCTCGACAACATTGACGTACTTACTATATCGCTCTAATGCAGGAAACGGTGTTGCGACAATAGGTGCACCAGCGGCGAGGTATTCAAGTAGTTTTAGAGGATTACATGCTTGGATTTGCTTATTAGATTTGAAGGGTAATAAGCTGGCCTGCCAGTGCTGGCTGTAGCAAGGGAGTTGGTTGTGTGGTTTAGGACCTAAATAATGGATATTGGCCAACTTTGGTAGTGGGTTATAAGGCATCTCATTTGGTCCAATGAAAAGAAAGTCCCAGCCCGGCAGATTTAATGCGACAAAATTGATCAAATCATAATCTAACCAGTTTGATAGGCTGCCATAAAAGCCTGCAATAGGTTTGCCGTTTTGCGGAAAATCCAACGCGATTGGAGCGGGTTGGCTAAATAGGTCGACATCCACTCCGTGTGGCAGCAACAAGGTTTTGTTATGCGGAAACTTCGCGCAGATTGCTTCACTTGCCCCCAGAACAAGGTTGGCTTTTTTAACCATCTTCTCTTCATGTTCGGCAACCACGTGATGGTCAACACCTGACAACGCTGAAAAATCATCACCACAGTAGTAGATCACCCCTGATTCATTGAGATGCCCGCAAAGATCGGCCACGGTGGGTAATGAACTCCATAAAATCGGTTTCTCAATATGATGTTCAGCTAAGATCGGAAGAAGTTGATTCAACATCATCGTCTTCGCGAGCTGGCGACTAATATGACTGCTGGGAGCAGGTATGGTACGCAAGTTTACAATATGAACATTATCAGGCACTTGAGAAGGGGTACTAAAGCCTTGTTTGGGCTGCCCAATCAGCTTAGATACTGCACGACGGCAATCATTGGCGTTTAGTTTAGGTTGACGTAAGCCTATTGAATTGACCCAGATGATCTTTCTCATTTTAGGTAGGTGTCGGATTAAGTGTTGAGTGCTTGATGGCAGTCCACCAAAATCTTCACCAAAAACAATCATATCACGCATAGTCTTGCTCCTTTAAATGGCGGACGACTCGCGCCGGATTACCGACAGCAACAACAAAATCTGGGAGATCATGGGTCACGACACTGCCGGTTCCGACTATAGTGCCTTCGCCGATGGTGACATTGGGGCAGATGGTCACATTGGTGCCAATCCATGCATTCTGTTTGATGAGGATATCGCCAACGTTAGCGTCATCATCAGGGGATCCTTGGGCGCGTAACTGGGCATCAAGAGCATGACCCGAATAGCCAAAGATAAATGCACCTGAGGCAATGCGTACGTTGTCTTCAATGACGATTGTTTTTCCGACCGCTATTGTGCTTTGCCACCCCACATCGACATTGTTGCCAATCAGTAGTTCGGGTTGACCGCTTTGTACTCGGCCAGAGAATGTTGTGTGGCCGGAAATTCGACACTGATGGCCAATCCGTAACGTGAGGGGGCCTGAAACAAAAGGTATTCCGCCGTAGAGATAAAGCTGTTTACCACATTGTGTGGTTCGGCCTTTGAATGCTGGCGTATAAACAAACAGACGCAATATGGTTTGGCTGACTAAGGAAAAGAATTGCACTAAATGAAACATAGCTACATTAAACAAACGTGGCGTAGGAACGCCGGTTGCGCGAGCCTGTTTTAGCCACTCAAACAGTCTTTGATAGCGTGGATTTGGGTGAGTTTGTAGCCAAATTTTGAGTGACGCAACTGACATAAGCACCTCGTTATAAAACATTGCTTACATTAACAATTCATATTACGTGCCAAAGATTAATTGCTTATAAATCATCATGTTGAATTGTTGTTGTGCTTTGTCGTGATTTGATTTTCATTTTGAAAATCATTTTGAATAATACGATGACACGCAATAGATAGACCCGCTAGGATATAGATTGGCCAATTGAAGCCCTGAGTTAAAAAGGTTCCCGAAACGATGGTGCCGACTAAGCTGGCATAGACGGCAAAGGCGGATGCGTACACATAAGGAGAGAAGGTATGTTGGCTTTCGTTTAGTGCTTTTAAATTTTTTCGGCTGGTATTGATTACTGTGGCAATGATACCGATAAACACGAATAATCCCACGAAGCCTGATTCCGCAAGAACACCAAACCAAGTACTGTGCACGGCATGATTTAACCCATCCCAGTGTGAGGAGTAATAAAAGTAATTGAAATAAAAATTGTCGATGCCAACTCCGGTTAATGGTCGATCTAACGCCATCTTAAATGCGGCTTCCCAGGCATATAGGCGACCCATTGCGGACTCATCCACACCTACTTCAGCACTACCACCTGATTTTCTGTCGGAAATCCCCGCCATGTAAAAGAGTGCGATGAAAGCAATAACGCCAAGTAATGCAAGTAACAACTTGGAGCGTATATGTTTTAAACCGAAAACGCCCAAAATTGAGATACACCCAAGCAAACCGCCACGACTTTGGGTCTCAATCACAGCGTAAAAAGCTGCCACCGTACACAACGCACCAAGCAGTCGAACCCAGCCGAGATTTTTAGTCATCATTAGACTTAGAGAAAACGCTAAAGGAAACATTAATACCAATGAAAGGTCATTAGGATCACCCAACATTGATCCTAAATCTCGACCAATAGTGACTCGAGTGCCTTCAACCAGACCAACGCCACCAAAGGCGTTATTAATCGCAACGCCGGCAATCATCAAACCTGCTAATACAATCATGATGGCCATGCGCTTCAGGCTTAATTCACTGGAGATTAGCCATGAAATAGCCAGCGTCATGACAATGATTTTCCAATAAACATTTTTGAAATATTCAAAGGCAACTCCGCGATTTGAAGCGAAGACGATACCAATAAAAATGAGTGCCCAGAATACGATTAACCAGCCGAGGCAAGGATGCCAAAAAGGTTTGATTTGTTTGCTGACGAAAATGTGAAAACACAGTGCACCTAGTGCGCCCAAAGAGAGCAGTAGCGGGACGCGTAAGTTATAGATGACTGGGAATGCCTCATGAATACGGAAAAAAGAGAACAGCACAAACAAGCTTACCATCCAAAAGGTTTGGTTGAGGACAAATAAAGCGCCAAGGGGCAGTAGCCCTAGCGCAATAATAAAGGCAGGACTCGGATTGGTCAGCCACGCGATGGATAAGATCAGGCAAACAACCAATAAGGTGACCAAATTAGGCATCGGTAGGGTTTTATTCATACGCGAAATCTCTGCCACGCAAGTTTTACCGCGTGATAGGGTAGATTAATGACACCGAGTTGCTGCACGGCGAGCAATAAAATTGCGGGTTGAACAAAGGCAAGGATAAACATCAATGTCGTTGGAATATCAGCAAAGGCGCTAATCAGAAAAAATGAAGTAATTAGAATTACGATACTTAGCGCGGGATGATAAGGCAGTGGTGCGCAGTATTGACTGAGGAGAAAAACAGCGATAAAGCGACTCAGTTGCGCGAGTGTGACCATTGTGACAATGAGCCAAATTGAACGATAGTCCAATACGAACATGATGACAAAAAGCATCAGCAATGTAGTCACGGTGATGATGAGATTAATGAGCAGTAAACGGCGAGTTTGCTGGCTTTTAAGTAAGCCGATATTGACGATTTCAACTAACTCTTTATACAACATGGCAGCGACAGTCATCACGATTAAATAGACCGCCAGTGAATATTGGCTAGGCAAATAGAGAGTGATAAACCACTTTGCTAGCCACACTATGCCAAGTGACACTAAGCAGGCATAAACAATCCCGGCCTGACTATGTCGTGCTGTTTTTTTTGCACCTTGTGTTTGCCAGCATTCAAACCGTTTTGGCATCCACCACATATGAAACGGCTGCAACAAAATTCCAACGGCCAGGGCAAATTTAAGTGCAATGGCATATTGCCCCAGCAACTCCAGATTGAGTGTTTGTGCCACAATCCATCGTTCACCACCGTTTAGACCGAAGGCAATCAAAGCGGAGCCCATAATTGGCAAGCAATAGCGTAAGTAATGAGCAATTTGTGCGGGAGTGAGCAGTTTAAAGTGGAAACGATGGTAGCAGTGCAAAAGAAGACACTGCAGTAATGCCGTTGCAACACCGACACAAAAGACGGCGGTGACACTTGGATAAAAACGGACGACCAATAAAATTAAGCTGACTTGGCAGGTTACACTAACCACGCTAAGTTTGAAAAACACCTCGGCTCGACCCTGTAATCTTAACCACGCCAAACTGATGGCTAGAGCGCTTTCCAATACCACCGCAGTTGCAATCAATATCCATTGCATCGGCGTGAAATAGTGAAACAGTGTGAGTGAGGGCGCAAGCAGTTGGAGCCCTTGATAGAGGCCAAATAATATCGTCACGAAGAGCAATGAGATGCACATCGCCGTTATGTAGAGTCGGTTGGTTTGTTCACGTTGCTGATGTTTGTCTTCCGCCGTCGCGATGAATCGATACAAACTTTCATGCATGGAGAGCGAAGCGAGCAAAGTAAACAACACTGTGCTGGTGGCAAGTAACTCAAGTTGGCCAATTTGTTCAACCGATAAGTAGTGGGTCATAAATGGCAGAGTGATGAGTGAGGCGCCTTTCATCATCAGCAGTGCTGAACCGTAAAGGATCATTTCTTTCCATGCACCCATTCTCGTCGCCTTCTCAGCGTGTTGTCCCGATGGTGGTGTCACACGTGGATTACTCATAATCTAGCCATGCGGACTCGGCTAATTCGTTGTCGACTAACTGACCACTCACGCCTGCAACGATCTGTGAATAGGTCTTATGGGCGCGATAGCGTTGGGCGACTTGAATGCCATTTTGTTGGGTTGCCTGCAATAAGTGTTGGTCTGTGTAGACCGAGAGAATGGCTTGCCTTAGCGCGAACGGATCGCCAGCTTTGTATTTGATGCAGTTAACCTTGTCGGTTAACTGTAAATCCCAATAACTACCATCTTGCGGGATGATGACGCACATTCCCGCTGCAAGCGATTCCAATATCGATAGGCCAAAGGGCTCTTTAGTGCTGGTCGAAACGAAAATATTACATCCGCGACGAATGTCATCGAGATTGTTGGGGTCTTGATACCATTTTGTATGCCTTAGAGCGATGGGAGCACTCGAGACCTCCAACATGATCTCTTTAGGTTGGATAAAACAGATATGGCTTTTCACGGCATGAGTGGTATGCAATTGACGGAGTGTATCGACAAATAGATCGAGCCCTTTCCATTTTAGCGTTGAAGCACACCAGAAGCAGGTTGGGATCTGAGCCATCGTTTTGGAAGGCCAATTCTCTTTGGCAAGACCGTTGACGAAAGTGTGGAAATGATTCGACTTGATGTGAAATAGCGTTACGGCATCGACATCTTCGATATTTGTATGATGACGGATATAACATTGCAAGGCGTTCACCATGCTTTGATGCGCTGAGGGTAAATAGAAAATCTGTTGTGCTCGCGTTAAGCACCAACCAATTGAGCGTGAAGTGGCTACGTTGCCATGGATGAGTTGAACAATCGAAAAACGATGCACTAATTGCGCAAGATAAATCGCCATATCAATGCCGGGACCTGACGCCCCTATAACATGGTCGACTTTAGGCAGTCGAATGCAATAACAGAGCAGTGCTAAAGCGAAGTAAAATTGATTGAGCCAATAGAATAGACCTGAATATTGTCTACTTACCCATGGAAGTGCGATCAAAGGTAGCACGTTAACGCGATGTTGATTCGCAAACATGCTGTTTTGCCAGAAGTCGCGATCAACGGTCAGAACCGTAAAAGTGACTTGTTGGCGATCACATTGCCTTAAGGCTTCACTCGTGGCGATTTTTGAACCGCCCTTAAACGGAATAGGGTCAAATATCACGTTATGAATCATAGTCATAGATAACTCCTATTTATTGCGGCTAGAAAGTGACTTGTGACGATTAGAAAACGCCGTTTTCAAAGGCTTAAAGCTATTCAGTAGAGAAGGTCGGCTAGGTTGTTGCTGCTCAAGCAAGCTCTGATAGAGCGCACAAATATCATCGACATAACGCTGATGATTAAAATGGTCGCAGACGACTTGATAAGCGCGTTTAGTTAGTTCAAGACACTCAGTGGGATGAGAGTGAATACAGCGCATCATATTGAGTAATGGCGCGTAACCATTATTGACGTAAAGCAGCGCTGTTTCGCCATGTTGAACTATCTCGGGTATCCCACCTTCATATGGGGCGATAATAGGGGTTTTAGCAATAGCCGCTTCAGTGACAACCAAACCAAAGGCTTCTTGGCGGGCACCACTAACAAACGCATCAGATCCCTTTAGCCAACCAACCACATTGTGTTGTTCGCCAACGAAATGGACATGCGCGGTTAAATGCATGTCATGGGTTAGTTGAATCAGTTGCTGCTTTTGCTCACCTTCACCAATCACGACCAGATGGCTATTCGGATATTCTAAGGTGAGGTAACGGAGTGCTTGAATGATACGGTCGACGCCTTTTCGCTCAATGAGCGAACCGACCGTGGTAAAAATTTTTGTGTCTGGATTTAAACTAAGATGTTGATGAATATCCACCGTCTTTTGCTGCTGTAAGGCGCCGATGTTGATGCCGTTGTGTATGACCGACAATTGATCGGTTGGGTAACCGTCAAGGCGTAAATTTTGAGAGATGGCATTGCTGGCGGTGATGATATGGGGTGACATGTGCAGGCCGAGCGTGACGCGGTCACGGCTTAAGTAGTCACTGTGTAAATGAGTGACCATTGGGCAATGGCATAACCGCGCTGCGACAGCCATCCACTGGCACGGCGCGCCACTATTGATGTGTACCAACGCGATATTGCGCTGCTTGACCATTCGTTGTCCTTTTTTGACCAACGACGCCCAGCTTTTTAAGTCAAAGGTTGGCTCCTGCCACCCGAGTAGCAAAGTAAAATCATCCAATTGGTATTCAATGTTTTGCGCATCTAGAAAGGGCAACAGTGCCGGGTTATTTGTCCACACGATGGGTTCAAAGCGCTGGCGATCGAGGTTGAGAATAAGGTCGAGCAGACACTGTTCACTGCCTCGAATCCAGTTATCACCATAATGAACATATAAGATTTTTGTTATATCCGTCATCCGCTAGCCCGCCACATTGTTGTTATCATAGTGGTAATAGAGCAATCTAGATGCCAATAGCTTTGTCAGTGTAAGTATTTGAAATTTAGTTCAAATAAATGGAATGGTGCGATATTAAACGTTTAGTTCGCAATTTGAGAATCAAACTGAGTTGAAACAGCATGGTAGATTTTTAGCAATTTGGGAATGACCGCTTGCTGAGAGTAATGTTGATGAATGGTGTTGGTGGCATTGACACGCATTGCTAACTGTCCCTCATCGCTAAGAGATTGCCACTGCTGCAATTGCTCGCTGAAAGTGGCTTCTTCGTAGGCTAACCAGCCGTTTTCGCCATTAATAATTAAGTTAGGCAGTTCACCTACTCGGCTAGCGATGATGACAATACCGCGAGCCATTGCTTCTAGAGCGACCATAGGTAATCCTTCAAATTCAGAGCAAATCACCAATACTGAGATGGTTGGCCAGACAGTATTCATTTCACTTTGGTGGCCGTGGCAGTGAACGTTTTTACCTGCAATGGTGTCGATTTGTTGTTTGAGAGGGCCAGTGCCATAAATATCAAAGCGGAGTGAAGGGAAATTAGCAGCCAAACGACAAAATCGGTCGGGTGCTTTTTCTGAACTTAATCGGCCAACGAAAGCGATGGATTGACCATGTTGAAAAGAGATGGATTGGCAGTCAATAAAGTTATTGAGGTAGTGGCTGCTAGTCGGAATTTTATTGGCGATGGCGTGGCTAACGACTAACGATTGGTCAGATACAAAGGCACTGATGCGATCGAGCCAATCATAGAGTTTGACTCGGCCGCTTGGGTTTTCACCGGCGTGGTAGGTGGATATTTGAGGGCTGCGAGTGAGCAACTTCGCGATTTTGGTTAGGATACTCGCACGATAACCATGGGCATGAACCAGTAATGGGCGTTGTTGTTTGAGTAAGTGAATAAGCTTGGAAAGCGCGCTTAGATGGCTGGCTGAGTTATCATCACCGCCGAGAAAATCATAGTCTATTCCTAGTGTTTTTAGCTTTGTGCAGATAGGTGACGGCGATGAATAGCGGCTCACTAGCCATACTTTTAACGCTTGTTGATGGGCGATTAGCCCTTGAGCGAGTTGCAAAACGTGGGTTTCGATGCCGCCAAACTGACGGCTATCGACTATTAACCAAATTTCATTGGACGAAGTTTTGTTCATCTTCTGTTTCCCAAGCCTGTTTTTTACGGTAAACCGTAGAAGGGCTCAGTTCGAGTAGTACTGCTGCATTGAGTACGTTGCCATCACACAGTTCAATCGCTTGCTGAATGGCTTCACGTTCAATCTGCCACATAGGGCGGATGGTCGACTCACTGACATTGGAACTCTCGCTTTGTGATGTGGCGGTGTGATTTGTTTCATTCACAATATACTCTTGAGCGGCAGGGGAAGGGTGATTATCGACACTGGCCGTTCGCGTTACGCTGGCAGCTTTTCGTAATTGCACCACTTGTGTTGGTAAATGCTCCACCGCTAAACGCTCATCGTTATTGAGCACGACAATATTACGCAGTATGTTCTGTAATTGACGCACGTTACCTGGCCATGCGTAACGTTTTAAGATCGCTTCTGCGTCTTTATTGATAGTGCGGAATTTTTTCTGGTCTTGCTTCGCGTACAGTTTTAGAAAATGGGTGGCAAGCGTGGCAATGTCACCACCGCGCTCGCGTAGTGGGGGCATTTCAATCGGCACAACATGTACGCGGTAATATAAATCTTCTCTAAATCGGCCTTCTTCAACCTCCACTAGAGGATCGCGGTTGGTCGCACAAATGATGCGAACATCGACTTTTTGTTCCTTGTTGGCACCCAGAGGAGTGAACGTGCCTGTTTGGAGAAAACGCAGCAATTTTTTCTGCATTTCCAAGTCCATTTCGCACAGCTCATCAAGGAACATAGTGCCGCCATTGGCTGCTGTTGCTGCGCCTTTTCTATCGGTTGTTGCTCCGGTAAATGCCCCTTTTAGATGACCAAAAATCTCACTTTCCATCAAGTCTTTAGGAATTGCGCCACAGTTGATTGCGATAAACGGCTTATCACGGCGTTTACTCTCTTTATGAATCGCTTCAGCGCACACTTCTTTACCGGTACCACTTTCGCCGATAATAAACACACTGGCGGTGGTTGGGGCTACAGAGTCGATTATTTTATAAACACCTTGCATCGGTAGGCTACTACCAATAAAACCATGGAAGCGTTGGCGATCAAATTTGCTCTCAATGTTTTCAACCAAATCTTCGAGTTTGGCACGTTGAAGGTGCAGATTAATCGATGTTTTCAAACGGTCGGCTTTGATTGGTTTTTCTATAAAATCTTTAGCGCCTTTCTGCAGCAAGTTGACGGCAACATTAACCGAACCGTGCGCGGTCGCGACAATCACAGACGTTGGCACTTGATTTTCAACAATCCAGTCGAGAATGTCTTGGCCATCCATATCAGGTAACTTGAGATCAAGGATCACCAACTGAGGGACGTTGCGCTCAATAAATGCGATCGCTTCACGGCCTGTTTCAACGTGAAAAAGGTCAAAAGGCTCGTCTTTGACATACTGCTGATACAACACTGCCAGTGAGGTCGAATCTTCGATTAAAAGTACTTTTGATTTCATTGGCACTTCCTTGTTGTCACGTCACAACCGATGATTTATTCAGCGGTTTGGGTGAATCCTAGCGTTTTTCTATGAATGATGGCTTCGAAAGAGTGTTGAGCAAGCTCAATTAACTCTTGGTGATAGTCGAAAACTTGTTCGGGATGGCCTTCAAGGCACAAGCGCTCAATTTTCCGCGCTAGATCCGATAATACACGATTGCCAAGTGCTAAGGATGAACTGCCCAAAGTGTGGCTTTCAAACTCAATCACTTCTGTGTCCCTTTCGATAAAAGCGTTGTTTAAGATGTCGATGCGCTTTTTAGATTCTTCCACATAATGATCTATCAATAGAGGTAAGACGTCAGCGCTGGTGTCTTGAATCATTTGCTGCAAAATTTCTTCATCCACGAGTTCTTCGTTCACAGGGCTCTCCTCGTTGTTTTCTTTATTTCTATCATCGCTGGCGGATAGGGATGATTCATCGACAATTTCTGTCGCGGCGAACACTTCCTTGTCGGCGCATTTTTCATCTTCACTATTTAAGAATAGATTAATTTTTTCAATTAGTTGTGATAATCGTACCGGTTTTGATAAGTAATCGTTCATTCCCACTTCTAAGAATTTTTCTTTGTCACCAGTAAGCGCATGTGCAGTAAGCGCGATAATTGGGATATTAGCGCTATGTGGGTCATCAAGCGCTCGTATGGCTTTGCAGGCTTGCATTCCGTCCATTTCTGGCATGGAAATGTCCATAAAGATCAGGTCGTATTGATACTTTTGTACTTGTTCAACGGCCTGATTGCCATTTTCGACCATATCAAGATTTAGTCCGGCATGGCTAAACATACTCTTAATGACCAGTTGATTGGCACGGTTGTCTTCCGCGACCAAAATACGCAAATTTGGGTCAAGTGGGGTGGTTTTTATTTGGGTGGGAACCACATCGCCAATCAATTCATCAGCAAGTTCTAGTACGATAGTGAAGCTAAAGGTGCTACCTACACCGGGCTCACTGCTGACCTCCATATGACCATCCATCATTTGGGTTAAGCGTTTACAAATTGCTAATCCTAGCCCTGATCCTTCATGGATACGCGAATAGCTTTGATCGACCATGGTGAACTCTTCAAACAAGTAGTCCAGCGCACTGGCTTTGATGCCAATACCGGTGTCGGTGACACTGCACATCAGAGTGACTCGTTCGTCATTTGGTGATTGCGCATCAATCTTGATCGAGACACTCCCTTGTTTGGTAAATTTAATCGCGTTGCCAATTAGGTTGTGCAAGATCTGCTTAATGCGATTTTCATCGCCTCGAACCTTAGCAGGCACTTGAGCGGGAATATAACAATGTAGAATTAGGTCATTGTTTTTGGCTGAGGGCATAAAACTGTCAACCACACTTTCGACACAACGGCGGAAATCAAAAGGTGAGTTGTCGAGAATCAGAGTGTTTGACTCCATGCGGGTAAAATCGAGAATGTCATTAATCACTGACAATAAAAAGTGACCTGAATCCGTGGCGGTGGTGATTAACTTACGTTGGTCTTTACTGAGTTTTGTTTCTTCCAATACGTTCAATACCCCCAGTACTCCATTCATGGGAGTGCGAATTTCATGAGACATTGATGCTAAGAAGCGGCCTTTTGATTCACAGGCTTGTTCTGCTTCAGCCCGAGCTTGTTGTAATGAGCCGTAACTCTGTTCAAGTTTGGTCGACATGGCATCGAAGGCTCTAGCGACATCGCCCAGTTCATCTTTAGAGTGTTCGTTAAGTTGGAAGCCGGGGCCATTGCGACATACGGTATTTGCCGCTCTGGTTAATCGGGTTAACCCGCGAGTAAGGTAACTGCCTAAGATGTAAGAGAAGAAGGCGACGAGGATAACCTCAATAATGGCGATTGAGATGATTGCTTGACGGGCGTGTTGCAACATGGCGCTAATGGCATCGGTACGAAACCCCATGTCGATATAAGCGCTGCCGTTACCTATTGGGACACGGGTATCAAAAATACCATCGTTGCTGCTGTTTAAATTGGAATCGATCGACATCGCTCTTTTAAGTAGAGTTTTATCCCCGATACAAACAAGATCGTCGCCGTTGTCGGCAATGCGTATATAGGCGAGATCTTCAACCAGGAAAAATTGATTAGCGAGCTCCTCAAGCTCGTTAATGTCCTTATTCATCAACGGTTTCGCTGCCACAATAGCAAACATTTGCGAAGTGGTGGTAACGCGCTGTAATAGTTGCTGTTCGTTGGATTGAGACAGGAAACGCATCGAGCTGAACACCAAGATAACCAGTAATACCACCTCGATCAGTGCGATTCCGACAATGGTTTTGGAGCGAAATGACATAGTGATTATCCTCCGTGAATTTACGCGATTAAGGTGAGTAGTTCATGGTTTAATAACTTTGTGATCCAGTTATCCCGCCATCGTTTTGGTATCCATTTAAAGCGATTGAGTTCACGCACCATTTCTTGTGCGAGAGTGGGTTGATATTTACTGTTGATCACGCAACCAATCAACGTACTTTCACTACGATTCAACAGCTCCATTGCCATGCTGAGTTGGTTTTCTCTGGTGCGCGCGCCAAGAACAACCAGCAAAGTATGTTGACAGGCTTGTGCGACACATTGCGCCGAGATATTGCCGCGATTGACTTGTAATAGTGGCGAGGTGTCGACGATGACACGATCGAACTCAAGCAACCACGTTTCGATCTTTTTTTCGAGATAGAGAGGATTACGATAATTAACGATATCAGATTGCAGGGTGGGTTTAACGATGCCGGTAAACACACGCCTGCTGTCGAGTTGTTCTAACCAACTGATGGGGTTATCGCTTGGTTGGCCTGGCAATAGTGAAGACTGGAAATTCGAACGAAATAAATTTAGATCGACAAGCAGAGTGGATTGTCCGGCAAGAAGATAACGCTCTGCCAATGCGGTTGCAACTGAGGTTACACCGTCACCAGAATGGCAGGCCGTAACACAAATTGACCTAGATTGCTGCTGCTCTGCCGCTAAGTAGATTTGTTCAATTTCATTGTGTGTGGCTGGAATCATTACAAGGCTCCAATCAGTACAATCGTGGTGGTCAGTCGAAGAATATCTTCTAAGCCGACTCGTGCTTTCTCAAGAAAGGTATCTCGGCGGTCGGGCACAAAAATAGTGTCGCCAGCACGAATAACAGGCAGCTGATAGATGTTCGCAGTTTTACTGAATTCAATCAGGTTGAAGGTGCGGGCTTGCTGTTGGCAGCAAGACATATTGACCACAGAGATTTTTTCTACATAGGCGTTATCATTTGGTCCGCCAGCTTCTGCGAGCACATCCAAGATGGTCATGTTGTCGTTAAATACATAGCGACCGGGTTTGTTGACTGCTCCCAAAATGCGCACGGTTGATTCTTTACTTTGATCGAGCCAATTTTTGTCTTTTTCAGGAATATAAATAGTGTCACCCATAACAACGTTGGGGAGCAGCGATTCATCACCGGTTTCAAAATAAAGTGATAGATTGAGTTTGCTGACTTTTGAATAGCTTTTGTCACGGTGTGTGACGCGAATATTGTGAATATCGGCATCTTTGGTTGGCCCGTCGGCAGCGGAAAGAATATCGAGAAAATGCATCTCTTTGGTAAAACGGTAGCGGCCCGGTGAATTCACTTGACCAAAGACGTAAATTGAGGCGTCGGAGCTCTGGCGAACCCATTGGGATTTGTTGTCAGAGGGATCTTGCGGTAAATCGTGGATTCGCACGATAGAACCCGCACTAATTACGGGTAGGTCATACGGTGGGGCACCATTTAAAATAAATTCGTCGAGATTAAATGTGTGCAGCTTGCCATCACCATTAACCACCTCGATTTTCGTTGTGTCGGCTCTTAATGTGGGGCCGCCAACGTGAGCAAGCAGATCCATTAAGTCCATTTCATCTGACCACTCAATACGGCCTGGACGGACAACTTCGCCAATGACACTGACCGCGCGATCAGGAGCGATTTTTAACCATGATTTTTCATTCATGTCGGTCTTTTCAGGAACAAAAATCGCATCACCAGGACCAATAGGTGGGGGACCTTGGCCACTTAATCCTTCGGTGTAGGCGGTTAAGTCGAATTTAATCACGCGACCGTTGGCTTTGATAAGACGGATTTGACGTGATTCGGCAAAACGGGTTGGGCCACCAGCGTTGGCGAGAATATCCATAAAAGACGCCCCCGATTTACCCTCATAGGCGCCGGGATGCGCTACTTCCCCCATGATGTAGACAACATTTGCCCCGGCTTTAATCTCTTCTTCTTGTTTAGGGACGAAAATAGTCGTCCCTTCAGCTAAATTGGGTAGCAGTGATTCGTCACCGCTGTCGAGATAACGTTTTAGGTTAAACATTTGTGGTGTGTTGTTGGTGATTACACGGATTTGCTCTACCGAGGCATAACGGGTTACACCGCCAGCACGCATTAAAATATCGACCAAATCGGTATTGGGTTTGAAAGAAAACGAACCTGGCGCATTGACCTCGCCAAACACTTTAATTGCGGTACGGTTATCGGCACTGTCTCCCGCATTGGCTTGCTTTGCTGCATCAAACTGTTGTTCGATGTTGCCAACAAGTGGTGAGGCCGGGACAAAAAGGCTGTCGAGCGATTTGAGACGAGGTAGCAGCGATTCATCACCAGAATCGAGGAAGGCTTTGTAGTTGAAGCTCTGCTTACCTTTGCCTCTTTTGAGCAGCATGTTATCCAGTTGAGCGCCGGAACGGAGACCACCCGCAGCGTGAAGTGCCATTTGAATATTAGCATTCTTGGGTAAAGTATATTCACCGGGCGAGGTGACATAGCCTTGCACTGAAATCAGGATTTGTTGTTGCGAAATATAAACGCTGGCGGAAGAAACATCGCGATAGACTTCGTTCAGCGCGGTTAAAACCGAGTCGGACAGTTGCTTCTCGCTGTAACCTGCCACGTAGAGAGTGCCGACTTCCGGTAGATCAATTCGACCACGTTTATCCACCTGAAAGCCACGATTTAACGAGCTCTCTCCCGGCAAATTTATCTGGATCATGTCGCCAATTTGCACTTTTTCTTGCGCCACTTGATCACCGGATTGGTTCGCGAATGCATTACCAGCCAATAGGCTCAGGGTGAGAAACAGGGTGTTAATCCAACGCATAATAATCTCCTTGTGGATTTTGCTCTGCTAGCTCTTTGGTGGCGATAACTTCAATACTGACGCGGCGGTTGGTTAACTTGACGCCTTCCGTGGTGCCGTCGTATAGAGGGAGCGAGTCGCCTAATGAGTGGGTGGTAATTCGGGTTGGATTAAGGCCAAAAATAATTAGGTAACGTTTCACTTGCTGTGCGCGGTCCATGGCCAGTTTTTTGTTGTAGAGATCGTCTCCGGTTGCATCAGCATGGCCAGTCACGGAAAGGTTTAGGCTTGGATTCTCACGTAAGATGTACGCGGCTCTGGCGAGATGCCCCATGTATTTTGGGTTTACTTCTGTCGAGTTAAACGCAAACTGATTGTCGACGTTGAGTAGGTTGAACAATTCATCGACGACGGCAAGTTGCAGTCGAAATGCATCTTCGTTGATTGGAGGTACGCAATTGGCTTGAGAGGTAACATAGTCGAGCTGGCGTTCTAATTCACCGAGGCGTTTGCGTTGAATGACAATGTCGTTTGCCGCGTCCAGCATCAATCCGCCCTCGAGCTCACGAGCGATGCGGTTCTGTTTTTCGATTGCTTGCACGACGGCTGCGGGGAAGCACCAGCGAGCGCCTTCTCGGATCAATGCATCCAAATGAAGCTTGGTCAGCTGCCAATCGAAGCGCAGACCATGTTCAGGGCCAAGCGGTTCGTCGGGCATGACCGGCGAGAAACTATTATCGATATGATTTTCTGCTAGGCCACCGCGTCCATCTTCAGGGTAACTGGTGCAACCTAGCAAGATTATTGACATAGCTAGGGCTATGTATCTACGAAAAGTAACCATGCCAACCGCCTATTATTATTAGTGTTTTTGTGAATTTACCGGTATTGCTTGATCGATTCGGAGCAGATTGATGATTTCTAATGGTTGTCCTGTAGCGTTTTCAATCCGCATATTGCGACGACGTTCAACCAAGCGCTTATATAGGTAAACGATAGCACCTACGCCAGAAGAATCGAGAAAGCCTACGCGAGCGAGGTCAATTTCAACTTCGGGATGAGAAAGATCTGAGATAATTTCATCTAAATGCGGTTGGGCACTACGGCTACCATCAGCGTCTAAATTTCCGTCAATCACCAAAGTTAAAAGCTCGTTGTTGGTTTCAATTTTACGTAGTTCCATAGCTGTACTCCTCGTGGTTTAAGTAGAGTTGAGCATGGAATGTGCCAATAATTATTTTCAATAAAAACAAGATATTATGTAGTGGTGCTGAGAGGGTTCTTAAATTGGAAAGAGGGTTTCTCAAATTAAGAATCAGTTTGAAGCAGTGACAACAAGGGTAAAATCATCTGATAGGTTTGCGACCAATGGCGCGCCAAATTCATACTCTGTCTCAAATTTTTTGCGTTAGCGTGAGAGAGACATAGTCTTAACCGGAGAAAAACATGCAACGCACTCTGAGCGCCGTCGCAAGCGGATTATTGTTCTCATTAAGCAGTCACGCGAGTGAACACGCCGCCATTACGCCACTAGAACCATCGTCGATGATGCCTGTATTGTTGGCTACGAGTTATGAACAGGGCATCGATATTACGCAATATTGGCAAAGTGAAAAATTGGATGGGATACGAGCGCTCTGGGATGGGAGTCAACTAAGAACGCGCAGTGGCAGAGCTATCGTTGCTCCAGCTTGGTTCACCAAACCATTGCCTGATTATCCTCTCGAAGGGGAGTTGTGGGCAGGTCGTGGTAATTTTCATATTGTGCAGCAAACGGTGCTTGATCATCAGCCTGTTGAGCAAGGATGGCAAAAAATTGAGTTTATGTTGTTTGATATGCCACAAGCAGCAGGAGATTACGAAAAGCGTTATTACAACATTCTCTATCTAGTGAAAAAAATGAAGGTGAAGCATGTAGATTATGTTGAGCATACGCCGATTTCTTCTGAGCGAGAGCTGTTTCGTCACCTTGATAATGTTAATAACCGTCAAGGTGAAGGGATCATGCTACGCCGAATCGATAGTCGTTACCAAGCGGGTAGAAGTTCGGATTTGCTCAAATTGAAATTACATCAAGACGATGAAGCAATCGTGGTGGGCTATAAGTTGGGGAAGGGGAAGTATAAAGGCCAAATGGGTGCGGTATTGGTTGAGTGGAAACCCGGTGTGCGTTTCTATATCGGCAGTGGATTTAGTGATGAGCTACGAAAATCGCCACCACCGCTGGGCAGCCGAATAACCTTCCGCCACAACGGATACACCAGCAATGATATTCCCAAGTTTGCCCGTTTTGTTCGGGTTCGCATCGAGTAATCTTGATTTAAAGTCGCTTAATCTGCGAAGCAATCTCATTAATCATATCTTGACCATCATCTCCGCGCAGTTTGACTAAGGTGATAAAAATCGCATCCGCAATGACTTGTTGAGCGGTTCTGGCTGCCATTGAAGAAGCGCGGTGTGCTGATTCATCAGCCACAGTATCGAGGCAGATATCGGCGATATTGCGTAGTACACTTTTTTGCGGTGACGTCAGCGCTATTACCGTTGCGCCTTTTTCCTTAGCGGTTTCTGCCGCAAGGTTGATCTCTTTGGTGTTGCCTTGGAAAGAAAAGACAATTTGTACATCGTTGCTCGTTAGTGTTCTTGCCATGCCTATTTGTACGTGGCTATCCATTTCGGTGATGGCCAAAATACCTAATTTTAGCAACTTGTAACCAAGATCCTTTGCCGATAATGCAGATGCGCCCATGCCAACAATTTGCACCTTGTTCGCGCTGTTTATTTGCGTAATAGCATCATCAAAGCGTTCACAATCAAGGGCATCGCTGGTTTTGAAAATCGCCTCGGTTTTGGCTTTAACCAGTTTTTGGATGATGGTACGGGTTGAGTCATTGACGGAAATGTTGGTATGCAGAGGGGCCGCCTGTAATGTCTGCTTTCGGCTGACTTCTTCTGCTAACGCCAGTTTGAATTGGCTATAACCTTTAAAGCCAATACGTTGGGTGAACTTCACGATGCTCGATTGACTCACCCCAATCACGTTAGCGATCTCTTGGCTGGTTAATGCCATCGCCTGTTCGGTGTTTGCCAATACCCAATCAGCAATCTTCACGCCGTTTGTCGAGAGTTGCGTTCTTTTTGATACCAATTTGTTTGTGATGCTCATCACTTTACCTGTATTTGGTTGAAATAAATTATTCCAAAAATCCTAACGGTTATTTCTTTTGAAGTGCCTTCTATTTTGTGGTCTTGGTCGTCTGTAACAACGGTGGTTAAGAATGGTTTATCAAATTATTCCATCAGATGGCTAATTTTGGAATAAATAATTATGTGACGTAGCACGTCGTTTTTGAATAATTAATTCACTAACATCCAGCGCATAAATTGATAAGCCAACACGCAAGAGCACGATATGAAAATTGACCTAAGCCACCTAGTCACGGAAAGCCGTAATCAAAGTAGTCAGAACATTGATACGTTATCAACCATAGAGATGCTGAAAGTCATCAATAACGAAGACCAGAAAGTGGCACTCGCGGTGGAAAAAGTCTTGCCGGAGATCGCCCAAGTGGTTGATGCGGTGAAAGCCGCATTTACCGTGGGCGGCCGCTTGATTTACATGGGTGCAGGTACATCAGGCCGCTTAGGTATTCTTGATGCGAGTGAATGTCCGCCGACTTACGGAACACCGGCAGAGCAAGTAGTGGGCCTCATTGCTGGTGGTCATAAAGCGATTTTAAAAGCGGTAGAGAATGCAGAAGATTCACCGCAGCTTGCAGTCGACGATCTTCGTAATTTAAACCTGACTGAAAGAGATGTTGTTGTTGGTATTGCTGCCAGCGGTCGCACGCCGTATGTCCTTGGCGGAATGGAATACGCTCGAAATGTCGGCGCTTTTGTTGCATCGCTTGTTTGCAATCCAACTTGTCCAATGATTGAGGCTGCTGATGTGGCGATCGTGCCTGTCGTTGGCGCTGAAATTGTAACGGGATCGTCACGTATGAAAGCGGGGACAGCGCAGAAGTTGGTACTCAATATGATCACAACTGGCGCGATGATTCGCAGTGGCAAGGTGTTTGGCAATTTGATGGTGGATGTTGAAGCGACCAACGCCAAATTGATCCAACGCCAAGCCAATATCGTGATGGAAGCGACGGGGGCTGATGAACAAGAAGCTGAGTTGGCCTTGTCGCAGTGCCAGCGTCATTGCAAAACCGCCATCCTGATGATTCTAACCGGTCTGGACGCTGCACAAGCGAAAATTCTTCTTGAGCAAAATGATGGATTTATTCGTCTTGCATTGGAGTGTCACAACTCATCCAACTAAGTATTTTGTTAATCAAACAGCATAGCCAATAACTGAAAAACATAAATTATCTACTTGCTATTGAGCTTCTCGGCATTGATTGATTTGAGAAGTTCGTGAGGAATACTGTAATGGCCAAAATTACAATGAATACCATAGAAAGCATTATTGCTGCGGTCGGCGGCGGTGCAAATATTGAAAAAGGCGGCAACTGCATGACGCGCTTGCGCCTGTCATTAGCGGACACCGGTGCAGTTGATGAATCAACCTTAAAAGCCATCCCTGGTGTTTTGGGTGTGGTTGAATCAGACCAACAATTACAAGTCATTCTTGGCCCAGGAAAAGCACAGCAAGCGGCAGAAATGCTCAATGAAATATTGGATAGTTTAACGCTTGGTGGTTCAAGCAATGCGTCGACAGCGTCGATAAAAAACGACGATCTCAATAGCATCGCTAAGCAACAAAAGTCGCAAATGAAGAGTAAGCAAACCAGTGCGGTTCAACGCTTTTTAAGTAAGTTCGCCACCATTTTTACCCCGTTGATCCCAGGTTTTATCGCTGCGGGCTTATTGCTCGGTTTTGCCACTCTGATAGAGCAGACAATGATCATCGGCCAAGACCCGAGTGAATTCATTGTAAGCCTTGTTTCTTATATGAAGGTCTTCGGCAAAGGCTTGTTCGCATTCTTAAGTATTTTGATTGGTTATAACGCCCAGCAAGCGTTTGGCGGTTCTGGAGTCAATGGCGCAATTCTAGCCTCGCTATTTGTATTGGGGTATAACCCAGATGCGACCTCTGGTATCTACTCGGGCATGAGTGATTTCTTTGGTTTTGCAATCGACCCGCGCGGTAACATTATTGGAGTGTTGTTAGCTGCAATTCTTGGTGCACAAGTTGAGCGCATGGTACGTCGATTTATGCCAGATGATTTGGATATGATCCTGACATCAGTGGTGACTTTACTTATTATGGGCGCGATTACCTTTATCGTGATCATGCCGGTGGGCGGAGTGCTATTTAAAGGGATGTCGTGGCTGTTTTTGAACTTGAACGATAATCCATTTGGCGCTGCTGTGTTAGCTGGTTTATTCCTTATCTCCGTGGTGTTTGGTATCCATCAAGGTTTTGTTCCGGTTTACTTTGCCTTAATGGAAGTTCAAGGTTTCAACTCGCTATTCCCAATTCTTGCTATGGCAGGCGCAGGCCAAGTTGGTGCCTCTTTGGCGCTGTATTGGAAAGCGAAAAAGGAATCAACACTGCGCACACAAATCCGTGGTGCAATTATTCCGGGTATCCTAGGTATCGGGGAACCTCTTATTTACGGTGTAACTTTGCCACGTGTAAAACCGTTTGTGACGGCCTGTATTGGTGGTGCCGCGGGTGGATTTTTCATCGGTTTGGTTTCGTACTTTGGCTTACCCGTTGGTTTGAATACCGTGTTCGGACCATCAGGGATTGTCGCTATTCCTCTGATGACTTCGAATGAAGGCATTTTTGCGGGTATGGCAATTTTTGTCATCGGCCTACTGATTTCTTATGCAGTTGGTTTTATTGCTACCTTGCTTTTTGGTAGCAAGGACATCGATCTGTCTTAATTTGACTAATGTTCATTTAAAACAGCTAGATAGATAAAGTGCTACTTATGAACCACTGCAACCTCGTTATGCAGTGGTTTTTTTGTATTTGCAAACTGCTCATGTTTGCGACAAACGACACGGCTTTCCTATGGGTATTTCCGTTGCGCTCTAGACATACCTACTGGCGGAGAATAAAATTTTGCAAAATGCCATCCTCATTGTAGTGGGTGGTGTTGCCCAATAGATAAATCTAAATCCTCATGCCGAGAAATACGTGAGTGCGTCTGTGCGAATTCACGCAATGAGTCGTGTGGGGAATAGTCGATATAGACGTAGGAGTAGTAATCATCGTGTCGATCAAAATAAAAGCAGCGTTGGCAAAGTTTCGTACCTTGCCATGGGTTGTTCGTTGGAGTACGTACACGTTAAGTGCTTACCTATGTTATGCCGCTTTCCTTGGCTTACTTGTTCCGTATGTGGCTAAACAGCAAATACCTGAACAGTTGTCTAAGTTGGTCGATCGTCCGGTGACATTAACCGACGTTACTATCAACCCATTTACGTTGCAGGTTGATATCACAGGCTTTGCTATTTTAGAGCACGATCAAACACCGTTTATCAAATTTGACCACGCCAGCAGCCAAGTCAATATGTGGCAGTCGCTATTAAATGGCGCGGTGTCGGTTGAATATATCACGCTGGATAAACCTTTTATCAACATCGAACGCCGCGATAATCAAAATGAGTTGCTGTTTAATTTTAGTGATATGTTAACGGCCATTGCGCGTAACGATGCAACAACTAATCGTGAAGCAAAAGATAGCGCAACGGATTTAGCGCAAGCAGAACAACAGAGTGGGGACGAAGTCGTTGATCGTCACGCACCATTATTCCCAGTACAGATTAAGCAAACTAAACTGACTGGTGGTGATGTTCGTTTCCTTGATGAAGTTAGCGGAACACAACTTCATTATCCTAATATCGACGTCACTGTCGGTGAATTCTCTACTCAAAGCTTGTTGAGTGATTCGGCACCAATCAACCAATACAAGCTGCTGATTACTGATGCCGATTCCGCGACGTTAGCGCTTAATGGGCAAGTTCAATTAAAACCGCTCAAAGTGGTTGGTGATGTAGCAATCAATCACATTCAACTGCCGCGTTTGTGGGGCTTTGTTGAAAACGATCTCACGGCGAAGTTGACATCAGGTCAGGTGAGTTTTGCATCCCAGTATCACATCGCTCAAACCATTGGTGAAACGGAAGCAGACGATGCGATGAGTATCTCGACCAGCAAAGGTTTATTGGCTCTAGAGCAAGTCAACTTTAACGCGGGTGACAAGTCGATTGTGGCACTGAACCAGTTCACGGTGAGCGATATTGCGACTAACCTCGACGCGCAAACTGTTGAGATTGGCGCTATTACATCTGATGGTCTGAATGTGGTGGCGAATGTCGATCAAAAAGGCGTGGATCTTGTTCCGCTGTTTATGCCTAGTTCACCTGCGCAAGTTAGTGAGAAATCAGGTTCACAAATTAAAGCTGAGCAAAGTGCCGATAAACCACAGTCAATTGAGTCAGCAGCGAACCTAAAAACGAACCAAGAAGCCAACAGCGCTTGGCTTGTTACTATAGGCGGTGTCGAGCTCAAAGATTATCAGCTTAAGCTGACGGAAAACATCGCGACGTCGAAAGCCAACCAATGGGTACTGTCACCGATTAATTTGACCACCAGCAAAATTGTTAGTGATTTCTCTAAGCCGATCGATTTTGATTTCTTCACATCGGTTAATGGCAAAGGCGATATCTCGCTTAAAGGTCAGGCGGATGCCAAACAGCAAGCAGTATTGGCCGATCTTAATGTCAAATCATTACAAATGGCTCAGTTTCAGCCGTATTTAGCCAGCACCGTGAATGCGACCTTAACCAAGGGCGAAATTAGCACTCAAGCGCAAATCAATGCCAACTCGACAGGCAAAGTGGCGGTGAGCGGAGGAGTGCAGGTTAATCGACTATCGATTCGTGATAACAAGTTGAGAAAGCCGTTTATTAAATGGCGTGCATTGGCAGTCAATAAATTTAAATTTGATTTGCAGCAATCTAAACTCGATATCGATACTTTGAGTATCAGTCAGCCTTATGCTCGTGTGGTGATTAACAAGGATCGTAGTACCAACATTGGCGACTTAATGCAGGTACCCGCGGCGAATCAGCCTAGCGCGAAAGTGCCATCAAATCCTGTTAATAAGCCAAAGACGAAGGCTTCATCGACAACGACTTCGCAGCAAAAGCCTTTTGCATTGACGATACGTAAAATTGCTTTTAGTGATGGCTCGGCATTCTTTGCTGACAACTCGTTAACGCCTAACTTTTCTTCGGGTATTGAGCAGCTTAAAGGTACGATCGGGCATGTATCAAGTGTGCCGGGTACTAAAGCGACCGTGGATATTAGTGGCAACATTGACAAGTACGCGCCAGTTAAAGTGAAGGGGGAAATCAACCCATTACTTGCACAGCCATATCTTGATCTTGATGTCATTTTTAAAAGTGTCGAACTCACGACCGTCAACCCATATTCAGGTACGTACGCCGGCCATTACATCGATAAAGGTCAATTGACTTTGATGCTCAATTACCAACTGGAAAACAACCAACTGAAAGGCTCAAATCATGTTGTGATTGACCAGCTTCAATTAGGTCAAGAAAGTGATAGTGATTTAGCCACCTCTCTACCAATTAAGCTTGCTATCGCGCTATTGCAAGACAGCGATGGCGTAATTGATTTGGGTGTAGAAGTCTCGGGTGATGTTGATGACCCAGAGTTTAGTCTCGGTGCGATTATTTGGAATACGATTTCCAACATCATTACGAAAGCGGTCACAGCGCCATTTTCGTTTATCTCCGATCTGGCGGGCTCTGATGACGAACTGAACATTATCGCATTTGATTATGGCGTAAATTCATTATCTGCTGAAGAGCAGGAGAAGTTACAAACGTTAGGTAAAGCGCTAGAAACACGTCCAAAATTGACCTTAAGTGTTGATGGTGCTGTTGACGCGGCAAAAGATACTCAAGCGCTTGAGTTAGCGCAGTTTAACCAATTGCTCGCTGATACGGCAAAAATGGAGGTTGCTGAACTTCCAGCTCAATTGAGTGCGAGCACCATGCCTGTTTCAGGCGTGCTTTCTGATGCACTCAAAGCGCTTTATCAAGCTCAATATGGCGACGAAGCTGAGAATGTCCGTGAGAGTATTGAAGATGAGCAACATGAGAAGGGTGTCGAACTCACCGATGCAGATCTTAACCAGCGTTGGCATATTGCCTTGTACAACTTGGTGTTGAACAAGCAAGAAGTTGAACAAGGTGAGCTTGGTAAATTAGCCCAGCAGCGTGCTCAAGCGGTAAAAGCGTATTTGGTTGATGTGGTGAAAGTGGATACATCAAGAGTCTTCTTGCTCGATAGCCGTTTTAATATCGATCAAGACAGCAGCAGTGTTTCTCTTACATTAGAAGCGAATTAAGCTTAATTTATCATCGTGAAACAATATAAAGGCGCATCGTTAAGATAAAACGGATGCGCCTTTTTCTTTTATGGGGCGCTTTATGAGTGGCTATAGCCACTATGTGAACGTTAATCAGTGCCAACGCTGGTTCTTATTAGGCATCACTATTTGTTTGTTTAGATAACCACTTGAGAGCTTCGCGCTTTGCAAGGCCCTGAATGTTTTGCTGTTCGATAAAATGGGTGACTGCATCTGGATTGGTTTTGGAATATTCACGCAATGCCCAGCCAATCGCTTTTTGAATGAAAAATTCAGTGTCACTTTGGTTATCGGTGATGAGTGAAAATAACAAAGCATCGTCGGTACGTGCTTTGTATTTTAATTGGAAGAGTAGGGTCGTTCTGCGTAACCAGATGTTATCTGACCCGCGCCAATGCAGCAAAAATGGCGCGGATTCAACTGGATAACGAGTAAACAACTCTCCTGCAATATGCGTAGCTAATAGATCGACCGTATCCCACCATGATTGAGTGGTTAGCCATCGTTGCAAATCGTTTAGCATGGTGGCGGGTAACCGCTTCTTGGAGGCGATCAGTAAATCTAGCGCAACCATCTGGTACTCTCGCTCTGGTAATTGCCAAAGTTGATTGATGACTGTCGATAATTCATTAATCGAGGGGCGTTGCGAGGAGCTTAATAGCGCTTTCATTGCGGCGCGTCTTGGTACGGATTGAATGCCAAGAAATTCAAATTGATTGCGCATATACGCTTGCATGGCAGAGGCGGTTTCAGGATCCGCCATCGGCGTGAGCCGTGCAATTGTTTCTCGAACCCAAGGGTGCATAGATCGTCCTGTTCTACAGGGCCAATAATTGACCATTTGCGTTGTGATCGCAGGGATTTTCATCATCGAAACTGACAAGACATGCTAGCATGAAGAGGTAGGTAACACTTAATCAAATTAGAGGTTTATTGATGAACATAGTCAAAGTCGATAGTCACAATACCCACGTGTATGCCAACCTATATCAAGGTTACGCCGCGGAGTTTTCTAAAATTATCGGTGATAAACCGGATGAAAATGGTGTGTTTGAAATATACCCACAATTGGGCGGCAAAGTAACCGGCTATTTACTGTATCTTGACGGCGTTCCTGCTGCACTGACAGCAATTGAAGAGAAGTCGCCACAAGAATTCGAGATTTGTGATTTTTATGTCGTACCCTATTTTAGAAAGAACAAAGTGGGTAAACAGTTTATTTCAACTGTGTTCTCGCAACTGCAAGGTTCATGGGAAATCAAACAAGTTGCTGGCGCAGATCATGCCGTTAAATTTTGGCGAGATGTGGTGACAGACTACACATCAGGCCACTATGCTGAAGACGCTTATCAGGATGAAAAGTGGGGGTTAGTGACAAGGCAGTGTTTCGATCACAGCGGTCATGACAACAGTAACGATTAATTCTGAAGTTTGTCCTCAAATGTCGTTCACTCAGCACTGACATTTGAGGACTGTAATAGACATGGGGTTTATTATCCTCAGTACTTACCTTTGCTTACCACTTAGTTAACCAGCAATATCAAATCTATACATCAGAACTCAATGATGATTGATTTATATTTGTATTACTCGTTGCTCACCTACTTATTCCGGCCATATAAATGTTCAAAATTAGGAATGTTGCGTTCCCAAACGGGAATATCTTCACCGACGATTGACTTGAGAGCATCAATAAAGAGCTTTGTTTTTATTGGGGCATCTCGGTGCGGGTAGACGGCATAAAATGACCCAAAGTCTTCGATGTTTAAATGGGTCATGATTGGGATGAGCTTACCGTCAAGCACTTCGTTTTCAATCATCTGCGCAGTGACGACCGCGAGTGTATTACCTGCGAGGGCACTCTTTACCACCATTTCAACATCATTGACCTTATAGGCAGCATTAAGTTGGAAATGTTGTTCACGTCCTTTGTCGTCTAAATACGTAAATTTATCGATGTGTAATCCAGGCGCAGAATAAACAGTCGCAGGAAGGGCTTCGAGTTTTTCTATTGTTTCAATCGTCCCATGCTGCTGAATAAACGCGGGTGATGCCACGATCAGCAATCGACTACGAGCAATTTTTCTTGATACTAAACTCGAGTTTTTTGGCTTGCCGATGCGAAAGCCAATATCGAAACCCTCTTGAACAATATCGACAACCTTATCTTCTAAACGTAACTCACAGCTCACCTCTGGGTACTGTTTTTGAAAAGCAGAGATAGCCTCCTGCACGTATTGACGGCCGAACATAGTAGAGCTGGTGATGCGTAAGATCCCCCTTGGTTCTGAGTGATAATTCTGCGCTAACCGGTGTGTGTTACTAAGTAGCTCCCGTAACTGTTTGGCTTGATTAACCATTTCATTTCCCGCGGCGGTTAATGATAAAGACCGCGTAGTGCGGTTTAGTAATCGAACGCCTAATTCATCCTCTAAACGACTTATTTGCTTTGATATGACAGAGCGGTCGACATTTTTTTTATCGGCTACATTGGTAAAAGAACCTTGCTCCGTTACGTCAAGTAGTAGCAACAAACGATGAGAGATATCCACCACAAACCCCTAGAATAAATGCAATTATTGGTGCAATTTTAGCACCAATGTTGTGCTTTTGTGTTTATTTTTCTCATCAAATAGGCGAGTTATAGTAGCAGCACTTAGAGAGACAAGGCGAGCTGTAAAGCCCGTTAGACGCTTCTAAACACAAAGCGTTGGTGACCTATTTTAGAGGAAATAATGATGAAAAAACTCACTATTACAAACAACGATGGTATCGCGACAGTAGCGATCAATAACCCACCAGTAAACGTGTTGACGATTGATCTTATTAATGAAGTTAACGAGTTTGTACTGTCACTAAAAGACGACCGAGAAACAAAGGTAGTGGTATTTAAGTCATTAAATAGCTCTTTCTTTTTGGCTCATCTTGATTTGAATGTGATTAATGGAACACAAGGTGGCCAAGCTGCTTCAATTGAATTTAATCACATGATCGCAAACATTAAGGCGATGAAGCAGGTCTCTGTAGCCGTCATTGATGGCGTAGCTCGTGGGGGCGGTGATGAGTTTGTTATGGCTTGTGATCTTGCTTATGGAACAGAGAATGCCGCGTTTGCTCAACCTGAAATTCACGTCAATATTCCGACGGGTGGACAAGGGGCTGTGCAATACGCAAGAAGAATGGGTAAAAACAAAGCGCTGCAAGCACTGCTATTAGGCAATGATTTTACCGCTCAAGAAGCGGAGAATTTGAATATCATTACTAAATATGTACACAGCTCAGAAATGGACGCGTTTTTAGCCGCGACTCTTGGGGTAATTAGCCGCTTAGAAGTGCGTGATATTGTGATGTATAAAGAAATCATTGCCGCTTCCATTATTGATGAAGAGGCGGGCGCAGAGCTTGAACTTCGCTATTTCCTAGAGCGTGCGAAAGAGCAAAAAACAGCGGCGATCATTGCAGCGTTTTTAAAAAATGGTGGACAGACAGAACGTGAAGCGAATGATATGCCGGGTATATTTGCTGATACAGCGGTTGAACTATCGAAATAAACACGATTAAAAGATGAATGAAACAGCCGTCATCATGGCGGCTTTTTTGTTGGTGTTAGTTGATTTCACGTGAGGTAATAGATGAGATACGAAGGTGATATATACCGTCCACCGCCAGAGGCTGATGCGTATATTTTGCAATGCACGATTGGATGTTCATACAATAAATGCACCTACTGCTCTATGTACAAGAACGTCCGTTATCGGGTGAGGCCATTGGAAGACTTAAAACAAGATATTGCAATGGCAAAAGCCGCGTTTGGGCAAAATGTTGAGAAGGTATTTTTAAGTGATGGGGATGCGATATCTCTACCAACAGAGATGCTGTTGGAGATCTTAGCGGAGCTTTATGGCGCTTTCCCAAAACTAACCCATGTGAGCACTTATGCCGGTCCTCAAAGCACGCTTGATAAATCACTAGAAGAGTTTAAACAGCTTAGAGCTGCAGGGTTGACCATGACCTATCTTGGTGTTGAATCCGGCTCTGATGAGGTTCTAAAATCTGTACGTAAGGGAGTTAGTGCTGAAGAGATGCTGTGTGCTGGGAAAAACATCGTTGAATCTGGCATCAAACTGGTTGCCATGGTGATGATTGGCTTGGGTGGTAGTGGCGATATGTCACGCCAGCATGCACAACAAACAGCGCAGTTGATTAACCAAATGAATCCATACTTGTTGGGAATTTTAACCACGGTACCCATGGAAGGCACGGCGCTGTTTAGACAAGTGACTAAGCGTGAGTTCACTCTGCTCAATCCTTATGAGGTGCTACAAGAGATCAAAGTGTTACTGGAAAGCTTACGCTCAGAAGATTTATTGATCGATAGTACGCATGGCTCAAATTTATTGGCAATGAAAGGGACACTGAAGAGTGTGAAAACCGATGTATTAGAGCACATTTCAGGGCTTTTACGTAATCAAGATAGCCAGTTGATTGGCAAGGCATACCTTGGACGTTTTTGATTAAATGCGGTTGGTTGAAATTAATATAGATAGTGAATAGTAACGCGTGAGATCTTATCTCACGCGTTACTTTAGCGGACAGGTTTATTCCTTTGCGGTATCAGCTAAGTGCTATCTGTTTACTGCGGTCGGATATCCAAACGGTTTAACAGGGATGGATACCCCCAGCCATTTTGATTGATGATAACCTTTTCACCAGTGAGATATTCAAATAGGGTGGGTGCCAGTGAGCCATTCTCTTCGGTCATTAGTGGCGTGACATTGTCACCAACTGGCGTTCCCCAAAAACCAATAAACGCATCTTTTTCTAAATAACTTTCACCAGCATGACGGCCGGGAACTTTGGTGTTGTAACCAATACCATCTCTAGGGAAAAGGTTGATCGTGCCCGCTCTAGATTCAGCATAGAGTTTGGCCAATTGCACTACTGAGTCGGGGCGCGGTGTGTAGCGTGTCAGTTCGCGCCACTGGCTTTCATTACACCATGTGCTTGGATCGTTTTCTTTTGCCTGCAGAACACATTGCCCATAGTAACCAGCAAAGGTTTCAAACTCTGCTTTGCTTTTATCAGGCGAATTCGGTAATGCAAGGTAAGGGTTTAGCTGGTGGACATTGAGTAAACTGGCTTGCGTATCCTGTGCTGAGTAGAAATAGCGGTCGCCTTGTTTGGTAATAAACTCATCAACACGCTCACCGTCGCGCTCTCCGATGAGTCTGACTTTGCAAGTCTCTTCGTTGCACTGGTTTTCTCGAATCACCATGTAATCAAGCGTATCACCTAATGCGTTTAATGTTTCTGCGATGAGATTGATACTTGCTTGCGATTGATGGTTAATTGGCTGCCATTGGGTTAATTCACGATAGTGGGGCTGTGTTTTCCAGCCTTGCTGTGAATTAAATAAATCAAGCATAAAGTTCCCTCCAGCGGTGGAAGCAACCACAACATCAGCTCCTTTGTTACTTGGATAATTGAGTGCATTGGTGATTTTTGGACCTTCACCTTCATCAGACGATATTTTTTCAATATTGAGTGCGTAGCCAAGCTTCTTCTCTAGTGGTTGGAAGATCACTTTTTCTGGATTAAGTGTGTAGTAAACCGGCGCAAGGCCATGATCGCCTGCCATTCCCCACAATGTTCGTGAGTAAACGCCGGCCGTTTGATATGTTTGCTCTACTTGAGTGATCCAATAATCAAGTCGGTTTAATTCCCCTGTTGGCATAATAATTTCATCACTGAATGGGCCAACAAAATGAGCGAAATGATCTGGCCAAGGATTGTAAATCAACGTGTAGTCGGGCATCCCTTTACCATCAAGTTTGGCATACTGCTCTATGCTGTTTTCAATCGCCCATTTCCGTGAAAGTTTGGTGTAGAAACTCCACACTGGAATCGCTTGATAGTCATTGATGTCATTAATCAATTGAGTCCGTATTTGCGTCAACTTTTGCTCGACTTGGGCTCTTTCTTGCAGTTCACGTACGCAACGTTTTTCACCAAAATCACGCAGAGCTTCACCTGCACCAAGATTGACCAGCGCATCGTAGCTGGTGTGAGCATTCCAATCATATTGCGCGTTGCAATTGAGGGTTTTTAGATAATTAAGGCGGTCAAACATGGTCTTTACTTTGTTTGCTTGCATTAATCGATCAAGCTGCAGCGCATCATTGCCAAAAAAGTAATAAGCGCGGTCTTCTTCTCTATCAACAAAATGGAAGTTAGGAATACCGGTTCCTTGCTCGCCCGAGACTTTTGCCCCCGTTTTTATGATGGGTAAGTTACGCACACTTATCGTTGGGGTTGATGAAATACCAACGCGCGCAATCGATGCATAGTTGTCGGCATATAAGCGTTTAAAAAAGGGTAGGTAGTGTGGATCTTGGTAAGTTTGCTCTGCCAGCGTTTGTAGGAAACGCATATCTTGTTGATGCTCAGGGCTAGAAACGGTTTGTGGCGCATCATACTTTTGGTGCTCAATATGGTTCTTATAAGCCACATCAACAAATGGCTTTTGCGGGTCGACTAAGCCTTCGATCAGTCCTTGCTGTAAACCATCTACAGTAATTTGTACCGCTAAACGGCGCTGCTGTTGAGATTGCAAAAAATTGATGGCTTTGCTTGGCTGGCGATCAAAAGCATCTTGCAGCCAATGATTGAGCGCAATGGCTCGTTCATCTTGATAGACAAACTGGCGGTACGCTTTTAGAACATTTAAACGGACAAAATCAACCAGCGTAATGGTAAGTGCTTGAGCTTTATTGTTGGTTTTATCTTGTTGATCCGGTTGATCATCTGCAATGATGGCTAATAGTGCATTTTTCATTTCGCCATCTTCCATCGTGCTAGAAGCTTGGCTCAAAATTCCGACAACGATAGGTTGAATTTGAGCAACTAACGCTAGGTCTTGCTCACTATTGGTTAGATAGGTGTACTGTGCGGGCAGTTGCTCTAAATCTTGCCATTCGCCAATCTGTACCAAGGCATCATAAACTGTGACCATCGCAGCCATAAAATCGCCATCAACTTTGATGCCTTCTTGATGCGCTTGGTCTTTTTTGTGCTCGGTTGCTTCAGCGAGCACATCATTCTCTGCGTTTTTATTCGCTGCAGCGTTGACTTGAAAGAGAGAATGCTCAAACCCTTTTAAAGCACGATCGTCATACACGGTTTGGAGATAGGCTTTAAAAGCATCTTCATTGCCGATGCCAGTATAACGGTCATAAAATTGATAGAGAAAATAACCCAATGGAATCGAATAAGCAGGATTTGCAAGCTGGGCCATCACGCGTGCTTTGGTTTTAGTATCTAACGGTAAGGTGAGTAAATAGGTTTCTAGTGTGACCCCGCCCACTGTGAATAACGTCATGTCCCGAGTTAAGCGTGTCGAGTAAGACAGCGTTGAGACAATGTTATTTTGCAATACTTCTGCTGAATTAAATAACCCGCCAATAATTGGCGTATTGCCGACATCAGCGTTAGCAGGATTGGGCATCAGCATTCCCAGAGGGGATAAAGCTAATAAGGCGCGGGCAGTGATCGTATTTACGCGATACCAAGGCATGATTGAAATCCTTTCATCTACAAGGTGTTTAATTTTAATGGTCTGCAATAAGCATCAATTAAAACTATTCTGCCAGCTATAAAAAAGAGTTCAACTCTACCTGATATGCAATTGCCAATATGGCTGCTAAGTCACAGCACAAAACGCACCGTGATGGCGACAAAGGCGTGGTCACTGGCTTGTTTGTCATTCTCATAGATTGGATTAATCAGATGCGAGTTGAGTACTTTATAGTCGTTCACATCGGCGAGTGAATAGGGTGAATCTTGCTGGAACTCTTGTGAAAGCAAAATGTAATCTAATACATTGCCTTTAGCGAAATGATAGTGTGTAGGGGCACGTTCGAGCGTAGGGAGGTCTTGCTCGGACGATTGCTCACTTGATAATTCGTTAACGTCGGTAAGCGTTTTTTTGACGGTATCTTGGTAGATGAACCAACTGTCTTGCAAATGCAAACGTTCACTGTTTTGGTCAACTTTACTGGTGAGCAACCCAGTGATATCACTGTCTAATGGTTGGTTCATATCGCCCATTAATACCGTTGGGATAGGGTGTTGTTTATACTGCTGCTCAATGAACAGGCGCAGCATTACCGCTTCCCAGCCGCGTTGTTGGCTTGATAGCCAACGACCAACCAGCAAGTGAGCATTGTCACTGTCAGAGCTATCTGTTGGTCGCTGTGATTTTAAATGACAAACATACACCGCCACTTCACCAATATCAGGTACATCAACGACAGTACAGAGTGGCTTACGGCTAAATTCCGGTATTTGGGTGAGGTAGCTATGTTCGATAAACGTTGGTGGCGTTGCGGCAAATACTTTGCTTATTGGGTATCGAGACGCCAATGCCACAACAGGTTTAGAGTAAATATAATCACTTTCAATATGAGGGTGATCGACAGAGGCAAAGTATTGATAACCGATTTCAGCCAGTAAGGATTTAGCTGCGTCAATACTGAACACTTCTTGTAGGCCGATAATGTCAGCATCTAACTGCTTGATTTGATCGAGCGTCCATCGGCACTTTTCTCGCCATGCGTCACGTTCGTAAATATTTTCAAAATCATAAAATGCCCCAGGCGGTTCAATGAAGTTGAATAGATTGGCGGTGGCAAAGGTAAGGGTTTTATCAGTGAGCACGGCTTGTACCTTATTGGCTCTAGCCAAAAGATGAACATCAGGTATTGAGTTTAGTGTATCGAAAACAAGGCAGTTTTGCGCTGGGAACTTGCTTATCAAAACTGAGCAATAGGATTTCAGCATCGAGTCTGAAATCACTTGCGGCTTTGATAAGCAACAGTGCGTGGCGTCGTTAGGACGCTTAACAATCGGGGATTATGCAGAAGCTTTACGTGCCAGTTTGTGGTGCGCTCGGCAAAAATGGTCTGCACAAAAAGCCCCGACAATCGAAAGTTCACCCGCTAAACATAACGCGGCAGCGACTTCGGCTAGTGCCTTGGCTTTGCCATTACCGTATAAGCCTAATATATCAAGACAGGCTTTTTGTGTTGGTAAGCCGGTTCCTCCGCCAACCGTACCCACCATGATGTTCGGCAAGGTAACGGAAGCATAAAGATCACCGTTAGGATCAATATCAAAACGGGTAATTCCAATCGCGGATTCAGCAACGCAGGCGGCATCTTGACCGCACGCAATATAAAGCGCACTTAATGCGTTGGCGTAATGAGCGTTGATGCCGATGGCGCCACTTAACAAGCCGCCAACGGTGTTCATCTTGGCAAATTTGACCATGCTTTGTGGGGTTGTGCTGAGATGCTTTTTAACCAATTCCGCTGGAATAGTAATATCGGCGGAGACTTTCTTACCACGCACAGAGCGCAAGGTGTAAGCATTGGCCTTTTTATCGCCCGATAAATTGCCATCCAAAAACGCTTCAACAGGCGTGATAGGGCTATGATCGAGAATGTAACGAAACACTTTATGTGTAGCAATCGTTACCATGTTTTGCCCAGAAGCGTCACCGGTAAGAAATTCAAACAGCAAATAAACGTGGTTGCCTTCAATGTTGACGTTGATGTCTTTTAGCTTGCCATGCGTCGTGGTTGATTGTGCCACGTTGCGAAAAATATCGTACTGAGTAACCACCCAACTAACAAATTGCGCGGCTTGGGACAAAGATTGAAAAGCAAATACAGGTGTGCGGCTTACCCCTTCATTAATCAGCAGTGTACTGACGCCGCCAGCCGCCGTGATCAGATTGGCGCCTCGATTATATGAGGCAACTAAGGCCGCTTCTGTGGTTGCGAGAGGGATTAAAAAATCATCATTGGCATGTAAACCATTAATACGCAGAGGCCCTGCAATGCCCACCGGAATATTTACGGTGCCAATAAAGTGCTCGATATTGTGTGAGTATTCTTGATAGTGACTTTGCGTGAAAGGATCAAGCAGCAGTGTTTTATCGGTCATTGACTCTAACACTTGCCAGCGGCGCACAAGATGCTTATCCGATAGGCCTGCACTGAGGCAGAGTTTCTTGGTTGGCTTATCGAATTTAGGCTCTAATGCGAATGGTACTTTTTGGTAGCGTTCGATATCAGAGAAAACAGAGCAATTTTTCACGCGGTTTAGATTTAGTTTCGGCATTCAAGAATTTCTTTTTTCGCTTTGACAAAATGGACGTGATACCGAGTTAGAGATCTAGGCAGGCTAGATATCAATACAACGTATACGCTGTGCGTTGAACTGTTTGAACCAATTAACCGAAAGGGCTGCGATTTAAACAATCAAGGATCTTAAACGGGCTGCGCTTAGCAACGCGCCATTTTAACTAACTTCGAGGGGGAAGTGGTTGGAGCAGGGTAATTGTTTTTGTCGTTAACCTGCCTTGGGTGAGAACTGTGCGGTACATATAAATGATAAACTGTAATTAAATCAGTCATCTTGCCAATCTTGCGACGCGCTAGGGCGCGACAAAGTGACAACTTTGGTAACAAAATCGCTCATGTCACAAACTTATTATGAGCAACCATAGCCTGAAAAATGTGCCATTTTCGTTAAATGGTGCGGCTATTTTACGTTCTGCGCCCTAACAATTTCTTCACTCACCCAATTTAACAGCTGTTTGATTGCTCGCGATAATACCTGATTTTGGCGCACGATATAGCCAAGGCTGGTCGTCGGAAATTGAGGTAGTGGCGTAACGGTGGTTTTTAGGTTCAGTTTCGGATGCAGTGAAAACTCCGGAACAATCGCGACACCAAAGCCAGCTTCTGCCCAATCGATTTGTGCATCAACGCTACCCACTTCCATGACCCGATAATTTGGTAGGTTTAACGTTGGTAACGCAAGGTCGAGTAGATCGCGCGTACGGGTATCATGACCGAGCAGAATCAGTGTAGGTTCTTCAAGATTCGCTGATGCTAAACCTTGTTGCCATGCTTGCAATCCATCACCAAGCGCGCACCATTTCACTTGTTGTAGCTCGGTAAAATGCAGAGGTTGGCTCTCTTTTTGTGCCATCACAAAACCTAAATCCGCTTTGGCGCTTTTCACCAGCTCTGCGGCTTGAGAAGAGGTGGTATTTAACAAGGAAAGATCGATGCCGGGAAACTCTTTTTTGAACGACTGGAAAGGGGATATAAGTAACAATCGTGAGATAATATCACTGGCGGCAATCGTTAATGTCCCTTGGCATAAATCATTGATCGCATTGAGATCTGCCTGACACACCTGCAATTCCATTAAGGTGTTTTGTGCGCTATTGAGCAAGCGCTCTCCTGCTTGTGTCAGTCGAAAAGGATTACGTTCTATTAACTTAACGCGAGTTGTTTGCTCTAGTTGCTTGATGTGCAGACTGACGTTGGGTTGGGTCATATGCAGCTCAGTGGCTGTTTTGCCAAAGTGCTCTAAACGAGCCAAAGTTACAAAGGTATTGAGCCAATTGAGATCTAACATCGCGAGCCTCGTTTAAGTTGAAATAGTTACCTGGTGAAGAGAAACTGACTTAGAGCGATGAGTATAACCCCATATGAGATTCTTATTAAGGTTATAACGATTATTAATTTTTCTTATTTTTAGTCGCAGATTAGGATAAGTACATCGCTTTTAAGGAGAGTTAATTATGTCGTCTATTGTTGTTGTTGGTGCAAACTGGGGTGATGAAGGTAAAGGCCGAATCGTGGATTATTTGGCAGACCAAGCATCCGCAAGCATTCGTTTCCAAGGTGGTAATAACGCAGGTCACACTGTGGTTAATGACTTTGGTACATTCAAACTGCATCAGCTACCAAGTGGCGTATTTAACCCAGACTGTATCGGCGTTTTAGGCCCTGGTATGGTGATTAGTCCGGCATTGTTATCTGCTGAAATCGCAGAAGTTGAGCAATCTGGCGTAAAAGTAAATCTGTGCATTTCAGATCGTGCAACGCTATGTCTACCACTACACGCAGAAGAAGATACTTTAGAAGAGCTTCGTCTAGGTGACGGTGCATACGGTTCTACTCGCCAAGGTATTGCTCCTTGCTACGGTGACCGTGTGATGAAGAAGGGCATCTTAGTTGGTTGGTTGAAACAACCAGAAGTTTTGGTAGAACGCATCCAATTTATGCTGGATTGGAAACTGCCTCAACTACGCGCTCTATACCCAACTTTCAAATTTGAGCAAACGGCTCAAGAAATGGCGGATTGGTTGCTAGAAGTGTCTGCTCCTTGGCGTGATTCTATCTGCAACGTAACGCTACCACTTAAAGATCTGCAAGCTGAAGACAAAGCGCTATTGTTTGAAGCGCAGCTTGGTGCTGGTCGTGATCTTGTTTACGGCGAGTACCCATGGACAACATCATCTAACTGCGTATCTATGTATGCAGGTATTGGCGGCGGTTTGCCAGCTCTTCGCCCTGAACGCGTTATCGCGGTTGCTAAAGCATTTAGCTCATCTGTCGGCACTGGTACGCTAATTACCGCAATGGAAGAGCAAGATGCATTCCGTGAACTAGCCGGTGAGTTTGGTGCAACAACAGGTCGCCCACGTGATATGGGTTACTTTGATGCCGTGGCAACGAAAAACGGCGTTGAGTTACAAGCGGCAACTGAAATTGCATTGACTAAAGTGGATTGTCTAACTGGCCTTAACGATCTTAAGATCTGTGTGGCTTATGAAGGTGATCACAGTGAGAATCCAATTTGGCCTCAAACTGCAGCGCTCGCTCCAATTTACGAGAAAATGGAAAGCTGGAGTGAAGATATTACAGGTTGTCGCCAATTTGAACAGTTACCAATTGCAGCACAAAAATATGTATTGCGTATTGAAGAGTTAATGGGTGTACCAGTGAAAATGGTTTCTGTTGGCCCTGGTCGCGAGCAAATGATTGTACGTTGATCATTACAGTTACAAATAGTAGAAAATGACAGAAGCTGATCAGAAATGGTCGGCTTTTTTATTTGTTGGGAGAATAGAGAATAGAGAATAGAGAAAGGGTTAAGGGCTAAGTCATATAATCCGTAGATCTAGCAGCGTCGTCTTCGTGTTTATTGTAACGCTTTGTGGCTTTGCCCTTGTTATCTCAGTGCTTTATTAATGAAAAAAGCAATGATAAGTCAGTGTTTACCTAAGTTCTACAGACGAGAGGATGGTCTGAAGAAGGAGTCGATAAGTTGAAGTGTGAATGCTTAACCTATCAGGAAAATACAATAAATTCCCCAAGTTGAATATCATCTTTATTGGTAATGCTACCCATAGAAGACTCTTCGCAATAAGAAAAGTTAAGATTTAAATCATTTACTTTTCCGTTCGTGAGTACATGGCGCTTCAAAATATCACTATTGAGTTGATGAATTGTCGCATTCCATGATGTGTTATTTTCAAATATATTAAATGTAATTAGCAATATGAGTACCTGTTTTTAAAGTTGAGTCAGAGCGTTTTTGTTGAAACCAAAATCTTTTACGTCCAAGAGAACGAGCCATAATATATACCTTATATGTAATGAGTTTTCGCTTGAGATTACCCAAGAGAAATAAATAAAAATTGTTCAATAAGAAATTTTTAGAAAGGTTTGCTGAACCCGTCATTTGATGACAGGGTTGAGGATCTAATGCATCGACTGGATTGCAGTCACATGTCAGTTAAGAGTGTTAGTCTGGCTGATATAAAAAGATGCTATCTGGCCTTAAAGTGGCCCTTTAAACCTTCGCGAACAACAATGTTATTAAACCAAGACTTGTCATCATGAAATTACATGATTGATACCAAGAGTCGATCAAGTTTAATGGTTATATTGTCCCGGAAATTTCTATACGAAATTTGTGCACTGGTTGTAGCTATTATTGGATAGAACTAAGGAGATACAGGAGAATCTTGCTAGGGATGTCGCTGGAAGTCTTACTATACGTTAACAACTCTATGTTCAGAGCAGCGGCTAATATACATCTTTAAATTTAAATAGCCAGCGTTATTTTAAATTATTTTTAGGTAAAGAATGAGCAGTAAGTGTTTGTTCTATGTATTGCTTGTTACTTCACTAGAGGGCAGGGGCGAACCTGCCCTCACAAAAATAAGCTTCGATTACGCAGACATTTTCAGGTTCTGGCTGCGATATTGAACGATATCTTCAATCGTTAACACTGGCATGCCGTGCGCCTTAGCGAACGTAACGATTTCTGGTGTTTTCGCCATAGTACCATCTGGATTGGTTAATTCGCACAACAGACCGGCAGGCTGGAGATCGGCCAGTTTCATCAAGTCAATGGTGCCTTCGGTATGGCCACGGCGAGTTAATACACCGCCATCACGTGCGCGAAGAGGGAAAACATGGCCGGGGCGAGCGAGATCGCTGGCTTTGGCATTGGCTGCTATGGCCGTTTTCACCGTGGTGGTGCGATCTTGCGCTGAAACACCGGTGGTGACGCCTAGTTTGGCTTCAATGGAAACTGTAAAGGCAGTTTGGTTCGCACTATCATTGTTGATCACCATCGGCGGCAATTCTAACTGATTGGCGTGCTCTTCGGTCAAACATAGGCAAACAATACCGCTACATTCACGGATCATTAATGCCATTTGCTGCGGGGTTAAATGCTCAGCTGAATAAATGATGTCGCCTTCATTCTCACGATCTTCATCATCCAGTAGCATGACACCTTGGCCATTTTTAAGTGCTTGAATCGCTTTATTTACACGAGTAATTGGGTTGCCAAATTCGGCGAGTAGTGATGTCTGATTCATGGTTAATTCCTATATTGATACCAGAATCAGGGCTAATTTGGAGGGATAGAACACAATGCAAAATGCACCAGTTCGCAACAGGGGGAAACCTGCTGGCGATCTAGTGTGTCTCTTATTCTCTCTCATCCGGACTATGACCGTCGGCTCTGGCATCTCACCAGATCTGCTGACCTCGAAACATCGAGCGCTCGCGGGCTCATCTAAAAAAGATATACCGCCGGTAGGGACTTTCACCCTGCCCTGAGAATTACAGTTATGATTTTTGCCCATCAAGATGGACGGAAAAAGGTTAATACAGTTTACCGAGTGATGGAACTAAAATTTGGCAATAAAAACAAAGAGAATCAAGAAAAGTAACGAAAAGCTATGGATGCAGAGTAAACGTTATTGCTTTAGTTGCATGTGCCACTGAAAGATTGCACTATCGTTTTACAAATCTCGTGCTTGACGCTCTAAGAGTGAGTACGTATTCCATTGTAGCTGTACGAATCGTAATGGCGATTGCCATTGCGATTCGTTTAGTCATAACAAGAAAAAGAGGCTGCAAGTGTATCCAGAAGAAAAGAAGATAAGAAAAGCGACTCGTGTAGAAAGCGTAATGAATTCCGCGCTATGGCACTTGGGACAAAAGGATCTGACCGAAAGTGAATTATTGGCAAAACTGCGAGTAAAAACCGATAACGAAGATTGGATAGCCGATACGTTAGAGAAACTACGTGGTTTTGGTTACTTAAAATCCGACAATGAGTTTGCGATAAAATTCGCCGAACGAGCATTTTCGAGTGAATATGGTAGCGGATATATTCTTGAAAAGCTGAAAAAGAAAGGGCTCAACGATACCCTTATCAAGACCATGATTACCAAGGTAAAAGAAGACCTCAATATTGATGAGCAAGCGATTTTGAATGAACGCATCAATAGTTACTACCAAGAATTTAGCATTAGCAAAGAAAAGCTTAGCGCAGCGCTGCAAAAAAGGGGCTTTAGCTACGCTCAAGTCAACGAGGCGATAAAGCAACACGCTTGTTTCGAACAGTTGCAAACTAACCTTGAGATCAAAGCGGAAAAGGCCGATTTAGAGAAAGAAGTGTTGAAGTACGCGCGAAAAGGTAAGGGGATGACGGTGATTCGTCAGGAGTTGCGTCAGCGTAAGATAGATATAACGGAGCTTGATGCGTTGGTAGAAAAACTGATTAGCTCGGAACAGGTCGATTTTTACTCTGCATGTTTAGAACAACTTGAAAAGAAATCCTATGATTTAACTTGTCTTAAAGAGCGCAGCAAAGCCTATGCAATGTTATCTCGTAAAGGCTTTTCATCAGAAGAGATTAAATTCGCTATGAGCGAAATAGAGTAATCTCAGCAAAAACGATGTCAGTGAAAGAGTAAATCTCTTTGGTAGAGGTGACTGTATCAACAATCTAGTATTGCAGCCGTTTGCCAATAAGCGATAGTATAAGGACGATTTTTTTTCGTTAAGATTACATTATGTCAGATGAAAAACTCGCGCTAGAGTGGATGCGCCAACAAGCTCATAAAATTGATCCGTACGTTTATGACCCATCCTTTGATGAGTGTGTGGAGTTAATCAGCCCAGCTTTCAAAAAGGGAAAAAGTATCGCTCAACTCAAGTTTCTCCTTGGAGAGGCCGATCGTCGAGCTGGGGCGGCAGAGCGTAAGCATGCAGCATTAAAGTACGCGAAAGAAAAAAGCCCGAATGCAGGACAGATTTTGCGCCTTCAAAGTAAACTTCAGCAAGTGGAGTTAGCGCTAAAGCTCGCAACGGGTGATAACAATATGACTATCTCACAATTCTGCTCAGAGTATGACGTGAGCAAGCGAGATGGAAATACCGCGTGGCATGAAATATTGGTTCAGCAGAGCAAAAGGAAACAATAGTTTAAGCCTGATGTCGCTCACAGCCTCAGGCTTTTTCTTCACAGGACTGTTGATACAAGTTTTAAATCAAAAACTCAGCGGCCGCAAACTCACCGACGACTAAAATTACTCGCTCTTAAAGCCGTCGCTGAACTATCTCTCCTGCACTTATTGTTAGCCTGAACAAATAACCAAATACTACAATCTAGCGCTTGCCAAACTCACACCAAAACTCACAAAAAGTCCGCCGCTGACATAGTTAAGCCATTTGGTCACTTTCGGTGTGGTAAGCATCGCTTTCAGTTTGCTCGCAAACAGAATCACAACTAAGAACCAACTAGAAACAACCATCGCTTGAGTGAGACCTAACAGCATACTTTGCTCTAAGAGATGTTGTGGTGACACAAACTGAGGAAAGATGGATAAATAGAACAACACAATCTTTGGGTTGAGTAAATTGGTTAATAGGCCCTTGGTAAAACTGCTTGCTAATGAAGGGGTTAATGTCGCTTTCTTGGGGTCAATTTTAAGCTCTGACTGGTTTAAGGCCGCTTTGACATTGTTGATACCCAGCCAAAATAAATAGGCAACACCTAGCCACTTGAAAATGCTAAAGGCCATTGCGGATTGTGATAACAACAGGCTTAGGCCTTGTGCTGAAATAAACGCATGAATTAAGAATCCCACGCTTACGCCTAGTGTATTGACAACAGCGAAGCGTTTACCTTGCGTCAGAGATGTGTACAAAATAAGAAGCGCGTTGGGGCCTGGGATTATTGCCAATAAGAAAACGATGCCAGCAAAGGCAACGAGCGTATCAATCGTCATGTTTTAAATACCAAAAATATCACAGTGATTAGCAATACACTGCAAAGAATAACGCCGTGTTGTTATCGAAAACAGCAGAGCGAACAGAAGATAACCAACTGAAAATAAGACACTTATTATTGATAATGTCAGTGTGTCAGCTATAAGCCACGTTAGATCGCGATGACTATAGCGTAACGAGATCAGCAGTTCAATTGCGACTTAATAGGCTTAGCGTATCATCTTGATTTAACCAGCTAATAGAGTTAGCTGAGTCAATTTTTCTCCTGTCTTTCTACTTTTCTTTAACGTCTTCTGTTGCACCATTATGAATAAAGTCATTCGCGTATGGTGGCAGGTCATAAGCTATAAGTGATGTTTAGATCGTCGGTAAATCCAATAACGATATAGCAACATGCCACTGCCGATTATTAGCCAGAAAAAGCCTAAGGCTAAATGAAGGTAGAAAGGCCAGTGCGCAAAGTAATCCGCAGAATGTTCACTATTGAGTAATATCGGCACGCTTACTAGTAACGGATTCAAACCCAGCAATAGCGCGAAATAGGGATAGCGCCATGCAATAAAAGGCGTTTCATTAAATTCTTTGCCAGCGTCAAACGCACCATCAATAAAGACGATACGTGGATGGTAATCTTCCTCTGTGGTTTCAACTTGTAAATATGGTGTGACCGCTGGGCTAGGAATAAAGCCAAATTGAACACGTTGTCCTAGCGCTAAAGAGATTCGCTCTCTTTCCGTTGGAATGATAAAGCAAAGCGCCGGATCTTCAGGCGCGTGCTCCGCACTGCCACTAAACCAAACTTTTCTGCCTTCATTTCCAACAACAATACCTTGCGCCAATCTAACGGTTTTCTCAATAGAGTGGTCAAACGGACATTTTCTATAATATCGGTACACGAAGAGTAAAACGGGCAGTGCGCATACAGGCAAGATACTTGAAAAATAGGGTGTTGTTTGTAGTCCAAAACAAAAGATGACAAAGGAAAAAAAAGAGAAGAAAAACACGCCCAATGACCTGAATAAACGCTTAGGTTTTATTGCGAGGATCTTGAGTTGTTGTCGCTCTTCTGTTGTGCTCGCTCGGCTACCAACAATCTCAATATCGAGTTTATCCGCAACTCCGGTAGGGGCGAATCGTACTTGCCATTGCGCAGCAAAGTGCTCGATGATGGTTTTATCATTAGCACTGAGTAAATAGGATTTTTTTTTGTGAATATAGATTTCGGCTTTTACATTGCCCTGATCTTGTAAAAACGGTTTTAGGTGAGAGCCAAAAACTCGATATGGCCCGATGAGAAATTCACGATAATCATCCCATTTTTTTGCTCATCAATACGGAGCTATAACCTTCGATGTTGAAGACGGGGCCTATGGGTAGCTTCTTACCATAGATTAAGTATAAGACTTGTTGTTCTTTTAACGTCAACTGCCGATTTGGTTTTGTCTCGGCTAATTGATTAATGGCTTTTTTGCTTTTAATTACACTGTAAGGTAGGTAAATAAGGTAAAAGAGAACCAAGACTCCACCTACGATCAAGATGAAATAGTCCCAAAAAGAGTACTCTTCAATAGGCATGAATGAATGTCCTTGCTCGCGTTAGAAACGATAATATTATGATTATTAAGCCTATAATCCCCACTCTTAGTTGCCCAAGAGTGGGGCTATAAGCGTTGATTAATGAACCATAAATTTCATCACCGCTTCTTTTACTAAGCGTGATTTATCTTTCGTGAGGGGCTCCATCAATTGAGAGGCGTCATTGGCGCGACTTAATATCTCAGGCAACTGCGCGCGACGTCCGGCGTAAAGATAAGCTAAGGTTTGGGCAAAACTACCTTGATCTTTGTGGTCGTAAATGCCGCGCGCGTGGTTTTGAATAAACTCGCAACACACATCAAACTGAGTATGTTTGATACAGAAACGCGTAATATGAGCTAGGTTCACGCCAATTTCGATTAGCCAATTCAACATAAACTGCATGGCTTCTTCGCTGGTTTCTCTTAAGCGTTGGCTTTCACGTACTTTTTCAAAGTACTCATTAAAATCGATTTCACCTTGTTCGAGCCTGTGTAGTAACCAACACTTTTCATAGTTTTCATCCAGCACTTTAAAGCCGTGGCAATCTTGGTTAAGCAGTAGTTTAGCCAATCTATTACGGCGCGGTTTATCTAGCGTCCAAATAAACTGGTTCATACTGTATAAACGATATTCGTCTAGGCTAGGGCGGAAACCATCCATTGCGAGGTGAGCATTATACAAATTAGCGATGCTGTCATAGTCGATCTCGCCTTCCAGGTAGGCCCATGTTTGTTCGCATAAATGCTCGATACGCGCAGTGGTATCTTGCAGTTCAGCAATGCGTGCCAGTAGAGTTTTATTTTCTACTTCTGAATTGAAAATCAGTAACGTACCGCGCGGCAATGAGTGTTGGTAGCTGTCTAGTGGCACTTCATGATCGGCCATTAGAATGATATTTTGCTCACCACATTGTTGCAGTACTGTGCTCTTTAACCAAGAGCAACCGTCGACATAGCAAGGTTTGTCGTGCACGGTATGCTGATCTGACGCGATAGGTTTGAGTAGATTTTCCGGCGCGTCATCGCCATCGCCAACGTAGAGGCAAGCTTGACCATATTCATATGCTAGCGCGTTTTCCCATGATCGAATATTCAAACGCACCATCAATTTTAATGCACGTTTGAAATCATGCTCAATATCTAAACTAACCTCAGGGTATTTGAGTGATACATCATGCAGAAAGCCGATTTTAGTATGTTCATTAATGTACTTTAGGCCTTCACACATCGCTTCAGCTTTTTTACGATCAATACTGCCAAACATACCGGTTGCGGTGCTGGTTATCTCACTATAAGCATCCAACCATTGCTGATAGCACTTGTTATCGTGGAAGTGACGGCTCATTTCGTAGGCATTTAATTGACCTGACTTGATGCCCGCTTTTTCTAACTGCTCTGTTACGTTAATTTCATCAAGGGGAGTGTTGATGGTGACGTCCCACGGCTCATCAGAGTGAGCACGCATGATGTTACGCGCAACGCGTACTGGCGCGAGAGCGATCAAGAATCTCCATAGGCGATCTGCTTGAACGCGCAACGGAAGTGGCAGTTGTCGCAACCAGAAGGCAATCAGAGTAAAGCGTTGGAAATCGTCATCGCGATCATGAAATAACGTGTAGCCAGGTTGATACTCACTGAATTTGTTGACGTGAAGCTCACCGCGATTGACATCATCACGGTATAAGTGAGGGGTTATTAGAGCAAGTAGCTCGGCTTGATCATCTTCCGGTTTATCGGCGGTGAAATACGCCTTAATACGCGTGATATCAGCATCGATTAAACCAGAGTTAGGAAAGTGGTGATCATCGCGAACTCGGCATGATCGTATGATTTTGGCCGCCGCCATCTGCCAAATGTGTTGCTCGTTGAGGAAGTTGAATAGTGCTTCAGTAACGTCATCCCCAATACGCTGGTTGAAATCGTTGAATAACTGATAGCTTGCGAGAGCGAAAAACCCCATATCAGCGAGCTCACAGTCTGCCCAAAGTTTGGGATGGCACAGTTCTCGGGAGGTGCGCAGCACGCTATCGACACGTTGAAAGTGAAGTTTGTAGAGAATTTCGTCTCGATCGATAAAAGTGCCAAAAATAGATTGCACGTCACGCGCGAGCGCGGGGTCTAATCCTTCAAGTGCACTCAGTATTCCGTTCGTGGCAGTCGTTGTGGCGGTTGTTGTTTCATTGACTGAACCGTTGATGACAGCCTCGTCAAGTTGGCTATAACGACGATAATAATCTTGACGTGATAGTAGTGGCTCGTCTTCTTCGGTGAGTGATTCCATCATATATTCGTTGAATTCACGTTTACCGAGCGCGCGGTAGAAGACATCGACGATGCGAAGATATTGTTCTCGGCGCGCAGCAAGCAGTGTGATATCGCTATCGAGTGTCACCGTTAGAGTCGTGGTTAGGCCGTTAGCGAGTTCAATCGTTGATTCATCCCCAAAGTGGTCGGTGAGTAGATCGTCGCGAGCCAAATCGAGAATATTCTCTATTTCATCAAGAATTCCGCGGTTGTTGTACTGCCATGAACAGAGCTGATCGTCAATGTGTTCAAACATGAGCGGCGCATGTGCTTTAGCCAGAGGGATCAATTCAATTTCATTGATAGCATCAAGCGCATCGCGCTCGGTGCCGCTTTCGATATAGAGCCATAAGCGATCACCTTGCGGCATCGCAAGAATCAGTGGTTTTAGTACTTCAGTGCCGTAGTTGAGGTCATAACGATGTTCGTCTCGTTCTTGATAGGCTTTATAACGGGCACGTTTTCTTAGTGCACTTTCAGCGGGTTTGACCAGTAGACCGTCAACTTGCCCTTTTACCATTCCTTGTAGATCATAGGCCTCATTTTCTAACGTACTGCCCATAAAGGGCTGTTGCATAAAGGCGTCTTCAAGATCGTCATCGTAAAAATGACGACGGCGTGGAAAGAGCGTTTCATATAGCCACACGACGGGATTGCAACCGCTGAGATCTTCTTCCTCATCACTATGTTCATCGTAGGAATACAGCAGTACCGGTTCTGCTTGAAAACGTTCGATGACACTTTGTTTAAAAGTGCCATATTGGCATGGGTTTTCAGTTAGGTATTCACCTAGGGTCTGGTGGGTTTGGGCATCGCTATAGGGATTGTTCATAAACATGCCTAAGCGAAAGCTGGCGTTGTCACACCATATATAGGCTTTGATTACTTCAGGGTGCCAGCCAAGTTCAGCCAAAAATTCCGCTAAATAGTTAATGCAATCACCGGTATGGTCTTCATCCCAGTACGGGAAGAAAAACTGTCCGAGTAGGTAGAGGTATTGTAGATCGGTTTTTGCCAGCATATAAACGGCTTCAACACCGAATACGTCCGTGTCGTCAATCCAGATTTCGTCTGTGTCGTTAACGCGACGGCTGTAATCCACGATGGCTTTGACCGTTGCAACGATGGTCTCTTTAAGTTCTGGGTACTGCAATGCGGCCGCAAAAAGAATAGGCTCTGAAATGTAAACTTCGGATTGATCGGTGATCTCTTCGTTTAGATACCTTTCGCTACCGCCTTGGCCTTTAATTAAGGCCGATTTTAATAAACCAAAGTTGCTACCGGCATCACTGGTTTGTAAACGACGCACTTTACCTGCGTTGCTGTGTCTAAACTCGACATCAAACTGCTCTTCTTTAAAGGCTTCGCCGCAGATCAGCATGGTTTGATATTGGATGAGTGCCGCTTTGATTTGCTGAGGTTCTTGGATATCGAGGGTGATAATTTTATTTTTATCGAATTGGTTCATGAGGCGTAATGTGCTGTTAATTAACTGCAAATACAGTAGCTTAAAACCACTATGAGAAACAGCGCTACCATTGATAAATCATAGGCTAATTGGTGCTTATGTAGGTTTTATCACTTTAAAATTTCTATTTGCTAGTTGAAGGATAATCAGTGTGATTGATTTGTATTGTTTTAATTAGCTGTTGCTATGTGAACGGGCTTTGTAATGATCGAGAGTGAAATGGTTATTTTCGATGTGCAACATCAAGCGGTATAATGGGATAAAGTTTCGATGTATTGCTTGGGTATAAAATGAGAAAACACTACACAGTTGAAGGCGATATCAATGCTAAAAAAGCCAAAGATGCCTATCCAAAGTTGGCGCTATGCGAAACCTGCGTGAGCGGTTATATCGTGATCAGTGAAGGTGAGCGTACCTATGATCAGTGTGCTAAATGTGGTGCTGACGACTAACGTTTCGTTTATCAATATGAAAAAGGTCAGCATAAGCTGACCTTTTGTATTCTGGAGCAAAAATCCGGATTAACGCTCAGAGAAACTCAATTGAACGTCGTCTGTTTGCTTGTGCATCCAGCGTAGTCGAGAACCCAGCATAAGCGCACCAGAAGAAAGGCCAATAATAAAGCCAATCCAGAATCCATGAGCGCCCATTGGTTCGACGATCCAATCGGTCATACCTAAGATGTAGCCCGATGGTAAGCCGATAATCCAATACGCGATAAAGGTACGGTTAAAGATCGCTGCCATATCTTTGTAGCCACGCAATGCACCTGCAGCAACGACTTGGATTGCGTCCATACATTGATAAATCGCCGCCAGTAGCAATAATTGCATCGCTAGATCAATAACTTGACGGTTATCTGTGTAGAGCAGCGCTATTTGTTCACGGAATAGAACCGTAAGTAGTGCCGTGGTTAACGACATCGCTAGCGCGACCAATAAGCCAACTCGTGATGCGACTTTTGCACCATCGGTACTGCGTTCGCCAAGGCGGTAGCCGACACGAATACTCGTTGCTGCGCCCACACTCATCGGTAACATAAAGATCAGTGATGAGAAGTTGATTGCCACTTGGTGAGCAGCAACAATCATTGGCCCTAGTGGGGCAACAAGCAATGCGACAATAGCAAACAGAGTCACTTCAAAAAATAACGCAGCTGCAACAGGAAAACCGAGTTTAAATAGACGAATAAGCGCCTTTAGTTCCGGTTTGTGGAACTGCTTAAACAGCTTTATGTAAGCGACGCGTTTTGCCGTCAAAACATAAAGCAGCATTAAGCCAAACATAATCCAATATACAATAGCGGTTGCCACACCACAGCCTACACCGCCCAGTTCCGGCGCGCCAAATTTGCCGTATACGAAAATCCAGTTCAGTGGAATGTTACACAGTAAGCCAACAAATCCGATAAACATCGCTGGTTTAGTGAGTGATAAACCATCGGTTAGGCTACGTAATGCTTGAAACATTAAGAACGCGGGAACTGCAAACATCACCGCATGCATGTAGCCAACCGTTTTTACTGACATGGTGACATCAACGTCCATGAGATCCAGAATTGACTGCGTTTGGAATAACACACCAATAATCGGGATTGAGATCAATAGCGCCATGACAAAACCGTGTTGGATTTGGAATGGGATTTGATCGACTTTTCCTGAACCATTTAATTGCGCGACGATAGGCACCAAGGCCATCAGTAAGCCAACACCGAATAAAATAGACGGAAGCCAAATACTTGAGGCGATAGAAACTGCAGCCATATCGATAGCACTGACGCCACCAGCCATTACAGTGTCGACGAAACCCATCCCAGTTTGTGCCACAGAGGCGATCAATACCGGGGTTGCTAACTTAATCAGTGTGTTAGCTTCTTGTTTATAACGATGCACGAAAAGAACTCCAAAAGGGGGTACACAACTCATCCCCCAACGAGTGGGTTTTGATACGAATCTGCCAAATTGCGCTTGAGACTGCAGGCGGTGCTAAGTCGGGTTTCGGGCGTCACTGGCGGTTTTTTACAGAAAAAGTAAATAAACAGCCTAGGTATGAGTGCGCTTTATATACCGCGATTTGTCAGACTGGTATGGGCGTTGTTGTGCTTAAAAATCACGCGCATTATACCGAAACTAAGCGATTCGTCGCGGCTTTTTAATTAGTTTTTAGTAAATAACAATTCAGAGTTATATTGAGGATGGAGTAGTTAATTTAAACCCAATTAAAATCAATAATATAGGTGTTATTTCTCTGTTGGTGTTTTTACGTCAATTAAGCAATGTTCACGGGTATAAAGCGCGATAAATACACGATCGATGGCTCAAGCTTGGTTGGCGGTAAGTGCTTCATTGCGTGTGCAGATTTACCAATGCACGAGCTTGCTTTAGAGTGTGTAGATTCGCGAGATTTAAAATTGTTACCGACCAAGGAGATAACCATGTTTACCGGTATAGTACAAGGCATGGCAAAAGTGGTTTCGATCGAGAAGAAACAAGATTTTCAAACGCACGTAATAGAGCTTGAGCATGTACTTGGTGCAAACCTGTCAATTGGTGCTTCAGTGGCTCACAACGGTTGTTGCCTTACCGTGACGAATATTGATGGGGCGAATGTTAGCTTTGACTTAATGCAGGCAACGTTGCAACTGACCAATTTGGGCTTACTCAATGTCGGTGATTACGTCAACGTAGAACGCGCGGCTAAGTTTGGTGATGAAATCGGTGGGCACAGTATGTCTGGCCATATTGCATTGACCGCTAAGGTGAGTGAAGTGATTGATACACCGAATAACCGCACTGTATGGTTCGACATGCCAAGTGAGGCGATGAAATATGTCCTACCGAAAGGTTATATTGGTTTGGATGGTTGCTCGTTGACTATTGGCGAGGTAGAGGAGAATCGCTTTAGCGTTCACCTGATTCCAGAAACGTTACAACGTACCTTATTTGGTTCGCGCAAGGTGGGGGATAGCATCAACGTAGAAGTTGATCCACAAACTCAAGCGATTGTTGATACCGTTGAGCGCGTATTGGCTGCTCGTTTCGCAACTGAAGGTTAGCTTGGGGCGATTAATTAATATGAAATCAGCCCATGCGAGATAAACGCATTGATCAAAAAAGAGCGCAGATGCGCTCTTTTTTGATTGGGCTAGAATATCTGTTCGTCGTCAGCATCAACGGTTAAGTCGATGCGATCCATCTGTTCGTTAACGGTGAGATTGAAATGAATAGCATTACAGCATGCCGAGCAATCATCGAAGAAATCCTGATTACCATTTGATGCGTCGAGAGTAATGCCAATTGAGTGGCCACAGTGTGGGCAGACAACCTGTTTCTCGGTGAAATTACGCATAGACTTACCTCTTCATTACCACTTGTGACGATATGGCTATCACGAATCATTGCCATAAATTAATACTACGGCGATAAGTTAGTAATGGGCGTGAATTAAGTGCAAAATTTGATTGTTGGCATAAAAATCACAGATAACCGTTCTTTATTTCGATAGCTGTGATCTAAATACTTGCAATCGCGCACACCACACAAATGTAACTCCTTGTATAATAAAGCTAATAATCATTCACCTGGTCAATGAGTTGTTGTGCTTCATCGAGGTAATGACCACCAAACAAATTGTAGTGGTTGAGTACATGGTAAAGGTTATAAATGGGTTTTCGCTCGGCATAGTGTTGATCTAAAGGCATAACACTTTGATACCCTTGATAGAATTCGGGTTTGAATCCACCAAATAACTCTGTCATCGCGATATCACATTCTCGATCACCCCAATAGCTTGCAGGGTCATAGCAAATTGGGCCTGCTGCAGAATTTGCGACGTTACCACTCCAAAGATCACCATGAAGCAGTGAAGGGCGAGGGTGATGATGCGCCAGAATAGCTTGAATTTTTTGGGTAAATTCAGCGATATCAACCAGTAAGACGCCTTTTTCCTTGATCAGCTGCAATTGCCAACCAATTCGCTGCTCGGCAAAAAATCGTGACCATTTACGATCCCATTTATTGGGTTGTAGGGTGTTGCCAAGGTAATTATCAGAATCAAAGCCATATTCTTTTTGCTCGCCCCATTGATGTAATGCCGCGAGTTGTTGCCCAAAAGTGAAACTCGCTTCGCCGTTATCAAGCGGTTTGGTGGGGAGATAATTTAAGATTAAGAAGGCATGATGTTTCGATTTGCCGAGATGAACTAATTCAGGGGCAAATACCGTACTGGTTTCGCGTAAGCATTGAATATTTTCTGCTTCAGCTTCGTACTTGGCTAAAAATTCACGCTGATTGATTTTGATAAAGTAACGCTGCTCACCGTCACTGATCATATAACTTTCGCTGATATCGCCACCGGAAAGCTTTGTTTTTTCGCGAATTACAAATGAAAACATCAATGTTTCAGATAACTGCTCGGATATTGCTTGCCACATAGCCTGCCCCTAAATCATCTAATTTCAGGTTACAGTGTAGGTTACTGACGTGATCAATTCCGACTTACAAAGCAAAGAATTCAATAATTTGAAGAGAATTAAGCAGCCTACTTGCTAAAATGTGAACAGTATCGTTGTTATAATGCTAAGCAAGATTCTGTTTCGTTAGTGCAATTTTTGTTTTCGCTTTGGCTGATACTGTGATGGCAAGATGAAAAGTACGATTTATGATCCAGCTTCACATGTTACTGGAACTGAACGATTACAATGTTGTAGATGCGCTGGTATTCCGCTTACAAAGCCATGTTACGTGAAGCCACGTCGTCACATGGCGATAAATCGCGGAATAATTCATCAATCAAATAGGTTGCATCGTTGTTTTGGGCTCTAAATATCATATCGTTACGTCGATAATTGTTAATGTGCGCCTAATTCCCGTAGTATAGATACAGAAAACAATAATTAGATGGAGATAAAATGGTTGTTGATACTGATGGTTATTTAGCCCTAGTTGAGCATCTCGCATCCAATCTCGACGTATTTTCCACAGAAGATGGCGATACGGGCAAAGAGAGCGTCGAAGATGTCGTGACTGATATGGTGGCGAGTAACATTATGGCGATCTTTGAACAGAACCCAGAATTGCATTCGAGTGTTCGCTTTAAGTTGCTCAAAGAAGCTGATTCAGTAGTGGCAGATCTCGGTGAAGTGTTAGCGGGTATGTGGACCAAAGCCGCGACAAATGAACAGATTGCCTTCCTTGATGAGTATGTTGCATTGGTTAAAAACCTGTTCGACAGCGCCGTCGCAAAATACGACTAACGCCGCTGATAGATTAGATTCAATTTGATTTAAAGTGCAGGCGGGGATGTTACTCGCCTGAATTGCCAAAAATTCCCCGCCCAATATGGGTTATCCATCCGAGAAATAATCACCCCTTTTGAAGTTGATGCATGCATGAATTGGTTTTGACCTAAGTACACACCGACATGACGTGTTGTTCGTGAGGTTTTAAAGAACACCAAATCACCGACATTGGCTTGTTCGTATGCTATCTCTTCGCCCACTTGAACTTGATATTTTGTGGTTCTTGGCAAGTTAAGTTGCGCGGCTCTTTGATAGGCGGTTTGCACGAAGGCCGAGCAATCAACGCCCTTTAAACTACTGCCTCCTAGGCGGTAAGGTGTGCCTTTCCATATTTGAAATACATCCAGGAATTCACTTTTTAATTGCTGATGGTAGGCCGTGATATCGGGGCTTAGCTCAGATTGTGATGGCGAAGAACTGCAACCCGTCAAGGCCACCGAGGAGGCAACTAATAACTTAATACTATGCTGGCGAATAACAGAGACTAATTTGATCATTGCGAGTTTTATCCGCCTTAAAGTGAAATTTTACTGTAATAGTTAAGCCATAAACTGCATTGGAACAATTGATTAACAACCCAGTGCTAGGATGCAATGACTTTATTTAATAACGCCCGATGGACCCTTTCTCTAATTCAATCTCTCACAGCCTTATTTGTTGGCTTTTTGGTTTTGATGATTGGCATAACGATTGTGAATAACAAAGGTTTGCAAGAAGTGGAGCATCACTTTACAACCTTATCAGACCGAGCGCTTCCACTCTCGTCTGCAAACGCGAAATTAACTCAATCTCTCCTTGAACAGACGAAGCAGCTTAGCTTCAGTACGCAGTCATCATCAGAAAAACAACTTGCTGCAATTGAAGCTAAAATTCGCCAATTAATCCACTATAGTCAGCAGCAAAGAAAAGAAGTTTTTGATATTTCTCACAACTTTAATCAAGCTATTTCGGAGTCACAGAAAATTCTACTGCGCGATTCGCTCGATAAGCTCAATCGTCATACCATGTCGGTGATCGCGACGCAGCGAAAGTTGTTGGCAATGCAAGTTGGTATTGATGCCGATGTTGCTGCGTTTCGTTACGGGCTTAGTTCGATTGGGCCTGAAATGAATCGTATATCATCATTTCTCTCTCTCGATAACCCAGAATCGACCGATGCGGCGAATCGCTTCATTGCCAGTGCAAGCTCGATGGAAGGAACGTTCTTGATGCTGATGATGCAAACCGACTTAACCAAAGCAGAGCAAGAATACAAAGAGATGCGTAATCGGATCGCGGGTATCAATTTGGCTTATGATGATTTTGCACAGTGGCATCCGGACATTGCCGAATTTTCAAGCCTGACAGCACCTTACGATATGGTGAATACCGGTTTCAGAGACGACGGTGTATTAAAAGAGATCTTAGCTAAGTTAGAACTGGTTAAGCAGCAAAATAAGCAAACCGCACAAGCACAAGCTTTGGCACTACAGATAATTGACACCCTTAATCAAATATCCTCTTCAGCAGAATCATTGATAGCAAAAAGTCAGTCTGTGGTTAAGAGCACCATATCCTCTTTATCTAATACGTTGTTACTTGCTTGTAGTGTGAGTGCTGTGGTGATAGTGACATTGTGGATTGTTTTACGTCGATGGTTAAAGGGCGGTCTGAACCAAGTATTAGAACAATTGAACCGCGTCTCAGAGCAAGACTTTCGTCAGCGCGTGAATCAGCAAGGACCTGACGAAATACAACAGGTATCCGCTCGCTTGAATCGCCTTATTGATACAACAAGTGAGTCGCTAAACTCCGTGACGAGCAACTGTGAAATACTGTATCAAACGGCTCAATTGAGTCACGATGCGGCAGACTCATCTAATCACAGCTTAGAAGCACAAAACGATGCGTTGACAGAGATGGTGACCACAATTACTCAACTAGAAGCTTCGATAAAAGAAATTGCGACGGTCACCAATGAGTCACACGATGAATCGAAAATTGCGGAACAGTATTCAACGCAAGGTGTGGTTGCGATAGAGGATAACCGTGTGCGATTGAAGGCTTTAGAGCAAACGTTAGATACTAATGAACAATCAATGATTGCACTTGATAGCCGTGTGAAGCGAATTTGCGAAATGGTCGATTTGATTTCTGGCATCGCTGAAAATACTAACTTACTGGCACTCAACGCGGCTATTGAAGCGGCGAGGGCGGGAGAGCAAGGTCGAGGCTTTGCTGTGGTTGCTGATGAAGTGCGTAAGTTGGCACGTGATACCTCCGATCAAACCAGCAATATTCGCCATAATATGAATGAGCTGGTGGCAGCCGCAGATCAGTCGCGTCTTGCGGTAGAGGGTACTCGCAAAGAGATGGTGTCTGCATTGGAATCAAGCCAGCAAGTGAAAAGTGCGTTTAATGATATTGAACATTCTGTTGGACTGATCCGTTCTCGTTTTGAACAAATCTCAGTGGCAACCGAGCAGCAACAACGCGCAACTGCAGAAGTGAGCCGCGCAATCACCCAAGTTTCTCATCAAGGCGATGATACTAAGACTCAGCTAGAGGCGATGTTAGAAAACGCGCAGCAAGTAGCACAGATCGCCAAAGACCAACAACAGATGCTGCATAAGTATCGTTTAAGGTAGAGCGGCGATTGAATCGAGAGGCGAGAGCGCTACGCTCCGAGAGCAGAGAGAGATTTGAGAGTATAGAACGCTACGCTTCTCGCCTCTCGCTTCTACAGTCTAGACTCTCGCACTCTCGCACTCTCTCGAATCTCAACCCTATTGGCGACGAAATGGCTGCGTTAGCATCTTATCCAACCATTGTTCGCGTGGGGTGCGGAACTCGGGTACACCAATTTTTACCTTGTCATGACCTAATTCAGGTTGGGCGCGATAGGTACCGAAAAGTCGATCCCAAATCGACAAGAAAAAACCGAAGTTAGAGTGCGTTTCTTTAACGATCACAGAGTGATGTACGCGGTGCATATCTGGGGTGACGATCGCCTTGCGTAACACCTTATCGAGATTGAGTTGCAGTTTGGCGTTGCTGTGATTAAACATCGCGCTAACGTTGAGGATGACCTCAAATAGCAATACGGCCAGCGGTGAAATGCCAAATGAAACCACGATGGCGATTTTTATACACATCGAGATGATCATTTCAATGGGGTGAAAGCGGGCGCCGGTGGTGACATCAATATCCTGATCGGCATGGTGCATCCGATGCAAGCGCCATAACCATGGTACAGCATGAAAAATGACATGTTGAACATAAATGGCTAAATCCAGTAGCACGACAGAAATTACCACCCCAAGCCAAGCGGGTAGGGACAGCCAATGAAATAGCCCTATGTTGGCTTGCTGAGCCCACAAAGCCGCCTCAAGCGCAAGCAGAGGCATAAAGAGGTTCAAACAGAGCGAGTTAAAACCGATTAGACCAATATTGTTAAGCCAACGTTGCCCTTTGCTTTGAGTGAGCGCTTTGCGTGGCACAAGCCATTCCCACAAACCACACAGTACTAAAGTGGACAGAAAAAAGCTCAGCCGAATCATATCTGGGTTTTGCATTAAGTATCCTTACGCTTTCAACTTGCAACTGACGCCATGGCGAGTAGAATTTGTCGCCCGAATATTATTATCAATGAATCCGAATGAGAATCCACGCATTTCATCGTCTTTTCCTCCATAGACAAGCAGTAGCAACACGAGTATTCAATGCCAGAGGCAGCAAAGTGGTCCGTTGTGACTACTGCCAAGTGGCTACTAAGTACTGTGTTTGTGCCTATCAACCAGACATCGACACCGATGTGGCGGTGATGCTGATCGTTTCGGAAAGTGAAGTCTTTAAGCCAAGTAACACCGGCCGCTTGATCTTAGACGCAGTGAAAGAAGGCTATGTATATCAATGGAATCGCACCGAGCCGGCACCTGAGATGATTGCGTTGTTGCAAGATGAAAACTATCAGCCGTTTATTGTCTTTCCAGACGAATACGTTGATGTGAAATCGCGCTTGATTGGACAACCGGCACAGCAGTTTTGCCAAGGCAAGAAACCGTTGATGATTTTGCTAGATGGTAGCTGGCGTGAAGCACGCAAAATATTCCGCAAGTCGACCTACCTGCAGCATTTGCCAGTTTTATCGATTCAGCCACAAGTGTTATCGCAATATATGATGCGTAAGTCCGAAAATGAACAGCATCTTTCGACGGCAGAAGTTGCGGTATTAGTACTGGAACAACTGGGTGAGCAACAGGCATCAAAAATGCTCGATGAGTGGTTTGCAGTCTTCCGAGAAACCTATTTATTAAGCAAAACGCGAATCAAGCCTGATTTAACCCGTCCTGCCTTAAAGCACTACCTTGCCGCAAATCCAGAGTTAGACAATTGATTTGGTTGGTTAAACCCTGTTCAATTGATTTATAAATGGTCATAGGTCACGGATTGTGACTACTGCCTTATGGATAATGACCCAAGTTTTGGATTTTATAAATTATATTCTGGGAGTGAATACAATGTACTACGGCTTTGACGTGGGTGGCACCAAGATTGAGTTTGGCGCATTCAATGAGAAATTAGAACGTGTTGCGACAGAGCGCGTGCCTACGCCAACCAGCGATTACCAAGCACTACTTGACGCGATTGCGGGCTTGGTAAACAAATATGATCAAGAGTTCAACTGCGAAGGTAAGATTGGCCTTGGTTTGCCTGGCATGGAAGATGCTGATACTGGTGCGATCCTAACGGTAAATATTCCTGCGGCGAAAGGTAAGTTGCTGCGTAAAGATCTTGAAGCGAAAATTGGTCGTACTGTTAAAGTCGACAACGACGCGAACTGTTTTGCGCTTTCGGAAGCGTGGGATGAAGAATTAAAAGATTCGCCATCGGTGATGGGGTTGATCCTTGGTACTGGTTTTGGCGGTGGCTTGATTTACGATGGTCAAGTATTCTCAGGTCGTAACCACGTAGCGGGTGAAATGGGCCATATGCGTCTACCTATCGATGCATGGTTCCACCTTGGCGAGAATGCGCCACTACTTGATTGTGGCTGTGATAAGAAAGGTTGTATCGATAATTACCTTTCTGGTCGTGGTTTTGAATTGCTGTACGCTCACTACTTTGGTGAAGAGAAGAAAGCGATTGAGATCATTAAAGCACAAGCAGAAGGCGAACCTAAAGCCGTTGAACACGTTGAACGCTTTATGGAGCTCTTGGCGATCTGTTTTGCTAACCTGTTTACTGCAAATGATCCACACGTCGTGGTTCTTGGTGGCGGTCTATCAAACTTCGATATGATCTACGATGAAATGCCAAAGCGTATTCCGAAACATCTGCTTTCTGTGGCGAAGTGTCCTAAGATTGTAAAAGCGAAACATGGTGATTCAGGCGGCGTTCGCGGCGCGGCATTCTTGAACATCAAGTAATTGCTAATTACTTCTGATCAAAATGCAAAAGGGCTTCCAGTTGGAAGCCCTTTTCTTCATTAGTGCTTTTCTTGCATCTGCACGGCGTGATTACTTGTGCTTTTTACCCACACCCAAGTTCTCTTTTGGCTTGAGGGTAATTTTACCAAAGCCTAATTTCTTAAAGTGGTTGTCACGATAGTTACGTACCGCTTTGGTATCAGAGATCAGTTCAAGTTGGATTTCCATTTTTAGGAAATCAGTAATATCAATGCCTTCAGCCTCTGCAACCGCTTCATGGATATTGTGGTGTTGCTGATAAGAGAAAAGCAGTTCTTTCTCTTCGTCTTTGTAAGTATAAATAATTGTACGAGCCATAGTGTTACTGCTTCTAATTCGCTAAATAGGAAGGCCAGCAGAGTAGGCTGGCCTTGAATGGGCTAGATTCTGCCTTGAAGTGGGATGATTGTCACGCTTTCTCCGACTTTTACTGTATCAACCGCCGGTGAAATTTCGATAAGACAATTTGCTTCACTCATTGAACGTAAAATACCCGAACCTTGTTTGCCGGTAGTGTGCACTGTTAGGCGACCCGCTGGATCGATCTGGAATACGCCGCGGCTATATTCAGTACGACCTTGGCGTGAGCGCAAATCTTCAGTAGCGATCGCATTCACTTTCAGTGGTTGCCAGTTGCGCTCACCTTGCATTTTACGCAAAGCCGGCTCAACAAAGTTGATAAACGACACCATGACGGCCACTGGGTTACCCGGTAAGCCAAAGAAAGGTTTTTCGTTTACCTGACCAAAAGCGAGTGGACGGCCCGGACGCATATTGATACGCCAAAAATCGATTTTGCCTAGTTTATCAAGCGCGAGTTTCACGTAGTCCGCATCACCCACCGATACACCACCTGATGTAATGATCACATCTGTTTGCAGGCTGGCTTTTTCGATCGCATCAATCATCACTTGTTCGTTATCTTCTAAGATACCGTAGTCGATGACTTCGCAACCCAGTTTTTGCAACATTCCCATGATGGTAAAACGATTTGAATCGTAAATCGTATTGGGCTTTTGTTCACTGCCCGGCGCTTGGACTTCGTCACCGGTGGAGAACAAGCCAACTTTTAATTGACGTGCTACTTGAGCTTGACCAAAACCAAGGGAGGCGAGCATGCCCATTTCAGCGGATTCGATGCGCGTGCCTTTGCTAAACACGTCGCTACCTTGCGCTAAGTCTTCACCCGCTTGACGGACATTTTGTCCGCGTTTGATGAATGCTCCAGGGAACGTGACGTGGTCACCGTTGGCTTGCGCTTGTTCACGCATAATAACGGTATCAGCACCTGCTGGCATTGGGGCGCCAGTCATAATTTTTACTGCTTGGCCTGGTTGCAATTCACCTTGGTAAGCGTGGCCAGCCATCACTTCAGCAACAACGTGATAGCTTGGAGTTTCAGCCTCGTCGTTGACAATATCATCGCCACGAATGGCAAAACCATCCATGGCTGAATTGGTGTATTGCGGCACATTGACTGGCGAGGCAACATCGATAGCCAGCACTCGGTTGTAACTTGCTTCAATCGGGCACGATTCAGCCTCTGTGACTTCATTGACCAGCGATAAGATTTTCTCTTGGCCTTGTGTGACTGAAAGAAAAGCAGGGGACAATATGTCGCAGCATGAGGACGCAGGCTTATCGATTTGCGTGTTGCTTACGTTGTCACAACATGATTTTCCGTTTGAGGCAACAAAGTTGAGAATAAACTGAGTAATGGCATCAAGATCGTTGATGTCCATTTGTGGTAGCTCACTGTCAGTTACTTTGCTGTCTGCGGCGATGGCAATAATGTTGTCGTCACTTGGATAAAGCCATGGCTTGCCCACTTCGTCGCGGTGCAGTTCAATTTTTGGGAAGGCGATGTTTTTGCAACCCTCCACTAGGATCACATCAAGCTTTTGTTGATCGAAACGGCTAAGCAGAAAATGAAATTCTGATTCTTCTTCTGGTGTTTCTGTCATCAATGCGTAGCGATTACGCGATGAAATCAGCATTTGGCTCGCGCCCGCTTTACGTAGGCGGTAGCTATCTTTACCCGGCTGATCGACATCGAAATTATGGTGAGCATGCTTGAGCATACCAATACGTAAACCGGCTTCAGTCAACTTAGGCAAAAGCGCTTCAATGAGGGTCGTTTTGCCTGTGCCGGAGTAGGCGGCAAATCCAATTACAGGAATTAAGTGGCGTGCTGTCATGATTCTAGAGTCCCAAATTGAGCCAGTTCTTGCGGCGTATTTAGATTAACAAAACAGTTTGGCGAGTCGCTAAAGTCTACATATGAGGTGTTGCATTCTTTGTAGAGTAGGATGATTTTACGATCGCCACGCTCTAAAAACGCCGTCAGTTTAGGTAATACGCGTTTATGATAGAGAGTAAATACCGGTTGCTGATGGTCACCATCGTGGGCGACCAAGATGTCGCTTTCTGGTGTCACTTGTGCGCAGAAACGGGCCACCAAATCATGGTTGATTTGTGGGCTGTCGCAAGGGACAAAACCGACCCAATCGGTATCGGCGTGCACTAGGCCGGCATGAATACCACCCATTGGGCCTGGGTAATCAGCAAAATGGTCGCTAAACACGGGACCAAAGCATTGATATTGGCTTTGATTGCGGTTCGCGTTAATTAAGATGCTAGGGGTCTGTGGTGACAAGCGTTCAATAACGTGCTGTATAAGCGGCTTATTATTTAGTTCGATAAGACCTTTATCTTTGCCACCCATGCGGCTGGCTTGACCGCCAGCCAAAATAACCCAACTAGTTTGCGTTGGATGTAGCATAGTCGCTCTCTTGTTTTTCATCAGTGATGATCTGTAGCAGCGGTGACTCTATCAGAGTTGATTCTTTTATCCACCACTGTTTACGGCATAAATCGGTTAAGGCGTTCTTTTGGTGGCTGGTGATGACAATACTGGAGCCTTTTTCGAGCAAATCTTTCGCCAACAATACTAAGCGGTCAATGGATTCTTGATCTAACGAGGCACTCGGTTCATCCATCAATAAAATTGAAGGGGTAAGAATCCACGCTCTCGCCATCGCGACGCGTTGTTTTTCTCCGCCAGAAAGGACAGAAATATGTTCGTCGGCAAGGGTTTCTAAGCCGACTTTGCGCAGTGCAAAGATCACCGCAGCACGTTTGTCTTGCGATGACATTTTTTGATAGCGAATACCGTAAGCGACGTTTTGATAGACAGAACCATCAAAAAGGTAAGGGGCTTGGTGTAAATACACCACGTCACGGCGGCCACTTCGAGCCGATATACGTTGAATAAAACTGTCGTGTGGCGCGATGACTTTTCCAGTGGTTGGCTTGAGTAGGCCGGATAAAATTTTCAGTAAAGTGGTTTTACCTACGCCGTTATCACCTTTTAAGTAAATTGCGTCATTTGGACCAATCGATAATTCAGGAATATGAAACAGCACTCGATTCTTAAATCGCATTGAGAGCTGTTGTGCAGTTATTTTTATTGTCATACAGCGCCCTTAGTTTCTCAAATAGCCACGACCGCGCATGCTACCTAACATAAAGTTTAGCAGCAGTGCCAGCGAGAGTAATACTATTCCCAGCGCAACGCCCTGAGCGAATGCACCTTTATGGCTCTCCATCGAGATTGCGGTTGGAATATTGCGCGTTACGCCCATGATATTACCACCAACCATCATCGAACAACCGACCTCGGTCACGATGCGAGAAAAAGCCGTAATTGTTGCAGCAAGAAGAGGAAAGCGAGTTTCCCAAATCATAGTCGCCGCGACGCGACATGGTGAGGCACCCAGTGTGATCGCCGTTTCTACAGCACGGCGGTCACTTGATTGAAGTGAGCCATGCATCATGGCAACCAAAACAGGGAAGCAAATCAGCATTTGGCCGAACACCATCGCCTTTTGGGTGAAGAGCATTTGCCAATCACCAAGTGGGCCTGCGCGAGACAGCAACATGTAAAGCAGCAAGCCAATCACCACGGTTGGGACGGCTTGCAGAGTATTGATAATCGATAGAAAAAACCATTTGCCACGAAAATCCGTGTAAGCAAGGATGAACGAGAACAGAATCGCTGGCAACAACACCAGAGATATCGCAGTCAAAGAGACATTAAATGAGACCGCAACAATGGCTAGCAGGTCAGGATCAAAGGCGACCAAAAGTGCCAGCGCGTCTAGTGTAGTTTGCCAGAGACTCATGAATGATTATTTCTCGTTCGCGTTAGCGACAAATAGGTGCTTACCATTGATGGTAAAGTTATTAATTAACTCTTGGCCACGTGGGTTGACTAGCCAGTCGCTAAATACTTTCGCGCCTTGGTAGTTGATCGTTGGGTAGCGCTCAGGGTTAACAAGGATGACTTGGTAAGGGTTAAATAGGTTTTTGTCACCTTGGAACAGGATATCAAGAGCCAATTTATTTTGGTAAGCCAGCCAAGTGCCACGGTCAGTCATGGTATAGCCTTGCATTTCTGACGCCATGTTTAGTGTAGGGCCCATGCCTTGACCTACCGAGCGGTAGCCACCAAAGTTAGGTTCAATTTTGGTTTGTTCCCAGATGCCTTTTTCTTTCTTGTGCGTACCAGAATCATCGCCACGAGAAACGAAAGTAGAGTTGGTTTTTGCAATGTTTTTAAATACGTCGAAGACATCTTTCTGCTGAGCAACTTTCGCAGGATCGGCTTCAGGGCCAACAATAACGAAGTCGTTGTACATCAATTTACGCGGTAATACACCGTAGCCATGATCAACGAAGCTGGCTTCTGCTTTCGGTGCGTGAGTCATCACCAAATCAACATCACCGTTTTCACCCATTTTAAGGGATTTACCGGTGCCTGCCGCGATCACATCCACTTTGTAGCCAGTGTCTTTTTCAAACTCAGGCAAGATGTAATCGAGTAAGCCAGAATGGTATGTACTGGTGGTGGTTGCTAAACGAATATGTGGTTGTTCGTCCGCTGCGCTTGCGGTGTGGCTAAATAAAACAAGTGACGCTGCTGCTAAGGTATAACTGATTGTTGCTTTCATTGTAATGTTTTCCATATTGTTTGCCGTTAGGCGTCAATTTCACTACCTACGAATGGCGATAGCCAAAAATTGGCTGCTATGCCTTAAGCAAACTAAATGCCAAGATTTCAGCCTGTTTTTCAAGCAGATTAGGTTGATTTTGTGGACAAAAAGGGGCTTTGGGACAATTTGTCGCACTATTGCTCGATCCCAGTGATAAAACCTTGGTACACTCTGTCCCAATGACTGTGATTTTAACCGAGAAAACCTATGTCTACTTCTTTAGATGCAAACAAACTCTCTCAATATCAAGCATTTTCAGTTCTGGTTGTCGATGACGAGGCTGGTATGCAGGCGATTTTACAAAAAGCGCTCAGTAAATGGTTTTCGAAAGTGGATACTGCTGGCAGCATCGAGCAAGCAGAAACCTTACGTATTGCTAATCACTATGACCTTATTATTTTAGACATTAACTTACCCGGACGCTCAGGTATTGAGTGGGAAGAAGCGTTTAATGATGAAGAGCGCAGAGCCGATGTGATCTTCATGACCGGTTATGCCGATCTGGAAACGGCGATCTCAGCACTCAAACTGGGGGCGACCGACTTCATCCTCAAGCCTTTTAATCTGAGCCAAATGCTGCAATCAGTACAACGCTGTATGGATAAGCGCTTGAATGAGCGTTTGCAATATGCGCTGCATCGGGATGTCAAACGTCATATCACCACTGAGATCGCAGGCACTTCCGATAAAACCCGTCAACTCAAGCAGTTGATTAGCCAGTTTGCACCCTCACGCGCTTCAGTATTGATCGAAGGCGAGTCGGGGACTGGTAAAGAACTGGTGGCACGCGGCGTTCATGAGGCCAGTGGCCGTAAAGGGCCTTTTGTACCTATTAACTGTGGTGCAATTGCCCCTGAATTATTGGAAAGTGAGCTGTTCGGTCATACCATGGGCGCCTTTACCGGCGCGAAGAAAAGCCGTGAGGGTTTGTTCCGTGTCGCGAGTGGCGGCACGCTGTTTTTGGATGAAATTGGTGAAATGCCACTGGCAATGCAATCGGCACTGCTGCGTGTGTTGGAACAGCGTACGATTCGTCCGGTTGGTGGTGAGAAAGAAGTCAGTGTTGATGTACGCGTTGTCGCTGCAACTAACCGTAACTTGCAAGAAGAAGTGAAGTGCGGACGCTTCCGTGAAGATCTGTTTTATCGCCTTAATGTGCTAAAAATTGATGTTGCGCCACTGCGTGAGCGGAAATCCGATTTGTGTGAATTGGTGCCTCATTTTACCAAAATGCTCTCTATGGAGTTGGGTATCGCTGATCCTAAGTGGGCACATGAAGACATTGAGGCGATGCAAAATTACGATTGGCCGGGCAATATTCGTGAATTAAAAAACCTGATTGAGCGCTGTATTCTTCTGGCTAAGCCACCCGCGCATTACTGGCGAGAACTGGCGGGCAGCCAAGTTCAACCGAGTATTTCAGTTACGGTCTCTTCTGGTTCAGAGTTAATAGAAGTGGCTGAACCACAAAAAGCGCAGGGCAAAGGTTACCCTAACTCATGGTCTCTTAAAGAAGTTGAAAAATCACACATTCAACAGTTAGTGGATTTCCATGATGGTAACAAGTCGGCTGCGTCACGCGATTTAGGCGTGGCACGCAAAACCTTAGAGCGCAAATTTAAAGAGTGGGAAGCAGAGGATATGGGCTATGGCCAATAATGGCGGTGCTTCGCGCACGGGATTGATTGCAAAGTGGCGCTACCGTTTTAAAAGTATGGTTCGCTACCGCTTGATGATCCTCACCTCCGCGCCCATCTTTCTCACCCTGCTGGCGTTAATTTGTATCACCATTTATTGGTCGATTCATTATACATGGCAAAGTGCCTTGCTTGATGTTTCCGAGCGTTTAGGCGTCGCAAATAACAGTATCGAGCTGATCCAGCAAAAACAGGCGAATCATGTTAAAGCTTTTGCAGAATCTTACGATTTTCGTATTAAGTTAGAAAGCAACGTAAGTGAAGATGAACTGCAACAATGGATTGCAGAACAAAAGAAACGTTACAGCTTAGATTTTCTTTGTTTACATAGGGTTGATGATCTCAGCAATCAATTTCGTTACCTAGATACGACGCAAGGTGAATCCTTCTTTGACCTACTGTCTGAGCAAGAACTGAATGCGCTCGATAGCGATTTAGCTAAACGTGCACAAGTGCCGATTTTAGACAGCCAGGAGATTGAGAATCGCGGATTGGTGAGCCGTACAGTGATCCCGGTGGAAGATAACAGCGGTCAATTGGTCGGTTTTCTTGATGGTGGCTTGCTGCTTAACAACAGCACAGTGTTGGTCGATCAAATTCGCGATCTGATTTACTCCAGTCGTGAAGATAGCTTACGTCCAATTGGTACGCTGACACTGTTTTTGGATGATCTTCGTGTCAGTACTAATGTGCCGCTTGATAGCAATGGCGGATTAGGCCGTGCAATCGGCACTCCAGTCTCTGATGTTGTTCGTGAAGCCGTGTTGATTAATGGCGAACAGTGGGTCAATCGAGCGTATGTTTATGATGCTTGGTATATCACTGCTTATGAACCGATTCTTGATCGAGAAGACAATGTCATCGGCATGCTCTACACCGGCTATCTGATTTGGCCATTTCTTAAAGCCTATATGACCAACATTGCCGAGATCAGCATTACGACGGTATTCTTATTACTGGTCTCAGGGTTGATGGTTTATCGTGGCTCGCGAGATTTGTTCAATCCGATTGAGCACATTCACCGTGTGGTGAAGATGATTCAACTGGGCAAAGATACACGCATTGGGCCACTTGGTCTCGATGATGAGCATGAATTGGCACAGTTGGCGAAACAGTTCGATAATATGTTGGATTTGCTACGTCAGCGTAAAAACGAACTTAAAAATGCCGCCGTTGAGTTGGAAGAAAAAATTCAGCAACGCACGGCCAGTTTGGAAGAGAAGACCACCGAACTGGAGTTGCATATTCAGCTGCTGCATCAGACCCGCGATAAGTTAGTTGTGCATGAAAAGCTGGCTGCGTTAGGGGAGTTAACCGCAGGTATTGCTCATGAGATTAATAATCCGAGCGCGGTGATCCTCGGCAACGTGGAGTTAATTCAATTTGAATTAGGTGAAGAATCTGAACGCGTCAAAGATGAGTTAGAAGCGATCCATGCGCAAATTGACCGTATTCGAAACATTACCCGTAGCTTGCTGCAATATAGTCGCCAAGGTGGCGTGCAAGATGAAGTGACTTGGCAGCATGTGAATCCAATCATCGAAGAGAGTATTACGCTGGTTAAAACGGGCAGTAAGAAACGGGATATTGAATTTGTCACCGACTTGCACGCTCACACCTCGGTTGAGATCAATCGCCATCAACTGTTGCAAATTTTAGTTAACCTGCAGATGAATGCGATTCATGCCATGCAAGGAAAAGGTCGCTTAACCGTTATTAGTGAAGATTGGAGTGAAGGGGGGATCGCCAAAGGTGCTTTGATTCACATTGAAGATGAAGGTTGCGGCATTAAGCCTGAAAATCTCAAGCGTATTTTCTCGCCATTTTATACCACTAAACGTGAAGGCACCGGCTTAGGACTTTCAGTCTCACAGAGTATTTTGAGCCAAACAGGCGGCGAATTGACGGCAACCTCTGAGTGGGGAGAAGGCAGTCGATTTACTATTCGTTTACCGAATAAAGCTGAAACGCATTTGCTTATTTCCACTCGCAGTTAAAGATCGTTACTGATTGAAAAGCACCTGAATTAGGTGCTTTTTTTATGTCATTTTTTTGTTGGCTGTAAATTGCTCGCATTCGGCATAAAGAACAATCGTCTAAATCCTTGGCTACTTTTATTTATATTTTATATGAATTATTACAAAGTCATTTAATTTGGCAATAAATCACTTATTCAATCATTGAGTACGAATCATTTGGAATAGAGATCTAAGTTAACAAAACTGTCATTGGCTTGTCTTGGAATAAACGCTCTAAAATTCTAGTCGAAGGGGCCTCTTCGTATCTGATTGTGAATCTCAACTTTCACAAGTAAACAATAATTAAAACAGAGACTAGATATGAAAAAAAGACTATTAGGGCTTATGGTTGCGTCTATATTGGCGACGAATGCGAACGCGGCTGAGTTAACATTAGAGCAAGCCAGCGTTAAAATTATGACCAAAATGGAAGAGTTAGCGCTATTGGCTGCTCAACCAGAAAATGTTATTCAACAAGGCGAGTACCAGTACTTGCAATACAAAGGCAAAAACCTGCGCATCAACTTTGATGGTAACGTCATGTTTGATCTGTTTGATATTGAGTCAGAGTTCCAAACGGTTTTCGACTTTATTCCTAAACATTGGCAATACTGGGGTTACGCGGGTGGTTTTGACTTATTCCCGGAAGGCTACGACGCGCCAAACTGGGAAAAATGTACTTTTGCTCTGTATGCGGCAGGTCGTGGGTCAAAAGATAACGAAGGGAATTACATTTGGGAACGCCCTCTAACCACTATTCTTGATAATTCTGAATGTACTCCTGTTGTTCAAAAACCGTCAATCTTCTTCAATAATAATCAGCTTGAAAACATGCTTACCGGTGAATTGAACGGTGCGGTTTTATTCGCGCAAGCACACATTGTTCCAGCGAAACCAGCAAGTGATGAAAAACGCATGCATCTGGTGGGTGAGCGAAATACCAAAGTAATGTTCAAACCAGACACGGCATTTGAGCCTCGCTCTCAAGTCACTGTTACGGCGAAAAATCGTCAGGGTGAAGTTTTAGGTTCATTGGATATGCGCGCACCTGAGTTGCTGGCTCGTAACGTGCTTGCGATTCCTGAAATGAGCTCGACAGATATTGACTTTAGTTATGATGAAGCGGCGATCTTCGCGGTTCGTGAGGTTTCTAGCGCGGCTATTTCTGCTGCTTTAGCTGAGCATGATGTAGTAAAACTTAATACGTGGAATGGTCACTGGATCCGCGATATTGCTTTAGAACAAAACAACCCAGAACTGGATGGTAAAACATTTATCTTCCAATCAAGCGCTGGCTACAACTCGAATGTAAGTTACTACCAAGACCGTACACGCACGATTACAAATGGTACGACGACCGTATTTAAGAACGTTAACGGTGCATGGGTACTCGAAGATGATTTGATCTTTAATGAAATTGGCTATGCTGATGGTTATTGGTCTGCAGAGCTGCCAAAAGAGTGGCTCGCGCCAGGCCTGAATCTAACCTTCGCGAATAATGGTAAATCTGGCAGTTTAACGGGCATTAAAGTAGGCGCACCTACCGAGCTACTTCTCCATACTATCGATGTCGGCATGTTGGTTGAGCCTCGTGAGCGTTTTGATTTCCAACAAGACAAACAAGCACAACGTGAATACTTTGAAACTGCGCCGTTGAGCAAAATGGTGGTGAGTGAGTATGAACCGGTTCATCTGCTGGAAGTGATGTTACCAGATGGTACGTTACTGACCGATCATGATCCAAGCGAAGGTGGTTGGCATGGTGGCACCATGCGTCAGCGCATTGGTAAAGAGCTATTCTCAATTGGTATTAACAATGCAAACTACGGCATCAATTCTACCGCTGGTGTAGGCGAGGGCGAACATCCTTATTTTGCCGCTCAGCTAACCGCTCATAATACGCGTGGTGTCTATAGCAATGGTGTAGTGACACATGGTGGCTCTGGTGGTGGTGGCATGGTTACGCTTGACAGCTCAATTGGCAATGAGTTCAGCCATGAAGTTGGGCATAACTACGGTTTAGGTCATTATCCTGGTGGTTTTGAGGGTTCAATTCATAAACCAGCTAATATGAGTAACTCAACTTGGGGTTGGGATTCTTCTCGTGATGTGTTTATTCCAAACTTTGCACCACAAAACAATGGTGGTGAAAGCTGTTTAGATGGTCAATGTGTTCCTGCCTTTAATGAGATGTTCCGTTTTGGTAGTGACTCAATGGCGGGCGGTTGGGCGATGTATAACCAACAGCGCTTTACCCTATACACGCCTTATTCGATGTTCTTTATCCAAAAGAACTTAGAGAGCAAAGCCGTGTTTGATCAAACTTCTTCGACGGGTTTTAAAAAGTGGAATGAAGAGACTGAGAGCATGGAGGAATACACACACCGTGTTGATACTCTAGAAATCACCAGTGTTGCGCCATGGGAAGCAAACGCTGAGCGTATTGCCGCTCTATTCGGTAACTTTGATAAAGTTGAGTTGTCAACTTGGAATGGTCACTGGGCGCGTGATATGTCTGTACCTGAAGCCAATGAGAGCAACAAAGGTAAGATCTTTACTTTTAACTCAGATGCGGGTTATCACTCGAACTTGACCATTAACGGAGAATCGATGGTTGTTCCTTACGGCAGTCGTTTGGTGTTTGTCTCTGATGGTCAAACATGGGTGAAAGATGCAAGCTTTGAACAACATCAAGCGATCAAACCAACTCAATATGGTGTACCTGTGACGACATTAGTGGGTTACTACGATCCGTCGAAGCAACTAGAAAGCTTTATCTTCCCAGCTCTTCATGGTTCATATGGTTATGTTTACGCCGCTGACAACGCAAGCCTGACTGCGAACTGTGCACTAGAGGTCGAAATGGCCAACGGCGACGTCGATAAGTATGCACTGAAGAACAATCGCCGTAATGCGGACAATATGAATAAGTTCCATGTTAACGTAGCGCGTTCTGACAATCCGAAGGCAGCGAGTGTTGTTTGTGATGGTGAAGTACTTGATACTCTGACCATTGCTGCGCCAACACAAGAACCTGTCTATACCGTTCAAGGTGGTGATGAGCAAGTTACAGCGTTGGCAAAAACCCAGGCATTTGCGATGCCTGCGAAAAACCTCTCTCAACGTGTATTGGCAACTCGTTACGAGCCAGAGAATTGTGCAAACCCGGAGCATAATCATTAATCACTAACTTATTAATGATAATTCCTGACATAGTTAAAAAGCGCCTAATTAGGCGCTTTTTTATTGCTTATCAGCGGACTTACCCGTGGCAGATAGCGGAGATTAACTGGCGTTAACCGCAATTTTCGGTGGGTTGATATTGTGTTTTCTAAACTCTTTCATTACGCGCAAAGTAATGTCGGTTTCAAACAACTTCTCATATGCGGTATCGACGACATATGCTTTACAAGTTAACTGAATTGCTAAGTAGTTATCAGTGATGGTTTGTTTCACTAATACGGTCACCGGTTTAGGTAGGTGAATATAACGACTTGAAGAGGCCGCCTCTTGGATCAAATCACGGGCGAGGGTAATGTCTTCATTCATACCGACGTAGAAGGGGATCACGACCTGCATATCGAGTGCGCCATAGTTGCCGCTGACCACCACTTCATTTAAGAATTTGTTGTTCGGAATGGTGATGATGTCATCGGTTAATGTGCGCATACGTACTGAACGTAGACCAATGGTAATGATATCACCGTAATTGCCTTCAAAGGTGACGCGGTCACCAACTTGGAATGGGCGATCAACCATTACCGTGATACCTGCGATGAATGAAGCGGCCAGGTCTTTTAATGCAAAACCAACCGAAACGGCTAACGTACCACCAATCAATGCGAGTATTTGGTCGTTGATGCGGAAGCTCATCATAAACACCACAATACCCGTACTCATGTAGATAAAGAACTGAGTAAAGGATTGCAGTTTTTGCAGCAACATACGGTATTGAACAAATTGACTACCGAAGCTTTCAACCATTGAACTCATGAATTTGAGCAATAGCCATGCACCAGCAATCACGAACAACGAGAAGAATACACCACTCCAACGTACTAGGCTGGCGATCTTAGATATGTTTTCTACATTAGCGATTTCTTCCGTTGCAAAACACGGTAAGGCAGCAAAGCCAATAAACAGTAGGATTATTAATCTTTTCATACTACTTCACCAAAAGATGTTGACGGTCGAGAACGTTCGTAATGTGACGGAACCAGTGATCCGAGACTCGCGCTTGATCTTCACTCCACTCGATGTAACCACGGCTTTGGAAGTAGCGCAAAATACCCGTGATTTCGGCAATACTCAGCTGAGTACAATCGGATAAGATTTCTGGCGAGGCGATTTCAAGTTGTACTATAGAGCGCAGAACCGCGAGCATCGGCTTTGGCATGTTCTCTAGTTCTTGTGATTCAGGCGCGTGGAATAGACGAACGACCGCTTGATCAGTTTCTTTGTTACGATTGATAGACAGACGGAAGAAGCGCAATGCCACCGTTGGGTTGCCATCTGAATAGTGCCAAAGAATACGGTAGAAACCTTGTTTCGCACGCTCTTCTTCACTCATTTCGTCTTGGTCCCATTGCTTAGGTACGACGAGCCCTTCAAACGATAATGGCTTTTCAAGATCCTTGTTGATGCGGCTATCAAGCAGTTGACCAATCTGTTTTTCATTCCAGCGAGGAAGGAAGCAGACCAAATCAAACAATAATCGTTCACCACGAGCGCGGTCGACAAAGCGCCAGCTTGATTTCACAATCGATAGCACCACACGGTGATTCTTCTTTGAACGACGCAATAAGTTCGTCACGCGGATCAAATCGCTCAAGCCGCCAACCATTGGTTTGACGAGGCGATGGGCATTATCTATTGCAATGAGGTAAGTGGTCTCACTTTTACGCAGATAAGCGAGGATCTGGATCTCACTCGATTCTTCATCAAGGCCAAGACTGAGCGCTAACTGGGCTAGAAGGCCGCTATAACCGGAATATGGGCAGCTTAAATAAATCGGTTCTGCGTTAGATACTTTATTTAGCATGCTGTTAAGCAGCGTTGTCGAACCAATGCCGCGCTCTCCAGAGACAACACAGATCGCCGGATTATCCGACATCAGGTAGCGGGAAAGCTGTTTAACTTCGTCAGTCGCATAATCGATGAGTGTGCTGTCCATACTACCCGGCAGTACGTACTCGAATACCTGTTCACCTTTAATACGCACAAGATGATGCTGACATTTATCGATGTCGGACTGTTTTGCTACTTCGATACGGAATAGGTAAGCCAAAGCCTGGCTAAATAATGTAGAGCGTGAAAGCAATGACATTAAACGATGTTTGGCACTTTCAATCGTCAGCCAAACAACCCCAATTGCCGTTGCGGCAATATTGACCACCACGGTATGTTGACGATTGATCGCCCAAGTAACCCAAACCGGGCGATCAGAATAGTCGTTGAGTGACTCAAATACCTTTTCACGCCATAAGCGTAAAATTGAGATAGTAACTAATACAAACCAGAAAAACAGCGCACTGTAGATCCAGCTATAAATGGTGCCTTTACCTAAGGTGCGAATTGAAATCTGCATGATCACACCGGCAATGATGATGCTCCACACGTAACGACGAATGGTTGACAGGCGTAAAGCGATCACCGCGCGTGATGAGGTGCGGCTGTTGCGGTAGGCAAACTCCAAAATAAAGCTGATGGCGATGGAACCACCGAGCACCCACCAAGTGAATATCTCAAGGAAGATTAAATGCTGTAGGCTAGGGATCTGTGAAAGTACGCGTAACGATAGCGTAATCGCAATTAACCACGCGATCGCACGATGGGCGCGGCTAATGTACCAAACAATCCGAACCCAAAATGGCGGCTTATTATTGTTCTCCAATTGGCTAACGCGAAAGAGGTCGATCAATCGTTTACTGTTTGCCAACCACCATACTAAGCCAAAGTAGATAAACAAGACCTTGAATGCTGCCCAAATGACAGGAATTGGCGAGATGAAGATGTCTTTAATCAGTGCTTTAAAACTGCGAATTTGGAAATAAACGATGTATTCCGCATTGAGCTTTGTCAGTTGCCATTCTTGTTTAAATTGCGTCACACCGTATGGGCCAAAACCAGTAAGTCGATCTCGATTAGCAGGGTTCGTCAGCGCCAACAACGCTTCTTTACTTTGGTTTAAGCTAGTCAACGTAAAGTAACTGTTCTGAATATCAGACCATGTTTGTGGAGAGCTGTCTTTACGGTGAGCCACCAACTGCTTGTCGAAAGTTGCAATTTGCTCGCGTTGGACACGCAATACTTTCGCCAGCAAGATATTTACTTGGCGTTTGTCTTTGCCTGACATAAACAAAGGTTCTGGCAGGGCTGAAATTTGTTGAGCAATCTCATCAGCTACTGGCGAACGTTGAGGTTGAGATTGAAAGCCATAGTCATTGTTCGCCAGCGCTGGCCAAGCCATTACCAGACTGATGAACAACAAACAGCGTAAATTAAAACGCATAGTTATCTCTTAAATTAATTATCTAGGAATTATTGTAGTTGTTTTAACGGAATAGGTCTTTCCGCTAGACAAAGGAGGGGAACGAAGTTTATTGGCTAACTAATGACAAATGTCAGAGGAGTGTCAGAAAAAAGCACCGCTACTGGCCACAAATCGAGGTTTTGCTGCCACAATATGATGATGGTGCACTTACAGTGAGTCTTGTTTATCCCGAGCGAGAACATACCCCAGTAAAGGTACATAAGTTTATTGAGTTCTTTAAAGTGTGGTTCGAAGAACGGGTCGGCTCTTAAATGAGGCGAAACTGAAATCAACACTTGCAGTTAGAGGACTTTATAAGTAACGTTGCGCGGTTTTTTGACGAATTAGGATACAGGTTTTGATCTCCACAGCGAATATCACCATGCAGTTTGGCGCTAAGCCACTTTTTGAAAACATCTCGGTTAAGTTTGGCGAGGGGAACCGTTACGGTCTTATCGGCGCGAACGGCTGTGGTAAATCGACCTTTATGAAAATCCTGAGCGGCGAGTTAGAGCAAAGCGCAGGTAACGTAAGCTACGATCCAAACGAGCGTGTAGCAAAGCTAAACCAGGATCAGTTTGCTTATGAAGAATTCACAGTAATCGACACTGTGATCATGGGCTACAAAGAGCTTTGGGCAGTAAAACAAGAGCGTGACCGTATCTACTCTTTGCCAGAAATGAGTGAAGAAGACGGTATGAAAGTGGCCGATCTTGAAGTTGAATTTGCTGAAATGGACGGCTACATGGCTGAGTCTAAAGCAGGCGAACTTCTTCTTGCAGTAGGTATTCCTCTAGAGCAACATTTCGGCCTAATGAGCGAAGTCGCTCCTGGTTGGAAACTGCGTGTACTATTGGCTCAGGTTCTATTTGCTGACCCACACATCATGCTACTAGACGAACCAACGAACAACTTGGACATGGACACAATCGGTTGGTTGGAAGATACACTAAACCAACGTAACTGCACCATGATCATCATCTCGCATGACCGTCACTTCCTAAACTCAGTATGTACCCACATGGCTGACTTGGATTACGGTGAATTGCGCGTTTACCCAGGTAACTACGATGAGTACATGACAGCGGCAACGCAAGCACGTACACGTCTACTGTCTGACAACGCGAAGAAAAAAGCACAAATTGCTGAACTGCAAACGTTCGTTGCACGTTTCTCTGCAAACGCATCGAAAGCAAAACAAGCAACATCACGTGCAAAACAAATTGATAAGATTCAACTTGATGAAGTTAAAGCATCAAGCCGTCAAAACCCATTCATTCGTTTTGAACAGTCTAAAGAACTATTCCGTAACGCACTGAACGTGGAAGGTTTGACACAAGGCTTTGATGAAGATCTGTTCAGCAACTTTGATGCAATTTTCGAAGTGGGTGAGCGTGTTGCGATCATCGGTGAGAACGGCGTGGGTAAAACAACGCTATTGAACACACTCGCAGGTGTATTAGAACCACGCAGCGGTGAGTTCAAATGGTCTGAAAATGCCAACATTGGTTACTACGCGCAGGATCATGCTCATGACTTTGCAGAAGATCTAAACCTAACGGATTGGATGGGGCAATGGCGCCAAGAAGGCGACGACGAGCAAGTCGTTCGTGGTTTCCTAGGTCGTATGTTGTTTGGCCAAGATGACATCAAGAAGTCAGTAAAAGTACTGTCTGGTGGTGAGCAAGGTCGTATGCTGCTTGGTAAGCTAATGATGCACAAACCAAACATGCTGCTAATGGATGAACCAACCAACCACATGGATATGGAATCGATTGAAGCGCTAAACACGGCTCTTGAAGAATACAAAGGTACTTTGTTCTTTGTATCGCACGACCGTATCTTCGTAGACTCACTAGCAACTCGTATCCTTGAGATCCGTGATGGTAAGATCCACGATTTCCGTGGAACTTATGCAGAATACCAAAAACACCGTGGTATCGATGCGTAAATGACATTTTATTAGCCTTGCTGTCTAGCAAGGCTAAACAAAAAATGCATAAAAACCCCGAGTTAGAATTACTAACCCGGGGTTTTTGCTAACTTACTGCGTAGTTATGTGAATTTGTGAATATTACCCAATTTTACCTAGCAGATAAGCTAAGCGATTAATCCAAACGAAGATGTCACATCACAAGGGTTCGGTTAATAGCGAAATTGAGCCACAATCGCATCCAGTTTTAAGCTCACTTCACTGACCTGTTTACTACAAGTAACCGAACCTTGAACTTCGCGATGCGTATCATTGGCAAGGTTGGCAATTTGAGTGATGTTACGATCAATTTCAGCTGATACCATCGATTGCTCTTCAGAGGCGGTCGCGATTTGCGCATTCATATTAAACAAATCTTCAATTTGCTGATTCACGCTATCAATTGCGTCGACGACCAATAAAGTGTCTTGCTTGGTCGACTCAGCTTGCAGTTGGCTGTCCGACATGATGCGCACTGTACTATGGATACGGTCGGTAAGATTACTGATGGTCGATTCAATTTGGCGGGTAGAGTTATCCGTCTTCATCGAAAGGTCACGAACTTCATCGGCCACCACCGCAAAACCACGGCCATACTCACCAGCACGTGCCGCTTCAATCGCAGCATTTAACGCGAGTAGGTTGGTTTGTTCAGCAATGCCTTGAATGGTCGAGATCACTGAATTGATCTCGCGACTTTGCTCTTCTAACTGCTCAATCAAGCTTTGAGAGTTGGCGATGTCGTTGGCGAGATTCTGCATACTGCCACTTGCATTGTGGGTGATTTCGAGTGCTCGATGTGACTCTTCTTTCATGCGCGAGGCATTACTGGCGGCATGTTCAATATTACTGGTGATTTCATTGCTGGTTTGTACTAGTTCATTGACCGCGGTTGCGACAGATTCAGACTCAGCCTTCTGCTGCTCGGCATTATTAATGCTGTTAGACGCTGCTTGCTCACTTTCAAGAGAACTTTGGTTAAGAACATTCTTTACGTTCGCCACATCTTTGATCAACCCATGTAACTTGGAAATAAAGCTATCAAACGAGTTGGCTAACTGCGCGAGTTCATCGTTGCCTTCGGCATTCATTCTCGCGGTTAAGTCACCATTGCCACTCGCAATATCACGCATCATGAAATTAATGTCTCGTATCCGATTAAGCACACTGCGGCCAATCATCATTAGCAGAGCGGAAATGACAAAGGCGAGACCTGCACCAAAAAGGTGTAATTGCATTTTTGTTTTATCAGACGCTTCGTTAATTGCGATTTCAATTTCAGTTTGCAAGGCAAGAATCTCAGCTTCTGTCTGATGAACGTTACTACGTAGTTCACCTCTCAAGCCTTCACTCGGTGTAAGACCTAGCGTATTGTAACTGTTAAACAAGTTAACCAATGCTTGTTGATAATCATCAAAAGCAATGCTCAATGAAGGATGACGAGCATAAGTTTGATGGAAACGTTGCAGATGTTGCGACAAATCCAACTCGGCTTGTTCACTGGGTTTTCCTAAATACTTAAAGTCATTCTCAAGTACTGATGAGAGGGCAACCTTAGCTTGTAGGTTATCGAGTGAAACAACGCTCTTTTTGAGCGCCTCACGGGCGGTTTGTAACCTAGCAATCAGAGAGTTGGGATTACTTTGCGAATCGATAGCTTCAATTTGATTGACCAACTGAGTAAATTTGCTTTGATAACCGGTAAGCGTATCGCGAATGACGGTCATGCGATCGTTGAGTTGAAGGCCATGCTGTTTGATGCGGGATTCGAGGTCATTCAAACGTGTCATTAGGCGAGTAAATGTCTCATTAAAGCGAGTGTGATATTTAAGCTCGTGACGAGCGAGAAAATCTTTTTCGTGGCGGCGTAGAGTGAGAAGATCCACTTCAGCAGCGGTATTTTCTACTGATGCTAACTCTAATTCATGTAGGTTGTTGAGACTGTATTGTTCGAATAGGCCATAGCTGATGACCCCAAGAATCAATATGGCATTAAGTAAGATTAATTTAGCACGGATGCTAATTCCATTTAGAGCGCGCAAAATACTTGGTGACTGAGACATAGACACCTCCCTAGCTGATGACGTTTAAGGACCGCTTTGTTTTATGGCTCACTGTGGCAGTGAAATTTGTGGTAAGCGGATATTAAACTAATAGCAGTGCAGAAAGGTTTTGCAACTCGTAAGAGAAATCAAAAAGCCCCAGCTTTACTGGGGCTTTTGTTGGAATGCGTTCAAAATAGGGAGGTTATTCGTCGCTTTGACCTTTGACATCAAAGGTAATTTTGTCTGCACCGGTAAAGACTTGGAAGCGCAACCCTTTCGCGCGTGCAATGGTCGTGATACCAAATTTTTGTGCTAAATCGAGTCCCATTTGTGTCACACCAGAACGCGACAACAACACAGGAATTCCCATCTGCGCCACTTTGATCACCATTTCAGAAGTTAAACGGCCGGTGGTATAGAAAATCTTACCATCGCCATTGTCTTGATTAATCCACATTTCGCCCGCTAGGGTATCAACGGCGTTATGGCGGCCTACATCTTCAACAAACGACAAGACTTGATCGCCATGGCAAATAGCACAACCATGCACTGCGCCAGCTTTTTTATAGGTGTCGTTATAATGCGTTAAGGCTTCTAGCGCAGTATAGATCTCTGACTGTTTAATTGGCGTTTGCGGTACTTGGTAATTTTCAAGCTGCTTCATCACGTTGCCGTACATAGTGCCCTGGCCACAACCAGAGGTAACGGTTTTTTTCTTGAGTGCGCTTTCAATATGTTCGGTATTTTCTTTGGTGATCACGGCGGCTGAATTGGTTTCCCAATCAATGATCACTGACTCTAAAGCAGCAGGATCAGACAGGAAACTTTGATTCTTTAAGTAACCAAGCACAAGAGACTCTGGGCGCGAACCAAGCGTCATCAAGGTAACCACTTCACGCCAATTAAGCATTACAGTAAGAGGGCGTTCGCAGGCAATCTGCTTAGTCAGTTTTTCACCGTATTCGTCATACACTTCTACTTCAATGGTTTGTAGTGGATTTTCACTGGTTTTAATTATATTTGGTTTAACCACGGTAGTTCCTATTGCTAATCACTGGCCTGAACACTGATGTCAGACAAGGTGGATAAAAGTCATTACAAGCGTAAATTTGACGTACTTATGCTTTCATTTAAGCAATTACTGTACCCCATTTATGATTAAATGAATGCGATGAGGGCAATTTGTGTGAGATTGTCAGGTTAAGCCGTCATCAGCTAGAATTTATTCTAATGCTAATTGTGCGGATTTTCATTACGCTAAGACGCTCAACACGGCGTAATATCAAAGCGAGAGGGTATTTAGTTGTTTCATCTTGAGGTAACGGGAACAAATATTGCTTAAGCAACGCATGAGTTGGCAGTATAACGATAAACAAAGGTGAACTATGTCCATTTTAACGCTTGAGAAAACTGACGATATTTGGCCAGTCGAATGCGATTTGGTTGCTCGTGAAATCAAAACCGGTATGTGGACCACCACACAGCAAGAATTGGTGGGGTTTAATATTAAACCTGAACAACAAAGTGATCGCCTGACGCTATTGCAACTGCATCGCGATGAGCGCACCGATTACCGTTTCAACCTTAGTTCACAGCAGCCGAAACTGTTCTTAATACTTGATAACTTCAACGGTAATGACGAAGTGAACGTTGTTACGTTAACGGCGTCTCAGAGCGTCGCAGCGCAATTTATGGATGGTGACTATTTGGTGTTGTCGAATGACATGCCTTTACCTATCCAAGCGTGGATGGAGGCCTTTATTGGTCGACATGGTGAACTACTAGAAACACGACGTAAGAAACGTAAAGGTGCAGGACGTTCAAATGGCAACTAACTTTTTTAGCCGTTGGTCTCAACGCAAACTCAACAAAGAGACCGATGAACCAAGCGAACAAGAACCAATTGAAGCATCAGCCTTAGAGGTTGAACCTGCCGCAGACGATTCTTCAGTTGATGTTGGTGATGCACCAGAAGCATTGTCGTCAGAAGCCGAACAGGATTTGCCTAATAGCGAAGTAGAGCAAGAGGTCGCTTCAGCAGAGGAGCAAGATCCTGAGAAAATGTCGCTGGCCAATTTGCTGGTTTCTCAAGTAGAAGAGAGCGCCAAGAAAGCTGCGATGCGTAAGTTGTTTATGTCTGAAGAGTTTAATATTCGTGATGGTTTAGATGACTATGATGAGGATTACAGTAACCTAAAAGCCTTGTCACAGGGTGTTGCAGAGACATTACGTGATTGGGTAAAAGAGAAGCCGGAAGAGGAAGAAGCGGCGTTAATAGATTCTGAAGACACAGAAGAAGCAGACGTTATTCAATCGACAGAGAAAGAAGACTTTGCGACAGAAGACAATGACGAGCATGAACAGTCGCTGGATGAGGGCGTAGACAAAGAAGAGGTAGATCCTCTCGTAACAGCGAATAGACCGGATACTTCTAAAACAGATACTTCTATAGATGGGGATAGTCACTCTCACGCTTGGAGCGCTCACAATGAAACCGAAGATAAGAGCAATTAGATAATCGGATTCTGTTAGCATTGCGCTAGATGAAAAGCGAGACGAAACAAACGGCCTCTATCTGTTGAGACAAAATATACCACACTGAAAATAGGTACATTTTGACTAACAGAACAAAAAGCCCAGTGGGACAAATTGTCTCACTGGGCTTTTTTTGTATGCTTATGTCTCATTTTTATCTTTAAGTTATTGATATTGATTAAAATAAAAGTTGGTACGGCATTTGCTATTGAATAGAAAGAAAAATTTCGTCGTGATAAACGAAGTTAAATTCATCTGCTTAAACCTTGGAACTGAGCGATGCTAAAACAACTATTAGAACAAGCAACAACTGCAAACGGTAAGGCGAGACTTTATGCGTTTGATAACACCGTCGAGTTAACCAATCTGATCCCACCAACGGTCAGTTATGAAAGTGGTGGTAATACGCTTATCGTTGGTCCTACGACCATCATTGAAAGTGCGGCGCAACAGTTGTCGCAAATGAAAAGCCTGACGCTTCTTTCTACTGATGGTGAAAAAGGAACGCATAGCCAACTTTATTATGCTAATTCAGTTGAAGTAACGGGTTTTCTAGGCACCTTTGAGGTGATTATCGAGAACAACTTACTTCGCAGTAACTTGGCGGAAGTCGCTATTGGTCACGATTGTTTTGATGTGGTTTTGGACCTTTGTCTAAATAGTTGTATGAACGAAGAAGTGCCTGTTCCTGGCTATTACCCAGTTGGTCGCGGCTATCCAAAACTGGCTGATGCGCTTGAAGAGATCCCAACCTTAATGGGCACCTTCGATAAACCAAAATTTTTCCGTCTTGATACTGACCTATGTGCACACAGCTCTCGTGGTGTAAAAGGTTGTGAGCGTTGTGTTGATGCTTGTCCAGCTGGCGCTCTAACCAGTCAAGGCGATGATAAAAGCGGTCACCATATCGAGATTAACCCATACCTTTGTCAAGGTGTGGGGACTTGTGCGACAGCTTGTCCAACAGAAGCAATTCATTACGCGCTACCCAATCCTGATGACACGCAAAAATTCATTGAGCGCACCTTAGCGAACTATGAAAAAGCGGGCGGTCAAGATCCTATCGTTCTAATTTGTAGTTCTCGCCATGAAAGTTACAACGTAATGGCGCTTAGAGCGCTACCAGATAACGTTATCCCAATCGTGGTTGAAGAGTTGCCATCTATTGGTATTGATACTTGGTTTGCGGCGCTTGTTAATGGTGCAACCCAAGTACTGTTTGCGGCGAGTCGTTTTATGCCGCCAACCATCATTCGTATTTTGAATAATGAAGTCTCAATGGCTCAAGAGCTACTGAGTCAACTTGGTATTCAGAAAGAGTGTATCGATATCCTATATCTAGAATCACTTCGTGAAGGACCTCCAACACTATGTACAGATTCATTTGATCTTGCATTAGGGGATTTGGAAGGTAATAAACGTCAACGTCTATTCACAGCGCTTGATGCTTTAGCGATTTCTCGTATTCCAGTAGAGAACGTTGTAGAGCTTTCAGCAAATGCACCATACGGTAGCGTGGAATGTGAAAGTAAAGATTGTACGCTTTGTATGAGTTGCGTGGCGGTTTGTCCAACACGTGCATTGCATACCGATGGTCAATCACCATCACTTAAGTTTGTTGAGCAAGACTGTATTCAATGTGGTTTATGCGAAAAAGCATGTCCTGAAAACGTTCTGACTTTAACCCCTCGCTTCAACTGGGATAAAGAGTCTCGTCAAAAAGCGACTATTATTCATCAAGAGAAAGCGGCGGAATGTACACGTTGTCACAAACCGTTTGCACCTCAGTCTATGATTGATATGTTGCAATCAAAGTTACGCGGTCACTCACATTTTGATAACGAAGCGGCCATTGGTCGTATTGCTATGTGTGAAGACTGTCGTGTGATCGACATGTTTGAAAGCATGGCGAAAGATCCAACTAACCAATTGAAATACTAGGAGCTGTGCGTGGAAAACACTAACGAACAACAATCACTACGCAGCGATATTTATCTTTTGCTCGCTACGTTATTTCGTCAAGCACCAAGCGAAGAATTGATTGAGTTTCTTGCTGCTTTAGACGTTGAGCAAAGTGAAAGTGCGATGCAAAAAGCGTGGTTGGCACTCCAAGAAGCGGCGAAAAATGCTGACCGTGAAGCATTAGACGATGAATACCAAAATCTATTTATTGGCATTGGCCGTGGTGAAGCGGTTCTATTCGGTTCTTGGCATATGACGGGGTCATTAATGGAGAAACCATTAGCTGATATCCGCCACGATCTTGAGTTGCTTGGTTTTGAGCGTGAAGATCAAATCAAAGAGCCAGAAGATCATATTTCAGCATTGTGCGAAGTCATGGCAATGCTGACTGAAGAAGACTTAGCACTTCAGCAAGCCTTTTTTAACAAACATATCGCGGCTTGGTATGACGCGTTCGCACAGCAAATAGAAGGCGCAAAGAGTGCAGACTTTTATCGTTCTGTTGCGGCATTGCTGCGTGCATTTGGCACCCTAGAGCAAGTGCAGTTTAGTAAGAATACCAAGAGCAACAAGCATTTAAAAATTGATGTAAAAAACGTAACTGAGTACGAGTAATACCATCGATAAGAGGGGCGGTAAGCCCCCAAAAAAACTACCTGAGGGTAAGGAAGCAATAATGAAAGATAATAATGATATTAATACAAGCCGCAGGGATCTCCTGAAAGGCTTAACTACTGCTGCCGTCGCTGGTGCAGTTGTCGCTGGTACAACCAAAGTGGCAACTGCAGCAGAAACTGTAGAAATTAAATCTGACGAAAAGAAGACCGGTTATCGTGAAACTCAGCATGTTCGCGATTATTACGACTCACTGTAATTTGGAGCTTAGCGCATGAAATTAGTGAAACGCTCCGATACGGTGAGCAAAGAGCAAAATCAACTTGGTGTATCACGCCGTACGTTTATGAGAAATTCTTCATTAGCGGCTGGTGGCGCGGTAGTTGGCGCAAGTTTATTTGCACCAGGTATGATGAAAAAGGCAGAAGCGAAAACTGTCGATCCAGAAGCAAAAGTAGAGCAGAAGCGTACTATCTGTTCACACTGTTCTGTGGGTTGTGGTGTTTACGCTGAAGTTCAAAATGGCGTATGGACTGACCAAGAGCCAGCCTTCGATCACCCATTTAACGCTGGTGGTCACTGTGCAAAAGGCGCAGCATTGCGCGAGCATGGCCATGGTGAACGTCGTCTTAAATACCCAATGAAGCTTGAAAACGGTAAGTGGAAGAAGCTTTCGTGGGAACAAGCACTAGAAGAGATCAGCCAGCAGGCACTTAAGATTCGTGAAGAATCTGGCCCTGACTCAGTTTACTTCTTGGGCAGTGCAAAGCACAACAACGAACAGGCATACCTGTATCGTAAAATGGCGTCGCTTTGGGGTACCAACAACGTTGACCACCAAGCGCGTATTTGTCACTCAACCACAGTAGCCGGTGTTGCAAACACTTGGGGTTACGGTGCGATGACAAACTCATTCAATGATATGCACAACTGTAAATCGATGCTTTTCATCGGTTCAAACCCAGCAGAAGCGCACCCAGTTGCGATGCAGCATATCTTAATCGCGAAAGAGAAGAACAACTGTAAGATCGTTGTTGCTGATCCGCGTCGTACGCGTACAGCTGCGAAAGCTGACCATTATGTATCACTTCGTCCAGGTACTGACGTTGCCTTCGTATGGGGTGTGCTATGGCACGTATTTGCGAATAATTGGGAAGATAAAGAGTTTATCTACCAACGTGTATTCGGTATGGATGAAATTCGTGCAGAAGTGGCGAAATGGACTCCAGCAGAAGTTGAGCGTGTTACTGGCGTAGCGGAAGCTCAAGTATTCGAAACGGCGAAACTGCTTTCTGAAAACCGTCCTGGCTGTGTTGTTTGGTGTATGGGTGGTACTCAGCATACCACGGGTAACAACAACACTCGTGCTTACTGTGTGCTTGAGCTTGCACTGGGTAACATGGGTAAATCAGGTGGCGGTGCAAACATTTTCCGTGGTCACGATAACGTACAGGGCGCAACTGACCTTGGCGTACTATCTGACACGCTACCAGGTTACTACGGTCTATCTGAAGGCGCTTGGCGTCACTGGTCGAAAGTGTGGGATCTAGATTATAACTGGGTTCACGGCCGCTTCGACAACAACTCTTACGCAGGTCAAAAACCAATGAACAGTGCAGGTATTCCTGTTTCTCGTTGGGTTGATGGCGTTCTAGAGAATAAAGATAAGATCCGTCAACGCGAAAACATTCGTGCCATGTTCTACTGGGGCCACGCTGTTAACTCTCAGACCCGTGGTACTGAGATGAAAAAAGCGATGCAGAAGTTAGATATGATGGTTGTTGTAGACCCATATCCAACAGTAGCAGCAGTAATGAACGATCGTACTGACGGTGTTTACCTGCTTCCTGCAACGACTCAGTTTGAAACTCACGGTAGTGTGACGGCGTCAAACCGTTCAATCCAATGGCGTGATCAAGTGATCCAACCATTGTTTGATTCTAAACCTGACCACGAAATTATGTACCTGCTTTCACAAAAGCTAGGCATTTCTGAGCAGCTGTTTAAGAACATTAAAGTTGAAAACAATCAACCTGTTATTGAAGACATTACCCGCGAATTTAACAAAGGTATGTGGACAATTGGTTACACAGGTCAAAGCCCTGAACGCTTGAAGGAGCACCAACAAAACTGGCACACCTTCGACTTCACAACGCTTGAAGCGGTAGGTGGCCCAGCAAATGGCGAGACTTACGGTCTACCTTGGCCATGTTGGGGTACGCCTGAAATGAAACACCCTGGTACGCACATTCTTTACGATACGTCGAAGACGGTTGCAGAGGGTGGCGGTAACTTCCGTACGCGTTTTGGTGTTGAATTTGAAGGTCAGAGCCTACTTGCAGTAGATAGCTACTCAAAAGGTTGTGAAATCAAAGATGGTTACCCTGAATTTACCGATAAGCTACTAAAACAGCTTGGTTGGTGGGATGACCTAACAGCAGAAGAGAAAGCCGCTGCTGAAGGTAAAAACTGGAAGACCGATCTTTCAGGTGGTATTCAACGTGTTGCGGTTAAGCACGGTTGTATCCCATTTGGTAACGCGAAAGCACGTGCAATCGTATGGACGTTCCCGGACCGTGTTCCTCTACACCGTGAACCACTGTACACGCCACGTCGTGATCTTCTTGCTGAATATTCAACGTGGGACGATAAAGAAGCGATTTTCCGCTTGCCAACATTGTTCAAATCAATCCAAGAACAAGATAAATCGAAAGAATACCCGATTATCCTAACTTCTGGCCGTTTGGTTGAGTACGAAGGTGGTGGTGAAGAAACGCGTTCTAACCCATGGCTTGCAGAGCTTCAACAAGAAATGTTTGTTGAAATTAACCTTAAAGACGCAAATGACCTTGGCATCAAAGATGGCGATGACGTTTGGGTTGAAGGTGCAGAGAAAGGCCGTATTAAGGTGAAAGCGATGGTAACGCCTCGTGTTATGCCTGGTCTTGCATTCTTGCCATTCCACTTCGGTGGTAAATTCGAAGGTGAGAGTCTTCTTGATAAATATCCTGAAGGTTCAGCTCCTTACGTAATTGGCGAGGCGGCCAACACGGCGACCACTTACGGTTATGACCCTGTCACTTTGATGCAAGAAACTAAAGTGACTCTCTGTAATATTCGCAAAGCGTAAGGACTCCCAAAATGGCTAGAATGAAATTCCTTTGTGACACCAAACGCTGTATCGAATGTAACGGTTGTGTCACTGCATGTAAGAATGCAAATACTGAAGCTGTGCCATGGGGTATCCAACGCCGTCGCGTTGTTACCCTAAATGATGGTGAGCCGGGTGAAAACTCTATTTCTGTGGCATGTATGCACTGTTCAGATGCGCCTTGTATGGCAGTTTGTCCTGCAGACTGTTTCGAACACACAGAAGATGGCATCGTATTACACAATAAAGATCTTTGTATCGGTTGTGGTTACTGTCTATTTGCTTGCCCATTTGGCGCGCCTCAGTTCCCTAAACAAGAATCGTTTGGTGAGCGTGGTAAAATGGATAAGTGTACTTTCTGTGCCGGTGGTCCAAACACTGAACCAGGTTCTGAAAAAGAGCGTGCGCTATACGGTTCTAACCGTATTGCAGAAGGTAAATTACCGATGTGTGCTTCACTATGTTCAACGAAAGCACTGCTTGCCGGTGATGCTGAAAAAATTTCAGACATCTTCCGTCAGCGCGTTGTTGAACGTGGCGCGAAAAACGCAGGTTGGACAGACGGCAACGATCTTTCTTACGATGCGACTAAAAGTTAACTCTGGAGAGAGATATGACCCCTATATTTAAACGTCTATCTCTTTTTGTGCTGCCATTTTTGGCAGCACTGACGTTGGCTCTATCTCTGCCTGCGGCAGCGAAAGAGTCAGCGCCAGTAGATCAAACAGAGATGACACAGCTTGCGGGCGCTGATTTTTGGAAGGAAGTACGTGCGGGTGAGGCAGGGTATACCACCTCTAAATCACCAGAGCATGGCGTTCTGATCAGTACGCCGGGTGCGACATGGTATGTACTGAAAGAGAAGTGGATGTCGCCAGCCGGCGCTGTTGCCATCTTCGGTAGTATTATGATGGTTATCATGGCTTACGTTTTCGTTGGCCCATTGATGCTAAGCAAGCCGCGCACTGGCAAAAAGATGAAGCGTTGGTCACGCTGGGATCGTGCATTGCACTGGAGTATGGCGTTTACCTTCTTAACATTGGCCTTTAGCGGTCTGATGCTGGTATACGGTAAGCACTTCCTCAAACCATATGTCCCTACTGAGTTCTGGGGTTTTGTCATTATGTTGGCAAAACAATACCATAACTATGTTGGTCCACTGTTCTTTATTCTGTTGACGTTTGTTCTGCTGAAATGGTGGCGTAAATCTATACCGAATATGACAGACATGCGTTGGTTCATGAAAATGGGCGGCATGGTTGGTAAACATAAAGGTACGCATCCATCTGCTGGTTTCTCAAATGGTGGTGAGAAGGCGATTTACTGGTTGTTGATTGTCTTTGGTGCAACGGTTGCATTAAGTGGCTTGGTGCTGGATTTCCCAATTTTCGACCAAACTCGTCGTGATATGGAAATTTCTAACCTTGTGCACATGCTATCGGCTCTTATCTTGATCTGTGGCTTTATCTTCCACATCTATATCGGTCTATTCGGTATGGAAGGTGCACTTGAAGGTATGGTAACCGGTGAAGTTGATGAAACGTGGGCAAAAGAGCACCATGACCTTTGGTATGCTGAAGTGAAATCGAACGAAGCGATGCCAGATGCAGCGTCACAGCAGGACAATGGACTAGCAAAAGGAGCGAAGAGCGATGAACAAGCATCATAATGGTATTTGGGTCGCGTATTTCCTTAGCTTTCTAACACCATTTACCTTTTTGATTTCTGGTGTAATGGCGATTGTTTACGCAGGTTATCGTTTGGATAAAAATGAAGATGGTGAAGTGATTAATTCACATTACTATGGTTTGATCCGTAACTTCTTTCTTTTCCTAACGTTCTTTGTCGTATTAATTGTTACCGTGGCGACGACAAATGGTGTGTTAGCGGGTATTGAGGATTACTGGTACCACAGTAACTTGCTGGATAAGGTTGCTTACGTAATCCCTATCATTGGCATGGTATTGGCGGGCTTAGCGATTCTTGTTTGGTTTAAGCGTATGCTACAAGGTATGCGTCAACTGAAAAATAACCAGCTTCATCGTCCATCAACAGGTCCAAACCTGTAAACGATAGATCTAGCGGTAAATAGTAAAAGCCAGTCTAATTAGACTGGTTTTTTTATGCCGACATATTGAATTCGTCCATGTGGCTATTCATCTTTTTATCTTTTTATCTCTTTGTCTAATACC
>NZ_AFWE01000214.1 GCF_000222585.1 Vibrio scophthalmi LMG 19158 | reverse complement strand
GCCTTTTTTTGAAAATTTTTCGCTCAGCAGCCTGCCCCAACGCGTATTGTGCTGGTCATAATAATGGTTGTGGTCATTACTGTTAGGCTGTTATCAAACATATCGTCTTGTTGGATTCTTGTATTTACTTACCTTACATTTACCTTGTTTTCTAACAGAGAGTCAACGAAAACTTTCGATTTTTTGCTTATGTTTCGCTCACCTAAGTCATTTTATCGAGCCAAAGCTGACTAAAAACCGTACGCACGTATCAAAATTGCTAGCTAACGGTTAAATTTTACCGCTAGTCCATAAGTTTTATGCTTTAATTGATCTTGCAGTGGAATATTTATCAATTTAACCAAATGGATTGGGGTGATGAATGATTAAAATAATCAGTCTTACTCTTGCCTTGCTCACTGGCACGGCGAGCGCCTCAGATCTGTTTACTGCCCCTTTTCAAGCGAATAACTCACCGCACCGAATGTTCCTTTCCAGTGAAAGCAGTCAACACAACTTTGATTCATGGACGATAGATAGCGGCTACGCCTATAGTTTATTCGACAAAGTCGATCTGTATGTCGGAACTCGCTTGACCAAGCAAAACGAAGGGGGCTTTTTAAGCGGCCTGAGTTATCAAGTATCACCACGCTTGTCAGTAAAGAGTACTCTGCACTCTTACACCGATAATGATGCGCCTAAAGGCCTAGAAAGTGGTATCGGCGCCGAGGTGTCAAGCCGAGTGCAATTGAGTGAGCATTTAGATTTTCATGCCACTCTCGACTACCAAGAGTGGCAAAAAGGGGTTGAAGTGGGTATTGGCTTCCGTTTCTAACTTAATAGAACGTCACATCAATTCCAGTTTAGCAGTTGCTCAGATGTCAAAATACCGTTCCAATCGGCGTACACATAATCACCGGGCTGAATCATTTGCTTTTGCAATGATAAGGTGACACCAATTTCACCAACATTTCGTTTTTCAGTTTTAAATGGGCACGTCCCTAACGCCATAATGCCCAGCTCCATTTCCGCCATCATTGCGACATCACGTACCGCGCCATAAACAATGATCCCTTCCCAATCGTTTTCAATCGCGAGAATGGCCAATTGATCACCGAGTAAAGCTTTTTGACATGAACCATTACCGTCGACAACTAACACTTTTCCTCGACCGTTCTGGCTTAACACTTCACGTACTTTTGAATTGTCGTGATAACAGCGAACCGTGACTATTTCACCCCAAAAGGCAGTACGGCGTCCAAAGTGACTTAGTGGTAAATTTACGTAAGTTACGTGACTTTCAAACTTGTCACAAATGTCAGGGGTTATGTCTCTCATGCTTTCCTCCATGAAGCTAATTTGAAATCCTTATCTCAGTCGATGGCACCACTCTCCTAGATCGATCTGGGTCTTATCTGATCGGCAAGACAACAAAAACAACTGGCCATCTTGCACAAAATAAATCGCGTTCTGCTGATATTTATGCGCTAACTCAACGGCGATTGAAAGCGAAATTTGCGCAGCAAAACTCTCTTCAAACCATGAAAAATCGTGATTGCCGACCAATAATCTCACCGGGTAAAATTGTTGCAAATTATCACTCAAGTGCTTATTTCTTATACTGTTTTCACCATCAGAAAGCTTAACGCTTTTTGGGTTACTCGCAGTAATGACAACAAAGTCATTAAGCTCAATTATTTTGTCAAATTTGAAGTAAGGATCACAGTAAATTTTCCACAAGTGAGCATCCATTATTGCACCAATCATTATTTTTACATTTGCCGGATACTATTAATATTTGTTACATTCGATCTATTGATATAAATCAACAAAGTGAATGGAATTAACATTTGGACGTTGTTAGCATGCTGTTAACTATATAAAATCCGTTTCAACGCCTAATAGCAATAAATCAGGGCAAGGAACCTCTTTTGAAAGAAAGTAACACCAAGGATGGCAGGCATTCAGACATGAGTTTGAGAACAATCTTTGTTTTATCTCAAAATCAAATTACCTGTACGTAATGTTTTTGCCTAGAATTTATTCTATTAAACCATTTTTTTCACAAGTTTAGGTACCGCCAATGCAAACCCCGCAGATTCTGATTGTAGAAGATGAGCAAGTAACTCGTAACACTCTAAAGAGTATTTTTGAAGCAGAGGGATACGCTGTTTTTGAGGCCAGTGACGGTGAAGAGATGCACCACGTTCTGACAGAAAGTCAGATCAACTTGGTGATCATGGACATCAACCTGCCAGGTAAGAATGGTCTATTGCTTGCACGTGAACTGCGTGAGCAAGCAAATGTAGCTCTAATGTTCCTAACTGGTCGTGACAACGAAGTAGATAAGATCTTGGGCCTTGAAATCGGCGCTGATGACTACATCACTAAGCCTTTCAACCCACGTGAACTGACTATCCGTGCTCGTAACCTACTAAACCGTTCTATGAACTCTAGTGCTGTTCAAGAAGAGAAACGTAGCGTAGAGAAATACCAATTCAACGGTTGGGTACTAGACATCAACAGTCGCTCACTGGTTAGCCCAAGTGCAGAAAGCTACAAGCTGCCTCGTTCAGAGTTCCGTGCACTTCTACACTTCTGTGAGAACCCAGGCAAGATCCAAACTCGTGCAGATCTACTGAAGAAGATGACTGGTCGTGAGCTTAAGCCACACGATCGTACGGTTGACGTAACAATCCGTCGTATTCGTAAACACTTCGAATCAGTATCTGGTACGCCAGAAATCATCGCAACAATCCACGGTGAAGGTTACCGTTTTTGTGGCGAACTAGAAGACTAATCACTCTTCTCAAGATGCGATAAAGGAGCCTATGGCTCCTTTTTTTTGGCTTTTATATTCCAGAAAGAAAAAGGAGAATCGAGAGAAGAGAATCGAGAATTGAGAAAAGAGAAAAGAGAAATCGAGAATAAAAAAACGCCCATCAATGATGAGCGTCTTGGTCGACAGTATGATTCAGACCGCTTAGCCTTTACCACCCTTAATCGCATTAATGATTTCGCTGGTTGAACAGCCATCTTCAAAGTTGAGAACTTTCACTGCACCGCCATTAGCGATCACTTCAGCACCACCGGCAATCTCTTCCGGTTTGTAATCGCCACCTTTAACCAAAAGATCCGGTAACACTGCCGCAATTAAGCGCTGTGGGGTATCTTCTGAAAAAGGAACGACCCAATCGACAGCGCCTAGGCCTGCTAGCACCGCCATACGGCGATCGGTTGGATTCACTGGACGACCCGGTCCTTTTAAGCGTTTCACTGACTCATCGGTATTTACCGCAACGATCAGACGTTGGCCTAATTTGGCTGCGTGATTTAGGTAAGAAACATGACCTGCATGCAAAATATCGAAACAACCATTGGTCATCACCACTTTCTCACCACGAGATTGCGCCTTCTTCACAGCTTCAATCAAGCCTTGCTCAGAAATAACACCGAAATCGGTATCATGGCTACCATGAATCGCTTCCGCTAGTTCAATCGTAGATAGGGTTGATGTACCCAATTTGCCAACCACGACACCTGCCGCTGCATTCGCTAGCGCACAAGACTGATCAAGTGGTTTACCCGCAGCCACAGAAGCAGCCAAAACAGAAATAACTGTATCGCCCGCACCAGTGACATCAAATACTTCTTTTGCTTGTGTCGGCAGATGGAACGGCTCTTCGCCACGACGTAGTAATGTCATGCCATGTTCGCTACGTGTCACCAACAGTGCTTCAAAATCAAACTGCTCGATCAGCGCGAGGCCTTTCTCAACCAATTCTTGGTCTGATTTTACTTTGCCGACAACCAATTCAAATTCCGCCATGTTTGGCGTCAATAGTGTCGCACCACGGTAGCGTTCAAAATCGGCACCTTTCGGGTCGATAAATACCGGTACACCTGCAGCGCGCGCTTTTTGAATAAACTGCTGCACATGCTCTAACGCGCCTTTATCGTAATCCGATAACACCACTGATTTTACGTTAGGCAATGCTTGTTCCATACGCTCAAGGATCAGCGCGGCATCGACATTCTCAAACTTCTCTTCAAAGTCTAAACGAATCAGTTGTTGACCACGACTCAGCACTCGAAGCTTAGTAATGGTCGGAAAATCTGGTAGTGAAACAAAGTCACATTTAACTTTCAGTGCAGAGAGTGTCTCACTGAGTACATTCGCTGGTTCATCAATCCCTGTTAACCCAACGATATGAGCATGCCCACCCAGTGACGCGATGTTCATAGCAACGTTAGCTGCACCACCTGGTCGCTCTTCGTTGTTTTCTACTTTCACTACAGGTACAGGCGCTTCTGGCGAAATGCGGCCTGTCGGGCCATGCCAGTAGCGGTCTAACATTACGTCACCAACAATAAGAACGCCTGCTTGACTGTAGTCAGGTAGGATTGGTTTCATTGTGAATCTCCAATATGTATATCTGGCCAAAGTTTATCATAGGGTTTTGACCGCCTAAACCTTTGTATAGCCAAGTGATGGCAAGAAGTTGTCTTTAAAGTCTGCGCCGGCTCTCTCCAGCAAGCATCTCGAGGCCACTTAGCTCGCTATTGCTATTCTAACCACCGCTGCCACACATCTACCACTAAAGCGCGTTCTTGGACAAACTTATCCTCTGCCAAGTCCGTATCAAGATTGAGTAGATTACGGTGATGGATCTGATCGCGCATCATGGTGTAAGCATTGGTCACTGCAAGCGCTTGTGATTCATCCATAATACCTTGTGCGATCAAAGACTCGAAAATACGCACATTATCAGACCAACGTGTCAACTTAGGCTTTTGATGACTGTAGTTGAGAACTAAGTATTGAGCGAGAAACTCAATATCGGTGATGCCGCCTGGATCTTGCTTGAGCATAAAGCGGCCAGCTTTTTTACCGCCTAAATGATCACGCATTTTGATCCGCATATCGACCACTTGCTTCTTCAAATCATCACTATCACGTGGCAGGGTCAAAATCGCATGACGGATTTGACCAAATGCCTGTTGCAACGGCTCATCACCATAAATCATACGCGCACGCACCAAGGCTTGGTGCTCCCATGTCCACGCTTCATTCCGTTGATACTCTTCAAACGCATCCGTTGGACTCACCAATAGACCTGATACTCCAGAAGGGCGTAAGCGCGTGTCCACTTCGTAGAGAATGCCTGAAGCGGTGCGGATCGAAAAAATATGGATAATACGTTGAGCAAGGCGCAGATAGAATTGGCGACCATCTATCTCTTTTTTACCATCAGTGTAAGCACTGACCGGACAATCGTGCATAAAGACGATATCGAGATCGGAATTATAACCAAGCTCCCAGCCACCGACCTTGCCATAACCGACCACCGCAAAACCTTTGCCTTCACGGTCTTTTAAATGATTCGGCTGGCCATACTTCTCACACATTTGCAGCCAAGCTTGATTAACCACCGACTCCACAATCGCTTCTGACAGGTAGGTTAAGTGATCACTCACTTTCATCACCGGTAATACACCGGCAATATCCGCCGCCGCAATACGTAAAATACAAATTTGCTTAAACTGGCGCAGCGCTTCAATCTGCTGCTCCATGTCATCTTCCGGGATGCGCGCCAAATAGTCTCGCAGTTCGGTACGGTATGAGTCGAGCGGCACAGGGTTATACAACTGCTGAGGATCAATCAGCTCATCCAACAAAATAGGATAACGGCCTAATTGCTCCGAAATCATCGGACTGGCGGTACATAAACGTACGAGTTGCGTTAACGCCGCTTCATGCTCATCGAGTAGTTCTAGGTAAGTCGTACGCGTGACGATTTTATGCAGTAAATGCAGCACTCGCGATAAACCAAATTTGGCATCTTGATGGGCAAAGATGGCTTGGAATATTTTCGGCATTAAGCGGTTTAGTACTTCACGCCCACGCGGCCCCAAGGTTTTCTTCGCTAAGTCACTCTTAAACTGAATAATGGTTTGAGTTAATTCTGCGCTTTCTTCTAGTTGCAAGTCATGGCTAAGGATCTGCTCAAGTACATCGGCTTTATGCGCCATATCCCACAACTCTTGAAAGTGTTTCGCCACTTCCGTTTGTTCTTCATCATCATCGCCAATCAGATGAGTAAACACTTGATGGACATTGGTCATGTGTAGACGAGTATCATCCAATAATGCCGACCAACTTAGATAGCCCATTGCTGTCGCCAACTGCAATTGTTCCTGCTCATTCTCTGGCAGTGTTTGCGTTTGCTTATCGGCCATCGCTTGCAGCAGGTTTTCTGAACGACGTAAGAACTTATATGCCTCCGTTAGATGGGTAACCTCTTGCTTATTGAGCAGTTCTAACTCATCAATCGCCTCTAACGTCACCAATAGACCTCGTTGACGTAAACTTGGCTCACGACCACCGCGGATCAATTGGAACACTTGAGCAATAAACTCAATCTCACGTATCCCCCCTGCACCGAGCTTGATGTTGTTAGTCAGCCCACGGCGGCGTACTTCACTGCTAATCATTGATTTCATGCGGCGCAGCGATTGAATCGCACTAAAGTCGATATAGCGACGGAAGACAAAAGGACGCAGCATCTTCCGCAGTTCTTGATATTGCGGATACATTTCGCTGCCCATTACGCGTGCTTTAATCATCGCGTAACGCTCCCAATCTCGTCCTTGCTCTTGGTAATAATCTTCCAGTGCAGCATAGCTCATCACTAAGGGCCCGCTGTCACCAAATGGACGCAGGCGCATGTCAACGCGATAACAGAAGCCATCAAAGGTTTGTTGATCGAGTGCTTTAATGATCCGTTGACCTAAACGGGTGAAGAACTGAGCGTTAGAAATACTTCGGCGAGTGCCTTGTGTCTCACCGTTTTCAGGGTAGGTAAAAATCAAGTCGATATCAGACGAGAAATTCAGTTCACCTCCACCCAATTTTCCCATACCAATGATCAGCATCGGTTGCGCTTCACCTTGCTCATTACATGGCGTGCCCCATTGCTCGCAACACGCTTTGTATTGCCACTGATAAGTCTCAAATATCATCGCCTCAGCCAAATAGGAGAGATGCTTTAAGCTATGTTCTAACGGCCAAGTGGCATTAAAGTCGCGCCAAGCGATGTAGCTCATCTCACGATTACGGAACTGGCGTAGTATGCGTAGCCCTGCCACTTCATCGTGACAATTCTCTAGCAAGGATGCCAGATGTTGACGATAATCTTCACAGCGTTGTGGATCGCTCAGCATACTTGGCAGGATTTGACGCAAAGTTTCATCCCTAGCTAGCGTTTCAATCACAAATGGACTTAGCCCTGCGACGTATTCCAATTGCTGATATATGTCAGCAGGCCAATGCTGTTCCAGTTGATACTCTTCCAATTGAGCGAGTGCTGATTGAGAGGTGGCCAAGAGGGTTTCAGGCAATGGCATGGGGCTTCCTTGTAATTTGCTGGCTGAGATATCTTATCTGAGCTTGATTGCGGCTTTAAAACGCTAGTTATAGCAAACTTTACGCAATAAAAAACGCCTGCTAATTGTTAGCAGGCGTCTATTCACTCAGTCTGTGAGATTACACTCTAAATGCGCTGATCTTCTTATCTAACTCTTCGGCATTTTGCTGCATGATTTCTGAGGTTTCGAGCAACTCGCCCACCACCGTCACCGAGGCTTCAACGAGTTCTCGAACATTGGTCAGGTTTTGGTTCATCTCTTCCGCCACGCTGCTTTGCTGGCCAGCGGCGGTAGCAATTTGGAAGTTCATATCGTTGATTTGATTCACTTGCAGAACGATGCCATCCAGCTCAGTACCAGCATTAGTGACCAGTTCAACGCCTTCCGCTGCTTCCACAACGCTTTTTTCCATCAAACCCACTGCTGAACTTGCGCTTGATTGCAATTGCGAGATCATTTCTTGGATTTCGATGGTCGCTTGTTGGGTGCGTTGAGCAAGATTACGCACTTCATCAGCGACGACAGCAAAGCCACGGCCCGCTTCACCGGCACGTGCCGCTTCAATTGCCGCGTTCAATGCTAGCAAGTTAGTTTGCTCCGAAATACCTTGGATGGTACCCACAACACTACCAATTGCATCAACGCTCTCTTCCACTTCATTTACCGCTTGAGCCGACGCTGAGATATCTTGTGACAGCTCACTGATTTTACTCACCGTATCTTGCACAAAACGTTGACCTGTCGCCGCTTGAGTAGAGGCACTTTCCGTTAATGAAGAAGCATTTTGCGCATGATCTGCAACAGTTTGTACCGTTGAGGTCATTTCGCTCATTGCGGTTGCCAATTGGTCAATTTCTTCAAACTCTTCTTGAGCTGATTCTTTGGTTTCCGACATGCTCAAAGTCATCACTTCCGTTAGCCCCGCTAACTCTTGCGAAGAACTTAGCTGCACCTTGATTAACTCTTGCAACTGAGAGCGGGTCTTTTCCAACTCACGCGCCACATCGCCATATTCATCTTTGCATTGCAGTAAGATTGGAGATGAGAGATCGCCACTGGCCATCTTTTTAATCGCTTCATTAAGATAGTGAGTTTGACGCAGCATCACTCGTGCGGCAAACAACAAAATAACGACAAAGACTCCAATTAACAGCATGGTTTGCCATACTACTTGTACTAGGTAGGCTTCATAATGTTCACGAGCAACTTCAGCGCTGTCAGTGACCATCAAAAGTGAGTCGTAGAACGTATTAGCGTCCCATAGCTGTTTGCCGACGATCAGTAAGGTACTGAACACCATCAGCAACGCCATTTTAGGAACCAGTCGAATATCCGTAATCACTCGTTCCCAGGGCTTAAATGCCATTGTCGTCATATTAGTTCTCCGCTAAGTCATATATTCTAAATAGAATAAAATTACTGCCGCCCACCTTTTTGGTACTTTTTTACTAGTACCAACAATTTATTTTGAGCCTCGTATGAATAGAAATGATACCAAAGACGACACGAAGCCGATGAGCTTGTTATCACTAATTCTTTCTTTTATGGCGTTATTTGTGATCTCAGGCTTATTGTTTATGCCGATCAGTAATGAAACACGTCAAGTTCTTATCGGCCTGGATTTCATCATCTGCAGTATTTTTATACTACAACTATCGATTGATTTGATCCGCGCCACAGATCGGGTGCAATTTTTGAAACGCCATTGGATCGATTTCCTTGCGAGCCTGCCTATGATCGAACCATTACGCTTTGCTCGCCTCTTTCATATTTTGCGTGTGGTGTTGGTTATCCGCTCCAGTCGTAGCGTGGTTAAGCAACTTTTAAGCAATCGCAAAGAAACCACCATTGCATCAATATTGCTATTGCTGGTGATCTTATTAACGTTAGGTTCTAGCATGATGCTGTTTCTTGAAGGCCATTCGCCGGATGCCAATATCAAAACGGGCGGCGATGCACTGTGGTGGGCTCTAGTGACGATTTCTACTGTCGGCTACGGTGATCACTACCCAGTCACTGACGCAGGTAAAATCCTCGCCTCCGGTGTGATCCTTTGTGGTGTGGGGTTGTTTGGTATGATTTCCGGCTTGATCACTTCGATGATCACCTCGCCGACACGAATGCAAGCGCTAAAAGCGGAGCAAAAAGAACAACAAATGATCGCACTATTAGAGCAGCAACAAACGATTTTGACTCGATTAGAAAAACTCGAACGCAGAATGACCCGCGATATCGATAAGCTGCATCAAGATAACGACCACAAAAAAGGAGAGCAATAGCTCTCCTTTTCATTTCAGTAAGTCAGCAAAAATTATTCTTGCCAGTAAGGCTCAGCTTCAATGCTGATGGCACGAGTTTGCTCCATCGCATGTAAGATTGAGCTTTCTTGACGGAGTAACCAACGCTCAAGCTGCTCACGCTCATCACCTTCTAACTTATCCACCAACTGCTTTAATGGTTTTAAGGTTAGTAAGTCATCAATACCTTGAAGCAGATCAGCCCAAGGTAGACGGAAGCGGTTTCGTTCTTCGGCATCATATAAACTGGCAAAACCAACACCGGTATATAAGTTACGCATCAAATGATACTGCTGATCGATGTAATCTTGTGACACCAACTCTTTTTCTGGCGGGAATGCGGCCATTAGCTCATGCCAAGTACGTTCTAACTGTACGACCGAGAAAGGTAAGATGTTTTGCGAAATCGCACTGCGTGACTTGTCATCCAAGAATGGCTGCCAGCCACGGGTTAAAATCCAACGACTAAGATCAAGCAACAAAGCGGTGTAACGCGCCGAATTAAATTGCTCAAGCATCTCTTCACGAGAAGGAAGATCTTGTTGCAAGTCAGACAGCTCTTTAATCAAGAACTTGCGAGCATCAAGTTTACGTAACGCATGACCTTTGTCTTCTAACAGATCATCTAAATAGTCGAACTGCTTTATCCATGCCAGATCCTGCTCAAGCCACTTCAGCTCTTGGCGAATCAAAGCGCTCGCTTTACGCGGTACCACATCACCGAAAATGGTAAAGGTTTGGCGGATAAAACTGATGGCATTTTTGATCTCATGCAGCGCATCAATTGACTCACGCTCAGAGTAGATCTGTTCGTGGTAATGCCAATGAGATAATGCGTGCTCAAGAGAATTAATCAGACACGATTCCAATGAATCATTTTTGTCGGTATCCACTAGCGCCATCGGCTTGACTTGGTCACCTTGATAGCCCAACGCTAAGCGATAACCGCGTGCGGCTTTGCTTAAGTTACCTAAGCGCATCCCGCCTGCATCACTGAAAGTGCGAGCCAGCGTAAATAAAGCGTCAGTCTGGCCTGATTTAAGCTCCAACTCCACTTCACAAATGGTATCGGTTAGATCACCAGAGATAACCACACCTTGGTCAAAAGCGACTTCAACTTGACTGCCATCCGCCATACAAACCAACCACTGTTCACGCGTGAAGTTGGTCGAAAATAACGGAGATAATTCACTTTGCAGTGTGTCGATACTTTTACCGCTTGGCCAAATATCGCTCGGATGCAAAGCAAGCACTGGATCGTTGCAGTTATGTTCGGCATTATATTCAGGTCGTTGATGCAAGCCCGCGACGACGCGTCCTGCCGTCTTGACTGTTTGAACATAGACTTCATCGAAGCGACGAATGCGGAGACCAATATCATGCTGTCTCAGCCAGTTATCAGGTGTGTCAAAGTAGGTGTTACCTAGCTCTCGACAGCTGTGCTGAAGAACCTTTGTTTCGGAAATCTTATTACGTAAAGTTTCTGAAAATTCTGGAGAAACAAAAAACTTCAGTTCTATCTCGGTTTCCATAGTTATACCTTTCAAAGCAGATAGAGACAGGATATTGCCTAATTTCTCACTCGGCAAGAGCGAAATATCGCTCGAATGATGATCTAAAACAGTTTTAATGACAGATTTAATGCGTTACCATGCGCGCCTTTATAGCCATCGTTCAACATTTCATCTTCAAAAGGGTGTATGTTATTTATAGGTTATATTAATTAGGTTGAATGACCATGCCAGTAAATACAATTATGGGGTTATTTGCAAAGTCCCCTATTAAGCCTTTGCAGCGCCACGTAGTGTGCGTAAATGAATGCTGCTCTCACCTTGTAAACTTCTTCGAAGTTTGTGCGCAAGGAGACTGGGAAAAAGCATCTGAAATTCGTGCTCAAATTTCTCACCTTGAGAAAGAAGCGGATGTGCTAAAGCGCGAAATTCGTCTGAAACTTCCTCGTGGTTTGTTTATGCCTGTGGATCGTAGCGACATGTTGGAGCTACTAACGCAGCAAGACAAACTTGCAAACCTTGCAAAAGACATCGCAGGTCGTGTTTATGGCCGCCAACTGTCTATCCCTGCTCCTCTTCAAGAGAACTTTATCGCTTACGTGAAACGTTGTTTAGACGCGGCACAACAAGCGCAGAAAGTGATCAATGAGCTGGATGAATTGTTGGAGACAGGATTCAAAGGCCGTGAAGTCACTCTGGTTGCAGAGATGATTAATCAGTTGGACATGATTGAAGATGACACTGATGCGATGCAAATCCAACTTCGCCAACAGCTAATGTTGATCGAACAAGATTTGAATCCAATCGATGTGATGTTCCTTTACAAAATTTTAGAATGGGTAGGTGGTATTGCCGATCAAGCACAACGTGTTGGTGCTCGATTAGAAGTAATGCTGTCACGCTCATAACGTTAAGTTAAACTCAATAACGAAGAGTATTTTTTAGCACACCCCAGTTAGGCAATGAATATATCGGCGCCGATGGGGCTTTCTCGTGTCAAAAATTTGCTCCGCTTGTTATCAAACAACTAGGTATTACGATGGATATCCTTGCGAACTACGGCACTGTCCTGATTATTGTTGCAGCTTTATTCGGTTTCATGATGGCAATTGGTATTGGTGCGAATGACGTTGCCAATGCGATGGGTACATCAGTAGGCTCGAAAGCACTGACGGTAAAACAAGCGATCATCATTGCGATGATCTTTGAATTTGCAGGTGCTTACCTTGCCGGTGGTGAAGTAACCGATACAATCCGTAAAGGCGTGATCGAAACGTCTCTTTTCGCTTCTCAACCTGACGTGCTTGTGTACGGCATGATGTCAGCGCTATTAGCTGCTGGTACATGGCTATTACTCGCCTCTTACATGGGTTGGCCGGTATCAACTACACACTCAATTATCGGTGCAATCATCGGTTTTGCTTGTGTATCAGTTGGTACTGAAGCGGTTGACTGGAGCAGTGTTCAAGGCATCGTTGGTAGCTGGATTGTTACCCCTGTTATTTCTGGCTTCTTCGCTTATGTGATTTTTGTCAGCGCACAACGACTGATCTTCGATACTGAGAAACCTCTTTTAAATGCGAAGCGCTTTGTACCTGTCTACATGTTCATTACCACTATGGTGATTGCGCTAGTAACGATTAAAAAAGGTCTTAAACACGTTGGTCTACACCTATCAAATGGTGAAGCGTGGGTTTGGGCTGCTGCGGTATCAGCATTGGTAATGGTTGGCGGTTACTTCTACATCCAGAAGAAATTTGCTAACCGTGAAGATGACCACGGCTTTGCAGGCGTAGAAGGTATCTTCAGCGTATTAATGGTAATCACCGCTTGTGCAATGGCATTTGCTCATGGTTCAAACGATGTTGCAAACGCAATCGGTCCTCTAGCGGCTGTTGTATCTACAGTACAACACATGGGTTCAATTACTGGTAAGAGCGAAATCGTATGGTGGATTCTTCCACTAGGTGGTTTTGGTATCGTGGTTGGTCTAGCAACGCTAGGTCACAAAGTAATGGCAACTGTGGGTACCGGTATTACCGAACTAACGCCTAGCCGTGGCTTTGCCGCTCAGCTAGCAACAGCTTGTACTGTGGTACTTGCTTCTGGTACTGGTCTACCAATCTCAACCACACAAACACTGGTTGGTGCGATTTTAGGTGTTGGTTTTGCTCGTGGTATCGCGGCGCTAAACCTAGGTGTTATTCGTAACATCGTGGCATCTTGGATTGTAACATTGCCAGCGGGCGCACTATTAGCGGTAGTATTCTTCTACGCTATTCAAGCGTCATTTGGCTAGTCAATAGGTCAGGACTGTGTAAATGCACTGTCATTATTGACTCAAGACCGCAGAAAGGGAGGCTTAGCCTCCCTTCTTTGTTGCACCAGAAAAAAAAACTTCATACTATTTGCAGTTCGGGAGTATCTCCCTCGCTGAAAGCTTGATGACTGTTAAAGGATTTACCGTGAAAAAATTGGTTTTTTTGATCTTAGCATGTGTAATTGCCGTACCTGCTGCAATGGCTAAAGATCGCTTTATCTCTGATAATCTCTTCACCTATATGCATGCTGGTCCAAGCAACCAGTTCCGAATCATTGGTAGTGTCAATGCTGGCGAGAAAGTGAATCTTGTCAGTGTGGACAAAAAGTCGGGCTATAGCCAAGTTGTAGACAGCCGTGGTCGTAAAGGTTGGGTATCCACCAGCTTTATCACCACTCAAGAAGGCATGTCGACTCGCCTACCTAAGCTGGAAAAAGAGCTCTCGGTTGTGAAAGAGAAACTGGCTAACGCTAACGATATCGCTAACCGCGAAAAAGAAGGTCTGGTCGATTCTCTCAATACCCGTAACAGCCAGATTTCTGAGCTAGAAAAAAATTACGGCGACATGAGCCAGCAGTTAACCGCTTCTCAAACAGAAGTTCGTAACCTACGTGCGAAGCTTGATACACAAAAAGATGACCTACTGCTTAAGTACTTTATGTATGGCGGTGGTGTTGCTGGTATCGGCTTGCTATTCGGCTTGGTGTTACCTCACCTTGTACCGCGCAAGCGTCGCTCGCCAAACGGGTGGGCATAAGCATTCATTAAAAAAGGTCACGCTGGCGTGACCTTTTTTATTATCTGATGATCGGCAAGCTTTCTTGATCAATGGATGATAACGATTAGCCTTGCCAATCGTATAACGCCGGTACTCGTATCATCTCGCCTTGGAAGTCAATCACACAGGCTTGTGGCTCAATTGCGATCAAAGCGACATCATGACCAATTCGATCACCTTGTTTATACTCGACACCATTAATTTTCACCCAACGTTTCGCTTCATTACTTGAGTAAACATGGGTTTGGAAATTCAACGGCGGTAATTTACCCACCCACTGGCGGCTATTTTTCGCTAATGCCTGTGCCGCGATACCTTGCTCTACGTCGACCTGCGCCTCTGGAGACTCCATCGCCGCTTGTAGACGCTGAGCGATATCAGGCGATAAGCCGCTTAAATCGAGTCCACTCAGTAAGTCATCTTCACTCACCTCTTGCTCATCAAGTGCTTGCTTGCTCGGTTCCATATTCGATGGGCTACTCTCTTGATTCGCCACTTTACTCTCAACGGACTCCGTCGATGAGAACGTGTCATCAAGCAGCATGTTATCGTTCACATCGAACTGATGATGAGTCGTCTCCGCCAATTCTAAAAACTGCGGATACGGCAAAATAGCCAAGGGGGCAGAGCGATCCACAATCTCAACCTTACCCTGATTGTTAGCTAACCAAGTCTCTCGCTGAGCTTGATAGTCGCTATAAGCTTGCCAGCCCAGCACCACAACCGGAGGCATTAATAGCAAGCTCAGCATCATTGGCCAGCGACGATGACGAATTGGCGCTGGCTTTAAATGGTATTGCAATGGCGCAGTATGATGACTCTGATAGCCTTGCTGCGACACGCTAAGTTGCTCAATTAGGTTTGCCATTATAATGCCTCACTTAACATCAAAGACGGCGCTTGATCTTGCGATAAAAGTTCTAGGCGCTGCAATGTACGCTGCCCAGCAATACCATCAACACTCAACCCCTGCCATTGCTGAAACATAGTGACTTTTTGTTTCAATATTTCGCCGTAGCGCTCCGTCTCGCCCATTGGCAAACCAAGCACTTCAGACAGTTGATAATCTAAGCTCGCCACGGGATGACCGCTCATGCCCGGTTTAAGTGCTTGATGCCACAATTTTTGCCAAATCAAATAATATTCACCTGACCAGATTTGATCTAGCCATTGGCGCTCAAATGCCACTCTCTGACCATCAATCAATAATTCTACCTGTTCATTACTGGCTTTATACAACAACGCATAATGGGTCGCTTGGTCGACGGTTAAGGTTAACACCGCAGGTAAATTAGTCGCTAACAGTTGCTCAAACGAACCCTGAAAGCTCTGACAATGAAACTGGGACTGTGCGTTATCTAGGCACATTGTATCGACCACAGAGGCGCGATATCCCCACACCTTATACAACTCATCTATTTGGCTCGCTAACGGCTTACTGTGACTTAGCAGCGCTGTCAGCTCGCTAGGGAACACCTCTTGTTGATCCACACGATTTGGTTTAGCTGGGTAGTGTTGTTCAATATAGATTTGAGCTTGCTGCTGAAAAGGCTGTTGCAAATACTGTGGAGCGTAAAACCAAGCACACAATGCCAAAGCTCCACCCAACGAAGCATACAGTAACGTCGATAGGCCGTAACGCAGCGCAGGTTGGTTATGGCTTACCGCGGGTGAAGCATAACTGGTTTGAAAGCTCATCACCTCTTCACACGCCGCAAGAACGGTTTGCTGAGATGGCTGCGCTTCACCGAGGTGATAAGCGCGCTTGAGCGCGGCATCGCACACCAAATTCACCAACCGCGGAATGCCCAGCGTGGCTTGCGCGATATGTTTAAGTGATTTAGCCGAAAAGAGATCGCGGTTACCACCGGCAAGCTGTAGGCGAAATTGAATGTATTTCGCCGTTTCATCCCCATCAAGTGGCAACAAATGATAGCGACCAGTGATCCGTTGCGCGAGCTGACGCAACTGCGGCATTTGTAATTTTTGCTGCAATTCAGGCTGACCAATCAATAGTACCTTGAGCAGTTTTCGTTGCTCCGTCTCTAGATTGGTCAGTAACCTTAGTTGCTCTAACACTTCTGCCGACAAGTGCTGCGCTTCATCAATCAAGAGTAAGGTCTGCTTGCCCTGGGCATAGCTATCGAGTAAGAACTGCTTAATTAGCTGAGTCAGTTGCTTGAGGCTTGCCTGTTCCGGATAGGCTAAACTAAATTCATCACAGATCGCTTCCAACAATTCACTATTGCTAAACGTCGGGTTGAGTATACAGCCAGTTTGAGTCGTGGCATCGAGCGCCTTCAGCATCGCTTTTGAAACAGTGGTTTTTCCGGTACCCACTTCCCCTGTCAGCATCGCAAAACCACCACCATCTCCCAACCCAGCTTGAAGGTGATGCATTGCTTCTTTATGACGTTGACTTAAATAGAGAAACCGTGAATTCGGTACAATGGAAAACGGTAACTCGACAAATCCAAAATGAGTGTTATACATGATAATGGTCGCTGGGAATTTATTGAGAACGAAAGTAACATTGCTGGCAAGAATAGCCAAAGACAATTCAAATAGATAGAGAGGCCACAGTGCGAAGATTCTTAGTTGGCGGCGCGGTTCGCGATCAGTTACTCAATCTGGATGTATACGACCAAGACTGGGTGGTCATAGGTGCAACCCCTGAGCAGATGCTGCAACTCGGCTATACTGCTGTGGGTAAAGATTTCCCCGTATTTCTCCATCCAAAGACCAAACAAGAGCATGCACTCGCGCGCACTGAGCGTAAAATAGGCGCTGGCTATACCGGCTTTGATTGTTACTTTGCCCCTGATGTCACATTAGAAGAAGATCTACTGCGTCGCGATCTGACCATCAATGCGATGGCCCAAGACGAACTCGGCAACATTATTGATCCTTACGGCGGCCAGCAAGATCTGCTCAACCGTAAGTTGCGCCATGTATCAGATGCATTTATCGAAGACCCATTGCGGGTGCTGCGCGTGGCACGCTTTGCAGCCAAGCTCGCTCATTTAGGTTTTACCGTTGCCGAAGAAACCATGATCTTAATGGCGCAAATTGTTAACGATGGCGAACTGGGGCATTTAACTGCAGAACGCGTTTGGCAAGAATGGCAAAAATCACTGAGCTGCCAAGATCCACAAGTGTTTTTACAAGTATTGCGAGATTGCGGCGCTCTAGCGGTGGTGTTACCCGAAATCGATCGGTTGTTCGGCGTTCCACAACCTGAGCAGTGGCACCCTGAAATCGACACCGGTATTCATACCTTAATGGTGGCAAAACAAGCCGCGCTATTAAGCCACGCAACCACGGTACGCTTTGCCGCCCAAGTGCACGACTTAGGCAAGGGCGTGACACCTGAGAAAGAGTGGCCAAGCCACAAAATGCATTGCCACACAGGCATCAAGCTGATCAAACAACTGGCGGAACGGATCCGAATTCCAAATGAATACCGTGATTTAGCGCTGTTAGTCTGCGAGCAGCACTCCAACATACATCGGGCTGCGGAACTAAAACCGGCCACCAAACTCAAGATACTCAACCAATTTGATGTTTGGCGCAAAGCAGAACGCCTCGACGATATCTTGCTCTGCTGCATGGCCGATAGCCGTGGCCGAACGGGATTTGAAACTATCGATTACCCACAAAAAGGGATTTTTGAGCAAGCGTTTCAAGCCGCTTTATCGGTCGATGTCCAAGCCATCATTGCCGATGGCTTCAAAGGTGCCGCGATTCGCGAAGAGATGGAAAAACGCAGAGTGGCCGCGATCGCAGAGGCATAGAGAAGCGAGAAGCGAGAAGCGAGAAGCGAG
>NZ_AFWE01000215.1 GCF_000222585.1 Vibrio scophthalmi LMG 19158 | reverse complement strand
GACGAGGTGTATTAAACGGCTTTTTGCTTTTTAGGTCAACATTAAAATGCAAAAAAAATATCGTTTGTTGCTTTTCTATACTTAATGGGCTGTTTTTAGCCATTTATAGGCTTGTAAGGCTAGTTGAACCATGCATTTTCTCTAAAAAAGCGCAGCATTAGTTGCTATCAGGCAGAAAAAAAGCACGCGTTAAAGCGTGCTTTTTATGGTTTCTGTTAGGAATTATTGCTTAACAGTGAACTTACTTACCCAGTTTTCTAAGTCATTCGCCAAAGTATTTAGACTTTGTGTACTGCTGTGACTCTCTGCAACCACATTACTTAGCTGATTACCACTCTCTTCAATTAGGTTAATTCGCTTAGCAATATCATCACCTACTTGAGTCTGTTCAGCTGCTGCCGTGGCAATTTGATGGCTCATTTGAGTAATCGATTCGAGTGCAATAACGATCTGCTGCAGTGCTTCAGAGGCATTTTGTGATTCCACCACTGTGCTTTGGCTGGTTTCTGCACACACTTCCATCGTGTTAATGGCATTGCGAGAGCCCGCTTGCAGATTAGTGATCATCTGCTGGATCTCTTTAGTGCTTGATTGTGTTCTGCCCGCCAAGTTGCGAACTTCATCGGCTACAACAGCAAAACCACGGCCTTGTTCGCCAGCACGAGCAGCTTCAATTGCCGCATTCAGCGCGAGTAGGTTAGTTTGCTCAGCAATGTCACCAATCACATCAAGTACTTTTACGATGTTATTTACGTCGCTATCAAGATCAGCCACTGCTTGGCTTGCCGTGCCGAGTTGAGATGCCAAACCTTGGATATTATCCACGGTATTGTGAATTAGATGCTGAGTGTGTTGACTCTGCTTATCGGCTTCTTCGGTATTGCTTGCGGTATCACGCGCTGAATCAGCGACGTTATTCGCAGAAGAGGCCATTTCTGTCATCGCAGTGGCAATCATTTCAGTCGATTGTTGCTGTGAATCTGTCAAACTTGCGATTGAAGCAGAACGGTCTTCAACATTGGCCAGTTCTTGTCGTAATGCGATCATCGAGGTATCGAGGTTTTTCACTAGCTGTGCCAGTGATAGGCTCATCTGCTGGACGGCTTCGTAAATACTGCCTTTCGGAGCAGACTTATCAAATGATGCTTGAATATTACCTTGTGCAACGGCCTGTACCGCACTGTGCACGTCTTGTGGCTCGCCACCGAGTAGCGCCAGCATTTTACGGATAGAGACGAGTAGCACGCTAAAGATGCCGATAGCGATGGCGAAGCAAAGTAGTAGCTGCCATTGTGCGGTAGACCAGAAGCGCGCATTGACTTCATTGAAGCCAATACCAGTGCCAACAACCCAACCCCAATGTGGTGTTTTTTCAGCGATCGAGAGTTTTTCCTCAATCGTGCCGTCTTCCAGTTTTTGTGTCCAAGTGTATTCGACGATCTGACCTGTCGTGTTTCCAAGTACACGTTGGATCAACTGACCAACACTTTTTCCATCGCCGTCTTTAAAGTCGTTAAAACTGGTGCCGTGCAATTGAGGATCCAATGGGGTGGCAACGAAAATCATATTTTCGTCTGCCACATAAACATACTCATTGTCTTTGTAGATGTTGTTGCGTAGCAGGCGAGTGGCAAGTGCTTTTGCTTCGTCTTCGCCTAATGAGCCTTCTACGGCCATTTGTTCAACTTCAGTCAAAATGCTGTAAGCACTTTTGAATAGTTCGGTGACTCGAGCTTTGTTGTCCAAATTACTGGCCACGCGCAGTGTCCATAGTCCTGTCACTGTCAGTGCTAAAAGTGCGGTTAAAATGATGGCTGACAGAATATAGGCCTGAGTTTTGAGTTTCATACGCCCTCGCGAGTTTACGTTGTTAGTGATACGTCAATTTAGACAGCCTTTAACAGCGACTAGCTTTTGGTATCGTCGAATATGACAAAATTATTACGTCCCACCTTGGCGCGGTATAGCGGCAAAGCTCAAAAATATGACGCTGATTAAATTTTCGCTACAAAATAAAAAAGGTGGTGATTCGAGATAAATGCATAGAAAGATCAGGTTTGACTGTATTAAGTCCGGAATTTTGGAATTATGTAGTCAGATTACGAGACGTTTTCTAATTATCTAGCCATTTATTACGCAGCAAAAAAATAGTTATGGCATGCCGTTTCGTATAAATATAACGCAATATGAAACTGAGATGAAGGAGTCTGTTGATTTTTACACTTAATGAAATGACCGCTTGCAGGAAAAACTGAAAGAGTAGGGAGGAGGTTATGATGCGGAAATGTGTCGATTTTATTTACCAAGCTTGAGACGAAAAAAAACCGTATCTTGCGATACGGTTTTCTTAAAGTGGCTCCCCCTGCAAGACTTGAACTTGCGACATACGGATTAACAGTCCGCCGTTCTACCGACTGAACTAAGGGGGAATTATCTGTGTCATCTCTTGCGAGATAAGCACCAAATAATGGTGCCTCGAGGCGGAATCGAACCACCGACACGAGGATTTTCAATCCTCTGCTCTACCGACTGAGCTATCGAGGCAAAAGAATGGTGCCGACTACCGGAGTCGAACTGGTGACCTACTGATTACAAGTCAGTTGCTCTACCTACTGAGCTAAGTCGGCACACTAAATTCTTTGCTAACTTG
>NZ_AFWE01000216.1 GCF_000222585.1 Vibrio scophthalmi LMG 19158 | reverse complement strand
CAAAGTAGTACAGATAGCTGCAGTAAGAGTAGTTTTACCGTGGTCAACGTGGCCGATAGTACCAACGTTTACGTGCGGTTTTACACGTTCAAATTTTTCTTTAGACATGAGTTGTCCCTCTAGGTACGGATTTAAGTGGCGCAAATGACCACGTAACCAAACTTATTGGTGATAAAGTATATATCAAAAGGAAAATTTTGCTTTGGGAGCTGGTGCTGATACCCAGAATCGAACTGGGGACCTCATCCTTACCAAGGATGCGCTCTACCGCCTGAGCTATATCAGCAACACTAGTGATTGGAGCGGGCAGCGGGAATCGAACCCGCATCATCAGCTTGGAAGGCTGAGGTAATAGCCATTATACGATGCCCGCACACGTAACTCTTCGAGCTATTTCCTAAAGAATATGGTGGAGGGGGACGGATTCGAACCATCGAAGGCAGTGCCGGCAGATTTACAGTCTGCTCCCTTTGGCCACTCGGGAACCCCTCCAAATTTTTACATTCCATTCTCACTACAACGTTTCTAAAAGAAACAGGAGAGAATGGTGCCGACTACCGGAATCGAACTGGTGACCTACTGATTACAAGTCAGTTGCTCTACCTACTGAGCTAAGTCGGCATAAGTGGTGCGCATTCTATTGAATGATTTTCTACCTTGCAATAGCAAAATGGAAAAAAGTATTTTTTTTACTAAGTTTCTACCTATTTGCCGAATTTTCGTGCAATTTTTGTCGGAAAAAACAAATCTGGTGTGTCTGTCATTTTCTTTCTTGTAAGCTTGATGTATTTTCCAACTTCTGTGCGATGAATCGATTAGGGAAACCATGACCCCATACCTCTCTTTTAATAGGCAGCAATGGGCTGAACTACGTAATTCAGTACCAATGACTTTGTCTGAAGAAGACCTAAAAGAGCTGCAAGGTGTGAACGAAAGTCTAACCATGGAAGAGTCTGTTGAGATTTACCTTCCTCTGGCCCGTTTACTCAATCTCTATATCGCGGCGCGCCAAAGTCGAAACTCAGTGCTACAAAAATTTCTTGGCGAAAAAGCCAAGGATAACGCTCCCCCTTTCATCATCGGTATTGCCGGCAGTGTGGCGGTAGGCAAAAGTACCACGGCGCGCTTGCTCAAAGCCCTACTCTCCCGTTGGGATAACCACGCTAAAGTGGAGCTTGTCACGACCGATGGATTTCTGTATCCGAAGAAAGTATTGGAAGAGCGCGGTATTTTGCACCGTAAAGGCTTCCCTGAGTCTTACGACATTAAGCGTTTGGTGGAGTTTGTCTCTGACATCAAATCGGGTAAGCCGAATCTGCAGGTACCGCTCTATTCGCATCTGACTTACGATATTACCGATGAAGTCAAAACCATCGACCGTCCCGATGTATTAATCATTGAAGGATTGAACGTACTGCAAAGTGGCATGGACTATCCACAAGATCCACATCGCGTGTTTGTCTCTGATTTTCTCGATTTCACATTGTATGTTGATGCCGAAACCGAGGTGATTGAACAGTGGTATATCGAGCGTTTTTTAAAATTCCGTCAAGGTGCGTTTACTCAGCCTGGATCTTACTTTAGCCACTACACCCAATTGAGCGAACAGCAAGCGATTGATAAAGCCAAAGATATTTGGCGCACTATTAATGGCGTCAACTTACAAGAGAACATATTACCTACTAAGGGTCGTGCTCAGTTGGTGTTAAAGAAGGGCGCAAATCATCTGGTTGAAGAGGTGTGGCTAAGAAAATAGTGCCGTAATTCAAGCGACCGGTACTTCAAAGAGCCCGTGCTTAATTGAGCATCGACGAAAAAACAAAGGGTTGACTGGAAGGTCAACCCTTTTGTTGTTCTGCTTGTCCATTAAACGATGAGTTGGCGGTTACACTTATTTTGGCTCTGGCCCGTACTGGTTATCGCCCTCTTGTCCTTTAAAGAAACCACACTCCACCAAAATCCACACACCACAGACCAATGCCGCAAGCGAGCTCAACATTTGCAGCGTCGTACTGTGCGCCATTTGGCTCGGATCATTTGCTGGAATCGTCATGCGACCAATAACCAAAGGCACATTCATCAATAACCACCAGTTTGATTTACCTCTGTCATGCCATCGTTTGGCCGTTATCGCTAGATCTGGGATCAACACGAACACTAAAAAGACAGGCAAAATCAAATGCGCATAGGCCGGGAATAATTGATTGATACCCAACCCAAACCCCATGATCAACACGTAATAGGTGAGATTCCAGATCCAGTAGACTTTGCGTCCGATACGACCTTGGAAGGAAAACAACAACTCTTTAATCGACATCTTTTTTTACCTAACTACAAACTTAAAAATAAAATCTATAACGCTGATGTTTATACAATAACAGTTTCCAAGTGAGAAACTTGTAACCGCTATCTAATAACAAATCAGCTTCCGTGGTGACTCAATTGACCACTTTCTGAAAGCAGGCTTTATCCATATCTCTGACGTTAATCGTCAAACTCGTAATGTGACTGGCTTGCTGCTGCAATACCGCCATAAGTAACCTTGATAACTCGCGCTTTTGCTCTGGGGTTCGCCCATCTAACAATTCAAACGTAATATGAATAAAGTCGCTACTGTCACCTTGCTCACCAATCATCCAATGATGGTAGCGCAAGGCTCTTGATTTCAACGACGGCACGTCGAACAGCCCCGATTGTATCGCAGCATGATGTAAGTCTTCTAACAACCCTTGCACATTAACGCGTTCATCGACCGAATTTGAGTATTCCATAACTAAATGTGGCATATCGCTCCTTGATTCTGCTCGTTGGTTTATGGTGCTGATTAAGCACTAATACCAATTTATCGGCGAAAAACCGAGCCCATTACTAGTAATCTGTCTAACAGATCACTGATAGCTTTGAGCGCATGTTTTACCGCAGTCAATCTCTCCAAGTCGCCAATGAGATTCGATCAAGAAATGATTCGGGTCATGATCTAGCGAATTTATTCTGTTATATTCCTACGTAGATTATTTACATTAACACTTTTAATTAATTAATACGGAGATATTCCTATGCGTCGTCCTGTAGTGATGGGTAACTGGAAACTTAACGGTAGCAAAGCAATGGTAACTGAGCTGCTAACTGGTCTTAACGCTGAGCTTGAAGGTGTTGAAGGTGTTGACGTAGCAGTAGCGCCACCTGCGCTATACATCGACCTAGCTGAGCGTCTAATCGCTGAAGGCGGTAACAAGATCATTCTAGGTGCACAAAACACTGACCTAAACAACAGCGGTGCATTCACTGGCGATATGTCTCCAGCAATGCTAAAAGATTTTGGTGCAACTCACATCATCATCGGTCACTCTGAGCGTCGTGAATACCACGCAGAGTCAGACGAATTCGTTGCTAAGAAATTCGCATTCCTAAAAGAAAACGGTCTAAAACCTGTTTTCTGTATCGGTGAGTCAGAAGCGCAAAACGAAGCTGGCGAAACTGAAGCAGTATGTGCACGTCAAATCAATGCAGTTATCGATGCATACGGTGTTGAAGCGCTAAACGATGCAATCATCGCTTACGAACCAATCTGGGCAATCGGTACTGGTAAAGCAGCAACAGCTGAAGATGCACAACGCATCCACGCATCTATCCGTGCAATGATCGCTGAAAAAGACGCAGCAGTGGCTGAGCAAGTAATCATCCAGTACGGCGGTTCTGTTAAACCAGAAAACGCAGAAGCTTACTTCTCACAACCAGACATCGACGGTGCTCTAGTTGGTGGTGCAGCTCTTGACGCAAAAGGCTTCGCAGCAATCGCTCGCGCAGCAGCGGCAGCAAAAGCTTAATTTAAACCTCTCGGTTTAAATGAAAGAAAAGGTCAACTTCGGTTGGCCTTTTTTATTTGGGTACCATACTAATCACCCATGAAAACCTGTCGCACTGACTTTGAATCAAGTATTCTACTCTTTTCCTCAAGTGCGACGCTCTTATGCAAGATAAACACGGCCTGCTAAGCGACCCGATCCCTCAAGTGCTGCGACAAATGACCATCCCAATGACCATGGGTTTGATTGCGATCTTGATGTTTAACTTGGTAGACACGTTTTTCATTTCATTGCTGGGCACAGACGCACTCGCCGCCGTCAGTTACACCTTCCCTGTCACCTTTGGGGTCAACTGCATCACTATGGGCATCGGTATTGGTCTATCCACTAATATTGGTCGACTGCTTGGCCAAGGCCACTCGCAAAGTGCCGCCCGCGTCTCTACTCATGGTCTATTGCTGGCGGTCATTTTGGTTGCCATTGCCTCAACCCTCGGCTTACTTACCATTGAACCACTATTTCTTGCTTTGGGGGCTGAGGCCAAACTGATCCCACTGATCAGCGAATACATGAGTGTGTGGTATTTCGCGATTCCGCTGCTGGTGATCCCAATGGCTGGTAACAGTTCGATTCGCGCCACCGGTGACACCACCACGCCCGCTAAAATCATGATTGCGGCAGGGGTGATCAATGGCGTACTCGATCCTTTATTGATTTTTGGTTACGGGCCTTTTCCTGAGTTAGGTATTCAAGGCGCCGCTATTGCGAGTGCTTTTAGTTGGCTTGGCGCATTGTTTGGTTCACTGTTTGTTTTGATCAAGCGTGAGAAGTTACTCAGTTGGCCTCAACTAGGCTCTCTGATTGAGGATTGGAAAACAATCCTTAAAATTGGTACGCCTGCTGCGTTATCAAACGCGATGACCCCCCTTTCAGGTGCACTTCTAATGATGATTCTTTCCAGCCACGGCACAGCTGCTGTTGCCGCTTATGGGGCGGCTCAGCGCATTGAATCGATCTTAATCTTGGTACTGATGTCTTTAACTTCTGCCCTAACCCCCTTTATGGCGCAAAATTTTGGCGCAGGCAATCCACGGCGCAGCTTCGATGGCCAGTTTCTCAGTATGCGTTTTGCGATTGGCTTTCAGTTCATTTTGTTCATCTCGATGGTGCCATTGAGTGTGCCATTAGCGGCCTTATTCTCTCAAGAAGAGAGTGTACGCAACCTACTTTGGCATTACTTACTGGTGGTGCCATTTAGCTATGGTTTCCAAGGCATCATGATGATGTTGGTCTCAGGACTCAACTCTCTCCACCAACCACTGAAAGCCTTTCAGTGGAGTGCGATGCGCCTGTTTATATTTACCCTGCCATTGGCGTGGCTAGGGGGCAAATTCTATGGCATTGAAGGGGTCTTTATAGGTATCGCTCTGGGCAATATTCTCGGTGGGAGTTTAGGTTATTGCTATGCACTGCACATCAAGCGCGTCACGCTTAAAGCCAGTCAACAGCCCCTGAACCCAGATAAGCACGTCGATAAGCACCTCGATAAGCAATAACCGCAGCAAGGCTTGTCCTCATCAGGATAAATCGCCCATGCTAGAAAGCAAAAAGCCAGCATAATGCTGGCTTTCTTATAGACAATTTAACGTGGCAGATGTGCCGATTACAACTCGGGATCTTCTTCAAGTTCCAGATCGATATTGAGTGGCTCTTGCGACAAAATGACGCCGGTATTATCGGCATACAAATAATCTTCTGGTAGGAAAGTGACACCACCAAAGTTAACCGCTACGTCTGTCTCACCTTCACCTTTGCCAGTTGCACCAACAGGAATAGAGGCCAATGCTTGGATGCCGATGCTCATGTCTTCTAGCTCATCCACTTCGCGTACGCAGCCATAGACGACGATGCCTTCCCACTCGTTCTCTTCTGCCAATGCCGCAATTTCTGCATCGACCAAAGCACGGCGAAGTGAACCACCACCATCGACTAATAAAACTCGCCCAACGCCATCTTGCTCTAAGATTTCACGAATGATGCCATTGTCTTCGAAACACTTAACGGTCGTAATTTGCCCCGCGAACGAAGCACTACCACCGAAGTTACTGAACATTGGTTCAACCACATCGACTTGTTCTAAATAAATATCACATAGAGCTGAAGTATTGTATTCCATCGCAATTCGTCTCATAGCATTGGGTTATTCATCGAGTATATCCCCTCACTGAGCCATTGCAATGACAAACATCAATCAACTCACGAGAGTTTGAGCTATAACAACCCCAGTAAAAAGAAGGTTTGTTAGCAGCGAGCATTTGACCACAATTGGCATCATCGGGGCGATATCGGCAGGTCGTTGTGCCAACCACACTGCACGGCCATGTTTGTAGACTACCAAAGCACTCAGTAGGAATGGCAACATCAACCAAATCGGCGCTGGCTGCAGTAACAAGTAAGCAATAAACGCCACCATCGCACCGCCAAGTAAAAGGAAGTGGTATTGCTTAGCTTTGCGCTGGCCAAGGCGAACAGCGACGGTACGCTTGCCACATTGCTCATCATTCTCGATGTCACGCATGTTGTTAATGTTCAGCACTGCAACCGCCAATAAGCCACAGCCGATAGCAGGCAATGCCAACGACACATCGACAATACCAGTGTGCAAGAAGAACGTGCCTGCCACACCAAGTAAGCCAAAAAAGATAAAGACCGAGATATCACCCAATCCCACATAACCATATGGCTTGTTGCCGACGGTATAGGCTATCGCCGCCATGATCGCCAGCAAACCCAAACCTAAGAAAGCGACAATGCTTTCCCAGTTAGTCAGGGCATGCAGAACGAGAATAAGCCCAGCGATAACCGTAAAAATGATATTAATGATGATCGCTTGGCGCATAGTTTTAGGCGTTATCGCCCCCGACTGAATGGCTCTCGTTGGTCCCAATCGCGCTTCGTTGTCAGTGCCTTTCACTGCATCACCATAATCATTGGCAAGGTTAGACAAGATCTGTAGCAAAGTGGCGGTAATAAACGCGAGCACCGCGACAGAAAATGAAAAGTGATGGTTAGAGTAGGCTAAAACACTCCCGGTCAAAATCGAGACCAGAGCCAAAGGCAAGGTTTTAGGGCGAGCGGCATCAAGCCAAATTTGCAGCGTTTGTTTCATGCTCATCAGTATCATCAATATCGGATAAATGAAATTGTGTCATATCAACGTTAGCAGAAAAACAAAAAAGGCCACCGAAGTGACCTTTTTTATTTCTGAACGCAGATTACTTTACGCGACCTACATATTCTGCAGAACGAGTGTCAACTTTGATCACTTCGCCGATCGCGATGAATAGTGGTACACGTACAACTGCACCAGTAGACAGCGTTGCTGGTTTACCACCAGTACCTTGTGTATCGCCTTTCAGACCTGGATCCGTTTCAACCACTTCCAGTTCAACGAAGTTTGGTGGCGTTACAACGATTGGGTTACCGTTCCAAAGTGTTAGCATACAAGTGTTGTTTTCTACCAACCACTTCGCGCTCTCACCCACAGCTTTTTTATCTGCTGCAATTTGATCGAACGTTTCGTTGTTCATGAAGTGGTAGAATTCACCGTCGTTGTATAGGTAATCTAGATCGATATCCATTACGTCAGCTACTTCAACCGTGTCGCCAGACTTAAATGTTTTCTCTAGAACTTTACCGGAAAGTAGCTTACGGATTCTTACGCGGCTAAATGCCTGACCTTTGCCTGGTTTGACAAACTCGTTTTCGAGAATGACACAAGGCTCGTTATCAAGCATAATTTTAAGACCGCCTTTGAATTCATTCGTGCTAACAGTAGCCATTTTTTCCTCTTACCATTCTTCGAGTTAAATTTAATGCCGCACATCATAACCCGAAATGCCGAATCTGTTGAGCAAAACTGGCTCAAACAGCTGGCGAATGGGATCTCTGATCCTACTAAACTGCTGAAACAGTTAGAGATCGATCCTTCACCTTGGCAACACGGATTTGAAGCAAGAACGCTTTTTGCGCAGCGTGTGCCGCAAAGTTTTGTCGATAGAATGGAAAAAGGCAATCCCTTTGATCCGCTTTTACGCCAAGTTTTACCGTTATCAGACGAATTTGCGGTACAGGAGGGCTATAGCAGCGATCCACTGGAAGAACAAAACAATGCGATCCCAGGACTTTTACATAAATATCGCAACCGTGCCCTGATGATAGTCAAAGGAGGCTGCGCTATTAACTGCCGTTACTGCTTCCGCCGTCATTTTCCTTACCAAGACAACAAAGGCAGTAAAAGTGCATGGCAAACCAGTTTGGATTATATCGCCGCTCACCCCGAGTTGAATGAAGTGATCCTATCGGGTGGCGATCCCCTAATGGCGAAAGATGACGAACTGGCATGGTTGATCGATGGTATTGCCAATATTTCGCATATTAAACGATTACGTATTCACAGCCGCTTACCGGTTGTGATCCCAAACCGTGTGACCGATGGCCTGCTCGCCCTGTTTCGTCAAACGCGTTTACAAGTGATCCTCGTGACCCACATTAACCATGCTAACGAGATCAATACCGAGCTCAGCGAGCAAATGGCAAAACTAAAAGCCGTTGGGGTGACGCTACTCAACCAAGGTGTGCTGCTCAAAGGGGTTAATGACACGCTCGAAGCCCAAATCAATCTTAGTGAAGCTTTGTTTGATGCGCATATTTTGCCTTATTACCTACACGTACTGGATAAAGTGCAGGGTGCGGCGCACTTTTATGTTGATGATCAGCAAGCGAGAACATTGATGCATGGCCTGATTGCAAATGTTTCTGGTTATCTGGTGCCAAAGTTAACCCGCGAAATTGGCGGTCGATCGAGTAAAACGCCATTAGATTTACATTTGGAGTAAATTTAATCACATAGCATTAAAACTGCCGAATAAACTTTGGTACTATATTAACGTCTTATTTATCTAAGTTATCTCGCTATGAAACGTGCTCGCCTTGGTTTTACCCTAATTGAATTAGTGGTTGTCATTGTTGTATTAGGCATTCTTGCGGTGACCGCCATGCCAAGGCTGGTGAATTTGCAAAGTGACTCACGCATCGCGGCACTCAATGGCCTAAAAGCCGGTATGCAAAGTGCGAGCGACATGATCTATCCACTCGCAATTCGACAAGGGTTAACCAATGTGAGCGATGCTATCACCATTGAAGGTGACGACATTCAACTTGCTTATGGTTATCCAGCGGCATTTTCGCGCCAAACTTGGAGCAAACTCATTGAAGCCACTTTCGCTGATGGCGTATACAACGCAGATGACCCCGCTGATTGGTACTTCCATAATAATCCCAGCCAAAACTGGATTCGTTTTATGACCAAGTCACGTATAGACCCAAGTTTGCAGTGCTTCTTGCGATATTATGAAGCCACTGAAACCAACGCTCCTCGCTTTGAATTAGTCACCGACGGCTGTTAACGAAATAACGAACCACTATCGTTACCACGAAAATTTTTTGTTCGATCGCTCGGTCTATTGTATGGATACTCCGCCATTTTGGAGGTCCATATGCAAATCAATCTACACCAACTGCTCGATCTTGGGCCATTCACTTGGTCAGCACTACTATGCTGTGCCCTCAATGGCATCTTAATTGGTGTCGAGCGTCAAACTCGCGGAAAACCTGTCGGTATTCGCACTTCGATACTAATTATCTCTGGCACTTACTTCTTTATGTCGATGGCGGTATCGCTGTCACCCAATACGCTTGATCAAGCCCGAGTGCTTGGCCAAATTATTACGGGTGTCGGATTTCTTGGCGCTGGCGTAATGATGACATTGGATGGCAAAATCCATGGCGTCACTTCCGCAGCAATAATTTGGTTATTAGCTGCACTTGGCATGATGATTGGTTTAGGTTATTTACAGCAATCGGTGTTGATTACTGTTTTGGCACTGAGTGTTCTACTTGGCGTCGATAAAGCCGAAAACCGCATCAAAGCATTACGACGCGGCGTACACCAAAAATTCCATGGCAAAAAAGAACCAAGCCGCGCTAAATCGATTGATAAAGCCTAGTGGCTAAATGACATTAAATAACAAATACAAAAAAACCACCTCATGAGGTGGTTTTTAGTATTCGCTTGATGTGGCTCTGGACAAAATCGCTTAGAAAAGCTCTTCAGCAACCTTGTATAGATCATTGCGCACAGGGCGCTTCATGTTTTCGATTGCATCGATGATATCGTGGTGAACAAGCTGTTCTTTTTGAATGCCCACACAACGACCACCTTCGCCTTCTAGCAATAGGTGAACCGCGTAGTTACCCATACGAGAAGCCAATACACGGTCAAATGCCGTTGGACGACCACCACGTTGGATGTGACCAAGAACCGTTGCACGAGTTTCACGACCCGTTGCTGCTTCAATTTCTTTAGCCAGCTCGTTAGCATCCATCATTAGCTCAGTCAGCGCGATGATCGCGTGCTTTTTGCCTTTGTCGATACCATCTTGGATGTTGCTGATTAGCTTCTCTTTATCAAGACCTGTTTCTGGCGTGATGATGTATTCACAACCACCAGCGATCGCTGACATAAGGGTAAGATCACCACAGTGACGGCCCATGATCTCAACGATAGAAATACGTTGGTGAGAAGAAGAAGTGTCACGTAGACGGTCAATCGCATCGATAACCGTATTTAGTGCTGTTAGGTAGCCGATCGTGTAGTCAGTGCCCGCGATATCGTTATCGATTGTGCCTGGTAGACCGATACATGGGTAACCCATTTCAGTCAATTTCTTCGCACCCATGTACGAACCATCACCACCGATCACAACCAATGCATCGATACCGTGTTTTTTCAGGTTCTCGATCGCTTGCTCACGAACTTCAACTTCTTTGAACTCAGGGAAACGTGCAGAGCCAAGGAACGTACCGCCTTTATTGATCACATCAGATACGCTTGAACGATCTAATTGTACAATACGGTCTTCATATAGACCCAAGTAGCCATCTTGTACGCCATACACTTCCAAACCTTCAGACAGCGCTGTACGCACTACGCCGCGAACGGCTGCGTTCATACCAGGTGCGTCACCGCCACTCGTCAAAACACCGATCTTCTTAATCATGCTCACCCTCGATTTTTGGGAATCTTGTTTCAATTTTTATGTTAGAGGCTTACAAATCAAGCCACTATCCAGATTCTTTCAGCTGTGCAATATGTTACCGTTCCTTGATAGGAATACTACATTTATTTGCACGAAATTATGTAAGTTTTCTACTTATGTAAGAGTATTACAGGTTTGCTCATTAACTTTGTTGATACATATCAGGATCACGTTTATTTCTGTTTTCGTTGAAAAGATAGACAATAAACGGCTTTCATTCCAAACCAATCTCACTACCAATCAACCGATTTTTGCGCCCGCTCAGAGGTATAAACCACCGAGTATGGATCTTGGTGAATGAGGATATCGGCTTGCGGAAACGCCGCCAATAAACTTCGTTCCACGTTGTCAGAAATACGATGTGCCTCGATTAACTGAATATGATCTTCCAACTCTAAGTGCAATTGAATAAAACGAACCGGCCCTGCCATACGAGTGCGTAATTGATGCACACCTAATACGCCAGTGACTTGCAAACATTCTTGTTTGATCTGTTGTAGCTCTTCTTCTGGTAACTGACGATCTAGTAATGTTTGCGTCGCTTCAGTCACCATTTTGAAAGCGCTGTATAAAATAAAGAACCCAATACCGACGGCAAACACTGCATCCGCTTGGCCAATGCCCGCCCAACTCAAACCTAATGCCACCATGATTGCCGCATTCATATACAGGTCGGTTTGATAGTGCAGCGAATCTGCCGCGATCGCTTGGCTACCGGTTTTACGCACCACGTGTTTTTGGAACAGTACTAGACCAAACGTAACAACAATAGCAAACATGCTCACATAGACACCGAGCTCAGGAGAGTTCAATTCGTGTGGGCGGAAGAAGCGTTCGATACCATTTAAAATCAAAAATACCGCAGAACCGGAGATAAACATCGCTTGGGCTAATGCCGCGAGCGATTCAGCTTTGCCATGACCGAAACGATGCTCTTTGTCAGCAGGCTGTAGCGAATAGCGAATCACGACGAGATTCACCACCGAGGCAGCAATGTCCAGCATCGAGTCAATTAATGAGGCGAGTAAACTTACTGAGCCGGTCACCCACCAAACCACCAATTTAACCAGCAGTAATAATGTTGCGACCACTGTTGCGGTCCATGCCGCGAGCGTAACTAATTTTCCGTAATCTTGTTTCATCACTTTGTATTCATCTTCAATGATGCGCTAATTATACTCAACTGACCCTAAGATGCAGCTCTGATGTCCGATTGTCATTAACGAATTATCGACACATCCCACTACATCAAAACCTATAAACGCAACAAAGCAGCCTATTGGCTGCTTCGGTCTCTATCAATCTGTACGCAAATAGGCTGATGATTAGTGGTGATTTTTGCGCTTCTCACCGCAATTTTCCATACGCTCTTTGCTCAGCTCAACAAACTTTGTTTTTTGCTCTGGCGTTAACACGCTTAGCATTTGGTGTTGCTTCTCAAGCATCTTCACTTTACGTTCCGTTTGCTTCTCTACCATGCTTTTCGCCAGTTCATTCGCCGCCGCTTGATCAAAGTTATCGGCTAACACCAATTGCTGGACTTTATCGTGGTGAGCTTGGCGCTCTGCTTTACGCGTATCAGAGTTATCAGCAAATTTAGCCTTCATTTCTGCCTTGTTTGCTTCACGCATCTCTTTAAGCTGTGTTTTTTGTGCATCGGTCAAATCGAGCTTTTTCATAATGCCGCGATCCATACCACCTTGGCAGTAGCCGCCTTTATGGTCACCTTTACCACCAAAGGCCATCGCACTGGCCGATGCAAATGCTAGAGGAATAACCGCTGCTGCTAATACGAATTTTTTAACTGTCTTCATAATCATTACCTTTCTTTTGTTAGTCGGGCTGCCTGTGCAGCGCTTGATAATAGATTAGTCTGCCAGAAGTAAAGCGACGTCTAGAGAGCGTAAAGATTCGTAAAGAGCAAAATTTACGCTAATGCTTAGATAAAATAATCAGTAAACTGATCCCATACTAGTCACTATTAAGGCAGCCACATGGCACACATTTTATTAATCGATGACGACACCGAACTCACCGGCTTACTCAAAGAAGTACTCAGCTTTGAAGGCTTCACTGTATCTGAAGCTAATGATGGTGAAGCGGGTCTTGCCGCGCTCAATAAAGAGATCGATTTGATCTTACTCGATGTGATGATGCCAAAACTTAATGGCACGGAAACTCTTAAACGCATCCGCGAAAACTGGGAAACACCGGTATTAATGCTCACCGCCAAAGGGGAAGAGATTGACCGTGTCATCGGTTTGGAGTTGGGCGCGGACGATTACTTGCCAAAGCCTTTTAGTGACCGTGAACTACTGGCTCGTATTCGCGCGATTTTACGTCGCACTCAAACGGCCACGACCAGCAAACCAAGCGATAGCTTGCAATATCAAGATATTGAAGTGTTTCCAGGTAAACAGGAAGCTTACTGTCAAGGTCAGCAACTCGATCTAACCACTACCGAGTTTGCTTTATTGAGCCACTTTGTCATCCATCCTGGCGAAACCATTACCAAAGAAGTGCTCAGTTTAGATGTACTCGGTAAACGCCTCGCCGCCTTTGATCGCGCTATTGATATGCACGTATCTAACTTACGTAAAAAACTCCCTGAACGCGCCGATGGCAAAGCTCGCATCAAAACCCTGCGCGGTCGTGGCTATCTATTGGTCGAGGAAGGCTAATGCGCTTGCCAAGAATCACGAGCCTTTATGGCCGTATCTTTGCCATTTTTTGGCTGACGATGTTTTTGGTCGTGATTGCGGTATTGGCTTTGCCACACCTTGATCCACGTAAGCCTCATTCGATCCCTCAAGAGAGCTTAGCCAAGATGAAACTGTTTGCTGAGCGAGTTGAAACCCAATACCAAGGCAGTAATAACCTCAATCAAGTATTACGAGAGATCGACAAAGATCGACCGAGCAAACGAGATCCTCGCCCACGCTACTTCATCACCGATCTTGAGGGCGATATTCTTACTCCGAAAAAGCAGCGCGATTTTAAAGCTCGTGCATTGCAGAACCTGATCTCGACCATCGAATCGCCAAGCGATCCTAAGCAGCGCCTGTATGGCCATTACATGGTGGCAGGCCCTGTACCAATTACACTGGCGGGCCAACCACTGCACATGTTCTTAGCCTTTAAGTGGGATCAGCCACCGCCCTTTTTACTGCGCATGTTCGACAAACCATTTCAGCTGTTATTGGCCGTCATGGTTGCCAGCACACCACTACTACTATGGTTAGCCTGGGCACTCAGCCAACCGGCGCGTAAGTTGGAACGCGCAGCCAAACGCGTTGCTAAAGGCGAATTTGTGGTGGACCCAAGCTTAGAAAAAGGCACCAGTGAGTTCCGCCAAGCCGGCACGGCATTTAACCAAATGGTGCAAGACGTCAATCAAATGATCTCAGGTCAGCAACGCTTGCTCTCTGACATCTCCCATGAGCTGCGCTCGCCTCTTACCCGGCTAAGAATGGCCACCGCGCTCGCGACTCGTAAGCAAGGTGAAAGCGCTGAACTGACGCGAATTGATACCGAAGCGCAACGATTAGAGCAGATGATTTCTGAGTTGCTCGAACTTTCTCGCATGCAACTTGATAGTCACACCGATCGCGAAAAACAACCACTATCTAGCCTTTGGGAAGCGATCTTAAGCGACGCACAATTTGAAGCAGAACAGATGGGCAAGACGCTCAACTATTCAGCCATTCCAGAACAAGCTATCTCAGGCAAACCAAAACTGCTAATGAGTGCACTCGATAATATTGTGCGTAATGCCATTCGTTATGGCCATGATGCTATTGAGGTGACCATCACTACAACGGCAGATCACGTTACCGTGATGGTCGATGACAATGGTGAAGGCGTCCCTGAAGAAGAATTACAAGCGATCTTCAGACCTTTCTATCGCGTTTCAACCGCTCGTGATCGCGTCAGCGGAGGCACAGGACTGGGCCTTGCGATTACCGAAAGTGCGGTGCGCCAACATAGTGGGAGTATCGAGGCATCACGCAGTCCATTAGGGGGTTTAAGGGTCACCATTTGTCTCCCGCTTAGCATTGATTAAACCGATGAAATGGCAAACCATGCGCGGTTAGCTCCCACTAACCGCCATTAAACTCTCGCTTAGCAAGTCATCCTGTTATAATCGGCGCAGTTTTTACTGACACAGATTATGCCATGTTTGATATTGCCCTTTATGAACCGGAAATTGCGCCAAATACTGGCAATATAATCCGTCTATGCGCCAACTGTGGTGCCAACTTGCACCTCATCGAGCCTTTGGGTTTTGATTTAGAAGAGAAGAAGGTGCGTCGTGCTGGCTTGGATTATCACGATTTAGCACGAGTAAAACGTCACAAGGACTTGCAAGCCTTTCTCGATTATTTAGAGCAAGAACGCAGCGGCCAATTCCGTATTTTTGCCTGCACCACCAAAACGACGGGCCATCATGTCGATGCGCAATTTACCGAAGGCGATGTGCTGTTGTTTGGCCCAGAAACACGCGGCCTGCCGGCAGAGTTAATCGAAAGCTTACCGATGGAACAACGCATTCGTATTCCTATGATGCCTGATGCTCGTAGCTTGAACCTATCCAATGCCGTCGCGATTATCGCTTATGAAGCATGGCGCCAAATGGGTTTCAAAGGCGCACAGTAAATAGCGCAATAACAGCACTATTTCGCAAAACAGACAGATAAAGAAAAAGGCGCCGAGGCGCCTTTTCATCTATTCAGTCATTCTATTTAGTTCAACTTATTACGGTCATCATCGTCTTTGCGCTCAAACTCACCTTCAAAGGTGTTGCCATCTTTCGATTGTTCGAACGGGTTGCGTTGAAATGGGTCTTGACCAAATCCGTCTTGTGAACCAAAGCCACCTTGGTTGTTAAAGCCACCGTGAAAACCACCACCGACCGATTTCACCACCATCTTACTCATCAAGTATTTGGCGATCGCCGCACGCGGTGCCGGCAGCAGTATTAGCATCCCCAATGCATCCGTCATAAAGCCCGGCGTCAGCAATAAGACGCCCGCAACAGCAAGCATCACGCCTTCAAAAATCTGTTGCGCTGGCAATTCACCCTGTTGCAGACGATTTTGCACATTCATTAAGGTTTGTAATCCTTGACTGCGCACTAGTGAAGCCCCAACAAATGCGGTGATCAATACCAATGCAATCGTTGGCCACAAACCCAGAAACCCGCCCACTTGGATAAACAGGCCAATTTCAATAATCGGAACTAAAATAAACAGTAATAATAAGATAGGAAACACATGCCCTCCTTTGTTAGCGACACATTAGCGCTAACCGCTACGAGTCACAATATATTCGCTCGTTGAAATGTTAGAAATCGTGACCAAACAAAGTGTTCATACCGATTACTTACATATTAGCAAAGCATGAATCAATCAAGTGACACCTGCGTTCATGACGTTAACAATCTGCCCCTATCAAAACTCACGAAACGCAACAACTGTGAGCGAGATAAATGACGTAGCGCATAGCAACGCAAATTTTTCATACCTTTGGTTCAAATAGTGATCCACTTAATATTTTTATGAATTTAGTCCAGTATCATGTGCCACATATGTCAGGACGGATTTCCAGCCAAACACTCTGACGAATGGATTCTTAAACAGCAGAATTGGCGATTACAAAAAAATTTAATATCACAATAATTCTCTAAGGATCCACCTATGGCTACTCTATCTGAAGCTACAGCAGCTAACTCAGCCACTCGTATTGAAGAAGATCTATTAGGTCAACGTCACGTTCCTGCAGATGCTTACTACGGCATCCACACTTTACGCGCTATTGAAAACTTCAATATCTCAAACGTTACTATCTCTGACGTACCTGAATTCGTACGCGGCATGGTAATGACCAAAAAAGCGGCGACGCTAGCAAACAAAGAACTGGGCGCTATTCCAAAAGATGTTGCAGATTACATTCTGCAAGCGTGTGATTTGATCCTTGAAACAGGCAAGTGCATGGATCAGTTCCCTTCAGACGTATTCCAAGGCGGCGCGGGCACTTCAGTTAACATGAACACCAACGAAGTGATTGCGAACGTAGCACTAGAACTGATGGGCAAAGAAAAAGGCCAATACCAGTTCATCAACCCGAACGATCACGTTAACAAGAGCCAATCAACCAACTGTGCTTACCCAACGGGTTTCCGTATCGCCGTTTTCAACAGCGTACACAAACTAATTGAAGCGATTGAGTACCTAAAAGGCGCCTTCGAGCTTAAAGCACAAGAGTTCAGCGGCATCTTGAAAATGGGTCGTACTCAGCTACAAGACGCGGTACCAATGACAGTTGGTCAAGAATTCCACGCTTGGGCTGTTACACTGAACGAAGAAATTCGTGCTCTTGAGTACACATCAAAACTACTGCTTGAAATCAACCTAGGCGCAACGGCAATCGGTACTGGTCTAAACGCACCACAAGGTTACCAAGATCTCGCCGTTAAACACCTAGCGACCGTAACTGGCCTAGATGTGGTTGCAGCAGAAGATTTGATCGAAGCAACCTCTGACTGTGGTGCTTACGTAATGACGCACGGCGCACTAAAACGCCTTGCTGTTAAGCTATCAAAAATCTGTAACGACTTGCGCCTACTTTCTTCAGGCCCACGTACTGGTTTCAACGAACTAAACCTACCTGAACTGCAAGCTGGTTCTTCAATCATGCCAGCAAAAGTAAACCCAGTGATCCCTGAAGTGGTAAACCAAGTTTGCTTTAAAGTACTAGGTAACGACAATACGGTTTCTTTCGCAGCAGAAGGCGGTCAACTACAGTTGAACGTTATGGAACCTGTGATTGCACAAAGCGTATTTGAGTCAATTTCTCTGCTACACAACGCGTGTGTTAACCTACGCGACAAATGTATCGACGGCATCACCGTTAACAAAGAAACGTGTGAAAACTACGTATACAACTCAATCGGTATCGTAACTTACCTAAACCCATACATTGGTCACCATGAAGGCGACATCGTGGGCAAAATCTGTGCAGAAACAGGTAAGAGCGTACGTGAAGTTGTGCTAGACCGCGGTTTATTAACGGCAGAAGAGCTTGACGAGATTCTTTGCGTTGAAAACTTCATGCATCCAACGTATAAAGCCAAACGTTACGAGTAATAACAACAAGAGGGGTCCCAGATGGGACCCTTTTTTTGGCGCTGTTTTTGGCGCTTTATACCGATCAAGACCAGTTCATGGTCAACATTTGTAAAAATAATCGACGACTGATGTTGGTTGGTATTAATCACTAGAGTGATGGTTATAACTACACTTATACCTACACGCTCCAAGAAGCGATGGGAAACCACCACCAAATAAAACCATAACAATTTTGAGGGTCTTTATATGGTAGCAGTCGAACTGTTAGTCGTTCTGCTCTTTATCTTTATAGGAGCAAGAATCGGGGGGATCGGCATCGGGTTTGCCGGTGGCGCAGGCGTAATCGCTTTATCTGTGGGTCTTGGCGTACCCACCAGCCAAGCATTTATTCCGGTCGATGTTATTTTAATTATTATGTCCGTTATTACTGCTATTGCAGCAATGCAAGTGGCTGGCGGCATGGATTGGCTGGTGCAAATTGCCGAAGATTTTTTACGTAAAAATCCTAAACGAATCACCTTCTACGCACCGATCGTGACGTTCTTTATGACGCTGATGGCAGGGACTGGCCACACGGCATTCTCAACATTACCTGTGATCGCAGAAGTAGCAAAAGGCCAAGGCGTACGTCCTTCCCGACCACTCTCTATTGCGGTTGTTGCCTCACAAATCGCCATTACTGCTTCACCGATTTCAGCCGCTGTGGTTGCCTTCGCAGCGATGTTGGCACCGGTCGGGGTAGATTACCTAACTCTACTTGCGGTGTGCATTCCAACATCTTTCCTTGCTTGTATGATTGGTGCATTCGTGGCGAACTTCATGGGTTGTGAGTTAAAAGACGATCCCGTTTACCAACAGCGTTTAGAGCAAGGGTTAATTAAGCTTCCAGATACGCAACGACGTGAAATTCTGCCGACGGCCAAAACCGCAACCTATATTTTCCTAATCGCAATTGCGTTAGTGGTGTGTTACGCCGCGGCCATTTCAGACTCAATTGGTCTCATTGAGAATCCTGCGTTAGGTCGTAATGAAGCGATTATGGCCGTCATGCTCGCCGCTGCTGCCGCAATCGTGATGTTCACCAAGATCGACGCGAACCAAATTGCCGCAGCCGCAACATTCCGCTCAGGCATGACCGCTTGTGTTTGTGTATTAGGTGTTGCTTGGTTAGGCGCGACATTTGTTAACGCTCACGTGGATGGCATCAAAGAGCTAGCCGGCGAACTACTCGCTGATTACCCTTGGATGTTAGCGCTGGTGTTATTTTTGGCCTCAATGCTGCTCTACTCACAAGGGGCGACCACGGTGGCACTTATGCCTGCTGCGCTGGCGATTGGTGTTGCACCACTCACCGCCGTTGCTTCATTTGCCGCCGTCAGCGCATTGTTTGTTTTGCCGACTTACCCAACGCTACTGGCCGCAGTAGAAATGGATGACACTGGCTCAACTCGTATTGGCAAATATGTGTTTAACCACCCATTCTTTATTCCGGGTGTCACCACCATTACTTCTGCCGTTGCGCTAGGCTTTGCTTTTGGCGGTCTATTTATCTAATACACCATCATTCAGCGCTGCATTAGAGATACTAAAGGAGCTTCGGCTCCTTTTTTTATTTCACTAAAACGCTAATTTCCGATCTTCAAAGCCAATTTCATCAATGATGAAACTAATTGGCGCTTTTCCCTGTCCTATTACGTTCAAGCCTCATTACGAACAAATTTCTCACTATCTAGAGAAAACTGGCGTCAATTGAGTATAAAATACCCTAAATTCTAATAAAGTGACTTTTGTATGCGTTTTCTTTTATCGCTTTTACTGCTGTGTGCTTCCGTTGTTTCGATGCCAGCAATGGCCCTGTTTAACTCGGGTAACGCCCTTAGCTTCGGTGACGATAGCAACCAATTTGTCCCTGTCGATCAAGCATTTCAGTTCAATGCTTACCAGCAAGGCGATCGCGTCTTTATCGATTGGCAAGTCAAACCAGATTACTACCTCTACCAAGAACGCATTTCACTCAGCGGTGAAAAAGTCACCCTTGGCGATTTCGCGATGCGCCAAGGCCAGCCACACCAAGATGAATTTTTTGGCGATGTGCACATCTATACCGAACCGCTATTCATTGAAGTACCACTACGCGATTATCAGGTCGGCGCACGCTTAATCGTTCAATATCAAGGTTGTGCCAAAGCGGGATTTTGCTACCCACCAGAAACACGCGTCATCGAATTGGAAGCCTTTACCAATTCAGCCACTAACACATCAACGGTAACACCAGCAACGACAGACATTACTGGCAATGGTAAAAACAACGCTTTTGGTCAGGGCGATAACGTTGCCCCACAATCAAAAGAGAGCAGCTTAGCTGATAAACTGGCCGATAACTGGTGGACGCCTGTGCTCTTTCTTGCTCTAGGGGTTGGCCTTGCCTTTACTCCGTGTGTGCTACCTATGTACCCAATCTTAACCAGTATCGTACTAGGTAGCGGCAAGCTTAGTCACCGTCGCGCGCTGGGGCTCTCCTTCATTTACGTACAAGGTATGGCGCTGACCTACACACTACTTGGCTTAGTGGTTGCCTCTGCGGGGATGCAATTCCAAGCGGCGATGCAGCACCCTTACGTCTTAATTGGCTTGAGTATTCTCTTCGTCGCTTTAGCGCTATCAATGTTTGGCGCTTATACGTTGCAATTACCATCCAGCGTACAAACTTGGCTCAATGGTCTGAGTAATAAGCAGCAAGGTGGCAACTCTCTAGGTGTTTTTGCCATGGGTGCCATTTCAGGTTTAGTTTGCTCACCATGCACCACTGCCCCACTCTCTGGTGCGTTGTTGTATGTCGCGCAAAGCGGAGACTTACTGACTGGTGCAGTGGCTCTCTACGCACTCGCGATGGGGATGGGTATTCCACTCATGTTGGCAGCGGTATTTGGTAATAAACTGCTACCGAAAGCCGGCGGTTGGATGGATACGGTGAAGATCTTGTTCGGCTTTATTCTGCTTGCGGCTCCACTGTTTTTACTCGAGCGTATCTTACCTGAATTGTGGGCGACCGCTCTTTGGTCACTGCTGGGGATAGTGGCTTTTGGCTGGCTATATCACATCAAAAACAAACTGCCATTTGGCGGTTGGAAGCAAAGCACCATTGGTATTATTGCCGTGCTAGGATTGTTCGCTTCCGCTCAACCATTGTTGAACTATTGGTTTAACCCTCAACATCAAGCGCAGAGCCAAAACGTTGAGTTTATTCGCATCAGCAACACCAGCGAATTAGAGCAGCAATTGGCCGCAGCCAAACAGACAGGTAAACCAGTGATGCTCGATTTCTATGCCGACTGGTGCGTCGCCTGTAAAGAGTTTGAAAAATATACCTTCCACGATGCGCAAGTGGCCGACAAGCTACAAAACTTTGTCTTACTGCAAGCGGATGTGACCAACAACCAAATACAAGATATTGAACTGCTGAAAAAAATGCAGGTACTTGGCTTACCGACAATTGAGTTTTGGGATGCTAATGGTGAGCATATCAATCATGCACGCATTACCGGATTTATGGCCGCGGAACCCTTTATTGCCCATTTAGACAATCATCAGCTCTAAAGCGACACGACTTCACATCGGTGTGTATGCACCGGTGTGATTATTTCAAATCAGCAGTAAAACTCGATTTAGTTCAGACTTTTAATGGATAAACATTGTTCACCAAGCCAATCAGAACAATAATTCTATTAACCAAATTACAATAAGTGATTAACGTCATGGACTCGACTTACACCATCCTTATCGCCGACGACCATCCGCTATTTCGCAACGCTCTGTTTCAGTCGATCCATATGGCCATCAGTGGCGCAAATCTACTCGAAGCCGATTCTTTAGATGCGTTACTCCACTTATTGGCCAAAGAACCTGAACCAGATTTGTTACTGCTCGATCTAAAAATGCCGGGGGCTAATGGCATGTCAGGCTTGATGCAGCTGCGAGCTGAATACCCAGATCTGCCGATTGTCGTAGTGTCTGCCAGTGAAGAGCCAAGTGTCGTCACGCAAGTGAAAAGCCATGGTGCCTTTGGTTTCATTCCAAAATCGAGCGATATGCGCGAGCTGATCAGCGCTCTCAACCAAGTATTAGGTGGTGAACCTTTTTTCCCAGAAGGTTTAATTACCAATAACGCAGCTTGTAACGATCTGGCGGAAAAAATCGCGACCCTGACTCCGCAGCAGTATAAGGTGCTAGGCATGCTGTCAGACGGCTTGCTCAATAAGCAAATCGCCTACGAACTCAACGTCTCTGAAGCAACGATCAAAGCGCATATGACCGCCATCTTCCGCAAGTTAGGGGTTAAAAACCGCACACAAGCCGTGATTCTGTTGCAACAGCTCGAATCTGAATCGTAATTATTCGGCGTAATTAACTCTGCGTTAACTTGTTACCTTATCGAGTTTGCTAAACTTAGCTTGGTCATTAACTTCTACTTTGACCATCCCTCTGTTAACGCCATCTCAACCATGCGGGTTTTGATGGGAAGCAGTCAACTCTGGGAGGCATTTCGTTGCTTAGCATTATCATTACTCAATTCGTCGTACTCTGGGCGGTAATCGATCCCGTCGGTTCCGTTCCTGTCTATCTATCTCAAACTCAACATCTCACCGTCAAACAACGCCGTATCGTTGCATTGAAAGCCGTCGCGATAGCCACCGGCATCTTGCTGTTTTTTCTGCTAGTTGGGCAATTATTATTGGAAGCGATGCAAATTCCGCTGCCTGCCTTTCAAGCGGCTGGCGGATTAGTACTGCTGCTATTCGCACTCACCATGATTTTTGGTGAAAGCAAACCGGAACAAGAACAAAAGCTGACGCAAGATGTCAGCCATTCCGATCTGGCCGATCTGGCTGTATACCCGCTAGCAATGCCTTCCATTGCCTCCCCGGGCGCAATGATGGCGATAGTGATGTTGACCGACAATCACCGCTATTCACTGATTGATCAAGCGATCACCGCCGGTGTCATGACCAGCGTGTTACTCATCACCTTGCTATTTTTACTCGCCGCGAGTCATATCCACAGAGTGATTGGTAATGTTGGTGCTGCCATCATTAGTCGTGTTATGGGCCTTATTCTGGCTGCCGTGGCACTGAATAATTTGTTAATGGGCATTCGCGACTTCTATATTGTGTGATCCAGTTATCAAGACTTAGCCGATAACATTAGACCTTCGGCTAAGTTAACACAATTTTAACAACCCACCACTCCCGCAAAAAACTTCAAACAACTGATTTAATAAGCTTTTATCTAAAACCCCTGCCGACTAAAGTTGAAGAGCACTCTCTTTCGCTCACTGCTATTGTATTTTCTGAAACATTTTATTAACAACAAACATGCGTAAGGAGACGGCAATGGCATTTGAAAGTCAGGAACGCGCCAAAGCTTACTGGCAAAAGAACGTAAGACTAATGATTGGGTTAATGGTCATTTGGTTTGTCGTATCTTTCGGCTGTGGAATTTTATTTGTTGATCAACTCAACCAATTTCAACTCGGAGGTTACAAGCTGGGTTTCTGGTTTGCTCAACAAGGGTCTATTTACACCTTCCTAGCAATCATTTTCTACTACGCGTGGAAGATGAGACGTATTGACCGCGAATTTGGTGTGGACGAGTAAGGAGCAACTCAGATGGATTTGAAAACAATTACTTACCTAGTAGTAGGATCAACATTCCTTCTCTACATAGGTATCGCAATTTGGGCACGAGCGGGCTCAACCAAAGAATTTTATGTTGCTGGCGGCGGCGTAAACCCCATTGCCAACGGTATGGCTACAGCCGCTGACTGGATGTCGGCAGCGTCATTTATCTCAATGGCAGGTCTTATTGCCTTTATGGGTTACGGCGGCTCGGTATTCTTAATGGGTTGGACTGGCGGCTACGTACTACTTGCTTTGCTTCTTGCTCCTTACCTACGTAAGTTCGGTAAATTTACCGTACCTGAGTTTATTGGTGAGCGCTTCTATTCAAAAACAGCGCGTATCGTTGCGGTTGTTTGTTTGATCATCGCATCCACCACCTACGTTATCGGTCAAATGAAAGGCGTTGGCGTGGCATTTGGTCGCTTCCTTGAAGTGGATTACTCAACAGGTCTACTGATCGGTATGTGTATCGTATTTATGTACGCGGTAATGGGCGGCATGAAAGGCATCACATACACGCAGATTGCACAATATTGCGTACTCATTCTTGCTTACACTATTCCAGCAATCTTTATCTCTCTGCAATTGACCGGTCACCCACTGCCACAAATTGGCTTAGGCAGCACCATTTCCGGCACCAATGTCTATCTACTCGATCGGCTCGATCAAGTGGTGACCGAACTCGGCTTTAGCGAATACACCACCCACGTTCGCGGTGATACGCTCAACATGTTCGTTTACACCATGTCACTGATGATCGGTACTGCAGGTCTGCCACACGTTATCATTCGTTTCTTCACGGTACCGAAAGTACGTGATGCACGTACCTCAGCAGGCTACGCCCTCCTATTCATTGCGATTCTTTACACCACCGCTCCGGCAGTATCTGCCATGGCGCGTCTAAACCTCATGGATACGGTTAACCCGGCACCGGGCAAACACCTTGCCTACGATGAGCGTCCTGATTGGTTTAAAAACTGGGAAAAAACCGGCCTGCTTGGTTTTGATGATAAGAACGGCGACGGCCTTATTGAATACACTTCAAGCCCAGAAACGAACGAGCTGAAAGTTGACCGTGACATCATGGTACTGGCTAACCCTGAGATTGCGAAACTACCAAACTGGGTGATCGCACTGGTAGCCGCAGGTGGTCTTGCTGCTGCACTCTCAACCGCTGCTGGTCTGCTACTGGCGATATCGTCTGCGATATCTCACGACTTGATTAAAGGCGTTATTAATCCAAATATCTCTGAGAAGAAAGAACTGCTGGCAAGTCGTATCGCGATGGCGGTCGCGATAGGGGTCGCGGGCTATCTCGGCCTCAATCCACCAGGCTTTGCTGCTGGTACGGTGGCTCTGGCATTTGGCCTCGCAGGGTCTTCGATATTCCCTGCCTTGATGATGGGTATCTTTAGTAAGAGCATCAACAAGGAAGGCGCTATTGCCGGTATGATTGCAGGTATTACCATCACGCTATTCTATGTATTCCAACACAAAGGCATCCTATTTGTTGCTGATTGGACATACCTACAAAGCTGGGGTAGCAACTGGTTCTTCGGTATCGAACCTAATGCATTTGGTGCTATCGGCGCACTCTTCAACTTCGTCGTGGCATTCGCTGTATCACGTGTAACAGCAGAAACTCCGCAAGAAGTGAAAGATTTGGTTGAGCACGTACGTGTACCGGCAGGTGCTGGCGATGCGGTTGACCACTAAAATCTAACCCAAACCACAAAAGCCCCTACGGGGGCTTTTTTATTCAACTCACTCTGTTTATCTTGTATCAATCTGAATAAGTTAATGGATTGCATTACTTAACCAAATTGGTATCTGTTTCGCCTTATATCGTAGCTGCAAGGAAGCCTCTATGTTCAAAAATAAGCACATTATCATTGCGCTGTTAGTCGCCCCAATTCTATCTATTCTTGCTTACGTGGGGACCGATCTCGCCCTGAGCGAAAAACCACACGCAGCCAAAGAAGGTACAGATTACAAACTGGTTAGCAAATCCAACTGTCGCTATACCAGTGGCTTATGTGACATGGCCAATGGTGAGTTTAAAGTGAAATTTCGTTCAGAAAGTCTGACGAACAATCAACTTGAGTTGTCGCTGACAGCCAGTTTTCCTCTCGAAGGCGTCAAACTGTCTGTGGTTGATAATCAAGATCAAATGGGCACACCAACCGATATGAAAATGGCAGACAGCAACGGTAAGCTATGGTCAATTACGCTCCCCGCCCCGGCCTCAGCTGAGAGTTGGTTACGGGTAGCGATTCAATCCGATGGCGTGCTCTATTACGGTGATACACAAATGGCCTTCATCAAGTATGAAACGCTGCTAAGCGAATCAAACTAACCCCGCCATCCTTCCCACCAATCAGCTTATGCGGAGCGATTTAATATCGCCCGCAGCTTCAATGGCTTGACCGGTTTAGGGATAAAACTAAAGCCATTCGATTTAATACCATCCAACATATCTGCAGTACGATCGGCACTGATGATCACGCCAACAAAGCTATCACCGAGCCGCAAGCGACATTGCTGCAGCACTTCCAATCCCGTCCGGCCATGATCAAGTCGATAGTCCGACAAGATCACGTCAGGGATCCAGCTTTCGTCAATGGCTTGCAAACTGCCGACAATATCCGTCGCGGTGCGCACATTGCATCCCCAACGTGCTAACAGTTGATCCATTCCGATCAAGATCTCCGGCTCATTATCGACGCACAGAACATTGAGATGACTGAGGTCCGATACAGCTTGCGGCGAAACAACTGTTAATTGTGGAGCCACTGACTTTGCGCGTTTAAGCGTGATCGAAAAGACGCTGCCTTTACCCGGCCACGAACGCATCGCGATTTGATGACCTAGCACATTAGCGATGCCTTTGGAGATTGCTAGCCCTAAGCCTAAGCCTTGATCTGAACGCACTTGGCTGCCACGGTTAAACTCTTCGAAGATTTCTTGCTGCTTATCTTCATCAATGCCCATACCGTTGTCCCAAACTTCAATTCGTACGTGCTCGCCAGCGCGGCGCACACCTAGCAAGACTTTGCCTTGTGGGCTGTAACGAAACGCATTGGTTAAAAAGTTCTGTATCACTCGGCGCAGCAACTTAGGATCGGATTGCACCAACTGCTGACTCGGAAAGAGGCTAAAATCGATTTTTTGCTGTTTTGCTAGCGCACTAAATTCCGCATTGAGATTAGACAACACATCATTAATCGCAAAACCGTGAACATTGACGTCCAACTTGCCTGACTCCAAACGCGATATATCGAGTAAATCACCAATCAAATCTTCTGCTGCTTCTAGCGCACTTTCAATATGCGTGGCTAACTGCTTGCTTTCACTCTCTTTAGCCACTTCCGATAGCGAAGAAGCAAATAAACGTGCCGCGTTTAAAGGCTGCATCAAGTCATGACTCACTGCCGCGAGAAAACGAGATTTGGACTGTGATTCATGCTCTGAACGCTGCGTCGCCGTGACCAACTGCTTATTCAAGCGTTCCAATTCTTGCGTCCGTACCAACACGCGTTCTTCTAAGGTTTCATTGGCTTCTTTTAGTGCTCGCTCGGCATCTCGGAAAACCGTGATATCGGTAAAACTCATCACAAAGCCGCCACCGGGCATTGGGTTGCCTTGTACTTCAATCACTCGCCCATCCGCACGAACTCGTGAAGAGGTATGCCGCGAACCTTGTTCCAAATGGTAAATACGTCGGCGAACATGATCTTCCGGTTCTCCAGGGCCACATAACCCTTGCTGTGCATTGTGACGGATCACATCGGCAATCGGCCTGCCCACTTGGATCAAACCGACAGGGAATTCAAATTGCTCTAAATAGCGTTGATTCCATGCCACCAGCCGCAACTGTTTATCGACGACGGCAATGCCTTGGCCAATATGTTCAATCGCTCCTTGCAGTAATCCCCGACTAAAATCATACAGCTCTGATGCTTCATCGACGATAGTGGCCACTTCTTCAAGTTGCATGTTGCGACCTTGCAAGGCAGAAGTAAGTACTAACTTAGCTGATGATGCGCCAAATACCCCAGCCAACACGCGCTCTGTATGGCGAATCAAACTCGATGGCGCTTGTTGATTAGGCATTAAGGTTTCGCGCTGTTGCCCCCAAAACTGCTGAAAAGCAGAGCGAACCCGTGCGCGGCCAACAAAACGTGACGCCAACATCTCTAATTCTGCCACCGTAACCCGGCTTTGATAGAGGCTGATATTTTCACTTTCTGGTAATGGCGAACCAATAAAGGACGCCGACTGCAGTCGCTCACTTAAACTTGCGCGGGTGATAGACGAAACAAACACATAGCATAAGGTGTTCAAAACCAAGCTGAGCACAATGCCCCAATCGGAGCTTTGAATACCCATATTGGCTAAGTATTGTGGCGGCTCAATGATCCACAGCAGTAAGTTGGTATGACTGTCGCCTGCCAACATATCGGTTGCGCTCATCAAGGTGATTAACCACAAGGTAAAACCAAACAACAAGCCAACATACACCCCTTTGCGATTGCCTTGTCGCCAATACATTCCACCGAGTAACGCGGGAGCAAATTGGCTAATCGCCGCAAAGGAAAGAAAACCTATTGCCGAGAGTGAATGAATGTTACCGAGCACTTGGTAGAAGCCCCATGCGCCTAGAAGTAACAATAGAATTAAGCCACGACGAATCACCAGCAGTAATCCCGAGAACTGACGGTGATCACGTTGAGTCAGTTTCATCCGACGCAGTAACAATGGCATCACTAGATCATTTGACACCATGATAGCCAAAGCGATAGTCGAAACAATCACCATGCCGCTGGCCGCTGAGGTCCCACCTAAAAAGGCCAATAAAGCCATATCCGTTGCGCCAACCGACATCGGCAAGCTAATCACATAAGTATCTGGGCTTACACCGCCTAACAACGCCTGACCAACCCAAGCGACAGGGAGTACAAATAGTCCCATCAAGACAAGATAGAGGGGGAATAGCCACCGCGCGGTATGCAGATCTTGCGCGCGTTCATTTTCTACCACCATGGTATGAAACTGACGCGGTAGACACAAAATCGCCATCATGGTCAAAAAGGTATGAATGACTAACGTGGCGATATTCGGTGATTGATAAGTTTGTGCTGCGACATCCATTAAAACAATATCGTCACGATTGAGGGCAAGAAATAAAATGAAGCAGCCAACCACCAAAAAGGCCACCAGCTTAAT
>NZ_AFWE01000217.1 GCF_000222585.1 Vibrio scophthalmi LMG 19158 | reverse complement strand
ATCGTCATCCTCAAGAGCGAGGTACGAGCGAGTTGGGGATCTCGCTTCAAAGCTCTCAATTCTCGCCTCTTAAAGGACGAAGTCCGCTCCCGCTTCTAAACTCTCGCCTCTCAAAGGACGAAGTCCGTTCCTTCCTTTCTCTAAACCGGATTATCGATATCGATAAAGGTCACATCAAAACCGTGCTCAGCGGTGAGCCACTCGCCCAGCGCTTTAATACCGTAGCGCTCTGTTGCATGATGGCCTGCGGCGAAGTAATGAATATCAAGCTCACGCGCACTGTAAGTGGTACGCTCTGAAATCTCACCAGAGATAAACGCATCTAAGCCGTGTTGCGCAGCCAATTCAATGTAATCTTGACCACCGCCAGTGCACCAACCAATCGTTTCAATCAGCTTGTCTGCGTTGTCAGGCGCAATATGCAATGGGACTCTATCAAGCACTTGATTGATACGTTCCGCGAGCTGAGCCCCCGTTAGAGGCTGTTTTAAACGACCAAACATAGCCACTGATTGAGGATGACCTTCAAGACCACCTTCTACTTCAATCTCCAGCAAACGGGCTAATTCCGCGTTATTGCCCAGCTCAGGATGAATATCAAGTGGTAAGTGATAACCTAATAGATTGATGTCATTTTTAATCAAGGTTCGAATGCGCTTACCTTTCATGCCTCTAATTGGCTCGGGTTCACCTTTCCAAAAGTAGCCGTGATGCACCAACAGCGCATCGGCGTTAAGCTCTACCGCCTTATCAATTAGTGCTTGCGATGCTGTGACACCAGTAACAATAACCTTAACCTCAACCGCCCCTTCGACTTGTAGGCCGTTTGGGCTGTAATCTTTGATTAATTGAGGGGACAATTTTTCGTTAAGTAATTTTTCTAGTTGTAGATTATTCATCTTACTTTCCAGTATCCTGACTTGAGCGACGTGTATTGTCGTGGTTATAGCAACTTCACTGCTCAATGTCGAAAAAAACGCGAACAATTGCTAACGGATTATCATGACTGCCCTGACTGATTTTTATGATTGGATTATTACCCAGCCAAACCTGATAGCCGCCGATCAGCCCTTTGCTGATCTTAGCCATTTGCAGGTACAGCCTCTGGCTGAAAATAGCCAGTATCACGGCAATCGCCGCTTAGGCTTTCTTTATCAACACTTGTGTACCGAAGCCTTCAAGCACAGCGACAATTACCGCGTTGCAATGGAAGAAATCCAACTAAACCAAGCGGGTAAAACACTCGGAGCCATCGATCTGTTATTGCATAACCAGCAACGCGATCAACTTGAACATTGGGAAGTGGCGATCAAGTTTTATCTTCTTCATCAAGGGACATGGTTTGGCCCCAATGCGCATGATCAGCTTGATAAAAAGCTCGACCGTATGCTTAATCACCAATTGGCGATGTCTTACTCTGACACCTTCCACCAGCAGTACCCGCAGCTTGACGTGGCATCGCATCATTTATTGATGCAAGGGCGGCTTTACACCAACCCATTTAGTGACGAAATCACCCCAACCCATTGCCTTGGCTACCCGCTAAATGATCAACTCATCAATGGCTATTGGTGCTATTACTCGCAATCTCAACAAATCAAGCAACCACTATTTCATCTGCCGAAAGAGCGTTGGGCGATTGGCTTAGGAGAGCAGTTAGAGCCAATTAACCCAAATCCAGAACGCTTTATCCATGCCCAAACTAAACAGGGCCAGTTTTGGTTTGTAGTACCCGATTGCTGGCCGCACCGCTGAGCGAAGCAGAACGCTGCGCTTTGAGAAGCGAGAAAATTCGAGAAGCGAGAGATGAGAAGCGAAAACAGAACGCTGCACTTCGAGAGGCGAGAGGTGAAAAGCAGAACGCTGCGCTTCGAGAAGCGAGAAAATGCGAGAAGCGAAAGATGAGAAGCGAAAACAGAACGCTGCGCTTTGAGAGGCGAGAAATGCGAGAAACGAGAGATGAAAAGCGAAAGCCGAACATTGCGCTCGATGCTTTTGCTCTTTCTCAATTCTCTATTCTCGCCTCTCGATTCTCAAAAAAAAGAGCCGACTTTCGTCAGCTCTTTTTTATCAACATCAAACTTGATTCTATAAACCCGCGTCCTTGAACACTTGGTTTACGATCTCTTGCGCTTCTTGCTCGATTTGCTTGAGGTGTTCTTCACCTTTGAAGCTTTCACAATAGATCTTGTAGATATCTTCAGTGCCTGATGGACGAGCGGCAAACCAGCCATTTTCGGTGGTCACTTTTAAACCGCCGATTGCTGCGCCATTACCTGGAGCGTGCGTAAGACGAGCTGTGATCGCGTCACCCGCTAGCGTATCGGCAGCGACCATCTCTGGAGAAAGCTTCTTCAATACGTCTTTTTGTGGGCCATTCGCCACCGCTTGAATACGGTTATATTTCGATTCACCGTGCTTCGCCGCAAGCTCTTCGTAATATTGCTGTGGATTTTTACCGGTTACTGCCGTAATTTCCGCCGCAAGTAAACATAAGATGATGCCATCTTTGTCAGTTGACCAAGGCGTGCCATCTTTACGTAGGAATGAAGCCCCAGCGCTCTCTTCGCCGCCAAAACCAAACTGACCGCTGTATAAGCCATCAACAAACCACTTAAAGCCAACCGGTACTTCGCACAGTTCACGACCAAGATCAGCAACAACACGGTCAATCAGAGCACTAGAAACCAGTGTTTTGCCTACCGCAACTTCTTTACCCCAGCCTTGACGATGACGGTATAGGTAGTCGATACATACCGCTAAGAAGTGGTTTGGATTCATCAACCCTTTTGCGGTCACAATGCCGTGACGATCGTAATCAGGGTCATTACCAAATGCCAAGTCATAATCGTCCTTAAGCGCCAGTAGACCCGCCATTGCATACGGCGATGAACAGTCCATTCGAACAACACCATCTTTATCCAATGACATAAACTGGAACGTAGGATCAATCGCTTCGCTTACCAAGGTCAGATCAAGGTTGTACGCTTTACCAATTTGACGCCAGTAATCGATACCGCTACCACCGAGTGGATCAACACCCAGCTTTAAGTTGGCTTTTTGAATCGCTTCCATATCGATAACATTAACTAAGTCATCAATGTATGGCTTAACCAAATCCACTTGCTTAAACAGTGGTGATGCTTTGGCATCGGCTAACGGCATACGCTTCACCCCTTGCAAACCTTCTGCAATCAGAACATTCGCACGGTTTTCAATCGCTTTTGTGAGAGTATCTTCAGCAGGGCCGCCATGAGTTGGGTTGTATTTAATACCACCATCTTGTGGAGGGTTGTGCGATGGCGTAATCACGATCCCATCGGCTTTATCTTGATGCGCAAGGTTGTAAGTCAAAATTGCATGAGACACACCCGGTGTTGGCGTATAGCCATTATCTTGCTGGACAATCACTTCAATACCGTTTGCCACCAATACCTCAAGTACGCTAGCAAATGCAGGTTCAGACAAGGCGTGAGTATCTTTACCGACAAACAGCGGACCTTTAGTACCTTGCTCAGCACGTACTTCCGCAATCGCTTGTGCGATCGCTAAGATGTGGTTTTCATTAAAAGTCGCTTTGTCTGCCGTACCACGGTGACCTGAGGTACCAAACTCAACTTTATGCGCTAGGTTGCTTGGGTCTGGTTGCAACAGGAAGTAATTCGAAACTAAAACAGGAATATTATGAAGATCCTGTTGTTGAGCCTTTTGTCCAGCTCTCGGGTGCATAGCCATTTTGACATCCTTTCTAAATTTTATAGATACAAAAAAGCCCCATAACTGTTAACGCAATATTATGAGGCTCTGTGCTACAAACTAGATTGAGAGGGTTACTTTTTCAATCAGGTCTGCAGGGAAACTCATCCGTGACATGAGTTGATCAACCATTTGTCTTTTACGACTGGTATTGTTATTAGTAATCACCCAGAAAGGCGAGGCTGGAATTGCCTTCGGTTTCGTGGTGTTACCGTTCGCTAGCAACGTTTGCTCATTATCAGCAAAGTAGACACGCTTACGGCCTTTAACTTGGGTAGCTTCCGAAAAGCTTTCTGGATCAATACGATGCAGCGTAGAAAGCACTAGCATAAAACGGTCAATGGCTTTTTTAAGGCCAGCAAACTCATCTGAAATCAACAGGGAACGCATCTCTTTCACGCCATCCAATTGAACTTCTTTCACAGCGTCTTTACTCACTACTAAGCCGATTGGCTCAATAATAGGTTGCTGTTGAGCGGCCTGAACTTGTCCATCTACATTCAACAATCGACGCAAAATATCGGATGCACTTTCACCGATATGTTGGGTTTGACCTGCGATGTAACGGTATAGATCCTCATCAACCTCAATTGTTTTCATTCGCTTTTCACAATCTCTATGTTTAAACTCTGAGGCGATTATAGCGAGATCTTCTCTCAGACTCTACGTTAAACCAGTCACGAATAAGATAAAATGTCACAACAGCTCAACTACAAACTCGAAGGTGAGGGTCACACCATTGTTTTGATCCACGGTTTATTCGGAAATCTCGATAACCTTGGCCTACTTGCGCGCGACTTAAAACACGACTACCAAGTACTGAGTATCGATTTACGTAACCATGGTCAGTCGTTACATTCCAGTGAACATACCTATGCAGCGCAAGCTCAGGATATTGCGGATTTACTGAAAGTGTTATCGATTGAACGCTTTACCTTAATTGGTCATTCGATGGGCGGTAAAGTGGCAATGAAACTGACCGAGCTACTCGAAGATCAAGTAGAAAGACTGATCGTTCTCGACATGGCACCAGTGGAATATACCCAACAACGTCACACCAATGTCTTTGCAGGCCTAAAAGCCGTCGAGGCGGAAAAACCAAGTGATCGCAAACAAGCGATGGAGATACTGGCGAAACATATTGAGATCGATGGTGTTCGACAATTTTTGAGCAAATCACTGTACAAAAATGAAGAACATCTTACTTGGCGTTTTAATGTCTCTCACTTATGGGACAATTACAGCCATATTATGGGCTGGCAACCAATCAAAACGGTCTCAACCCCAACCTTATTTATTAAAGGGGCGGATTCAGATTACCTGCTGCCAGAGTATCAAGCACAAATTCAAGCTCAGTTCCAACAAGCCAAAGCGCATGTCATTGCCAACACTGGCCATTGGTTGCATGCAGAAAAACCAGCCGAGGTATTGCGTACTATTCGTAAATTTATTGCCTAAAAATGCGATGATTAAAAACGAAACGATAACTTTACTACGAGGCAATATCACAGTTAACCACGATTTTGATCCGGCCTAATGCGGCGATACTGATTTATAATGGTATAAGCATAAAGTGAGAGACGATCGCATTAACTTTGGTGAATAACAGTGGTATAGTGCTGCGCAAGTAAATTAGCATAAAGGGATACCATGCTTTACGACTACATGAACATGATCGAGTCTATTGGTCTCGACCTGTTGTTCGCTGCTATCTTTTTCTTAATTGGTATGGCGATTAAAGATGTATTAAAGGCAGGTAATGTTCCTCCCTTTGGGCGTCGCATCGTGTGGTTGGTTCTCTTTCTTGGCTGTGCTGGATTCATCGTTAAAGGATTAATCCAGATAAGCTGGGAAGGGACAGGTTTAGGTTAACCCTTAGCCAAATGCTAATAAGTAGACAATTGTAAAGGTAATGAATCTATGGCAAGTGTAGGTATCTTCTTTGGTAGTGACACAGGTAACACTGAAGCTGTTGCAAAGATGATTCAAAAACAACTAGGCAAGCAGCTAGTTAACGTTCAAGACATTGCGAAAAGCAGCAAAGAAGACATTGATAACTTTGATCTTCTTCTACTAGGTATCCCTACTTGGTATTACGGCGAAGCACAATGTGACTGGGATGATTTCTTCCCTGAACTTGAGCAAGTTGACTTCTCTACCAAGCTTGTTGCAATTTTCGGTTGTGGCGATCAAGAAGATTACGCAGAGTACTTCTGTGATGCAATGGGTACTGTACGCGATATCGTTGAAGCGAAAGGCGGCACAATCCTAGGTTACACTGAAACAGCAAGCTACGAGTTTGAAGCTTCAAAAGCGCTTGTTGAAGGCGACGATAGCCAATTTGTTGGTCTATGTATCGATGAAGACCGCCAACCAGAACTTACCGAAGAACGTGTAAATAACTGGTGTAAGCAGATTTACGATGAAATGTGCCTAGCTGAGCTAGAAGGCTAGTTTCTAAGAAACCTCCTCCGGGAGGTTTTTTTCTATCTCCCCTATTTTTTATTTCTCCGCTCCCTCTTCTCGATACTTCGGTTTTTTACGCACATACAATTTACGTTGCACTTCAGCGACTATGTCACCCTGATCATCCTTAATATGTACTATAAACTCAGGAAAGCTCTTATCACCTGATGATGTTTGGCGATAAATCTCATCTAATTGACCAGCGGTTAAATCAAAATCGGCAAAAAGGTCACCTCGACCAGGTTGAATAAAGTTAATGCTCGCTTGTTTATCCCAAACAAAATACTGCTCACCCAAAATCCCCATTAACATCAATGCGTAAATCGGATCCGTGAGTGAAAACATACTGCCGCCATACTGACTGCGATTGGCGTTTTTATTCCACCAGCGCAACTTTAGGCGTACCCGCACTTGGCGAAAATCATCGCTGATATAAAGGATTTTTATCCCGGCGCCCCAAAATGGCGGCCAAGAATTTAAAGCAAATTTAACAAAGCCAGGTTTGTAAACTCTTGAAAATAAAGAACTCATAGCACAATACTGATAACGAACACACAAAGGTTAATCAATTGTAACTGATTAGACCAGTTTTATCCGTGACACCCCACAACTTTACAATAAATATAAGTAACCCTTTGAAGTTCGTGGTTTATTGTTATCGTAACCTGCCCTATAATGGTGGGAATATTGAATTCTGTTCAACACTGCAGATCATCAACAGGAAAGTATATGTCAGACAATAATCAAGCGCTCAAGGATGCTGGTCTAAAGGTAACGCTACCTAGACTTAAAATATTAGAAGTACTACAGCAACCTGACTGCCAACACATCAGTGCTGAAGAGTTGTACAAAAAACTGATCGATCTTGGTGAAGAGATTGGTCTTGCAACGGTTTATCGTGTATTAAACCAATTTGATGATGCAGGTATCGTTACGCGCCACCATTTTGAAGGCGGTAAATCTGTCTTTGAACTATCAACTCAACATCATCATGATCACCTAGTGTGTCTTGATTGTGGCGAAGTAATCGAGTTTTCTGACAACGTCATTGAAGAACGTCAACGCGAAATCGCAGCCAAATTTAATGTGACTCTAACCAATCACAGCCTATACCTTTACGGTAAATGTGGCGATGGTACCTGCAAAGGTAATCCAGACGCTCATAAAGCAAAATAAAATAAAAAAGCGCCTATTTGGCGCTTTTTTATTAGTGGTGTCATACATACTGTTGATACAAAAATGCCAGTCATTCGACTGGCATTTTTCATATCTATTGCTCGTGATTACTCAGCGTCAATTTTCGCCCAAGTATCACGTAGGCCAACCGTACGGTTGAAAACAAGCTTCTCAGCAGAAGAGTCTTTCTTATCCGCACAGAAGTAACCCATACGTTCGAACTGGTAACCTTTTTCTGCTTCCGCTTTTGCTAGGCTTGGCTCAACAAAACCATTCAACACAACCAGTGAATCAGGGTTAATTGTTTCAGCAAAGTTATCCGCCGCCGCAGGGTTAGGCACAGTGAATAGACGGTCGTATAGACGAATATCCGCTGGTACACCTTGCTCTGCAGATACCCAGTGAATAACACCCTTCACTTTACGACCGTCAGCTGGGTTCTTACCTAGCGTCTCTGCATCGTAGCTACAGAAAATTGTTGTGATGTTGCCTTCAGCATCTTTTTCGATACGTTCAGCTTGGATCACGTAAGCACCACGTAGACGAACTTCTTTGCCTAGCACCAAACGTTTGTACTTCTTGTTCGCTTCTTCGCGGAAGTCTTCACGCTCAATCCAAACTTCGCGAGTAAAGGGTACTTCACGATCACCCATTTCAGGTTTGTTTGGATGGTTAGCAATCGTCAATGTCTCAACTTTGCCTGCTTCGAAGTTTTCAATCACGATCTTAACCGGATCAAGAACGGCCATCGCACGAGGTGCGTTTTCGTTCAAATCATCACGGATACAAGACTCAAGAGAGCCCATTTCGATCATGTTGTCTTGCTTGGTTACACCAATACGCTTACAGAACTCACGGATAGACGCAGACGTGAAACCACGGCGACGTAGACCAGAGATAGTCGGCATACGTGGGTCATCCCAACCGTTAACCAATTTTTCAGTCACAAGTTGGTTAAGCTTACGCTTAGACATCACGGTGTATTCTAGATTTAGACGGCTGAACTCGTACTGACGAGGCTGGCAATCAATCGTAATGTTTTCAAGAACCCAATCGTATAGACGACGGTTGTCTTGGAACTCAAGCGTACAGATTGAGTGAGTAATGCCTTCTAGCGCATCTGAAATACAGTGCGTAAAGTCGTACATTGGGTAAATGCACCACTTGTCACCGGTTTGATGATGCTCTGCAAAACGCACACGGTAAAGAACAGGATCGCGCATTACGATGAACGATGATGCCATATCGATCTTCGCACGTAGACACGCTGTACCTTCTTGGAAGCCACCGTCACGCATCTTTTCAAATAGCGCAAGGTTCTCTTCCACACTGCGATCGCGGTATGGGCTTGGCTTACCAGGTTGCGTTAGCGTACCGCGGTATTCACGGATCTGCTCAGGACTTAGCTCTTCAACATACGCTAAGCCTTTGGTAATTAATTCCACTGCGTAGCCGTATAGCTTATCGAAGTAGTTTGATGAGTAACATACATCACCACTCCACTCGAAGCCTAACCAGCTCACATCATTCTTAATTGACTCAACGTATTCAACGTCTTCTTTTTCTGGGTTTGTGTCATCGAAACGAAGGTTACACTGACCCTGATAGTCCTGAGCAATACCAAAGTTAAGGCAAATTGACTTAGCGTGACCGATATGCAGATAACCGTTAGGCTCTGGCGGGAAACGAGTATGCACGCTTGTGTGTGTACCATCTGCTAAATCTTTATCAATGATTTGGCGAATGAAATTCGATGGACGAGCTTCAGCTTCACTCATCTATAGCACCTCAATTGTTTTAGTATTGTCAGATAAAAGTGGCTCTGAGACAGCAAAATCACTGCTCAGACCATAGTGAGACTAATGATCCACAATTCTGACTCAAGACACAACAAGAACTCGTCTTTTATTGCTAAATAATCCCTTCCCAGCGCTAGCTACAGCCTTAGAGTGGTTTTTTAATTCCTCCAAACGTAAAAAAGCCTCCCGAAGGAGGCTTTTAGACTTACATATTAACCCGTGGTTACTATGGAAGTTTTACATCAGATAGGTCTTCGTTAGCACCGATTGCTTTCATTTCGCCAGCAACGATTTCAGCTAGAGGACCAAGGATAACTTGTAGGTTGTTTTCACCTAGTTTCACAACACCTTTCGCACCAAGCTTCTTAAGAACATCTTCGTTAGCAACAGTACGGTCTTTTAGAGTAAGACGTAGACGAGTGATACAAGCATCGATTGAAGTCAGGTTGTCATGACCACCAAGTGCTTTTAGGTATTGGCGAGCTAAGTCACCTTTAACTGCTTCACCAGCTGGAGCTGCTGTAGCTGCTTCGTCATCATCTTCACGACCTGGCGACTTCAAGTTGAAAGCGCGGATAGCGAAGCTGAAAGTGAAGAAGTATAGAGCACCGAAACCTAGACCGATTACTAGAAGTACTAGTGGTTTAGTCGCTAGACCCCAGTTTAGTAGGAAGTCGATTAGACCTGCAGAGAAGCCGAAGCCGTGCAGTGTACCGAACATGTTAGCTACTACTAGAGATAGACCAGTGAATACCGCGTGCATTGCGTATAGAGCAGGCGCTAGGAACACGAACATGAACTCTAGAGGCTCTGTAATACCCGTTAGGAATGAACAGAATGCTACTGAGAATAGTGCACCACCAACTTGGCTGCGTTTTTCAGCAGGCGCTGCTAGGTACATTGCAAGAGCTGCACCAGGTAGACCGAACATCATTACTGGGAAGAAACCGTTCATGAATACGCCAGCAGACTTGTCGCCGCCGAAGAAGCGGTGTAGGTCACCAGACTTGATAGTCTCAGTTACAGAGTTAACAGTTGCAGTGATTTCAGGCGTTACTGTGTTAACAAAGTTGAACGTGTACTCTTGGCCAGCTACTAGAGTTTTCGCTAGAGCAGGGTCAACACACAACTGTTTTAGTGATGGTAGAGCTTGACCAGCAGCAGATGCAGCAGAGATTACGATCTCTTGACATGAGCCCATACCGAACCAGAAGTAAGAGTTCAGAACGTGGTGTAGACCTACAGGGATAAGTGCACGGTTAAGAGTACCGTATACAAATTGGCCAACAGCGCCAGAAGTTGATACTGCGTGCGCTAGAGCGTCAAGACCGCCTTGGATTGAAGGCCATACAACACCCATAACTGCACCCATTACTAGAGCAAACAGACCAGCCATGATAGGAACTAGACGTTTACCAGCAAAGAATGCCAACCACTCAGGAAGACGAGTCATGTGGAAAGCGTTGTAAGAGTGACCAGCGATGATACCAGCAATGATACCACCAAAGAATGACATATTAACGCTTGCATCGATTGTTGCAGCTGTCGCTGTTAGTACGAAGTAAGCAACCGCACCAGCAAGACCTGCAGCACCGTTACCGTCTTTAGAAAGACCGATTGCGATACCTAGACCAAATAGTAGTGGTAGTTGGCTGAAGATCGCGTTACCAGCTGATGCCATAAACGCGATGTCTAGTAGGTCTGGTTGACCTAGTCGTAGTAGAAGCGCCGCAACAGGTAGTGTTGCGATAGGAAGCATAAGTGCTTTACCTAACTTCTGTGCATATCCAAGAATATTCACCTTTAGTTCCCCCTATAGGATTTGTATTTTGGTCGAGCGACTTTTTTTTGTTGCTCAATTTAGTCGAACTCAGTTTATGACATTAATTTTGCTCCGCAAATTAAAACCTTATCATTTGTGATCATAATCACCAGAAATAGGTATAGCGGAAGGTTTTTGCTAGCGAGATCATAAAACTTATTTTACAATTCAAAAAAAATGCCATTTAGCAGATATTATTCGCCGCACTGAAATACGAAACATTCAAGTTTAATGTCTTATTGCATAAGGCCTTAGCTCTAATAACAATATTGCCATTACTAATGGATTGATTTCGCGATGAAGTGCACGTCAATCATGCTAAGAGAGGGAATATCCTTCATTTGCTAAAGATATTTTGCGACCTAATTGAAGCTCACAAATAAAGTAAACAAGTGAGGATTTTGTCTCCAGTTTTGGGTCGCGACAAAATTTCAAGAGTTCAACTTTATAAGGATTAGCTAATCATGTATGCGCTAACAAACTGTAAAATCTATACAGGCAACGATGTTCTGGTTGACCACGCTGTCATTATCAATAACAACGTCATCGAATCTGTGTGTCCTGTTTCTGAGTTACCAGCAGGTATCGAAACCCGTGACCTAGACGGTGCAAACCTAAGCCCTGGCTTTATTGACTTGCAGTTGAATGGTTGTGGCGGTGTGATGTTAAATGATGAAATCACCGCAGAAACAATGCAAACCATGCATGAAGCTAACCTAAAATCTGGCTGTACTAGCTTCCTCCCTACGCTTATCACCTCTTCAGATGAAGATATGCGTCAATCTGTTGCCGCTGCTCGTGAATACCAAGAGAAATACCAAAACCAATCGCTAGGTTTGCACCTTGAAGGTCCTTACCTTAACGTAGCGAAAAAAGGGATTCACAGCGTTGATTACATTCGTCCATCAGATGACAGCATGGTTGACTTCATGTGTGCTAACGCTGACGTTATCGCCAAAGTAACACTGGCGCCTGAGCATAACGATCCTGCGCACATCGCTCGCCTAAAAGAAGCGGGTATTGTGGTTTCTATCGGTCACACCAATGCAACTTACGCAGAAGCACGTGAAAGCTTTGAGCACGGTATCACTTTTGCCACTCACCTGTTTAATGCGATGACACCAATGGTCGGCCGTGAGCCGGGTGTGGTTGGTGCTATTTACGATACGCCTGATGTTTATGCCGGTATCATTGCTGATGGTTTCCATGTGGACTACGCAAACATCCGTATCGCTCACAAAATTAAAGGTGAAAAATTAGTATTAGTGACCGATGCCACAGCTCCTGCAGGTGCCAACATGGATTACTTTATTTTTGTTGGTAAGAAAGTATATTACCGAGAAGGTAAGTGTGTTGATGAAAACGGCACATTGGGCGGCTCAGCTCTCACTATGATTGAAGCAGTACAAAATACTGTTGAGCACGTCGGAATCGCTTTGGATGAAGCTATCCGCATGGCTACTTTGTACCCAGCAAAAGCAATTGGAGTTGATCACAAATTAGGCCGAGTTAAGAAAGGCATGATTGCTAACCTAACCGTGTTTAATCGCGACTTCCAAATCCAAGCGAATATTGTTAACGGACAATACGAGCAAGTGTAGACATGAATGGCGGACAAATAGGTAACGTAGATTTAGTTAAACAACTAAACAGTGCAGCAGTGTACAGACTGATCGATCAACAAGGTCCTATTTCGCGGATACAGGTTGCTGATGTCAGTCATCTAGCTCCTGCGAGCGTGACTAAGATTACCCGCCAACTTCTCGAACGCGGCCTCATTAAAGAGGTCGCTCAACAAGCCTCTACTGGCGGTCGTCGTGCAATATCGCTGACGACAGAAGAAGCGCCCTTTCACTCAGTGGCCGTTCGTTTAGGTCGAGATTACATTCAGTTCAGTCTGTTTGATCTTGGCGGTAAAGAACTGGCGTCTGACTATCAAGAGTTCTATTACACCACCCAGGGCGAGCTTGTCGATGGGTTGCTGTTATTCCTCAAGAACTTCATTCAATATAATCAATCGACCATTAACCAATTAATCGCTATTGGTGTTGCGCTACCTGGCTTGATCAACCCTGAAACGGGTGTGGTTGAGTATATGCCTAATATCAATGTGGATAACTTGGCGATTGGTGATCTCATTACTAATACCTTCCATGTTGAGTGCTTCGTCGGCAACGACGTGCGTGGCATGGCATTAGCCGAACATTACTTTGGTGCCAGTCAAGATTGCCAAGATTCTATTCTAGTGAGTGTTCATCGCGGTACTGGTGCGGGTATTATCGTTAATGGTCAAGTATTCTTAGGCTATAACCGCAACGTAGGCGAAATTGGTCACATCCAAATTGATCCACTTGGTGAGCAATGCCAATGTGGGAACTTCGGTTGTTTAGAAACCGTCGCCGCAAACCCTGCCATTATTGAACGTGTGAAAAAGCTTACCGCACAAGGCTACGAGTCAAGCCTAAGTGAACTGAGCAGCATTACCATTAAAGATGTTTGCGAGCACGCCAATCGAGGTGACGAACTGGCCACCCAAAGTCTGGTTCGTGTTGGTAACCAATTGGGTAAAGCCATCGCAATGACTATCAACTTGTTTAATCCACAAAAAGTGATCATTGCTGGCGACATTACCAGCTGTGAAGATATTCTCTTCCCTGCGATTCGTCGTAATGTTGAAAACCAATCGCTGCCAACTTTCCACGCAGAACTACCGATAGTCGCTTCACAGATCGACAAACAACCGACCATGAGTGCCTTTGCGATGATCAAACGCGCTATGTTAAACGGGGTTTTGTTACAAAAATTACTGGAAGACTGATCGCTTAAGCAACAAGTTGAGTTAGAATAACAGGCTATGTCAATGACATAGCCTTTTTCGTTTTAGGGACAGAGTAGTTTTATTGTATGGAAATCATCTTAATTTCAGCTGCATTTATCGCAGGCTTTGTAGCGTTGAAATGTAACCTGCCCCCACTGGTTGGCTTCTTACTGGCTGGTTTTGGTTTAAAAGCCGCAGGTTTTAGCTCCAACGACACCATCATTACCCTCGCCGATCTGGGTGTAACCTTGCTGCTGTTCACCATTGGTTTGAAGCTTGACCTCAAAACCTTGCTGTCTAAAGAGATCTGGGCCGGAGCAACCATTCACAATGTGTTGTCTACTGCACTCTTCTCAGCCGCTTTATTGTGCTTAAAAATTCTCGGTGTGGGTTCACTCAGCGCAATGAGCGTTGATCAAATCGTCTTGCTTGGCTTTGCCCTCTCCTTCTCTAGTACCGTTTTTGCGGTAAAATCTTTGCAAGAAAAAGGCGAGCTCAACGCAACCTACGGCACAATCGCGATTGGCATCTTGGTTATGCAAGACATCTTCGCGGTGATCTTCCTAACGGCATCGACTGGAAAATTGCCGGAATGGTATGCGATTGTCTTATTCGCGTTGCCATTAATGCGTCCCCTATTCTATAAACTGCTCGACTGGGTTGGTCACGGTGAGATGCTGGTACTCTTTGGCATCTTCTTCGCACTCGTTGTCGGGGCTGGACTATTCGAATTGGTAGGTATGAAAGCCGATCTTGGCGCTTTGATTTTGGGTATGTTGCTGGCTGGACACAAAAAAGCCTCAGAGTTATCCAAGTCACTGTTTAACCTCAAAGAGCTATTTTTAGTCTGCTTCTTCCTCAACATCGGTTTATCAGAACAACCAACGCTGGCTGGCTTTGCCTTGGCTTTGATCTTTATGCTGATGCTGCCACTAAAAGGCATTCTCTACTTCTTAGTACTGAACTCATTCAAATTCCGCGTGCGTACCTCACTACTCTCATCACTTAGTCTATTTAACTACAGTGAGTTTGGCCTGATTGTTGGCGGCTTGGCCTTTAAGATGGGTTGGATGAGCGGTGACATTTTGGTTGCACTGGCGATTGCGGTATCAATTTCTTTTGTCCTTGCCGCGCCAATCAACCGCCAAGGTCACGCACTTTATCAACGTTCAGGACGTTGGTTAAAAGAGCACGCTGCAGAAAAATTGAATGTGCGCGATCAATTAATCAATCCTGGCCACGCACAAATTCTTATCTTAGGTATGGGCCGTATTGGTACTGGTGCTTACGACGAACTACGCCAACGTTACGGCAAAATCAGCCTAGGGATTGAGGTACGTGAAGAAGCGGCGCATATCCATAAAGCGCATGGCCGAAACGTGATTTCCGGTGACGCGACCGACCCCGATTTTTGGGAGCGTATTTTGGATACTGGTAAAGTGAAACTTGTGCTGTTAGCAATGCCACACCATCAAGGTAACCAAATCGCACTCGAACAATTACACCTAAGAAACTATCAAGGCCAAATAGCGGCGATTGCCGAATACCCAGATCAACTGGATACACTGCTAGAGCATGGCGTTGACGCAGCCTTTAACATTTATAGTGAGGCAGGTAGCGGCTTTGCCCGTCACGTTTGCGAACAGTTGCGACCAAGTTTTGAAAAACCATAGTTTTTTTAATGCTTTAGTTAGTGCCCTTAGATAAACGGTCTAAAATCCACCAAATGGTGGATTTTTTTTAATCAAACGAAGTTAAATTAAATATTATTTAATGCAATGGCACTTTTGTGATTTTTTTTATCGCTATGGGTTGCATTTCTTAACCAGAATGGCAAGTTTATATACAAGAAATAAATACAGTTTAAATAAGGGATTAGTATGTGTTCAATTTTTGGCATTTTAGATATTAAAAGTGACGCTGCTCAACTGCGCCCTATCGCACTTGAGATGTCGAAAAAACTACGCCACCGCGGACCGGATTGGTCGGGTATCTATTCTTCAGATAAAGCGATTCTTGCTCACGAACGTTTAGCCATCGTCGGCCTCAACAGTGGTGCGCAACCAATCTATAGCCCAAATGGCAAACACATACTGGCGGTTAATGGCGAAATCTATAACCATAAAGAGATCCGTGCCCGCTACGAAGGCAAGTACGACTTCCAAACTGACTCTGACTGCGAAGTCATTCTGGCACTCTACCAAGATATGGGTGAAGCACTGTTAGAAGAACTTAACGGTATTTTCGCTTTTGTTCTCTATGACGAAGATAAAGATCAATATCTGGTTGGCCGCGACCACATTGGTATTATCCCTCTTTACCAAGGCTACGATGAGCACGGTAACTACTTTGTCGCCTCTGAGATGAAAGCCCTGGTTCCGGTGTGTAAAACCATTAGTGAATTCCCTCCGGGTTGCAGCTACAGCAGCCAAGATAGCGAGCCACAACGCTACTACCTGCGTGATTGGAACGACTACGCCGCAGTAAAAGATAACCACACCAGTAAAGAAGAGCTAACCGCAGCGCTTGAAGCAGCGATTAAACGCCAACTAATGACCGATGTGCCTTATGGTGTGCTTCTTTCTGGTGGTCTTGATTCATCAATTACTTCTGCTGTCGCAAAACGCTATGCAGCAATGCGTATCGAGGATGATGAGCAATCAGAAGCATGGTGGCCACAATTGCACTCATTCGCGATTGGTCTTGAAGGTGCGCCTGATTTGAAAGCCGCTCGTGAAGTCGCCGATCAAATTGGTACCGTTCACCATGAGATGACCTACACCATTCAAGAAGGTTTGGATGCGATTCGTGATGTTATCTATCATATCGAAACCTACGATGTCACGACGATTCGAGCTTCAACGCCGATGTTCCTGCTTGGTCGCAAGATCAAAGCCATGGGCATCAAGATGGTGTTGTCTGGTGAAGGTGCGGATGAAATCTTTGGCGGTTACCTCTACTTCCATAAAGCCCCTAATGCTCAAGAGTTCCATGAAGAGACCGTGCGTAAACTGCTAGCACTGAACATGTTCGATTGTGCTCGCGCCAACAAGTCACTCGCTGCATGGGGCGTAGAAGGCCGTGTACCTTTCCTTGATAAAGAGTTTATCGATGTTGCAATGCGCCTCAATCCTGCGGATAAGATGTGTGGCAACGGTAAGATGGAAAAACACATCTTACGTGAGTGTTTTGAACACTATCTGCCAGAGTCGATTGCATGGCGTCAAAAAGAGCAGTTCTCTGACGGCGTTGGTTATAGCTGGATTGATACATTAAAAGAAGTAGCAGAAGAAAAAGTAACGCAGCAGCAACTAGAAACAGCGGCGTTCCGCTTCCCATACAACACACCGACCACCAAAGAAGGCTACGTATACCGTGAAATCTTTGAAGAGTTGTTCCCGCTGCCTTCTGCGGCAGAGTGTGTTCCTGGTGGTCCATCTGTCGCCTGTTCATCAGCGAAAGCGATTGAGTGGGATGAGTCGTTCAAAAACTGTGCAGATCCTTCTGGGCGCGCGGTGAAAGCTGTTCACAACGACGCTTACTAAAAGTCAATCACATCAAAAGGGGGCGCTTTGGCGTCCCTTTTTTTATTTTGTAGAATAAAACCAATCATTTAATCACCTTTTTATCGCTATAAAACTGCCACTCAAATATGAAACCTTAGTTTTTAAACGAACAAAAATAGCGCAATTTCAACACTAAAAAGCCAAATTTCAGCCACTTATCACACTTTTCCTTATCACTCCTAATTATAGATAATTTGCATTACGTAATTTCATCATGTATAGGTATTACCGCTATAAAATTCTCTATTCATAACTATTAGTAAAACTTATGCAAACACAACATCGACAATTTTTGGGCCATCCTCGTGGTCTATTTCTGCTTTTCGGCACTGAGCTTTGGGAACGCTTCTCTTACTATGCGATGCGCGCTATTTTGGTTTTGTATTTAACAGATACAACTATAAATGGTGGCTTAGGCTGGTCGACTAAAGATGCTCTAGATCTCTACGGCATTTATACTGGACTCGTCTACATCACACCGCTTATCGGCGGCTGGTTAGCCGATAACTACCTTGGTCAACGTCGCTCAATTTTAATTGGTGGCGCACTAATGGCGATCGGTCAATTTACCTTGGCACTGCCATCTGACATGCTTGGCATGACGATGATGCACAGCTTCTACCTCGGTTTGGCGCTATTGATCACCGGTAATGGTCTGTTTAAACCAAATATCTCAACCATGGTGGGTGACCTTTACCAAGAAGGCGACAACCGTCGTGATGGCGCATTCACTATCTTCTACATGGGCATCAACATTGGTGCACTACTGGCCGGTGTCGTTTCGGGTTCAGTAACTAATGAATTTGGTTGGAAAGCGGGCTTTGTTGCTGCTGGCATTGGTATGCTGATGAGCCTAGTAATGCAACTTTCATTCGCACAATCATGCCTTGGCGATATCGGTCGTGAGCCTGCAGCTAAGCGCGATCTAGAGCTTAAAAACTCAAATAAAAAAGAACCTCTGACTAAAGAAGAGTTCGATCGAATTAAAGTTATCTTAGTGATGAGTGTCTTTACTATCGTATTCTGGGCTGGCTTTGAACAAGCTGGCGGTCTGATGAACATCTACACTCAACAATATACCGACCGTATGATCGGTGGCTTTGAAGTGCCCGCGGCTTGGTTCCAGTCACTTAACCCATTCTTTATCATTACACTTGCGCCGTTGCTTGCTGTTCTTTGGGTAAAACTGGGCAAACGTGAACCAAACTCGCCAGTGAAGTTTGCTATGGCAATGTTCTTCCTCGCACTTGGCTTCCTATGTATGGTAGGTGCTGTCATGGAACAAGGCGGTGATACAACCGTAAAAACCTCTATGCTTTGGTTAGTCGGCGCATTCTTCTTCCATACCCTGGGTGAGCTATGCCTATCACCGATTGGTCTATCACTGGTCACTAAACTAGCGCCACTGCGTCTAGCATCACTGATGATGGGAGCATGGTTTGGTTGTAATGCTATCGCAAACTATGTTGCAGGTTACGTTGGCTCGCACGTGGGTGAGCTAGGTGCACTGTCTATCTTTAGTGGCATCGCGGTAACCGCAACAATTAGCGGTGTGGTACTCCTGTTTTTCTCAAACACTCTGGTACGCTGGATGCACGGTGCAGAAGCACCGATCAGCATCGAGCAACAGCTCGAAGAGCAGCAGTCACAAATCGCTTAATTCGTTCTTTTGCGATTGATAGAGCCCAGTCATTTTAGACTGGGCTTTTTTATCTCTACCCAGTGAGACACGATTCATTTTTTGCGAGTTATTTCACATCAAAAAATTAGTTCACTTTGACGAGGGCTTAATTATTACTGCAAACTAATCCCTTTGTTCAACCGATCAGAGATAACCAGCAGAAAGGCCTGACGATGAGTGTTGCATAGCAACGCAATTAGACTCATGCTTACAATCAATCTGATTAATGCGCCTTTTGTGACTCTCTATGATTCGACTGATTTGCTTACTCACAACCTTCTTCTTTAGCCAATTATCCACTGCAGAGCCTCTCTACTGGCAAGCAAGCAAGGGTAAGCTCAACTTATTGCTCGTCGGCTCAGTCCACGTCGGTGATGCTGACATGTACCCATTGCCCGCGGCTATCACCACCTTTTTAACCCATTCTGATGGCATCATCCTTGAGGCTGACATCCGCAACCAGAACAAGGTGCAATACCCTCACTCTCAAGTTCTCAGTCAAGATGTTCTCTCACAACATCAGCAAAAGGAGTTGCTTGGAATTGCCAACCTGCTCAATCTAAATGGAGAACAGCTGCTACAAACCCCACCTTGGGCATCTGCATTGGCAATACAAATGAAGCAAATCGAATACTTAGGCTACAAACCTCAAGATGGGGTGGATCTTTGGCTACTGTCGCAAGCGATTAACCAAGGTAAGCCCGTGCTGGGTTTAGAGTCACTGCAATTTCAAATTGATCTTCTCACCCAGCAAGCCAATGGTGGGCAAGAGCTACTCACGAATGCGATCGAACAGTTTGATCATTCAGAAAATGCAATGCACTGCTTAATTAAGAGCTGGAAGAGTGGTGATATCGCGAAACTCAATGAATTTTCGCACTTAACAGAAATGTCGCCTGAATTTGAGCAAGCATTCATCTATCAGCGCAATCAAGATTGGGCGAATAAGCTCGCGAGCAGAGAAATTTTACCGAAGAAACAAGGCAACTATTTAGTGGTTGTGGGGACATTACACCTGATTGGCCGAGATAGCCTAGTGTCACTACTGCGCAATAAAGGCTTTACCGTCACTCAGCGCTCAACCAGCAGCCAAGCGAACTGCGAATTTAAGTACTAAATTCATAGGTTTATAGGTTAATCACGCACGTTAGGGTCACCGAGAGATCGGAGATCTTTTTCCAAGTGCTGATTCTTTTCCTGCGCTTTGAGCATGGGGGATATATAAAACGTACAGATACGAAAAAGGCTCTACATTTCTGTAGAGCCTTTTTCTTAAAAGTGGTCGGTGAAGAGGGATTCGAACCCCCGACCCTCTGGTCCCAAACCAGATGCGCTACCAAGCTGCGCTATTCACCGAGATGTCTTACAAGTCGTATTGCCTGTCGACGAGGCGTATATTACGGATTCCTGAACTTAACGCAAGTGATTTCATTAAGCTTTTTTGCTTTTATTGTTCGTTTGCCTAAAACATCAGCAACGGGCCACAAAGTGTGATTGAAAGCTCACAAAAAAGAACACAATAACAACCAAAAGGATACAATTGATCCAGATCATTATCATTTCAAACCCCATCCGTTAACGTAAACCTGTCTTCAAAAACTTTGGGGGAAACATGGACTTTTGGCTTGAACTTCTTTTTGGTAATGCGGTAGGGCTGTCATCAATGTTAGTCATCTTCAGCGCTTTAGGTCTTATGTTCTTCTACGGTGGCTTCATCGTTTACAAAGTAATGACTGACAAATCTCCTCACTAGATCGCTTAGCATCGCGGTAGGCAACTGTAGCGCCTTGCACCGAAGTAGATAATTTATCTACTTCGGGTTTTTCGCTTTACTGCGTAAGCCACTCTACAACCATTTTAACTCCCCACTCTCGTCTAATCACACTCCTTTCACTAACTGCTCTGTATCCCTTAAAAATTTGCCCTTTTACCATTAAGCTTTCGTATAATTATCCGATTAGATTCTTACCCTGAGATGCCTCTATGTCTCAAGACGACGATTTCACCCTTTTTCAGCAAATGATGGGTGACGTAAAACCAATTAATAACGACACTGCCGAGCTAAAAAAGATTCATCACACCAGTGATGCACAGCTCGCTAAGCAAGCGGCGGCTATTTGGCTAACGGAAGAAGATCCTGATTATCTCTCGATTGATTACGCCCCTTCGCTAAAACCGGAAGCGATCATCGAGTTCAAACGCGATGGTGTGCAAGAAGGCGTCTACCGTAAGCTCAGATTAGGCAAGTACCCCATTCAAGCGAAATTGGACCTACACCGTCGCACGCTAAAGCAAGCCCGCGACGAAGTAGTGATCTTCTTAAAGCAATGTATCCGCATGGATATTCGTACTGTGCTCATTGTGCACGGTCGTGGTGAGCGTTCTAATCCACCCGCACAGATGAAAAGCTATCTTGCCCAATGGTTAGTGCAGATTAAAGAAGTGCAATCGGTGCACAGCGCTCAACAATTCCATGGTGGTACTGGCGCGGTTTATGTCTTGTTGCGAAAAAGCCAAGAAAAGAAGCTAGAAAACCGTGAGCGCCATCAAAAACGGTTAGGTTAAGGCTTTCTCTTAGTGTTAAAATGTGAAATGCAGCCATAGGGCTGCATTTTTTTCTAATTAACTGCCGTTGGGAAACGTTGAGGAAGACCTAAATGTCACAAGATAACGCTAAACGTCTAAATAAATACATCAGTGAAACTGGCTACTGCTCTCGTCGTGAAGCAGATAAGCTGATTGACCAAGGTCGTGTCACCATTAATGGTCAGATCCCTGAAATGGGTACCAAAGTTATGTCTGGTGATGACGTTTGCATTGACGGTCAACCGCTCAAAGCCAAAGAAAAACCTGTCTATATTGCTCTAAATAAGCCAACCGGTATTACCTGTACTACCGAACGCGACATTCCGGGCAACATTGTTGATTTTATTGGCCACCGCTCACGTATCTTCCCGATTGGTCGTCTTGATAAACCTTCTGATGGTCTGATCTTTCTAACCAATGATGGCGACATCGTTAACAAGATCTTGCGTGCTGGCAACAACCACGAAAAAGAGTATGTGGTGCGTGTTGATAAGCCAATCACAGACGATTTTATCCGTCGTATGGGCGCAGGCGTTAACATCCTTGATACCGTTACTCTGCCATGTAAAGTCACCAAAGAAACCAAATTTTCATTCCGCATCGTATTGACGCAAGGCTTAAACCGTCAAATTCGTCGCATGTGTGAAGCTCTGGGTTATGAAGTATTTAAACTGCGTCGTGTTCGTATCATGAACATCACGCTGGATGATATTCCAAATGGCCGCTGGCGCTATTTAAGCGATGACGAAATCAACGAAATTCATGCCATGTGTGAAGGTTCTGTCAGTACCGAAGAAGCGTCAAAGACCGATGCTAAAGGCAAACACATTCGCAAAGCAACTGACGCTAAATTGTTTGATAGCCGCGAAGAGAACCAAGAGTCAACCGCGCGCCGTAATCAAAACACACGTACTTTTAAAGGCCGTAATGCTGATGAATTCCGCCATGCACCTAACTCAAAGAAAGGTCGTCATGGTGAGCAAAATCGTGAGCGTAGTAACGAACGTGGTCAAAGTCGTCATAATGAGCGCTCTGGTAATCGTAACAGCAACGACGATCGTAGCAACGATAAACGCAATAGCGACCGTTACAGTGACAAGCCGAGCTATAAAGGCCGTTCGAACGACAATAACTCTCGTCCGAGTTCATCGCGTCCAAACTCATCACGTCCAAGCAATAAGCCACGCGTAGGTGGTACATTGGGTTTGAAGAAGTAAACAGAGCTGAGAGCAGAAGCGAGATTCGAGAGTTTAGAAGCGAAGAGCTAGAAGCAGAAGCAGAAGCAGAAGCAGAAGCAGAAGCGAGAGTTTAGAAGCTAAGAGCGAAGAGCTGAAGCGAGAAAAAGGGCGAGATTCCCTACTCGCGCTAACGCGCTCTATGGAATGACCAATTTAGAATATGCTCTGTGAGAGCATATTCTAAATATAAAAAAAGAGGAGCATCAGCTCCTCTTTTTTATTGGATTCGGTTTACTTAGTACCGAAGATCTTATCGCCTGCGTCACCAAGACCAGGAACGATGTAACCTTTGTCATTCAGTTTTTCATCGATCGCAGCCGTGTATAGTTCTACATCTGGGTGCGCTTTTTCTAGAGCTTCAATACCTTCTGGAGCCGCAACAAGTACAAGTACTTTGATTGCCTGACAACCTTTCTCTTTTAGTAGATCGATCGTTGCGATCATAGAGCCGCCCGTTGCAAGCATTGGGTCAACCACAAGTGCGATACGCTCATCGATGTTTGAAGCAAGCTTGTTAAAGTATGGTACTGGCTCAAGTGTTTCTTCATCACGGTAAATACCAACAACACTGATACGTGCGCTTGGCATATGCTCAAGTACACCATCCATCATACCAAGACCAGCACGTAGGATTGGCACTACCGTTACTTTTTTACCTTTGATTTGATCTACTTCAACAGGGCCATTCCAACCATCAATGGTCACTTTCTCTGTTTCAAAGTCTGCGGTTGCTTCATAAGTTAGTAGGCTACCAACTTCAGTCGCTAACTCGCGGAAGCGCTTAGTGCTGATGTCACCTTCTCTCATTAGACCAATTTTGTGTTTAACAAGCGGGTGTTTTACTTCAACAACTTTCATGTCCATCTCCGGCAAATAGGGTATTTTTCAAATAAACCTTCAGATTATAAACGATTTCGTTCTCAATTTCTTGATCTTGTATAAGATAAAAAACTCACGCAAACGTTTGCTATTGGTATTTATCAACTGGTAGAATAGCGCCGTTTTCTCATATCCAACTTACTTAACCGAGGACTTCCTGTGAGTGGCAATAATACTTCTCTAAGTTATAAAGATGCTGGCGTTGATATCGATGCAGGTAATGCACTTGTTGATCGCATTAAAGGTGCGGTGAAACGTACTCGTCGCCCAGAGGTTATGGGTGGAATTGGTGGCTTTGGTGCACTTTGTGAATTGCCAACCAAATATAAGCAGCCAGTCTTGGTATCGGGTACTGATGGCGTAGGTACAAAACTTCGCCTTGCATTGGATATGAACAAACATGACACCATCGGCATCGACCTTGTGGCGATGTGTGTTAACGATCTTATCGTTCAAGGCGGCGAGCCACTATTCTTCCTTGATTACTACGCAACAGGCAAACTCGATGTTGATACCGCAGCAGACGTTGTTACTGGTATTGCTGAGGGTTGTATTCAAGCAGGTTGTTCACTCATTGGTGGTGAAACAGCAGAAATGCCAGGCATGTACGAAGGCGAAGACTATGACGTTGCTGGCTTCTGTGTTGGCGTTGTCGAGAAAGAAGACATCATCGACGGTAGCAAAGTGGCCGCTGGTGACGCACTGATTGCTGTCGGTTCTAGCGGCCCTCACTCAAATGGCTACTCTTTGGTGCGTAAGATCCTTGAAGTATCTGGCGCAGACAAGAACGAAGAGCTTGCAGGTCGTACTATCGGTGAGCACCTACTTGAACCCACTCGTATTTACATTAAATCGGCACTAAAAATGATCGAGCAGCATGACATTCATGCTATCTCACACATTACTGGTGGCGGTTTCTGGGAAAACATCCCACGCGTTCTGCCACAAGGTACTAAAGCCGTGGTTGATGGTAACAGCTGGGAGTGGCCAATTATCTTTAAATGGCTACAAGAGAAAGGTAACGTCACGACACACGAGATGTACCGTACCTTCAACTGTGGTGTAGGCTTAGTTGTTGCACTACCTGCTGACCAAGCAGACGCAGCCGTCAAGTTGCTGCAACAAGAAGGCGAAAATGCATGGGTAATTGGTAAAATTGCTCCAGCACAAGCAGGCGAAGAGCAAGTAGAGATCAATTAAGTATGAAGAGTATCGTTGTTTTAGTTTCTGGAAATGGCTCCAACCTACAGGCCATCATTGATGCGTGTGATTCTTCAATCACCGATGGCAAAGTGACCGCCGTATTCTCAAATAGAGCGGAAGCCTATGCGCTTGAGCGTGCAAAAAACGCCGGAGCTGCTGGAGTATTTCTTGATCCTAAAGCGTTCGATACTCGCGACGCTTTCGATCATGAACTGATGCGCCAAATGGATGAGTTTAAACCTGATTTAGTCATCCTTGCTGGTTACATGCGTATTCTAAGTGGCGAATTCGTTCGCCACTACATGGGCCGCATGATTAACATCCACCCTTCTCTATTGCCGAAATATCCAGGCCTTAACACCTACCAGCGTGCCATTCATGCCGGTGATGAAGAACACGGCACCAGTGTGCACTTTGTTACCGAGCAACTTGATGGTGGTCCGGTGATCCTACAAGCTAAAGTGCCTATCTTTGATGAAGACACGGTAGAAACTCTCACCGAACGCGTGCAAAACCAAGAGCACCGCATCTATCCAATGGTCGCAAAATGGTTTGTTGAAGGCCGTTTAGAAATGGTCGATGGCAAAGCCGCTTACCTTGATGGCGATCTGCTCAGCATGCACGGTTACGCGCCGGAATAGCGCTTCGAGATTCGAGAAAAAGCGAAAAGCAGAACGCTTCGCTCGAGAGGCGAGAAAAGCGAGAGGCGAGAAGTTACCCACCTCTCGTTTCTCGATTCTTTTATCTCGCTTCTAAACTCTCGATTCTCACCTCTTTAATCTCGCTTCTCGTCTCTTCAATCTCGCCTCTTCAATCTCGCTTCCCGATTCTATTCTCGCTTCAATCTCGACTCTCAAAACCCTATCCCATTAATCTTACGTTCATTTTTGCTCTGCTAATGTTCTTACACTCACTCTAAGAGTTAATTACGCCACTACTGGAGCTTCTTATGGATCTAAAATCTCTACTGAACCAAGCACTGAATTCCGATATCGTGCGCCAAGGTCAACAGCAACTCAAAAAACAATCCAGCTCAGGATCATTGAAGACTCTTGGCGCGGGTGCAGTCGGCGGCGGCTTAGTCGGGCTACTCATGGGGTCGAAAAAGAGTAAAAAAATGGGCGCTAAAATTGGTAAAAACGCCCTCAAGGTTGGTGGCGCAGCCGCGCTTGGGGCGCTTGCCTATAAGGTCTATAACGATTGGCAAGGCAAACAATCTAGCTCAGCCACCAGCAACGAACCATTTGATCAAAACCAACCCATACACAGTCAGCTAATCATTAAAGCCATGATTGCTGCGGCAAAAGCCGATGGTCACGTGGACAATGACGAGATGGCGCAAATCGATGCCGCTATTGAACAATCCGGTGGCGATCAACACCTGCGTGAGCTAATACAGCAAGAGCTCAATAAACCACTCGATCCAATTCAAATCGCTCGTTTAGCTTCAACACCGCAACAAGCGGCTGAAATTTATCTTGCATCTCTACTGGTGGTTGATGAACAAAACTTTATGGAAAAGGCTTATCTGCAAGAATTAGCGAAGCAACTAAAACTGGATCCAGAGGTCACGCAACAGCTTGAAATGCAAGTAAACAGCCCAAGCTAATCCGCATTGGCTAATCGGATTGCATAAATTAACCGCATTTCCACACAAGCCTTGAGATAGCGCAAGCTCTCACTTTGAGTTTGCTCGTGACTCTGTGTATATTGAGACCAGTTCTCATTTTGATTGGAAGTAAATGACGATGAAAGTTTATGATTGTTGTGACTTAATACGCGAGCTTTATGCACAGATTGGCAGTGGCGATCAAGGCTATATCCCTCAAGCCATTACCTGCGCGGTTCGTACGTTAAATGAAATTGCTGCGGATACAACGCTTGAGCTTGCTATTCGTGAAAAAGCGGCCTTTGCGGCAGCTAACCTGCTTATCTCTGACTTCGAGGATTAGACATGGATTTAGCCAATTTTAAAAGCATGGATACCATCATGCTGATGAGTATCGTCAACTTGAAACTGCGCGACGATTTCAATGGCGATCTGGATGAGTTGGTTGCATTTTTTGATATCGATAAAACTGATTTAGAAACCAAACTGGCCAGTGCTGGATTTGAGTTTTTACCTGAGGTTGGTCAGTTTCGCTAAACGCGAAACTGCGATTTTAGAGACAAAAAAACCGCCTGAGGGCGGTTTTTTTTTACAACGAGATAAGACTAAATATTAGTCTTCGTAGTCGTCGAAATCTTCGTCTGCCGCATCGTTAGCTTCGCTACGAGCTTGAAGGAACGCTGCTTTACGTTCTGCTGCTTCACGTTCTAGACGCTCTTGACGTTCGTTACGCTCAACACGTTGTTGGCCTTTACGCTCGTTACGCTCTGCTTGGTTTTTCACAAAACCCAATAGCTCTTTTTCAGCCCAAGCTTGTGCAAGCTCTTCACTTTCAAAACCAGCTTCACGCTTAGAAACAACCGTTTTACGAGAGGTCACTTGACGAGTGATTTCAGCAGTCCAACCAGTGCGCTTTTCAGACACACGAATTGCAAATTTTTTGTTCTTAGACATTTCTATTTCCTAGGGATTATTCAGGGATCGGTCAACTTGATAACTCCATCGAAGCTGAGCTGTTTAACACCATCCCTTGGTAAGCGCGGTATTAGAGCATAAAAGTTATCGAAACGCTGCAAGTTTTTTACCGCAGACGAGAGACGAGAGACGAGAGACGAGAGACGAGAGACGAGAGACGAGAGACGTGGAATT